>JBNJFQ010000001.1:0-125008 GCA_051747025.1 Pseudomonadota bacterium
CCGCCGAGCCGGTGCCGCCGGGCCAGTTGCTGGAGACGCGCGATCGGTTCATCCGCGAGCTCCGGCAGGGACTGGCCGTTAACGAGAGACGATTTCTACTCTCACTGGCTTCGGGCGAATCTGCTTTGGATCCTGTTGGGTGTTCCTCACCTAGAACAGTTGCCAGCCATCCGCTGGAAGCTTCGCAACCTGGATCAGCTGCGAAAGAACAATCTGTAGCAATATGCCGAGCAGGCCAACGCGCTGCTGCGAGGCCTTGGTCATTAGAGACCAGGCCTGTCGAGGCGTCCGGAATCACTTGACCACTACGCGCCACCGCCGAGGCGACGATCTACCCCCCCACATTCCGATCAGCCCAATTCGAAAGAGGTCACGCCAAACATGGAAGAGACCGGCAAGCGAGGGAATTCACCGGTGTACATGCGCGTGGTCTCGAACACCATTTCCATGTCGTGCCGGTAGACCAGATCGACGGCATCCGGATTGGTTTCGGGAATATCCAGGTAGAAGAGTTCTCCCTCCCCGACCGAGCAGGTCAGAACCTGGAACAGGCGCTCGGCGACCTCCGGTTCATCGGCGAAAAGCGGCCCGATCTTGTGACCTTGGCGACAAGGCCGAATCACCCCGTAACCTCTTAACCGATCGCCATCCCACGCGCCTCGAGCCGCGCCGCCAGGCTGCGCGATCCAGGACCGCAGGAAATCCTCCCTCGGCGCGGGAAAGTGACAGCGATCATAGGCCGCCAGCGTCTCGAAAGGGATCTCCGTCAGGGGAATGATCCCCGCCTCATCGCCACTCCCGCCTGGTCCCTGGCGACCCGCGTAGCGAATGTTGCGATAGGCCAGACGAAAACCGGACTTGAGGTAGTTCTCCTGCTGCGCCACCACCCCATCGATCCCCACGTTCCGCCCCTCCAAACGCCCCATCGCCGCCTGCCAGATGCGTAACCCAAGACCCTGGCCGCGAAATGCCGGCGCGACGATATAGAAGCCGACGAAGCCGAATTCCTCCCCGTAGCGCACCGCCGAAATCACCGCCACCGGTTCGTCATTCAGGCTCGCCAACAGAAAACCTTCAGGGTCCGCGGCAAAGAAACAGGCCGCGTCATGGATGCCGGGATTCCATCCCTCCCGCGCCGCCCATTCGACGGCGAGGTCGAGATCGGCACGGCGCATGGTTCGAATGTCGAGCATCGGTTCAGCCATAACGGCCTCGCTCCTTCTGTTCAGATCAAGGATTGTCGAGCGACGTAATCGGCAACCTTGCGCACCCTGCCCCCGCTCATCAATCAATCGGCCTCAGCGCTTCGCCGCATTCGCGGCAGAGAGAGCGCATGCCCTTCTGCATCCGATTATGGCGGATGCTGGTCAACGGGTGTTCGCGATAACCGCAACGCTACCGAAGACGGCGCAGCCGGCAGGCGGCGCTGGGACGGGTGTCGTAGCTGCTGTGCCCTGTTGCTGGACCGCTCGGCGTAGGAGCGGGTGGTCATTGCCATTGTCGGCATGCCCGGCGTTGAATCGACGGCTGTGGATCATCCGGCGTGTCCGGATGCGGGGCTCATCGTCTCTGGCCCCACAAACTACGGCGGTGGCCGGTCGGGCCCGGGCGGGCCCGTGCTTCGCCGCTCGGGCAGGTCAGGCGCACCCGGGGGGGGCGGACTTCCGCGAGTGACGTTCGATCCCGCCATGCCATTGCCCCGTGAACATGCCGCATGGATCACCGCCTGCGACGCCGCCATCGCTTATTGGCAAGCCGTGGCGGATGACACCCGCGTCAGCTCCACGTTTTGCAGGACTGCATCCGACAACGCCACCGAGCCCTGGGGACGTCTTGGGCTCGTCGCCCCGCGCCAATTGTGCGCTGGTTTCTGAACCTGCTCGCGTATGCCGAATTCGTCGTCACCGAGGCATGCACTTTACGCCGCCAAACTGCTCCAGCGGACGCGGCCGAGCGATGTAGTAGCCCTGCACGAAGTCAATGCCGATCGCGGCAAGCAGTTCAATGGCTTGGGACTCCTCGACGAATTCAGCGATTGTCTGAAGCCCCATGGTGTGGGCGATGGAGTGAATGGAACGAACCATGGCCTCGTCGGTCGGGTTGTTCGCAATCTCGCGAATGAAGGCCCCGTCGATCTTGACGAACTGCACCGGCAGGTTGCGCAGGTATCCAAACGACGACAGCCCCGAGCCGAAGTCGTCCAGAGAAAAGCGACAGCCGGTGGTGGAGAGCGTCTCGATGAAGTGCAGGGCCAAATCAAAGTTGCTGATCGCGCTGGTCTCGGTAATCTCGAAGCAGACCGACTCGCCGGGCACCTGATGCTGATCGAGCAGTGCCTGAATCTCGGCAAGCAGGGAGGCATCGCCAAGGCTGGCGCCCGAGAGGTTGATCGCGCAGACCGTGGTGTCGTCGGGATCCGCACGCTGCATGTCGCCCATCCAGGCAAGCGTATTGCGCACCACCCACCGGTCAATTTCCGGCATCAGCCCGTAGCGCTCCGCGGCGGGGATGAAGGCACTGGGTGGGACGAGGTTGTCCTCGTCGTCGAGCAGGCGCACGAGGATCTCATTATGGATGGCCGGTGTCTCGGGCTGTGTAGCGGGTACAATGGGCTGGTAATAGAGTCTCAGCCGGTCACGGTCCAGTGCACTGCGGATGCGTGATGCCCACTGCATCTGCCCCTGACGTTCGGCCAGTTCCTGATCGTCCGGCTCGAACAGGTGTACTCGATTGCGCCCATGTTCCTTGGCGACATAGCAAGCCGCATCTGCCCAGCCCAATACCTCGGCCAAATCGCTACAGCCCGCTTCGAGCGCCACCATGCCGATGCTGCTTCCCAAGGCAAAATGGCGGCCCTTCCAGGGGAAACGAAAGCGATGAACCTGTTCGCGAATCTTTTCGGCCACGTCCTGACCCGCGCTCACCGGGCAGTCAAGCAGGATCACGCCGAACTCGTCACCACCGAGTCGCGCAAAGATATCGGACTCACGCAGACAATTTCCGATGACCTGGCTGATCTGGCGCAGCAGTTCGTCGCCCGCAAGGTGCCCGCAGGTATCGTTGACGATCTTGAATTGATCCAAGTCGATATAGAAAAGCACATGCCGTCGATTCTGATCACGTGATCCGGAGAGCGTCTCCGCCAGTCGTGTTTCGAATTCCCTTCGGTTGAACAGCCCGGTGAGGGCATCATGGGTGGCCTGATGGGAAAGCTGGCGTTGCATGGCGCGGGCTTCGGTGACGTCATGCAATACCAGAATGCCGCCGAGCATCTCGCGGTCCCGGTCGAAGATTGGCGCTGCGGTGTATTCCACTTTCCTTGTTTCACCGGATGCGGTGGTCAGGCTCCAGGTGGTTGTGCTGTTGAGTACGTGCCTTTCGCTCAGGAGTGACCGGATCATCGCGCCACAGTCCTGCTGGCTGGAGGCTTCCTCGAACCGAAACAGCTCACACAGCGCGAGGCCCTCTGCTCCGGCTGCTGGCTGGCGACTGAGACTAGCGGCGCTGGCGTTAATGAAACGCACCCGGCCCGTTTCGTCGGTGGCAATAACGGCGTCCACAATCGACTCAAGGGTTACCTGCGCCAGTTCCCGTTCGCGATCGAGTTGATCCTGTACCTGGCGGCGTTCCGTGATGTCCCGCACCACGGCGGTGTAGAAGGTCTGGTCTGTGCTGTCGCTCTGTGAAGCGTGCAGCTCCAGGTGTCGCTTCTGCTCTCCGGTCTGCCCAACCACTTCCTGTATCGCGCCCGACTGCAGCCGTTCCGCGATGCCGCGAGCGGCTTTTTTGCCAAGAAGCGGTTGAAACAGCTCGTTCAGCGGCCGGCCACTCACGCCCTTTTCGTCGGTGGCGAGCAGTTTTTCCGCTCCGGGGTTCAAGCTGATCACTTGGCCGGTTGTGTCGAACGTAACGATGCCTTCGGTCATGTCCCGGAACATGGTCCGGGTCCGGTTCACCGCGCGCTCCAGCGCCGCCATGACCTCGTTGTAACGACGTGCGATCTGACCGACTTCGGTAAACGGTTCGACCGGTACCCGTCGGGAGAGATCCGTGTCGCTGGCTTGTCGCTCCATCGCGGTGAGGAGGTCGAGCAGATCCGTGCGGGCACCGTGCTCACTCACGTTGAGTCCCACTGTCTCGTCTTCCGCGCTTACGCGTAGCGGGTGCCAACGGTCGATTCCACGAAGCATCAGCCAAGCGAGGATGAATGCCGTCGCGCCGATGACAACGATCCCGATCGCTTGCACACCGACCTGCTCGAGGCGCCCCAGGCCAGTGCCCAGCTGATCCAACTGCCCGAAGATGCCGGTAGCGAGCGTGCCCCAGATGCCGGCGGCCAGATGGACCGGTACGGCGCCGACACTGTCGTCCAGCCGGCGCCGGATCATCCACAAGTCAACGATCAGCATGACCGCCGCACCGATGGCGCCGATCAATACCGCGATACCGGTGGAAACCGCATGCACCCCGGCGGTGATGGCCACCAGTCCGGCAATCAGACCGTTCAGCGGCAGCAGGAGGTTGTCGACATGGCCACCCCGGATTCGCCGGCCCAGCAGGTAGGCCGTCACTGCCCCCGCTGCGGCAGCCAGGAAGGTATTTCCAATAATGGCGGGCACTCGCTCGGTGAGGCCGAACTCGCTGCCACCATTAAAGCCAATCCAGCCGATCAGGAAGAACAGCCCCCCCAGTACCGCAAGCGGCAGATTGCTGGCGGGGATCCGCTGTACCCCGTCCTCGGTGAACCGGCCGATGCGTGGCCCGACCACCAGAATCGCCGCGAGCGCGACCCAACCTCCCACGCTGTGCACAACCGTCGAACCGGCGAAGTCGACGAAGCCCAGTGCGGCCAGCCAGCCGTCACCGGACGCGAGCACCCCGCCCCCGCCCCAGGCCCAATGGCCGGTCAGGGGATAGATCACCACGACTACAACCAGTGTGACCAGGCCATAGCTGATATACGACATGCGCTCGGAAACCGCCCCGGACACGATGGTTGCAGCGGTGGCAGCGAACATTGCCTGGAAGACAAAGAAAGCCGTGTCCTCTACGGCAAGAACGCCCAGATCCGGAAGCCAGGGCCCGGTACCGACGAGTCCCATAAAGCTCGGTCCGAACATCAGTCCGAACCCAACCGCCCAGAACGCCAACAAGGTGATCATGAGGTCTGCCGCGTTCTTCATCGCGACGTTGATGGCGTTCTTGTGTCGAGTAAGACCGGTTTCCAGCGACAGAAACGCGGCCTGCATCAGCAGTACGAGCGTGGCACTGACCAGTACCCAGACCACGTCGACGTCCGTCAATTGCATGCAGTGCGTCCTTGTTCCGTCCCGTTGCGGCGTAATCCATTGGTGGCAATATCCATGCCGTGGATACGATGGGCTTTACGGACGCGCGCTCTTTGATGGGCGGCGGCTTGACCAATTGCGAGCAAGTTCGGCACCAACTGGAACGTTTCGCCTGAAAAGGTCCTTGGTTTCCTGGACCTGTTGGGTGCGTGCGCTCTGGCGACGGGATCCCTAGCCGGCTTCGCTCGGCTGCGCGCAACACGGGGGGCTCCGGCTTATGAACTGGACGCTCAAGACGCTGCTCCCCAGTGGTGCGGCGTGCACCACCATCGGGCCGTTCTCGGGCGCTATGCACGGAAGGTGTGCGATGTGTAACACCTGGATTTAGTCGGTACTTATTTCCCGGGGCTCCATGCGGGGCTACCCGGTGGTTGGTATGCGGCTTGCAAGAGTGTGGGGGCACAGGCGGGAGCTGCGGGTCGTTCAACGTGTGGAAGTTTGAGGCCGAGCAGCGTCTGAAAAATCTGGTTTCAATGGGTTGCTAGGGTTCCGGTTCGCGGTTCGAACGCCTGGTCCGAGAGCAACCGACCTCTCCTGAATGGGGGGTTACACGGCGGGACAAAAGCCCGGGAGGTTGTTTGCGAACTCCTGTGCCTGTGTTCATCGGTAGCCTCATAGGAGAGAGTCATGAGTCAGCGTCAAACCCGCACGTCGAACAAGGTCCTCGCGCTTTTGTGCGCGACCGTTCTATCCGTCTCCCTGTTTGTCCCCGGCCAGGTTGCCGCGCAGGAGCGCGACAGCTTCCGTATCGCCTGGAGCATTTACGTGGGGTGGATGCCCTGGGGATGGGGCGAGGCCGAAGGCATTATCGACAAATGGGCGGACAAGTACGATATCGAGATCGATGTCGTGCAGATCAACGACTACATCGAGTCGATCAATCTCTATACGGGGGGTGATTTTGATGGCGTCACCATTACCAACATGGACGCCCTCGCCCTCCCGGCCGCTGGCGGGGTCGACACCACGGCGCTGGTAATCGGAGATTTCTCCGATGGCAACGACGGTGTTGTGCTTAAGGGTACGGATGAGCTCGGGGACATCCGGGGTCAGCGCGTACACATGGTCGAGTTGTCCGTCTCCCACTACCTTCTGGCGCGCGCGCTGGAGTCAGTCGATATGACTGAGCGTGATATCCAGGTCGTCAACACATCGGACGCAGATATTGTGGGGGCGTTTGCCAGCGATGACGTGCAGGCGGTTACGACGTGGAATCCGCAGCTCAACGAACTGCGCGGCATGGACAATGCCCATGTGGTATTCGATTCGTCCAGGATTCCTGGTGAAATCATGGACCTGATGGTGGTCAAGACGGAGGTGCTCGAGGCGAATCCTGCGCTCGGCAAGGCCCTGACCGGTGCCTGGTACGAGATCCTCGAGACCATGTTCGGTGGTGATGACGCGGCCATGCAGGCGCGTGCCGACATGGCCGATGCGGCAGGTACCGACCTCGAAGGATATGAGGCGCAGCTCGAGCTCACTCGTTTCTTCGTCGACCCGGCCGAGGCTGTGACGTTTATCGAAAGCGATCAGCCTCGCGAAACCATGAACAGCGTGCGCGAGTTCGCCTTCGAGCACGGCCTGCTGGGCGAGTCGGCCCCGAGCCCGGATTTCATCGGTATCGAGTTCCCGGATGGCTTCGTGCTCGGTAGCGAGGACAACGTGAAGTTCCGCTTCACGGCCGAGTACATGCAGATGGCCGCGGACGGAGAAGTGTAGCCGTTTCGCAAGTGGCGCCCGTCTTGGGCGGGCGCCTCTCTACGCCAAGCCATCCGGAGTCCTTGCATGCCCCGTGTCCTGAATCGGCGCCCCGGGCGGTTGCTTGCCGCCGGCCTTGCGCTACTCCCGTTCGTGGTGGCACTTGTGGTTTATGTCACCGCTTCCGCGTTGCGCCTGGCGGACAATCCAAACGATCCCATCCTGCCGTCGCTCGTGTCCATGGCCGAAACCCTGCAGCGCCTTGCCATGGAGCCAAGTCGGCGCACCGGGGAGTTCATGTTCTGGACCGATACCGGGGCGAGCCTGACCCGGTTGGGGCTAGGTGTGCTGATCGGCGCGCTGCTTGGGTTGGTGATGGGTACGGTTACCGGGCTGATCCCCTATGTAAACCGAACGCTAGCCGGCTTTATTGCCGCGTTGTCCATGGTCCCGCCGCTGGCGGTGCTCCCCATTCTGTTTATTGCCTTCGGTGTGGGAGAGCTGGCCAAGGTATTGCTGATTATTTTTGGCATCACTCCGTTTATCGCCCGGGATATTCAGCAACGTGTTGAAGAGTTGCCACCAGAACAGTTGGTGAAGGCACAAACGCTGGGCGCATCCACCTGGCAGATCCTGCTGGGAGTGGTCTTGCCGCAAGTTATGCCCCGGTTGCTCGATGCAACTCGGCTGGCGCTGGGCACGGCCTGGCTGTTCCTGATCGCATCCGAAGCCATCGCGGCCACAGAAGGGCTCGGCTACCGGATCTTTCTCGTCCGGCGTTACCTCGACATGGCCACCATCCTCCCGTACGTGGTCTGGATCACGCTACTGGCGTTTCTGTTCGATCTCGCCCTGCGCAAGGCCAACACCTTCTTCTTCCCCTGGTACGGGAGCCGGAGAACCACATGAAGGCGGTCGAGGCGAAGAAGGTCTGGAAGGAGTACGGCAAGGACGTGGTGCTCGAGAACGTGGACCTGCAGGTGCAGTCCGGTGAGTTCGTGACCATCGTGGGGTCCTCGGGATGTGGCAAGACCACTTTCCTGCGGATGCTGCTGGGGGAGGTTCGGCCCACGCGCGGAGAGCTACTGCTCGATGGTAGGCCCATGCCCGACGAGCCGGGTCCCGACCGCGGCGTCGTGTTTCAGAAGTACTCGGTTTTTCCGCATTTGTCGGCGCTGGGCAATGTCATGCTTGGAGAGGCATTCGAGCGGTCCCCGTGGACCGGGCGTCTCTTCGGCAGGAAACGTCGAACGGCGCGTGAACGGGCCATGAACATGCTCGAAAGCGTGGGCCTGGAGCATGCCGCGGACAAGTATCCGAGCGAACTCTCGGGGGGGATGCAGCAGCGTCTCGCGATCGCCCAGGCGTTGATGAAGGACCCGGGAGTCCTGTTGCTGGACGAGCCTTTTGGGGCGCTGGATCCGGGTATCCGCAAGGATATGCACGCCCTGATCCTTGATCTCTGGCGCCGCACGGGCATCACCATCTTCATGACTACCCATGACCTCAAGGAAGGCTTTGAGCTTGGCACCCGGCTGCTGGTGTTCGACAAGGTGCGCTACGACCCTCAGGCGCCGCATGCCTACGGCGCCAGGATTACTTACGACATCCCGCTTGGACACACCAACGAAGAGACCTGGCGGGAAATCCGCGAGTCCGTCGGGCCCGGAGATGCGGCGACAGAAATCCAGGTCCCAGTTGAATGAAGGAGGAATTGACATGATTGCGATACCCGTAGCCGAGCAGCGGGTCGTCCTGCGGGACACCGTTCCCGGTGGGCGGTACTGGTCCATGGTTCTGAAGCGCGGTTTCACCTTGCGCATGACCGATCGTGACGGTGGTGCCAACGTATCCATGCTGTTGTTCAACCCGGCCAATCCGCTCGAGCGGTACAACATGGCGGATACCCTCAAGGGGCAACACACCTCGCGTCTAACGCGCGGCAACATGCTCTATTCCGACATGGGTCGGGTGATGCTTTCGATCGTCGGCGATACCGTGGGGTGGCACGACACCATTGGTGGTGTGACCGATGCCGAGATGATTCGCTGCCAGTACGGTGAGGCCTCCTATCAGGAACACCACAACGCGTTTTTTCGCGACGGGCGCGAGCTGTTTCTGATCGAGCTCGGCAAGTGGGGTCTCGGCAAGCGGGACCTGGTGCCCAATCTCAATTTCTTCAGCAAGGTTTACGCCGATACGGATGGCAGCATGACGTATGTACCCGACCACAGCCAGGCAGGCGATGCCGTCGATCTGCGCGCCGAGATGGATACGCTGGTGGTCTTTAATACCGCCCCGCACCCGATGGCACCGGGTAATCACTATGCCCCCGGCACCGTGGATCTCCTTGTCTACCGGAGCGAACCGGTGCGCGACGACGACTACTGCATCCATTACCGGCCGGAGAATGCCCGTGCCTATGCCAACACGCTTATCGCCAACTGCCAGGAGTATTCGACATGAATGGCAAGAATCTGGTCGAAAGTCACTTCAACCCGGACGACGCGGTATTGCGTCAGGTGGTGCCGGCGGGCGAGCCGTGGCTGGGCGAGCTGAAGAAGGGGCAGACCCTGCGCATCCTGGACCTGGAAGGAAATCAGGCCGCAGATACGATTTTCTACAGTCTCGCGAATCCGCAGGCCGAGAAATACAGCGCAATCGAGACCGTGCGCAATCAGGGCAACGTCTATCTGACGACCGGGTCGGAGTTGCGCTCCAACGAGGGCAACGTGATGCTTACCATTACCGCCGACACGTGCGGGCGCCACGATACGCTCGGCGGCGCCTGCTCGGCGGAATCCAACCAGATGCGCTACGCGTTGGACAAAAAGCCCATGCATTCCTGTCGTGACAGTTTCCTCCGGGCGATCCAGGACAGTCGATACGGACTCACCAAGCGCGACATCGTTCACAACATCAATTTCTTCATGAATGTGCCGCTGACCCCCGAGGGTGGATTGAGTTTCGAGGACGGAATCTCGTCGCCAGGCAAGTATGTGGAGATGCGCGCCGAGATGGATGTGATTGTCCTGGTATCCAACTGCCCCCAGCTCAACAACCCCTGCAATGCCTACAATCCGACTCCGATCGAGATGATTGTCTGGGAGTGAGTGGAGCCGGGGCGGCGTTGAACGGCGCCCAGCCCGACGGGTGCCAAGAGTCTGACCCAAGAGAACCGCCGCCGGGGACGACCCTGGCCATCGGCGAAGTAACTGCGGGACGACCCGCCCGACAGGGAACCGGAACGCCATGTTCAGCAAGGTTCTGATCGCCAATCGCGGCGCGATTGCCTGCCGCATCATTCGCACGTTGAAACGACTCGGCGTGCGCTCCGTCGCGGTCTACAGTGAGGCCGACCGTCATTCTTTGCATGTGCGTCATGCCGACGAGGCCGTTCACATCGGCGCGGCCGCCGCCAGCGCTTCGTACCTTGATGCCGAACGGATCCTGGAGGTTGCAAGGCAGACCGGGGCCGAGGCCATCCATCCCGGCTACGGCTTCCTCTCGGAGAATGCGGACTTTGCCGAGGCGTGCGAGGCGCAGGGAATTGCCTTTATCGGTCCCACCGGGCAGCAGATGCGCGACTTCGGTCTCAAGCACACGGCGCGTCGCCTGGCGGAGGAGAACGGTGTGCCGATGCTCCCCGGAACGGGCCTGTTGGAGACCGAGGAAGAGGCCGTGGACGAGGCCCGGCGCATTGGCTACCCCATCATGCTCAAAAGCACGGCCGGTGGCGGCGGCATCGGCATGCAGTTGTGTCCGGACGAAGCGACGCTCCGGCAGGTTTATGACTCGGTCCGACGCCTTTCGCAGAACAACTTTTCCAACAGCGGGATTTTTCTGGAGAAGTTTGTGCAGCATGCTCGGCATATCGAGGTACAGCTCTTCGGCGACGGGGAAGGGGCGGTGATCGCTCTTGGCGAGCGCGATTGCTCCCTGCAGCGCCGCAACCAGAAGGTTGTCGAAGAGACACCTGCACCGAACATTGACCAGGAGGTCCGCGCGGCATTGCTGGAGGCAGCCGAAACGCTGGGTCGCGGCGTGAACTACCGCTCGGCGGGCACGGTGGAGTACATCCTGGATGCGGTCACCGGTGCGTTCTATTTCCTTGAGGTGAATACCCGCCTCCAGGTCGAGCACGGTGTCACGGAAGAAGTAACCGGGATCGACCTGGTGGAGTGGATGGTGCGCAGTGCGGCCGGCGCTTTGCCATCGCTCGAAACACTCCGACCGGACGGGCCAAGCGGTCATTCGATCCAGGTCCGAATCTACGCCGAGGATCCCGGCAGAAAGTTCCAGCCCGCCACAGGCCTGCTTACCGGGGCGCGTTTCCCGGATGGCGTGCGGGTCGAGACGTGGGTCGAGCCGGGCAGCGAGATCTCGCCCTGGTACGACCCGATGATTGCGAAGCTGATCGTTCACGCGGAGGATCGGCCGACGGCGATGGATGCCATGCGGGCGGCCCTCGCCGCCACCGAATTGCACGGGCTGGAGACCAATCTGCATTACCTGCGTCAGATAGTGGCGGACGACGCTTTCGTGCGTGGCGAGGCGACGACGCAATATCTCAGCGGTTTCGCCTATAGCGCCCCCACCATCGACGTATTGGGAGCAGGTACCCAGACTACGGTTCAGGACTGGCCCGGTCGGGTCGGCTACTGGGACATTGGTGTCCCGCCCTCGGGGCCGATGGACAGCCTTGCCTTCCGTCTTGGCAACCGGATTGTCGGTAATGACGAGGAGGCGGCTGGCCTGGAGTTGACCGTGACCGGCCCGACCCTGCGCTTCAACACCGACGCTGTCATTGCCCTGACCGGTGCTGCCATGCAGGCTCGTATCGATGGCGAGCCGGCCGTGTTCTGGAAGCCCATCGCGGTCAGGGCGGGGCAGACCCTTAAGCTGGGCTCGGTACAACAGGCAGGGACCCGAGCCTATTTGCTGATTGCCGGTGGTATCGATGTTCCGTTGCACATGGGAAGTCGCGCGACGTTTACGCTGGGTCAGATGGGCGGGCATGGTGCGCGTGCCTTGCAGGCCGGCGATGTACTGCACATCGGCCCGCCTGGTAGCGAAAGGCCCTCTAACCCGGGGGTGGAGGTCATTCCCGAATACGGACACCACTGGCTGATCCGCACGATTTACGGTCCTCACGGGGCCCCCGACTTCTTCACCCCGGAGGATATCGAGACGTTCTTTGGGGCTGACTGGGAAGTCCACTACAACTCCAGTCGAACCGGTGTGCGTCTGGTGGGGCCCAAACCTCAGTGGGCTCGGGAGGATGGTGGAGAAGCGGGTCTCCATCCCTCCAACATCCACGACAATGCATACGCGATCGGCACCATCGACTTTACCGGCGACATGCCGGTGATCCTCGGCCCGGACGGCCCGAGCCTGGGCGGATTTGTGTGTCCCGCAACGATCACCGCTGCTGACCTTTGGAAGATCGGTCAGGTCCGGCCTGGCGATACGGTGCGTTTTGTGCCGGTTTCGCTGGCCGATGCGAATCGTCTCGAATCCGAACAGGAGGCCGTCATACGGACTTTGCGGCCCGTGGAGAGTCGTATCGAACCAGTGGCCCGCATCACGACGCCGATCCTCAAGGAGGAAAGCGGTGGCGGCCACCCGTTGGGGGTGACCTACCGCCCTGCCGGGGACAAGTACCTGCTGGTGGAATACGGTCCGATCGAGCTGGATCTCAACCTTCGTTTCCGTGTCCAGGCTTTGCTGGAATGGCTGACCGAGCAGTCAATCACGGGCATCACCGAAATGACGCCGGGCGTGCGCAGCCTGCAGATTCACTATGAGCCCTCGCAGTTGCCGCTGGATCGCCTTATGCAGCTGCTGGAGCAGGCCGAGCGTGAACTCAAGGACCTGTCCGAGGCTGAATTGCCGTCCCGAATCGTGCACCTGCCGCTGGCCTGGGATGACAGCCAGACGCAGTTGGCGACGCGCAAGTACATGCAGTCGGTTCGGAGCGATGCGCCATGGTGCCCGCGCAATATCGAGTTCATTCGTCGGATCAATGGCCTTGCAAGCGAAGCCGAGGTCAAGCGGATCGTGTACGACGCCTCGTATCTGGTCATGGGCCTGGGGGATGTCTATCTTTCGGCACCGCTGGCGACGCCGGTGGACCCGCGCCACCGGCTGGTGACGACCAAGTACAACCCCGCGCGGACCTGGACGCCCGAGAACGCGGTGGGCATCGGCGGTTCCTACATGTGCATCTACGGTATGGAAGGCCCGGGTGGTTACCAGTTCGTGGGGCGCACGTTACAGATCTGGAACCGCTACAAGGTTACGCCGGAATTCCAGCAGCCCTGGTTGCTGCGCTTTTTCGATCAGATTCGCTTCTACGAGGTCAGCGAGCAGAAACTGCTGGCCATGCGCGACGCTTTCCCGAAAGGCGGCCTTCGTATCGACGTTGAGGAAACCACGTTCTCCCTCAAGCGGTACAACGACTTCATTGCGTCCAACCGCGAAAGCATCGACACCTTCAAGACCCGCCAGCAGGCGGCATTCGAGGCCGAGCGTCAACGCTGGATCGAGACCGGGCAGGCCCACTACGAGGCCGACGCCGAGCCGGTCGCCGAGTCGGATGCGGTGGAACTGGAAGAGGGTGAGCACGCGGTCGAAAGCCATATCCACGGCAGCGTCTGGGCGCTGGACGTGAAGGTGGGTGATCGGGTGGAAGAGGAGCAGACGCTCTTGGTGCTCGAGTCCATGAAGATGGAAATCCCCATGGTGGCCGAGATGGCCGGGACCGTTCGCCAGGTGTTGTGCCGGGAAGGCGAACAGGTCCGCCCGGGGCAGCTCTTGGTCGTGCTTGCGCCGGATGGGTGATAACGACCCTCCAGCAGGAACGCTCCTTTGCCGAGCCCTCCATCTTCTAACCCAATCATCTCCAACTCGAAAGGTAACGACCAAGAGGTATCAAAATGCCAACACTCACAAAGCTTCTGGACGACTACCGTGGCGGTCGTCGGAGTCTGCGCAGGCATATTGCGGAAACCATGGCCGTGGTTCGCGGCGGGGACGACCGCAACATCTGGATTACGGTGCTCGACGATGAACAACTCGAGCCCTATTTGGCGCGCCTGGACGGCGTGGATCCGGGAGACCGCCCCTTGTACGGGGTTCCGTTTGCGATCAAGGACAACATCGACTTGGCCGGGATCCCTACTACTGCTGGCTGTCCCGATTACAGTTACGTACCGGAAGAGTCCGCTTTTGTCGTGCAATGTCTGATTGATGCCGGAGCGATTCCGGTGGGCAAGACCAATCTGGATCAGTTCGCGACCGGGCTGGTCGGCACCCGTTCGCCCTACGGCGCTTGCGGCAATGCCTTTGACCCCCTCTACATTGCGGGTGGTTCGAGTTCCGGATCGGCGGTCGCCGTCGCGCTCGGTCAGGTCGCGTTTGCGCTGGGAACGGACACGGCCGGATCCGGCCGTGTCCCGGCAGCCCTCAACAATCTCGTTGGTCTCAAGCCCACCCGTGGGCTCCTGAGTGCGCGTGGCGTGGTACCCGCCTGTCGGACCCTGGATACCATTTCGATCTTTGCTGCCACCGCGGCTGACGCCCAACGGGTACTGGAGGTGTCGGCCCGCTACGATGAGCAGGACGCCTATGCGCGCCCGGATCGAGTGCCCGAATTAGGCCACGCGACGATCGCGCCAGACTATTTCCGCTTTGGAGTTCCGCGCCGCGATCAGCTTGAGTACTTCGGCAATCAGGCCGGGGCGACGCTGTTCGAGCGCGCCGTGGAGCGTCTGCAGCAGCTGGGAGGCGCGCCGATGGAAGTGGACTTTGAGCCCTTCCTGGAGGCCGCCCGCCTGCTGTACGAAGGGCCCTGGGTGGCCGAACGCTACGCCGCGATCCGCGAGTTCGTCGAGCGTCAGCCGGAATCGCTTTTTGGGGTTACGCGCGAGATCATCCAAGGAGGGGCGACACCCCTGGCGGCTGATGCCTTTGCAGCCCAGTATCGTTTGCAGACGCTGCGTCGGCGTACGGAAGCACTCTGGTCGGAGGTCGACTTGGTGATCACGCCTACAGCAGGCACGATTTACACCATTGAAGAAGTCGCGGCCGACCCGGTCGCTCGCAACAGTGATCTGGGCTACTACACCAACTTCATGAACCTGCTGGACTTCAGCGCGGTGGCCGTGCCTGCAGGGTTTCAGCCCGATGGGCTTCCCTTTGGCGTCACGTTGTTCGCGCCGTCGTTCTACGACGAGGACCTCCTGGCCATCGCCGATCGGCTGCATGGTGCGCAGGAGCTCCCAATGGGTGCGACGGCCAATCCCATGCCCGAGGAGCCGTCGATTCGGGTG
Source organism: Pseudomonadota bacterium (assembly GCA_051747025.1). Lineage (GTDB taxonomy): Bacteria > Pseudomonadota > Gammaproteobacteria > Ectothiorhodospirales > Ectothiorhodospiraceae > Thioalkalivibrio. The sequence goes on from JBNJFQ010000001.1 coordinate 15,380, forward strand.
CGGCACGGACACAGCATTCCGGTGGCCGTCTGCGGTGCGCATATGCGTGGACTGCCATTGAGTCACCAGCTCGAAGAACGCCAGGCGCGTTTTCGCGAGGCGGCGCGAACGGCTCCGGAATACCGGTTCTATGCCCTGCCCGGCGGGCCGCCGTCGCGTCCGGGGCTACTGCATGTCGGGACGGGAGGGCAATCGATTCGCCTTGAGGTCTGGGATGTGCCGAGCGATCGCTTTGGCTCCTTCGTGGCCTCGATCCCCGCTCCATTGGGGATCGGGCGGGTGCGTCTGGCAGACGGACGTGAAGTGGCCGGGTTCGTCTGCGAGGCAAGCGCGACCCAAGGCGCCGAGGATATTACTCCCCTCGGCGATTGGCGCGTATGGCTGGAGCAAGGACGCCACCGCCGAGCGGAAACCACGCTGCCCTGACAGCTACGCTGATCCGGCGACGAGTATGTTTCTCAAGCAGGGGGGCGGTGACCACTTCGTTGGGATCCGCAGACTTCGAGCCGGATTATGGTTCGTGGATCGCCAGTCCTTTGAGCAGGGCCGGTGGGCAGTGCGAAAGGTCGCCGGGGCGGTCGATATCCGGCAGGGCGGGTGTGAGCCGGACTCGGATCCCCTGTCTGTGGGCGCGTGCCAGTGTTTGCTCCAGCACCTCACCGGTGCCCCATGCGATCCTTTCGAACAGGGCTACCGGCTGTCGCGCAGCCAGCGCGACATAGCCGCCGTCTGTCGCGGGCACGATGGCGGCCTCGCAGTCGGGGTATTGCAGATATTCTTCCAGTTGTCGCAGCCGCCCGGCATCCAGTTGTGGAGCATCGCTGCCGACCACCATCGCTGGCCATGGTCCTGCGTTCAGGGCTGTGGCCATGCGTTCGCCAAGATCATCGGGGTGGCCGGGACGCGGGGCCTGGCGATGCAATTCAAGATTGAGGCGCCGGGCTAGTGCCAGCAGAAACAAATGGTCGGGATCTGGTGTTACCCAGAGTTCGATCCGTCCGCCCGGAAATGCGGCGCGAGCCTGTTCTGCGATCTGGATCACCATGCGCTGGTGAAGGAGGCAGGCGCCCCTTTTACCCAGGGCCGGGATCAGGCGGGTCTTGACCCGTCCAGGCTCCGGGGTGCGCGCGAAGATCACGACACGGCAGGGTTCAGGCATTGTGGTGGCTCCGGTAGCGCGTCGCCAGTGCGGCCGGGTCCGCCCCGCGCCACCAGGCCAGACGCAGGCGCCACATCAGCAGTACGGTGCGCAGGATCCCGCCTTCTTCCCATCGGCGTGACGAGGTGACCAGACACGCTGGCAGGCAATGCGGGCGACCCGCCTTCGCGCGCAGTTTTCGGGCCAGGGCGAGGTCTTCCATTAGCGCAGTTTCCGGAAAGCCGCCGAGGGCGCGGAAGACATCGGTCCGAACGAGGAGTCCATGGTCACCGGTGGCCATGCCGGTGCTGCAGACCCGCAGGTTCATCATGCGCTCGATGATCCGGAACGCAGGGTTTCGCCCGGACAGGGCGACCTTGAAACAGCCCCAGATGCCACTCTGTCGTCTGAGCGAGTGGATCGCATGCAACGCAGCCTGTGCATCCGGGAGACGGGAATCCGCGTGCAGGAACAGTAGCCAGTCACCACGGGCCTCAAGGGCGCCACGGTTCATCTGCAAGGCGCGCCCGGGTACGGAATCCAGGACTCGGGCTCCGACCGCGCGGGCACGTTCGACCGTGGTGTCCCGGGAGCCACCATCTACCACGAGACGCTCGCAGTGTGGCCAGTCCTGGAGATCGGCAAGCAGCGCCGGCAGGGCCGCTTCTTCGTTCAGGGCGGGAATGATGATGCTGATGAGTTCGGGTGCAGTTGTGGCGGGCTGCGGAAGGGAACGGGTGGCACTCATGTTGTTAATTCTACGATGGGGCGGTGTTGCGGGGCGTCACGGCTCCCGCAACACCGTTGCTCAGAGGCTGCTTTCCAGGTCCGCCAGGAAGGCCCGGATCCGTTTGGCGTTCACGCCCCGGTCAATCTGCCCGAGACGCGAGTAAGAGCGCATATCCACACGGGTTCCGTCGTCTTCCGGCTGTACGCGAACCATTACATAGTCCTCGAAGCCGAACAGGAAGGTTGTGTCGATGGCCTCCAGTTCGCCGTTCATGGCTGACACGATCTCCCAACCGTGTTCCCGGGCCAGTGCCTCGGCCTGTTCGAAGACGGTGTCCGGGTCGTGCTCCACGATCAGTGGCTGGATGTCGGGATATCCCTCACGCTGCAGTTCGGCCGACTCGCCCCCCGGGTAGGCCTCGGGGTCGGGGACTTCCCAGAACGTGGGCGGATCGTCCGGATCGGTGGTGATGTCGTTGATCGGCGGATAGGCTTTGGCCGCGTACTCGAAATGAATACCGGCCGCGACCAGGGGTACGGACAGGATCAAGCCCGCGATCACCAGGCTGATGCCACTGCGGCATCCGGCGGGCCGCGCGGTGTAGAAGCCACCCAGGCCCGCGAGCGTCGCGGCGATCGCGAGGTAGAAGGCCCAGGTGGCCACGTCCAGACCGGTGGTGAAGTGCCACCAGTCGGAGCGTGTACCTACGGCGGCAGTGGCCAGTGTCCCCACGGCGGCGATCGCCAGCAGCAGGGTGATCACGGCGAGAATGGAGATCGGATTGCGGGTCTTTGAGGCCATGCGACTATCCTCCGGAGTTCGGGGTGTGCGGCGCGTCTGTTGTGGAGTCGGTCGCGGATTTCGGACTGACTAGGTCCCCGGATTCAGCCCAGGCAGTCATGCCCTTTCGCACCACGGCGACGTCGCCGAATCCGTGGGCGCGCAGCAGGCGAGCGGCATTCTTTGAGCGCTTGTCCGTACGGCAAACCAGTGCGAGTGGCCGATCCGCAGGCAGTTGCTCGAGTTCGTCCTCGAGCCGATCGAGCGGGATATTCAACGCCCCCGCTATATGGCCCAAACCGCCGGTGAATTCCTCCGGCGTGCGTACATCCACCACCAGCGGTGCGTTGTCCTCACGCAGGCGCTCGGCGAGTTCGCCGACCGTCAGCCATTCCGACGGGCCCCGCAGCCGCTTGACCAGCCGGGGCAGGAAGGCGACCAGCGCCAGCAGGCCGAGCGCGATCAGGCCGGTCTGGATCGCGGCCTCGCCGCCGGCGATTGCCTGGCGCCCGGCATAACCCACGTAGGTGTAGGCCAGTGCGCCTGGAGCCATGCAGATGAAGGTGGCAAGCACATAGGCGAGCAGGCGGATTCGGGTCAGCCCCAGGGCATAGTTCAGGACGTTGTAGGGGAACAGGGGTACCAGCCGCACGAAGGCGACAAAGCGCCAGCCCTCGGCCTCCACCCCGGTTACCACTTGCTTCAGGCGGCCGCCCAGCCGGCGGGTGACCCAGTCGGCGCCCAGATAGCGGGCGATCAGGAAGGCCAGTGTGGCCCCGAGGGTGGCCCCGATCAGGTTGATCAGGGTGCCCCAGACGGGCCCGAACAGCGCCCCGCCCGCGAGCGTCATCACCATGCCGGGCAGGAACAGGATCGAGGCCACGGCATAGGCGCCGATGAACACCAGCGGGGCGGTTACCCCGAACCCGCCGATCCACTCCTCCAGCGTCGCCGGATCCAGGTGCTCGCGGTACTGGACCGCGAGCAGAATTCCGGCCACCAGCCCCAGTCCGGCGAGGAGTTTCAGCCATGGCAAGCGCATCATTTCACCCCCGCTCGCTGGCCGCCCGCACTGGCTTTGCGCACGACGCTTTCGCCCTCGTCAGCGGTCTCCGGGCGCCGGTTCAGTGGATAGCTGTCTGCGGGTCCGACGAACGGCTGGATCAGCATCTTGTCCAGACGCTCCCAGCTTGGGTCGCGGAACTGGTTGATGCCGATGGTCATGCCTTCGTGCCCGTCCTGCGGCTGGGCGTGATAGGTGCCGAAGGCGCGGTCCCACAGAGACAGGTTGAAGCCGAAGTTCGAGTTGGTCTCGTGCGGGTACCAGGAGTGGTGCACCCGGTGGAAGTCCGGGGTAACGATGAACAGCCGCAGGAAACGGTCGATCGCTGTCGGGATGCGCACGTTGGAGTGGTTGAACAGCGCCAGCGAGCTGAGAATGATTTCAAAGAACAGCACCGCCAGTACCGGCGCCCCTAGCGCCACGATCACCATCGCCTTGATCCCGAACGAGAGGATGATCTCGATTGGATGGAAACGCAGCCCGGTGGTCAGATCGAAGTCCAGGTCCGCGTGGTGCATGCGGTGAAGGCGCCACAGCGCCGGGATCGCGTGGAACATGATGTGCTGAGCCCAGACCGCGAAATCCAGCACCACGATCGCGATCACCACCGCCAGCCAGAACGGCAGTTCGAGTACCTGTAGCAGACCCCAGCCCTGGCTCTCTACGAAGAAGGCCAGGCCCACGGCCCCGGCCGGAAAGATCACGCGGGTCAGGAGCGTTCCCGTGACCACGACCCCCCAGTTATTTGCCCAGCGGTAGGCCTTGCCCACGGTCAGGGCGCGGCGGGGTGCCATCACTTCCCACAACGCCATGACGGTTACCATCCCCAGCAGGAATCCGATCCGGATGATCGGCTCTTGTTCCATGAACCAGTCCACCATGATGAGTTACCTCGTATTGATGCTCGGGTCCTACCCGAACGGGTTGCACTTCCAGTATTTCAGGCCAGAAAGACCTGCGAATCGGTACACCAATGCGCCAATTCCTTCATTGAGCTGCGCTGGATGCCCGTAGGGAGGCGGGATTCGGAAATACCGTGACGGTCCAGGCAGAGACCGCAGGCGCGTACCGAGGCCCCGGTTCAATGAGTTCGTGCAGAAGCTGGCAGGAGGCGTCGCTGCCTTGTGCCAGGGTCACCCCGCGATCAAGCAGGAATATCCGGATTTCGCGATCCTCGGCCATCCGAGCGCCGGCTGCTGGCCGAGTCGCTGTCGGCGTGGTCCCGGAGGATGAGCGTTGCTGGCTGCACAGCTCACCTCTTGCTATTGTTCAATCGACTAGTTGAAGACAAAACTAGACATCCTCTTTCCGATTGTCAAGGGGTTGTTCCCTGTCCAGCGCTCTCCGGTTCGCAGGCAACCCCCTGGACATCTCATCAATACTTCGATTGAATACTATTACTGATTGAAATGGACCAGATGCTCACCCGCGTGGTACGGGTTCGGCAAACCTCGGAGACGCTATGAGCACCCCGCACGCCGTGCACGAACGCAGCAATGTCCTGATCCTGGCGGTGAGCCAGGCCCTGTTCCTGATCGCCGCGGTCTCGGTGATGACCCTGAGCGGCGTGGTGGGTGCGGGACTGGCACCGACACCCGGGCTGGCGACCCTTCCGGTGGCGGCGATGATGGTCGGGACGGTGGTCACCACGCTGCCGGCCTCGCTGTTCATGAAGCGCGTCGGGCGTCGGCTCGGGTTCCTGGTCGGCACCCTGGTCGGTGGCGCCGTCGGTGCGGCGGTAGCCACCACCGGGGTCGTGTTCGAATCCTTCTGGCTGTTCACCTTCGGTAACCTGCTGCTCGGGGTCTACCAAGCGTTCGCGATGTACTACCGGTTCGCCGCAGCCGACGTGGCCAGTGAGGCGTTTCGTCCCCGGGCCATTTCGCTGGTGATGGCGGGTGGTGTGGTGGCGGCGTTCGTCGGACCCTGGAATGCCCACCTGAGTCAGGGAATGCTGCTGCCGGGTGCACCGGAGGCCGGACCCTACGCGGTCCTGACCGGGCTGGCGCTAGTGGCGGCTTTTCTGGTCGGGTACCTGAAGGTGCCTGCGGTCGGTGAAGCCACCGGCGGCGAACAGCGGCGCCTCCCGCGGATCGCGTCACAGCCGGCGTTCGTGGTCGCCCTGGTGGCGGCCGCGGTGGGCTATGCGGTGATGATCCTGGTCATGACCGCGACCCCCCTGGCCATGCGCGAATCCGGTTTCGGCATGGACCAGACCGCGTTCGTGATGCAGTGGCACGTGCTCGGAATGTTCGCGCCCTCGTTTGTTACCGGCGGGCTGATTGCGCGCTTCGGGGTGCTGCGCGTCCTGCAGGCGGGGGCGGCGCTGCTGGTGGTCTCGGCGCTCACCGCGATCGCCGGAGAGACCCTGCCCCACTACTGGATCGCGCTGGTGCTGCTGGGCGTGGGTTGGAACTTCCTGTTTATCGGCGGCAGCAATCTGCTGACCACTACGCACAGCGTGGCCGAGCGCGGGAAGGTGCAGGGGGTCAACGACCTCACGGTCTTCGGGCTGGTCGCGGCCGGATCCCTGCTGGCCGGGGTGTTGCTTCACCACCTCGAATGGGTCGGGCTCAACCTCTTCGTCCTGCCCTTCGTGCTGATCACCGCCGCTGTGACGTTCTGGCTGCAGCGCTCGGGGAACCGTCAGCGGGCCGGAGATTGATCGTGACTTCCTTGATCAGCCCTGGCTGGCTTCGGGACTGTTACTGGCCGGGCTGGTCTCCGGGACGGTGACGCGCAACCTGACGGTCGCCCTCGGTTTCGTCATCCAGGGGCAGGCCGCCGCATGGCATGTCCGGCTCGGCAATGCCGTGTTCGGCCCGCCCGAGCCTCGCGATCCGGCGAACTGAAGGCCGATTGGCCCGGTGACGCAGTTCGGTCATCGGCCACCGGGAAGGAGTGGACCGTTACGCTGGTTGCGCCTGGAGGTTGTTACGCGCGGCAGGCGCGTTCGAGGTCGTGGTCGGGACCACACAGGATACGCTCCCGGTAGGAGCGGCTAGCGGGGCTGTCGGCCGCCCAGATACGGTCGAAGAAGGCCTCCAGCCAGCGGCTGCGTGACCATTCGACGCCCAGCGCATCGCAGTGTATGCCGCCGATCCGGGTGCCGTACAGGCGCGCATCGGGGGATGGATGCCGCGAGATGCGGGTGATCACGCCGCGTGGATCATCGCGGAAGTTGGGCATCCCGGCGGCCCCGTTGTTGATGACTGCGCGCGGGCGGTCCGCCGCCACCAGGGATTGCAGGTAGGCGGTACAGGTGTGCGTGCAGGCGAGGATGTCGACCTGCGTCTCATGGAACCAGTGGTCGAGCTCGGGGTGGGTCTGGCCGGATGGTGGCATGCGCTCGATGGCCAGGCCCCAGCCGGCCAGGCTGTCCGGGTCGCCGTGCACGATCCCGATCGATGCGCTGTCCACCTTCAGGCGCAGCATCTTCGGGCGGGTGTGCAGGTTTTGCAGACTGCCATGGCGCCGGTCCGCCTGACGGGCGGCGGTGCGCAGGCGCTCGATGATGGCATTGGAGCGTTGCACTGTGGCGTCATCGACAAAATCCGGGTAGGCACAGCCACAGCCCGCGCCCGGTTGCGGGTCCAGCAGTTCCATCTCCACGTTGCCGAGGACCGCATCGTGCCGGTCGACCACCCGCTGCAGCCGTGCGAAGGCGTTGGGGTCGGCATCAAACCAGTGAAAGTCACCGTTGAACACCAGTCGTGGCAGGGGTAGCCCGGCGCGTGCCTCGCGGCGGCGCAGGCGAAGGATCGCGGCCAGGGCCGAGCGGTTGCCGTACAGGCCGCCGACCACGTAGAAAGTCTCCGCCTTCAGCGGTTCGAGGGTGGCCAGCCGGCAGGCCTGGGTGCGGTAGGCCAGCGGGCACTGCCGACCCGGGACGTTCGGGTTCTGACTCATGGTGTGGCACCCCGGCGGCGCGAGTCGATACCGCAGGTGAGCATGCCCCATCCCAGCACACAAAGGGTGACCAGCAAGAGTTTGGCGTAGCTGTGCTCGAGCCCGCTGAGGGCCCCGATCCAGCCGAGGTAACCCGAGTCCTCCAGGAAGTACAGGGTCGCGCCGCCAAGGGACGCGATCACGTTGCCGACATAGGCGCGTGGGGCGATGTCGCGGTTCAGTCCGACCACATAGACGATGACCGGGGTCAGAAAAAGCGAGGCCGTGCCGCTGACCGCGACCGCGGCGAACAGATCGTCGGTGCCAACCAGAACCAGGAACAGACCGCCCAACGCAAACCCGAGCATCGCCACACGCCCGTTACGGGTCGAGCGGTGTCCCAGCCCCATGTCGACCACCGCGAGCTTGGCCGCACTGGAGAAGGTGGAGTCCAGGGTCGAAGCGGCCGAGACCACCAGTGCCGCGCCCAGCATCAGGGCCGCCGCGGGGCCGAGCAGCCGGGTCAGGGTCTCCAGCAGTTCCTCGCCGCCGCCGCGGTGAATGCCGGCAAAGATGCCGAGCAGCCCAAAGGCGAGGATCAGCGCAGCCGAGATCCAGAAGGCATGCAGGAAGCCGCGCCGGGTGGTACGTCGGTCGGCGAGAAATCCGCGGTCCATCATCACCGGGTCGTGCATCGGATAGCTGAGTACTTGCAGTAACGCGACCATCAGGAGCAGCCACCCGGGGTTGTCGAGGGCCCATTCGAAGCCCGCCAGCTCCAGCGGAGCGAACTGCGGATGCCAGCCAAGCATCCACAGCAGGCCGGCGATGGCGGCGGCCAGCAGCGCGAACTGCAGCACGTCCGTACGCAGTGCCGCGTGCAGACCACCGGCCATCGAGTAGGCAAGCGTCAGACCGGTGACCAGGGCGATGGCCAGCATCCAGGCGCCCCCTCCAGCCGCGCCGAACAGGAGGTCGACCACCAGCAGGTTCGCAAACACCTCGGTCAGCAGCCGCAGGGAGACCAGCAGGTTGTAACTGATGCTGCCGGCGCGGCCAAGACGCTCGTGCAGGAAACTCTGGACATTGCGGGCGCCATGCCGGAAGCGCAGGCGGTCGACGATCCAGGCACCGCTCAGGAAGGAGCCGTAGTAGGCGGTGTAGGCCAATACCCCGGTCAGGCCGAACAGGTAGCCGAGGATCGCCGCGTTCATCAGCGATCGGGCGAAGACCCAGGTGGTTACCTGGGATAGTGCCAGGGTCCATATGCCCGGCGGCCGTCCGGCGTGGTCGCAACCGCCGAAGAACCCCTCGGGACTGCGTGCGCGCGGGGCGACCGCGAAGGTCAGGGCCGCCAGGCCGAACAGCAGCGCGGTCAGGACGGGCAAGGATACGCTTTCGGTCACCGGTGGTGGCTTGCGGTGGGTTCAGTGATGGGCCGCCACGGCCATGAAGCCGCCCAGCGGCAGGCGGGCCGGGATGATCGGTTCGAGTCGGCGTGCGATGAGACCGCCGCCGGGCAGAAAGACGGCCCAGCCGAACCGTGGTTGCGGGTTGCCGGGGAGGTCCTGGAACCACCCGGCAACCGCACGTCGATGATCCCAGCGGGCACCCCGGTAGCCGCCCCGGCCGGCCTTTAGCCGGTGCAGACGGCTGGGTTGGTGCAGCAGACCGAGCACGACTCCGTGCCGCGCCACCCGCCACATCTCCTGCAGCGCCCGGACGGGATCCGGCACGAAACACAGGCTGGCGACTGCCCCGCAGTAGTCGAAGCTCCGGTCTGCGAATGGCAGCGCCTGCGCATCTCCGGCCAGCCAGGTCAGCTCGGGCGCCAGATCGTGTGCGTGAAGCAGTGATGTTCGGTCGGGATCCAGCCCGGTCACCTGCAATCCGTCGGCGGCGTGACGGCGCGCGAAATGCCCCGTGCCTGCCCCGACGTCCAGCAGCGTGGTGCCCGGTTCCGGCTGCAGCAGCCGGTTCAGCAGCCGGTACTCACGCTCGGCGATCCACGCCCCCCGGGGCGCTGCGTACCACGCCTCGTACTGGGCGGGGGAGTCCGGGGCCCCCGGTGCCGGATGGTCGCGATCGTTCATGGGGCCGATGGTTTCCGGTCGGGATTCACTGACCTGCCGGGAGCCACGTCTCGAGGTGATGCTGTTCCGCGGGGTCCAGCCACAGCGTTTGCGCCTCCAGGTGCGTGACATCGGCGGGGACCAGACCCTGTTCCACCAGGCTTAGCCCCGGGCGACCATAATAGCGCGAGAGCAGATCCAGGTTCGCGAACAGCCAATCGCTGTCGGCCTGCGGGAAGGCCCGGGTGGTGATGCTGCCGACATGGGCCAGGTTGACCGCACCTCCGTGGTAGACCCCGTTTTGCCAAAAGGCATCGGGCCATCCCTCGGGCCGGAGGGATTCGAGCACCAGCATATGTGGGTAGACCCGTTTGGGCGGAAACGGGTGGCTGCGCGGACTGGGGAAGCGGACGATTGCCTGGAGACGATAGGGATCGGCCTCTTTGCGAAACGCCCCGTTGAACGAGAGCAGGGAGACATGGATATCCCTGCCGATCCATTCGTGCAGGGCCTCGACCAGTCGCGCATAGCGCGCACCGGGCCACAACTCGCCAGTGGGAGCCTGCATCGCAGCGCGAGGTGTGTCCGGGAAATGGGCGGTCATGGCTTGCAGCCTTCCCTAGCGGGAGCGATCCTGGAACTGATTGGAGGCCTCGACGGCCTGCGCCCCGTAGCCGAATGCGGGGCCGCCGCCCATATAGGTGGCCATGCCGACGGTTTCCAGGACCTCTTTTCGTGTGGCGCCGGCGCGCGCGGCAGCCCGAGCGTGCAGGGCGATACAACCTTCACAGCGGACGGCAATGCTGATGGCCAGCGCGATCAGTTCCTTGTCCCGGTGTTTCAGCGCTCCGTCCGAGCTGGCGGCCCTGGCCAGGCCCGCAAAGTGCTTGGCAACGTCCGGAGTGCCTTCCTTGACCTCGTCGAACAGGCGGGGAAGCTCATTCGCGATGTGATGCCAGCCCTTGTACACAAGGCCTCCGCATGGGTGACTATCAAGTACTCATTTGAAGGCTGGCATTTTGGTCTTGCGGGGTCAATAGCGGGTTTGTGTATAAGTCATTGTGAATGGACGCACTCACAGACGGTCGCAGCGAGCATATTCAGCCTATATGCTTGCAGTGGTAGCCACTTGATGCCCCGTAACTGGATTCGCATGGGATTCAAACAGGATTTGTTCAGCCAGTTCGCCCGGATCGGAAAGGCGTTTGCCAACGGCCGTCGTCTGGAGTTGATTGAACTGCTGGCGCAGGGTGAACGCAGCGTCGAGGCGCTGGCCGAGACCAGCGGCCTTTCGGTCGCCAATACTTCCCAGCATTTGCAGATACTGCGGCAGGCTGGACTGGTCAAGACCCGTCGCGAACGCCAGCGTATCTTTTATCGCTTGTCGGATGCCGATGCGGTCGTGCGACTGTTCGATGCGATCCAGGCGCTTGCGATGGAGCAGGTGGCCGAGGCCCGACAACTGGTCCACGAGAACCTGCAGAAAAAGGACCCGCTGGAGGGTATCCCGGCCGAAGATGTGGCTGCGCGTATGGGTACCGGAGATGCGTTGCTGGTGGATGTGCGTCCGCCAGAAGAGTTTGCTTCGGGTCATCTGCTCGGGGCCGTGAATGTGCCTCTCCCGGATCTGAACGCCTTCCTTGAAGGGTTGCCTCCAGACCGCGAGGTGGTTACCTACTGTCGGGGTCCATACTGCGCCCTCGCCTACGATGCGGTGGCGCGTATGCGTGAGGCGGGCTACCAGGCGCGGCGGCTGGAGGGCGGCTATCCCGAGTGGGCAGCGGCGGGGCTGCCGGTGGAGCCCTGACACCCTTCCTGTTTCACGTCACTTTCGAGGTTGCGACTCCGCGTGTTCCGAGCGATGTTACGGGCCCGCAAGCACTACAGTGCGCCCGTGCAGCTTGATCCTTGCCCGGCGGTGCAGCCGTAGCAGTGATCCGCGGTGGCGATCCCGGCCCCGTCCAGCCCTGCGGCCGTGAGGTCGCTGACATGGACCGGGCGGCCGGTTCCGCCCAGCGGAAGACCCAGCATCTGATTGAAATCACAGTCGTAGACGTGGCCCCGCCAGTCAACACTGATCAGCTGGCGGCACATCACGCCCCCCAGGTTGTGGTCGCTGTGGGCCGAACGCAGCTGCTCCATGTAGGCTTCCAGCTGGCCGGTGCGCCGCAACTGTTTGGCGAAGCGGTTGATCGGCATGTTGGCCATCGCCAGGAGGTGGTTGAAGCGGACACCGAAGGCCCTGTCCAGGGACTCGTGATAAGCGGACTCAAGTTCCTGTTGCGGCGGCGGCAGGTCCGCACCCAGGGGGTTGTAGACGAGGTCCAGCACTCGACCACTGTCGGGATCCCCATAACCGAGTCGGTTCAGCTGGCGCAGGCCCTCGATGCTGCGTCCGAACACGCCATCGCCGCGCTGCCGGTCGACGTTCTGCGGTTGGTAGCATGGAAGCGAGGCAACTACCCGGACCCGGTGGCGAGCCAGCAGGGCGGCCAGGTCTTCCTGCCCCGGTTCAGTCAGGATGGTCAGGTTGCAGCGGTCGATCAGGCTAAAGCCTCGTCGACTCGCCTCCTCCAGCAACCAGCGAAACCCGGGGTTGAGTTCCGGAGCACCCCCGGTCAGGTCAAGCTCGCGGGCCCCGAGGCGTTGGGCTGCATCGATGACGGCCTCGAGCGTACCGAGGTCCATCACTTCGCGACGATTGGGCCCGGCATTCACGTGGCAGTGAAAGCAGGTCTGATTGCAGATATATCCGAGGTTGATTTGCACGGTCGATATCTGCCGACTGCGCTGGAGGCGCGGGAAGCTCACAGGGGGCGGCCATTCAACGGTATGCGTAGTCATCGAAAAGGTTCGGCGAGAAAAACCGCAATGCTATCATTCAAACACTGTATTGAATGATAGAAAGCCCAGTACGGGAAGGGATTCGTCGCAGTAGCTCGAGCATTCATCTTACCCGAAGGGCCAATCGGCGGATTCGCGGGGTGGCTTTCCTGTTCCGGATAGCCCGGAACGGTGCTGAGAGCCCACCAGGACTTGCGGTTCATGTCCTCGGTGAACGCTATTTCCCCGAACCTCCTGCCTGCCATTCGGTGTTGTGCATGTTGTGGTTGTGCGGCGCCATCGCCGGATTTCTCTCCAGCACCGCCACCTTGTTGCAAAAGAGAGGCCTCACTGAGGCCGCCTCTTTCCGTATCGGGTTTCAGTGTTCGACGGTGGCGAATCCCGGCGATGGTGCGGTTCGTGCATAATATCCCCATTCCCCATGGGATCCGGGGATGATGCGCGGATTGCACGGATGACATTGCCGGAGCGCCGATGAGTTTCAAGCAGGATCTGTTTGCCCAGTTCGCCGGGATTGGCAAGGCGTTTGCCAGTGGCCGACGCCTGGAGCTGATCGAGCTGCTTGCCCAGGGCGAGCGCAGCGTTGAGGCGCTCGCGGCGGCGAGTGGCCTGTCGGTAGCCAATACTTCCCAGCATTTGCAGATCCTGCGCCAGGCCGGACTGGTACGTACCCGGCGTCAGGGCCAGCGCATCTTCTACCGGTTGTCGGATGCGGATGCGGTGGTTTACCTGTTTGATGCCATCCAGGACCTGGCGACGGAGCAGGTCGCGGAGGTGCGTCAGCTGGTGGCGGACCATCTGGGGCCGAAGGATTCGCTGGAAGGAGTGTCGCCGGAGAATCTTGCGCGCCGGATCCCGCAAGGCGAGGTCAGCCTGATCGACGTGCGTCCGCCCGAGGAGTTCGCGGCGGGGCATCTGGTCGGGGCCGTCAACGTGCCGTTGTCGAAGCTTGAAGACTACCTGGAGCAGTTGCCGACGGAGCGCGAGGTGATTGCCTATTGTCGCGGCCCGTATTGCGCGCTGGCCTTCGATGCGGTCGCACGCCTGCGCGAGTCCGGCTATCAGGCGCGGCGGCTGGAGGGCGGTTATCCGGAATGGGCGGCCGCGGGGCTGCCGGTGGAGCCATAGGGCGGCGTGTTCGCCGAGCATCCGCCGGCCCGGGCGCGTCTTCCGCCCGGGGTCGGGTACGGCAGCCCCTCGCCCTGTCGGGAGGTGATTGCCTTGACAGGGGATGGGCAAACGGTGAAGGTTCGCGGGTCTCGCGGAGTGCGCCGCCGCTTTGGCGCTGGACGGCCCCGCCCCCCGACCCTGACTGGTATTTCTGGAGCCCATGAAACGTTACGGCATTCGAATTCGCCTGCCCGAAGGGAGCACCATGAGCATGCCGCACCTGCTCGGCCCGGACTGGGAGGCATATCGCTGGTACGCCAGCGAAGAGGAGCGCGACCAGGCGCTGGAGGACATGCAGCGTGACCTGCCCAACTACCGCAAGGGCGATCATGTCGCCCAGGTGCTGGAACGCGTGGAACGCGACGCCTGACGCCGCTTCGCGGGATAACCGTTCGGGCTACTCGGCTGCCTCGTCCGGGTGTTCCGGCAGTGCGAGCGGCTCCATCAGGTAGCACAGACAGTCCTGGGCGATCACCCGTGTGTCCAGGGTCAGCATTGAGGGCATCGACGCGCGTTTCAACCGGATGTCCGTCCCTACGCGTTCCAGATAGTCTTCGGTGACCGGCGTGCCGTCCTCGGCAATCGCCTCGAGTGGCGCGTCGGTGTCCGGCTGTACCCGTATCAGGGGCGAGCCGGCCGGCAGCAGCTGGAAATTCAGGTGGTCGAGGTCCGGTTCGAGCTGCACGTCGTGGCAAGCGTCGAGCCCGACCCGTAGGCCCGCGCGGACCCGCACCTGGGCTACTGTATGGAAGACCTCGATCGCATCCGCGCGCGGCGGTTCCTTGGCGAAATGATCGAGGTGCAGCACCGCGTCGATCATTTCGAAGGCGTGCTGCACACCGGCGGTGTCTCCGGGGTGTCCGCACTCCAGGGTGACCGACGGTGCGATCCCGGCCAGCGCCATCGAGGCCACCCCGTGCGGGCGGGTAAAGTAGACCACCGTGCGTCCGAACAGCGCCGCCAGGTTCAGGAACGCCGGATCCAGACGGTTCACGCAGGCGTAATGCGGGTTGCGGCCGGTGTTGTTGTGCAGGTCGATGGCCGCGAACAGCCCGCGTTCCGCAAGTTGTCCGGTGATCGCCGCGAAAAGCCCTGCCTCCGGCGAGCCGGGTTGTTCGGTACCCGGCCAGATACGGTTGAAATCCGGCTGATGGTCGAGGTGACGCTGGGTGAGCGCGGCCGCTTGCGGATTGCCGACCACCAGGGTCAGCGCGCGTGGCAGGGGGCGCCCGGTGTAGTGACGCAGCAATTGCTGGATCGCTTGCAGGCCGACCGGTTCGTTGCCATGCAGCAGGAGTACGACCGCCAGGGCGGGTTCACGCTGCCCCTCCAGGTGGATCAGGGCCGGGCCCGGTACGCACTGATGCAGGGTCTCCGGGGTGGCATCCAGAAAGCCGTCGGGCAGTTCGAAATATTCGTCGATCGCGAGATTCACGGGTCTCCTCAAAGTCCCCAGGTATGCACCGGGGCGCCGGTGTTCTGCCAGCCGCGATAGGCGCGCACCAGTCCGGCCCAGTCGTGGCCATGGCGGGCAATCCACGCGCGTTGCCACTGGGCCCCGGTCTGCCGGGTGGTGACGCGCGCGGCGAGGATGCCCAGCAGGGCATCGCGTTCCCCCGGGTCGATGCCCAGGCGGTCCAGCCCTTCGGCCGCATACGGGAGCAGCGTGCGAGTCAGCAGGCGCGGAGCCGGTACGGGTTCGCCATGTTGCCAGCGCAGGCGGGCATCCAGTCCGTACCGAGCGGCATTGTAGAAGTTGTCGCGGGCCTCCGAGAAGGGCGTCTCCAGGGTGCCGTCGGCAGAGTGGTCGACCAGGTACTCGATCAGTCCCAGCGCGAACGCCGCGTTGGCGAGCATGTCGACCAGGGTGGGCCCGGCCGGCAGGCAGCGGAACTCCAGCCGCACGCTGCGCTGACCGTCGGCATCGGTGCCGACGATCGGGCGATTCCAGCGCCAGATGGTGCCGTTGTGCAGGGCCAGGTGCGACAGCGCCTCGGGCGGGCTGTCGAGGTGAACGGGCAGCAGTACCGGGAAATGCTCGAGATTCTCGGTGAACAGTTCGCCGATCGAGTGGTGCAGGTAGCCGCTGCCGAAGGTCACGCGCCGGACCGGCCCGCGCGCGGAGTCGGCGAAGCCGCCGACCTCTACCGCCTGCTCGAACAACGGGATGCGGCTCTCGGCCCACAGGTCATGGCCGAAGACGAACGGGGTGTTGCCGGCCATGGCCAGCACCGGGGCGGCCGCTACCATTGCGGCGTTGTAGGCGCGATGGGCGTGACCGGGTGCGGTCTCGATATGTACCTGGAACGATGTGGCCAGGGCCTCCAGCATCACGTCATGGTGGCTGTGCCGCAGGTGCTCGTGGCCGACAATGTCGACCTGCAGCGGGCGCTGCGCGCGGTTTGCCAGCACTGCGGCATTGAGTGCGCGGAAGCGGGCCTGGGGCGACATCTGGTGCATGCCGAGGTCGTCCGGCTCCAGGGTTGCCAGGGTCCCCGCCAGCAGCAGCTCGGCCCCGACATGGCGCGCGGCGCGGCGGGCCTGGCGGAGGGTTTCGCGGGTTTCGGCGAGGATTGCGGCGAACACCCCGGGCCCGATCCGGAATACGCCGGTGTTGAGCTCCACGTTGAAGCGCGCCAGTTCCAGCGTGGCCAGCGGGCTGGCCATTGCCGCAAGAAAGGCCTCATTGACCGGCAATGGGCGTCCGTTCGCATCGCACAGCCAGGCCTCGATCTCGAAGCCGAGTCGCGGCGGGCGCCCGGGGCTTGCCTGGGCCTCTTCCAGCCAGTCGAGCAGCAGGCGGGTCTCGTGGGCCAGCGCCCTGCGGAAGCGCTCGTAGTCTTCGGGGGCAAACCGCTCTTCGCGAATCTCCTGGCCCATCTGCGGCTAGTCCGTTGTGTCGTCGTAAAGGCTTTCGAGCAGATCGCCCCAGCGCTGTTCATGCTGTTCGACCAGGGCCAGAAGATCCTGGCGAAACGCAAGGTAGTCGGCCTCGAAACGCTCGAAGTCGGTGCCGCCGTTCAGCAGCTTTGCCGCGCGGTCGGCCTGCTGCAGGCTGTCGCGCAGATTCAAGCTGGCCGCCATCGCACCCTTCACGCGCTCGCGCTCGTGCGGGATCCAGGCACGGTCGGAGAGCATCGAGCGCAGGTTCTCGCCGAGCTCCAGCAAGCGCTTGCGCAGGCGCGGGATTGCCCCGATGGTGCCGGTTTTCAGGTCGGCCCAGACGGCATCCGTGATCAGTTGGCTCCAGCGCTCGCGCAGATCCGCGACCGTATCGGGGTCGAACGCGAACGCAGCTTCCAGTTGTTGCGGGTCAAAGGTCATGCGGTATCCTGCGGCAAGCGACCTGTTGCGGCAGTGCGTCATTGCGCAACACGCCGGAATAGCGCCGCCGTGTGCGGCGTCCTACAGGGTACAAGAAAAGCGGGGCCGCACGTATGGCCCGGCAGGATGGAGGAGACCACAACATGGCGACCTGGTTCGCGCAACGGCGTCTGCGCCAGAAGGTCTGTGACCTGCGACCGCAGATGTACCGAATGGCCTTTGCCTGGTGTCACGACGCCGCGCTGGCCGATGACCTGGTGCAGGAGGCGATGATGAAGGCCCTGACCCGCCTGAAATCGCTGCAGGACGAGGCAGCACTGAAGGCCTGGGTATTCCGGATCATGACCAATTGCTATCGCGACTGGGGGCGCCGGCAGAAGGAGACGGTGGATGTCGACAACATGGAACTGCCCTGCGAGGACTGCCCGGAGCAGCAGACCGAGCGCAATCGGCTAGTCTCCAGTGTGCATCGGGCGATGGTCGAGTTGAGTGCGGACCACCGGCAGGTCGTCGCACTGGTGGATCTCGAGGGGTTTGCGTATTCCGAAGTCTCTGAGGTACTGGATGTGCCGATCGGGACCGTGATGAGCCGTCTGAGCCGGGCCCGGACACAGCTCAAGAAGGTGCTGCTGGAGCAGCAGGCCGTCGAGGGGGGCGCGGCCGATGCACCCCAACTCAAGGTAGTGAGGAATCGGCATGGCTAATGACCGACTCAAGGCGCAGGACCATCCTTCCGAGGAGATCCTCAATGCCTTTGTCGACGGCGAGTTTTCGCCGGAGGACCGTCTCAGCACATTGCAGGCGATTGCCTCCAGCGAGCAGCTGAGCCGGGAAGTCTGCGACATGCACCAGCTCAAGGAGCTGGTGAGCATGGCCTACGAAGAAGTGCAGTCGCCGCAGACAGGGGGGCGCTGTCGTCTGACCCACGCGCGTCGTTCGGCCTGGTTTCCGTCGGTGGCAGCCGGGGTTGTGGCCCTGGTGCTGGGATCGCTGGCCGGGTACGAACTGACCCGGGACGCGTCCTTGATTGCGGGCTTCGGCGGTGGCAACGAGGTCGTCGGCGCACCCGCGGCCCCGGCCCCGATCTCCGCTTCGGACAGCGCTCCGCTGCCTCCCGGTGAACTGTTGGCAGTGACCGATGGCGACCAGGTCCTGCTGCATATCAACGACGCCGACACCCGGGCAATGGCCGAGCTGCTCGACGACATCGAGACCATGTACCGCGACGCGCGCGCCGGCGGGCGCGAACTGGATGTGCAGGTCGTGGTACACAACAAGGCGATGGATCTGGTGCGTGCCGATCGTGCACCCTATCCGGAGCGCGTGGCCGCGCTGGTCGAGCATTACCCCGGGCTGCGTTTCACGGCCTGTACCCAGACCCTGGAGCGTCTGGCGAAGGAAGAAGGCCACCCGATCGAGATCCTGCCCCAGGCCGAACGCATCGACTCCGGCGTGGCCGAGGCCGCGCGGCGTCAGGCCCAGGGCTGGATCTATATCAAGGTCTGACGCCCGGCGGGGGGCACGGATCCCGATGATCACACCCGCCTGGTGGTCTCGCGTGGTCCGTTGCCCGGGCGGGGCGTTGCTGTGGGTGGCGGTCCCGCTGCTCCTGTTGTTGACGTGGACCGTGGCCCAGGCGGAAGCGGATCTCCTGGCCGCGGATCACCTGCGGGTGGTCTATCACATCAATGCGGATGATCCGGACCTGCATCTGAACGCCCTGCGCAACCTCCAGAACCACCTGGGGGGAGCAAGTACGGACTCGCTGGAGATCAAGGTCGTGCTGCATGGAGGTGGCGTGCGTCTGCTGGAATATGCTGTTGACGACCCCGATCTGCGCACCACCGTGGACACCCTGCGGCTGCAGGATGTCCGCTTTCTGGTCTGCGGGAATACCCTGGACTCGCGCGGGCTGTCGCTGGAGGATTTGTACGATGCGGAACCGGAGGATCGCGTCGACAGCGGCATTACCGAGCTGATGCGCCTGCAGCGGGCCGGGTATACCTATATCAAGCCCTGATCCTGCGTGTGCAACACCGCGTCCAGCGCATTCAGGCGCTCCGGCGTGCCGATGTCATGCCAGACTCCGGCGTGGTACTCCCCGGTGACCCGTCGCGCCCGGATCGCCTCGCGCAGTATCGGCGCCAGCGGACGCGGGCCGGGCGCCAGGTCGCGGAACAGTGCCGGTACATACCAGCCGATCCCGGCGAAGGTATGGCGCACCCCGGTGTCCTCGCAAACATGCCCGTCGCTCAGCCCGAAGTCTCCTTCGGAGTGGTGAGCAGGATTGGCCACCAGCACCAGATGTGCCAGCGCCCCGGCAGTCTCGGCAAGGTGGGGTGGCGGGGTCAGCGGGTGGTCGCACCACACGTCGCCGTTAACGACCAGAAACGGGTCCTCGCCGAGCAGCGGCAGGGCGTGGCGGATGCCTCCGGCCGTCTCCAGCGCGCCGGGCGGTTCGGGCGAATAGTCGATCGTCAGTCCGTGGTAGTGGTCGCCCAGCCGGGCGCGGATCTGTCCGCCCAGGTGGGCGAGATTGATCACCGCGCGTTCGTACCCGGCGCAGGCCAGACGTTCCAGTGTGTACTCGATCAGCGGACGCCCGCCCACCTCCAGCAAGGGCTTGGGGCAGGTGTCGGTCAGTGGGCGCATGCGCTCGCCGCGTCCGGCCGCCAGGATCATCGCCCGCATCAGGGTGCGTCTCTCCCGTTGGCGGCCGGCTCCATGCCCCGTATATCCGGGTAATGGGCATCGAACCAGCCCGCCACCGGTGCCAGCTCCGGGTATTGCAGCGCGTTTGCCAGGAGCCCGCGCAAGCGCGGCAGGTGCTCGAGATAGCGCGATTTTCCGTCGCGCCGGGCGAGGCGTACGAAGATCCCCAGGATCTTGGTGGTGCGCTGGGCTCCGAGTACCCGATAGTGCGCACGGAACGCCTCCGGCGGCCATGTCGTCGCCTCCAGGTAGCGGTGCAGGCAGGTTTCCACCACGGACGTGGATACGGTGCGCCGAGCGTCTTCCAGCAGCGATACCAGGTCATAGGCGGGACTGCCGAGCACGGCGTCCTGAAAATCGAGCACTGCGCAGGGGTGAGTGGTGTCCGGTGGCAGCATCAGATTGTCGACATGGTAGTCACGCAGTACCAGGGTTTCCGGAAGCGGGGGCAGGGCCTCCAGGGTGCGTGCCCAGGCCGCCTCGAACCCGTCTCGCAGGGCGTTCGGCATCGCCTGTCCCCGGGCATCGAGCCAGTACCAGTCGGCCCAGAGCAGGGCCTCGTCGAGCAGTCGCCGATCATCGTAGGACGGGACGTCGCCGGCGCCGGGCGGCCGTTTTTCCCAGGCCCGGTGCAGCTGCAGCAGAGTGTCGGTCGCGCGTGTGTAGAGGTTCGTCTCCGGGTGTCCCTCGGCCAGCGCACGGGTGAAAGTGTGGTCGCCCAGATCCTCCATTAACACGAAGCCGGTTGCGCCGTCCTGCGCCAGGATCCGTGGCGGACGCAGGCCAAGGGATTCCAGCAACCCGGCGATGTGCACGAACGGGCGGATGTCCTCGCGCCCGGGCGGGGCGTCCATCACCACCACCGGCTCGCCGTCGCGCCGGGTACGGAAATAGCGGCGGAAGCTGGCGTCTGCGCGCAACAGCCAGGGCGGGTCGAACTCGCCGGGCTGCGACGCCAGCCAGCGCCGCAGCGCCTCGGCCCGCGGGTCGTTGGGTGCCCTGGTCGTCATGTGTGGCGCGCCTCCGGGGCATTGGCATCGGTCGCGACCCGTTCGATGTGGCTGTGGATATCACCATTCGGGCCCAGTTCTACCACTCGGTATCCGGCATTGCGCGAATCCAGTTCGAGATGATCGGTGTGCGGGGCAAACTGGACACAGGTCGCCGGGCAGCCCAGCAAATCGATGCCGTGCCGTTCGCCCCGAAACGCCTGATGGATATGCCCGAACAGGCAGCCCCGCACTTGCGGGTGGCGGTCCAGCACGGCGAACAGATCCTTCGGGTTTTCCAGCCCGATGCGATCCATCCAGGCGCTGCCAACCGGCACCACCGGGTGGTGCACCGCGATCAGCGCCCAGTGGCCGGGATACTCGCCAAGCAGGGCATCGAGGCGTGCGCGCTCCGCTGCCTCAACGCGGCCCCCGACCTTGCCGGGCACGGCGGAGTTCAGGCCGACCACCAGCCAGTCGCCGAGTATGACGTGGCCATCGACGCCGTGGCCTGCCGTCCCCAGGGCCTGTTCCAGGGCGCCATGGTCGTCGTGATTGCCGGCCAGTGCAGTGATCGGCCAGTCGCTGGGCAGGGCCGTCAGGTGGCCGAGCAGCCGGGCATAGGTCTCGGGGTGGGGGTCTTCGGCCAGATCTCCGGTCAGCAGCACCTGATCGGCACGGGTCTCGCGTTCGCGGACCGCGCTCAGCACTGCAGCCAGTTGGGCATCGCTGTCCGGGTAGCCGCGACGGATCGGCCCGGGCTGCCGGCCCAGGTGGGTATCGGTGATCTGTATCAGACGCTGGCGACGGGTCATCTGGCTCTCCGGGGGCTGTTGCCGGCGCGGCGCCCCGTATGGTGCCCTGTACTGGTTCACGCGAATGTGTTGTAGTCGAAGTCTTGCGGCGTCCGGCCGCCTGGCTGGTCGACCAAGACCCCGCTGGAGGGTGGCAGTATGAGCGAACGAGCGGAAACCGCCGTGGATCCCGATTACCGTCCGTCCGAGGACGAACCCTACATGAATCCCCGGCAGCTGGACTACTTCCGTGCCAAGCTCGAGGCCTGGCGCGCGGAGCTGATCGAGGAATCGGAAGAGACTCTCGAGCACCTGCGCACCGAGAACTGGCAGGAACCGGACCCCAACGACCGTGCCACCCACGAGGCGGATGCCGGGGTGGAGCTGCGCACCCGCGACCGCTACCGCAAGCTGCTCAACAAGATCGACGCCGCGCTGGCGCGCATCGAGCGCGGAGAGTACGGCTACTGCGAGGAGACCGGCGCCCCGATCGGTCTGGCACGCCTGGAGGCACGCCCGATCGCGACCCTCAGCGTCGCCGCCCAGGAGGCGCACGAACGCGACGAGGCCCGTTACGACTGATCCGGTTCCGGGCCGTCAGCCTCCAGCGAGCGGGTGTAGACCCGCGAGTTGCGCGCCTGGTTGTAGTCGCGCCGCCGGGCCTCGGGCAGGTCCTCCACCCGGCCCGGCGCGTAGCCGCGTTCCTGGAACCACTGAGCGGTGCGCGTCGTCAGGACGAACACCCGCCGGACCCCGCGTTTGCGCGCCAGGTCTTCCATCGCGTTCAGCAGGCGGTCGCCACGTCCGCTGCCGCGATAGTCGACATGCAGGGCCAGGCAGGCGATCTCCGCAGCGTCATCGCCGAACGGGTACAGCGCGGCGGTGCCAATGACCATGCCGTCCGCCTCCAGCACCTGGAACCGGTCGATCTCGAGTTCCAGGTGCTCGCGTGCGCGATGCACCAGGATCCCTTCGGCCTCCAGCGGCGCCAGCAGGGCATGGATCCCCCCGACATCGTCCACCGTGGCCGGGCGCAGGCGTTCCAGAGGGTCCCGTGAGACCAGGGTCCCGATCCCCTGCCGGGTGAACAGCTCGGTCAGCAGGCCGCCGTCGTCCCGGCGATCCACCAGGTGTACCCGCAGATTGCGCCGCTGGCAGGCGTCCACGGCGCTTTTCAGGTGGTTGGCCAGCTCTTCCGGCAGGTTCGGATGGTTCGCGAGAAATCGTTCGGCCTCCGGCACGGTGAGCTGGTCCAGCACGCCGAGTTGCGCATCGCGCAGTACCCCAGCCTCGGTCAGGAAGACCAGCTTGTCCGCATCCAGGGCGATCGCCACCTGGGTGGCCACGTCCTCGCCGGACAGATTGAAGACCTCGCCGGTCGGCGAATAACCAAGCGGCGACACCAGCGCTACCTGTTCGCGCTCGAGCAGGGCCTGCAGGGCCTCGGTGTCCACCCCGCGCACCTCGCCGGTGTAGTGGAAGTCCACCCCGTGGCGCACGCCGAGGGGGCGCGCAGTGACGAAGTTTCCGCTGGCCACGCGCAATCGGGCATTGCCGGTCCCGGGCTGGCCCAGGCTGCGCGACAGCAGGCCCTCGATATGCAGCCGCAGGCGACCCACCGCGTCCAGCACGGCCTCCAGCGCGGCGCTGTCGGTGACCCGCAGGCCCTCGGCATACCGAGGGCGCAGACCGCGTTCGTGCAGGCGGGTCTCGATTTGCGGGCGTGCACCGTATACCAGTACGACGCGAATGCCCAGCGCGTGCAGTTTCGCCAGGTCGCGCATCAGGTCGGGGAATTCCTCCGCCCGGGCGGCCTCGCCGGCCACCGCGATGACCATCGTCCGGCCGCGATGGGCGGCGATATACGGTACCGCGCCGCGGAACCACGCGAGTTCCTCCGGGCGCGGCGCGGCACGCGGGGCGGTCGTCGAATGGGGCGACGGGTGGTCGGTCACGGTGGCACGGCCTTCACTGGCGGAGTTGGCAACAGTCTAGCCCGGATGTTTCATGAATTCGCGTGATGATCGCGCAGGATTTTGGCCGCACGGGGAATTTTCCTCAGTCGGCCATATTGTCCAATACGGCACTCCTTCGGGAAATCCCCCGTGCGGTCAAGAGACCAGCGAGGGCGCGTGCAACTCATGAAACATCCGGGCTGGGGAAACACTGATCAATGTACACGTTCGCTGTTCCGTCGCCTTTGCGTGCGAACAAGGCGCGGCGACTGCGGTGCAGTCATTCTGCACAAGGGAGCCGCAACGCCGTGCGTGCGCCCGTTCTGGTCAATAACGGGCGGCCGAGCACCATGACCCGTCATGGCGAGGCCCCGCAGGGGCCGTGGCCATCTCCCGACTCAACCCCGTCGTTTGCCCCGGTCCGCCACCCGGGTCATCCACGGAGGTCGCCACGGCGCTGCACGCCTCGCAATGACGGTGACGGTCTTTCCTCCGCGGGCTTCCGAAAAACCCGCGGCCAGGCGAACGCCATGCTTGATGTACACGCTGAAAGCTGTGTCACTTTTGCTTGTGCAACAGGGTCCGAACGGGGTCGCGTCAGCGGATCAGTCCGAGGACCCGGCCGATATCCGGGATGCGGTCACCGGCGCGGATGCCATGGCGTTCAAACCACCCGGCGTTGGTCTCCAGCGCGAAGCGGGCGGGTCGGTGCGAGCGGTGGAAGGTCTCGGTCTCCGGTTCCATGGTCTCAATATTGGTGATCACGTAATGGCGGTTGACGAACGCCACGTCCAGCGGGATCCGGGTGTTCTTCATCCACATGGCACGCAGCCCGCCGTACTCCCAGACGAACAGCATCCCCCCGTCATCGGCCAGGTGCTCGCGGTACATCAGCCCGCGCTGTTTACTGGCCGGGTCTGCGGCGATCTCCACGTCGAGGACCTGCCCTCCGACCTCAAGCGTGGTCGTGGGCAGTTCGTTCGCGGCGGCCGGGCTTGCAAGCCCGGCCCACAGCAGCAACGCGGCCAGCAGGCACCGCGTCGCGCCTGGCCGGTCAGTCATTGCTTCCCATGCGGCCCACCGCGCAGCTCGCAAATGACTTGGCCTTGGCCCCAGCCGAGCGCAGCCCGGACACGGAGCCGGCCTCGGGATAGCCCATACTGGCAAGCTTCGCGCGCACCGCATCACCGGCGGATTCGGGGGCGGTGACCTCCACGCTGCCACTGTCGACATCGACCTCGGCCTCGGTGACCCCTTCAACCTGCAGCAGTCCCTTCCGGATGCTGTTGGCGCAGCCGCCACACTTGATGTTCTCGACCTCGAATTTCATGCGCATTTCCTCGGTACTGGGTATTGAATGCCTCATTATGTACGATTCTCCGCCAGGTTAAATGTTCACGAGGCCCAACCATGCCCGTCTATCGTTCTCGCACCACCACCCACGGCCGCAATATGGCCGGCGCCCGTGCCCTGTGGCGCGCCACCGGCATGAAGGACGGCGACTTCGGCAAGCCGATCATCGCCATCGCCAACTCCTTTACCCAGTTCGTGCCCGGACACGTACACCTGAAGGATCTGGGCCAGCTGGTGGCCGGCGAGGTGGAAAAGGCCGGTGGCGTGGCCAAGGAGTTCAACACCATCGCGGTGGACGACGGCATCGCGATGGGCCACAGCGGCATGCTGTACTCGCTGCCGTCGCGCGAAATCATCGCGGATTCCGTGGAGTACATGGTCAACGCGCACTGTGCCGATGCCCTGGTCTGCATCTCCAACTGCGACAAGATCACCCCCGGCATGTTGATGGCCGCGATGCGCCTGAACATCCCGGTGGTGTTCGTCTCCGGAGGGCCGATGGAAGCGGGCAAGGTGCAGACGGCGGGCAGCAACAAGGTCATCCACCTGGACCTGGTGGACGCGATGGTCAAGGCCGCCGATTCCAGTGCCAGCGACGAAGAAGTGGAGTCCATAGAGCGCTCCGCCTGCCCGACCTGCGGCTCCTGCTCCGGCATGTTCACCGCCAACTCGATGAACTGTCTGACCGAGGCGCTGGGGCTGTCGCTGCCGGGCAACGGCTCGCTGCTGGCCACCCATGCCGGGCGCAAGTCGCTGTTCGAGCAAGCAGGCCGACGCGTGGTCGAGTTGGCCAGGCGCTATTACGAGCAGGATGATGCCTCGGTATTGCCGCGTTCCATCGCCACCTTCGAGGCCTTCGAGAACGCGATGAGCCTGGACATCGCGATGGGCGGCTCCACCAACACCGTGCTGCACCTGCTGGCCGCCGCGCGCGAGGGCGAGGTGGATTTCACCATGGCCGATATCGACCGCTTGTCACGCAAGGTACCGAACCTGTGCAAGGTCGCCCCCGCGACGCAGCTCTACCACATGGAGGACGTGCATCGCGCTGGTGGCGTGGTCGGCATCCTCGCCGAGCTGGATCGCGGCGGGCTGATTCACCGCGATATCCCCACCGTGCATGCCGACACCATGGGCCAGGCGCTGGAGCAGTGGGACGTGATGCGCCACGCCGCTGCCTCCGAGACGCTGTACAAGGCCGCACCGGGTGGTGTGCCTACCCAGGTCGCGTTCAGTCAGGACAAGACCTGGGACAGCCTGGACATCGACCGCGAGAACGGCTGCATCCGGGACATCGCACACGCTTACTCCCGGGACGGCGGCCTGGCCGTACTTTACGGCAACATGGCCCCGGACGGCTGCATTGTGAAGACCGCCGGGGTCGACGAGAGTATCCTGAAATTCGCCGGTCCGGCGCGCGTGTTCGAGAGCCAGGACGCGGCCGTCGAGGCGGTTCTCGGAGATCAGGTGCAGGCCGGGGACGTCGTGATCATCCGCTACGAGGGCCCGAAGGGTGGCCCCGGCATGCAGGAGATGCTCTACCCGACCTCGTACTTGAAGTCGAAGGGGCTGGGCAAGGAATGCGCGCTGATCACCGACGGGCGCTTCTCCGGTGGCACCTCGGGGCTGTCCATCGGTCACGTCTCGCCGGAGGCGGCGCAGGGCGGTGCGATCGGCCTGATCGAGAAGGGCGACACCATCGTCATCGATATCCCCGGGCGCGAGATCCGCATTGACGTGGACGACGCCACCCTGGCGGCCCGGCGCGAGGCAATGGAGGCCCGTGGCCCGAAGGCCTGGAAGCCCGAGTCGCGGAGCCGCCAGGTGTCTCAGGCCCTGCGCGCCTACGCCCTGATGACGACATCCGCCGCCTTCGGCGCGGTGCGTGACATCTCCCGCTTCGAGGACTAGTCGGCCGCCGGACCCGGGTGCCGGGGGCGTCGCGCCCGTTGCTGGCACTGTGGCCCCGGTAGTGTGGCGGGCCTTCGTCTTTACGGTGCCTTCGGTCTTGCCGTTCGCCCCGGTATTGGCTAGGCCTGGACGGAGCCACCATGAACACCAACTCCGATCCAGACCTAGCCAGCACCTGGCAGGTGGCCGGACGAAGGCACGTGAACACCCGCACCCGGCCGAAAGCGCGAGCCAGAGTCGCGGCAGCCGCCCCGGACGCGCTGCATCGGTCATCCCGGATACCGCGAAGCGGTGATCCGGGATGACCCCCGTCAGGGCGGCCCCTGCACCGGCAGCGAGGAGCCGGACGGCTCCCGCGTCAGCCGCCCTGGGAGACGGTGAACGAGCCGGTCTGGGCCTGCAGCTCCGAGGCCAGCCGCGCCAGTTCGTCGCTGGCCGAGGTGGTTTGTTCGGACCCGCTGGCTGTCTGCTCCGCGATCTCGCGGATGCTGACAATGCTGCGGTTCATCTCTTCGGTGGTCGCGCTTTGCTGCTCGGCGGCCGAGGCGATATGCGTATTCATCTCGCTGATGTTGCCGACCGCCCGGGTGATTGCCTCCAGCGCCTCGGCGGCCTGATTGGCCTGGTCCACGCCGGTCTGTGCCTGTTCGCGACTGTGGCCCATCACCTTGACCGCCTCGCGGGTTCCGCTCTGCAGGCGCTCGATCATCTCCTCGATCTCCTGGGTGGAGTCCTGGGTCCGCGAGGCGAGGGTACGCACCTCGTCGGCGACTACCGCGAAACCGCGTCCACTCTCGCCGGCCCGGGCTGCCTCGATCGCTGCGTTCAGGGCTAGCAGGTTGGTCTGTTCGGCAATGTTCTTGATGACGTCCAGCACTGTGCCGATGGTTTCGCTGTCGGAGGATACCCGCCGGATGACCTCGGCGGTGTTCTCGAGGTCGCTGGCCAGCTGGGAGATCGACTTCGAAGCCGAGTTCACCACCTCCAGACCCGTATGGGCCTCCTGGTCGGTATTGCGAGTGGTGTCGGCGGCGCTTGCCGCATTGCCGGCGACATCCTGCACAGTCGCGGTCATCTCGTTCATCGCGGTGGCGACCTGGTCGGTCTCCTGGCGCTGGCGTTCCACGCTGGAGGCGCTCTCGCGCGAGACCGTCGCGAGTTCCTCGGAGGCCGAGGCGAGTTGCGCGGTCGCCCCGACAATCTGCTGGATCAGGCCCTCGAACTGGGTGGCCATGGCGTTGAAGCGCTCGCCGACGTCGTGCATCTCGTCGCGCGTGCGAATATCCACGCGGGTGGTGAGATCCCCGCCGGCCATGCGCTCGGTCGCGTGATTGAACTGCTCAACGCTGTCCTTGATCGAGCGATACAGCCCGACGAAAGCATAGATCAGCAGCAGCAGTACCACGATGACGGTGGCCATCGCGACATTGCGGGTCAGGGTGTTGCTGCGGATGCGGTCGGCGAACAGCGTGTCCAGTTCCGGCACGATGGCGTCGTACAGGGCAAAGGTGGTGGTGATGGAGCGGGTAGCAGCATCGAACACCTCCTGGGCCTCGATCTGGATCATGTCGGCGTCCAGCAGTTCTTCCCGGAGGATGCGCGCGAACTCCTCGACCGCGTCGGCATTCTCCTCGACCCGGGTATTCAGCCGGGTTTCCAGGTCCGGATTCGCGGAGAATGCGGCGCCCAGTCCCGCATTCAGATTGTCGTTGATGCTGTCCATGTTGCTGACGAGTACCGCCAGGCGCAGGACTGCGTCATAACTCCCGGCGGCCGCAATCCCCGAACCCACGGCCCGTGCCTGTCCCATGGTCTCCGTCAGGGAGGGGAGGCGATTGCTCAGGGCATCACCCAGGTAATAGCTGTCGAGTTGCGAATCGAGGGTGATCTCGGAGGTGTCGGCGACGTGCCGGATCAGATCGAGCAGGTCCGCGATCAGGGCGGTATGGCGCTCCAGACTTTCATCCGCGGTCATGCGCGCTGCGTCCGAGCGGATCTGCTCCCAAGTCTGACGGATGTCGTCGACACGGTTGCCGGTCTCCAGCGACGCGCCGTGCTCACGGTCCATCCGGGTCAGGGCGTCCAGCGTCTGGTCCGCGCGGCTCGCGATTTCCCGTGCGCGCGGGCGTGCACTTTCGTCCCCGCCCAGCAAGGCCGCGATCATGCCGCGGTGCTGCTGGAGATATTCCACCGGTTCGCGCGCCACCTCGATGTAGGCCAGGCCTTCGCGCTCGTGTTGGAGGAAGCGGATGTTTTCGTTGAGGTTATTCAGGGCAATCCCGCTCAGCATCAGCAATGGAACCAGCACGATGACAAAGATCAGCCCGAATTTGACCGGGTAGCGAAAGCGGTTCATGAGCCAGGTGGCGGGTTGCAGAATGGCATCCATCGGGTGCTCCTTTCCTCTGTGTCGCGTGATCGCGATTGTTCTTGTGCATCGCGTGATGGTGTAAGTGTTAACGGTTGTGCCGGCCGGTTCTTGAGGGGGATCCGTCCTCGGCGGAGGTTACTTGCCGCTGTCCGGCTCCTGGCGGGCGGACACTCCGGCGGTCAGCGCGTAGCGCATCGCGTCCTCCAGCGACAGCCCCAGCGGCTCGATCCGTTCGCGCGGCAGCATCAGGGTATAGCCGCCGATCTGGTAGCTCATCGGCAGGTAGACGGCCACGGTCTCCGCGTCGCCGAGGTTGTCTGGCAGGCCCGCGAAATCCTCGCGGGTGACGAAGCCTACCAGCTTGAAGTCGCTGCCCGGGAATCGCACCAGTACCGCCTGACCGAAGCGCTCGTGGATGTCCCCGGACAGCAGGCTGGTCACATCGCGCAGCGTGCCGTGGATGGTCTTGACCACCGGGATGCGCTGCATCAGGCCTTCCATCCAGTCGAACACCCAGCGCACCACATAGGCCTGAAGCAATACCCCGAGGCCGAAGATGAGGCCAATACCGGCCAGGATCCCCATGCCCGGGAAGTACAGGAGATCCGGCAGGATGGCCTGGAGCAGCCCGCCGAGGACCTTCTCGGCGGTGCTGCCCAGCCACCACAGCAGGGCCAGCGTGATCGCGGCCGGCAGGATCGCGGCCAAGCCGGTCAGGAAGGTGCGGGATATTTGGCGCACAGCAGGCTCCGCGGAGGGGGATCCTCCGGAATGCTAACGCATTCGGGCCATTCGCAAGGTGCGTCGGTGCAAGGCCGGCACTTCGGTGTGCCGGGGCGGTCCATGGATCGATAATCGCGGCATACGGCTGGCCAAACGGAGCATGTGATGAAGAGAATGACGGGAACGGGCCTGCGGTCCCTGGCGTTTGCCATGATCGTGATGCCGCAGACGGCGCCGGCAGAGCCATCCGGCGCTGCCGCGCCCGCGGACTACGCGATGGCGCCGGAGGAAGTCGCGCCGGGCGTCTATGCGGTAATGACGCCGGCGCGGGACTTTCCCAGCCGCGAAAACCTTGGCTGGAACGCGAACATGGCGTTCGTGGTAACCGATGACGGGGTGCTGGTGTTCGACACCGGTTCCTCCGAGACTATGGGACGGGCCCTGCGCGAGGCAATCCGCCAGACCACCGACCAGTCAGTGCGCTGGATTGTGAACAGCCACAGCCACGGCGATCACTGGCTGGGCAACGCGGCCTTTGCCGGGGAGGAGCCGGATATCATGGCCGGTTCCGCGGCGATCGCACGTATGGAGGCCGAGGGTGAAGGATGGGTCGAGAACTTTCGTGATATGACCGAGGGAGCGACCGGCGATACGAGGCTGCGACTGCCGGATACCCCGGTAGACGCACCGATCACCCGTGAGCTCGGCGGGACCGAGGTTTCCATCATTCCGTCCGGGGGCGCGCATTCGCCGGGCGACCTGAGCGTCTGGCTGCCGCAGCAGCGGGTCCTGCTGGCCGGTGATGTGGTCTACAGTGATCGCGCCCCGTCGGTCTGGGACGGCGACGTCGCGCAATGGATCGATCTACTGGATGCGTTGAAAACGCTGAAGCCGGCCGTCGTCGTGCCCGGCCATGGCCGGATGGAGGGCGCGCGGACGCTGGATCGCCTGCAACGCTATCTGGTCACCCTGTGGACGGCGATCGAGGAAGGCGTGGATCGGGGGCTCCCCGACTTTGAGACCGTGCCGCTGGTGCGCGAGCGTATGGGCGACCTGATCGATGACTATCCGGGCTTCGACGACAAGATCGAGCGCTCGGTGACCGCCACCTACCCGGATGTCGAGGCGGCGGTTTTTTGATCGCCTTCCGGGGACTTCAGAACTGCCAGGTGGCGTGCATGGAGCCGAATTCGGACGGGCCGGTGGTCTGTCCGGCGAACTCGCGTGTGCGCCAGACATGGGTGTATCCGATGCGCAGGGTGGAACCCGCGTGGTAGACGAAGCCCGCGGTCGCTTCGAACACCAGCGGGTAGCGCTCGTCCACGGACGGTCCTGAGCGGAACGCGGGGCCGTCGAGAAACAGGTCGTACAGCATCAGGCGGGCATCGACGCCGGCGAACAGGTATCCGCCGGTTGCGGTGTCGGCCAGGAAGGTACTGGAGCCGGGTAGCGCCGGACCAATCCGCGGCGGGCCGTAGTCGCGCGGCAGGTGCCGCCCTGCGCGCACGATCGCACCGGCATTGGCGAAGGTGAACGGGGTACCCGCGGCCAGGCCCCAGTGCGGGGTCAGGTCGGCTCGCCACCCGCGTTCGCCGCGGTGCGAGTGCCCTCGCAGCTGGCGTTCGTAGGCGATCATCAGGGTGGGCTCGTTGCGGATCTGGGTGTCCCAGCCCTGTGGCTCCGAAGAACCGATCAGATCATGGGCTGCCTTCTGGGTCGCCTCGGCAAGTGACGCCGGACCCACCACCCCGAGGCTCACCTGGAGGCGATCCAGACGCCGTCCGCTGTCCTGCGCAAGGTTGAAGTTCAGGTACAGCCAGCCCGCATAGGGGCGGTCGTCCGGATCCGGCGCGGCGCGCTCGATGTCCTCGGGCGTGTACATGTTCTGGCCAATCGCCCCGCCGTACTTGTAGCGTGCGCCCGGGCCCGGCCCGGGGAACATCGGGAGTTTCCCGGCCACTGTCTGCAGCCAGGACGGGACATGCTCGCCACTGCGCGTCCAGGTCGCGCGCACCCCGCTGGTGTAGTAGCGATCCACCCCGGCGAACAGGTCGTTTTCATACTCGAATCCGAGCGAGTCCAGCCCTGCATCGCCCGCCCGCGCCGTGTCGGTCGGGGTGGCCAGCAGCAGTGCGAGCAGCACCCCGGGCAGACCCGCGTAACGTCGATCCCCGCTCCGGGGAGCCGGGGGGTTCCGGTATGATCGTGCCATGGACCTCTCCAACCAGATCATCTTCCTGGCCTCGGTGGTATTGCTGGGCAGCATCCTGTCGAGCGTGATCACCTCGCGCCTGGGGGTTCCGCTGCTGCTGGTGTTCCTGGTGATCGGGATGCTGCTGGGGCCCGAGGGGCCGGGCGGTCTGGTGTTCGAGAATATCACCCTGGCCCACCTTGTCGGCTCGGCGGCCCTGGCCATCATCCTGTTCGATGGCGGGATGCGCACCCCGTCGCGCAATTTCCGCATCGGTCTGCGTCCGGCGGTGGGATTGGCCACGATCGGGGTGGTGGTGACCTCGGGCCTGACCGGGCTGTTCGCGGTCTGGTGGCTGCAACTCTCCTGGCTGGAGGGGTTGCTGCTCGGCGCGATCGTTGGTTCCACCGATGCCGCGGCGGTGTTCTCGTTGCTGCGGTCGCGCGGGCTGGAACTCAAGAGCCGGGTCGGGGCCACGCTGGAGATCGAGTCCGGGGCCAACGATCCGATGGCGATCTTCCTGACGATCGTGCTGATCGAGCTGATCCTGATGCCGGAGCGCGGCTTCGGCCTGGTGGTGCTGGTCCAATTCGTGCAGCAGATGGGCCTGGGTGCCGCGCTGGGGGTGGGGGGTGGTCTGGCGCTGCTGGCACTGATCAATCGCGTGCCGATGGCGGCCGGGTTGTATCCGTTGTTCGCGTTGG
Organism: Pseudomonadota bacterium; assembly: GCA_051747025.1. Taxonomy (GTDB): domain Bacteria; phylum Pseudomonadota; class Gammaproteobacteria; order Ectothiorhodospirales; family Ectothiorhodospiraceae; genus Thioalkalivibrio. The sequence goes on from JBNJFQ010000001.1 coordinate 48,092, forward strand.
CCGGGGCGCTGGCCCTGTTCGGGCTGACCGGGCTGGCTGGAGGGTCGGGGTTTCTGGCCGTCTACCTGGCAGGGTTGCTGCTGGGCAATCGGCCGCTGGAGGCCTCGCAGAACATCAAGCGCTTCCACGACGGCATCGCCTCGCTGGCCCAGATCGGGATGTTTCTGATGCTCGGGATGCTGGTGACGCCCTCCGGCCTGCCCCCGGTGGCACTGGACGCCGGCCTGGTCGCAGCGGTCCTGATTCTGGTCGCGCGCCCGCTGGCGGTCTGGCTGTGTCTCTACCCGTTCCGGTTTCCGTGGCGCGAACAGGTGTTCATCGCCTGGGTCGGCCTGCGCGGGGCGGTGCCGATCATTCTGGCACTGTTCCCGCTACTGGCCGGGCTGGAGCTGGCCGGCTATTTCTTCCATGTGGTGTTCTTCGTGGTGCTGATCTCGTTGCTGGTACAGGGGTGGACCGTTGCGCCCTCGGCGCGCTGGCTGGGGCTCGAACTGCCGCCGACCACCGCCCGGGTACAGCGTACCGAACTGGATATCCCGGGCCAGCAGGAGATGGAACTGGTCGGTTATCGCCTGGCGGAGACCACGCCGGTGGTACGCGAGGCGTGGTCCAGCTTCCGCCTTCCGGGTACCGCGAGAGTGGTGGCGCACCTGCGTCACGGCAAGCTTCTGGAGACCCTGGAGATGCTGGACCTGCATGCCGGCGACCACCTCTACATCATGGTGTCTCCCGCCGACCTGCCCGATCTCGACCGTCTGTTCGTACCCAGGGACGAGGTGCCGGAGCGCCTGACCGAACGCAGCATATTCGGTGAGTTCGCCCTGAACGGCGATGCGCAACTGGGTGCGGTGGGGATGGCCTACGGTCTGCCGATCCCGCCGGAACGCCAGGGCGAGACGCTGGAGGAATACCTGCGCCACGAACTGCAGGCCGAGCCGGTGGTGGGGGACGCGGTCGATCTGGGGCACATGCGTCTGGTGATCCGCGAGATGGAGGGGCCGCGTATCACCCGCGTCGGGCTCAAGCTGCAATAGCGCCCGGCGTGCTGCCCTGCGGATTCCTGGAGGGTGGGTCTCGCACTATTTCTCGAGCATGGCCTTGAGGCCGGCGAGGTGTGCTCGGGCAGTGAGTTGCTGGGTCTCGGGGTCCGGCGGCTTGGCGTCCGGCCAGTCGAGGTGCTCATCGGGGAGTTCGTCGAGAAAGCGCGAGGGTTCGCAGTCGATCGTCTCGCCGTAGCGGGCGCGTTGCTGGGCGTAGGTGATCAGCAGGGTCTGCTGGGCGCGGGTCAGACCGACGTAGGCCAGGCGGCGTTCTTCCTCGATAGCATCGTCCTCGAGGCTGACCCGGTGCGGCAGCAGTTCCTCCTCGAAGCCGACCAGGCAGACATGCGGAAACTCCAGGCCCTTGGCGGTGTGCAGGGTCAGTAGTTGCACAGCCTCCTCGCCTTCCTGCGATTCGCGGTTGCGGTCGAGGATGTCCATCAGGCTGATACGGTTGACGATGTCGGCCAGCTCCATGCCCGCGTCATCCTCCGCCGCGTCGTCGCCGTACTCCGCGCGGGTGTCGGTACCGGCCATGCGCCCGACCCAGTCGATGAATTCGCGCACGTTGTCCATGCGCCGGCTCGCGGCACGCGGGTTGGGGCTGTTTTCCAGCAGCCAGGATTCGTAGTCGATGTCCTCGACCAGGGCGCGCAGCAGGGCGTCGGGGGCCTCTTCCTCGCCCCGGTGCCGGAAGCCGTCAATCCAGTCGACGAAGCGTTCCAGACGGGCCTGGGCGCGGGCGTCCATGTATTCCGCGAGTCCCGCGCCACGCGCGGCTTGCAACAGTGAGCTCCTGCGCCGATTGGCGTAGTTTCCCAGCTTCTCCAGGGTGGCGGGGCCAATCTCGCGACGTGGCACGTTGACTACACGCAGGAACGCGGTGTTGTCGTCCGGGTTGGCAAGCAGGCGCAGGTAGGCGACCAGGTCCTTGATCTCGGCCTTCTCGAAGAACGACTGGCCGCCACTCAGGCGGTACGGGATGCCCTGTTCGCGCAGCAGCTTCTCGAACAGCCGCGACTGATGGTTGCTGCGGTAGAGGATCGCGAAGTCGCCCCAGCCGACATTCAGCCGGAAGCGCCGGCGCATCAGCTCGGAGACTACGCGCGCCGCCTCGGTGTCGGCGTCGGAGCAGCCGATCACCTCGATCTTCTCGCCCTCGCCGAGCGCGCTCCACAGTCGTTTCTCGAACACGTGGGGGTTGTTGGCGATCAGGGCGTTCGCGGCGTGCAGGATACGGTTGGTGGAGCGGTAGTTCTGCTCCAGCTTGATCACTTCCATGCGCGGAAAGTCCTGCTGCAGGCGGGCGAGGTTCTCCGGGCGCGCGCCGCGCCAGGCGTAGATCGACTGGTCGTCATCCCCGACCACGGTGAGGCCGTCGCTGACGCCGATCAGCAGGCGCACCAGCTGGTACTGGGCGGAGTTGGTGTCCTGGTATTCGTCCACCAGCAGGTGGCGGATGCAGTCCTGCCAGCGGTTGCGCAGCTCCGGGTCATCGCGCAGGCAGTCCACCGGTCGCTTGATCAGGTCGTCGAAGTCCACCGCGTTGTAGGCGCGCAGGGCATCCTGGTAGCGTGGGTACAGGTTGGCCGCGGCGATCGCCTCCGGGGCATCACTCATCTGGCTCGCCTCGTGCAGCGCCTCATCCGGCGTCATCAAGTCGTTCTTCCAGCGACTGATATGGCCGATCAGGGCATCCACCTCGGAGCCGGTATCGTCGCGGTAGGTGATCTCGCGCAGCAGCTGTCGGCAATCGCCTGGGTCGAGGATGGAGAAGCCGGGGCGCAGCCCGGTCGCTTGCAGTTCCCGACGCAGGAAACTGAGCCCGAAGGTGTGGAAGGTAGAGACGTTCAGCCCGCGCGCCTGTTCGCGCGACAGGCGGTCCTGGACGCGTTCGCGCATCTCCCGCGCGGCCTTGTTGGTAAAGGTGATCGCGACCAGCTGGCGCGCGTCGATACCGCGGGTCTCGATCAGGTGGGCGATCTTCTCGGTGATCACTCGGGTCTTGCCCGAGCCGGCCCCGGCCAGCACCAGCAGGGGGCGATCCGTAGTGGTGACGGCCGCTTGTTGTTGAGGGTTCAGTTCGGGCACGGACATTCGCTTCGTTGAGGAAACTCTGATCAATGTACACACTCGCGGCGCCGCCCGATGTGTTCCGGGGGCTGCTGCGGCCGCGTAAACTAACCCACGCCCCGGTATTGATAAAGACAGAAGCATCGAGGACAAGCGATTGCCAGTACCCCCGGATCTCCCCGCCGCGGCGCTGCCGCGCCTGACGCAGTTCGAGTTTCACCAGCACCTGAGCGATGTGCCCGGGCCGGCCGTGGTGCTGTTCACGCGTCAGGGCTGCGGGGCCTGCAAGGCGATGGGGCGCGTGCTGGCCGACTGGCAGGCGGAACCGGACGCGCCGGCGTTGTTTGTAGTGGATGCGGAGACGGATACCGCTCTGGTCCGGGAGTTCGAGGTGTTCCATCTCCCGGCGCTGTTTGTGTTCCGCGACGGTCACTATCACGGGCGGCTGGAGGCGCCGCCGCACATGCCGTTGCTGCGCGCAGCGCTGGTTGAATGCCTGGCCGCCGATCCCGAGGAGGCCCCGTGATCGCCTCCCGCGACTGGTGGCCCGCGGCGCGGGTGGCCGAGAGCCCGAACCAGGATGCCCGCCCGGAGGGACAGCAGCCGGAGCTGATCGTGGTTCACGCGATCAGCCTCCCACCGGGCGAATTCGGCGGACCGCACGTCGCGGAGCTGTTCGGCAACCGCCTCGACCCCGACGCCCATCCGTATTTCGCACAGATTGCCACGCAGCGCGTGTCAGCCCATGTACTGATCGATCGCCAGGGGCAGGCGACCCAGTTTGTGCCATTCTCACGGCGCGCCTGGCACGCCGGGGCCTCCTGCTGGCGGGGCCGCGAGCGCTGCAACGACTTCTCCATCGGGATCGAGCTCGAGGGGACCGATGCGCTGCCGTTTACCGCGCCGCAATACACTGAGCTGGCGCGGCTGATTGCCTGGCTCCAGGAGCGGTTTCCGACCCTCGCCGTGGATGCGCTGGCCGGCCACAGTGACATCGCGCCGGGGCGCAAGACCGACCCGGGCCCGCATTTCGACTGGGGGTGGTTGGCGGCCTGCCTGCGGGAGATGCACGCATGATCGTCGATCTGTTGCGCCACGGCGAGCCGGAAGGTGGCCAGCGCTACCGCGGCCACGGCTGTGATGACCCCCTGAGCCCGCGTGGCTGGGCGCAGATGCGCCAAGCGGTGGCGCGGGACGACTACTGGGATCTGGTGGTCAGCTCCCCGCTGCAGCGGTGCCGTGCGTTCGCGGATGAGCAGGCTAAGGAGCAGGGATGCCCGCTGCTGCTGGTGCCGGATCTGCGCGAGGTCGGATTTGGTGCCTGGGAGGGACGCACCCGGGTTGACCTGCAGCGCGAGCGCCCGGACGAGTACCAGGCCTTCTATGCCGATCCGGTGAATGCGCGCCCGGCGGGTGCCGAGCCCCTGGGCGAGTTTCGGCGTCGGGTGGAGGCCGCATTCCTCTCCGAGGTGGCCTCGCACGATGCCGAACGGGTGCTGGCAGTGGTGCATGCCGGGGTCATCCGGGCACTGGCGGGCTGGGTGCTGGAGGCGCCGGATGCGCGCATCTATCAGCTGGACTGCGACTATGCCAGCCGTACCCGGCTGTATCGCCATCCAGCCCGTGCCTGGCGGCTGGTCTACACCAACCGAGTTTGAGTCTCTCGATCCGGCCTGCTATCCGGTCTGGCTGTCGCGCCGCGGCACTGCCTTGACCGAAAGGTAGTGGCCCTTTTCCAGGATTTCGAACAGGCGGTCGATATTCGGGTGCTTGCCGGGATGAGCCCGCGCATCGTCGACGTGGCTGCCGTACATCAGCAGGCCGGAGTTGGCCGCCTTCGGGCCGATCCCGCCGAAGTCCAGGGCGAGCTTGTAGTACACCTGCAGGGACAGGCGCTGATCATCCTTGTTCTCGATCGTCGCACACGGATTGTAATCCTCGCCGAACAGTTCCAGGCGTTCGATGGTGCTGACGTCGGGCAGCGTCTTGGGCATGTTGGGCTCCTCCGAAAACTGCCGGCATTATCGGGGCATCCCCGATCCGCCACAACCACGGAAAATGCCCGGGATGTGAATATGCGGCGGGTGTCGCAGGCGCCGCCTCCTCTCGTCAGCCGGGGGCGGCGGTGCGCCGTGTTAGCATGGGCGCTTTTTCCGAGGGACCCCGAACATGCAGCAGAGCCCGTTCATGGAGGCCGCGCAGGCTGCGGCCGATGCCGCCGAGAAGGTCATCCGTCACTACTACGAGGCGGGTGTGGATGTCGAGACCAAGCCCGACGATACCCCGGTCACCCGAGCCGACGTCGAGAGCGAGCAGGCCATTCGTGCGGTGATTCGCGAGCGCTTCCCGGAGCACGGTTTCTATGGCGAGGAGACCGGTCAGTCGGACATGGATTCCGACTACGTCTGGCTGATTGACCCGATCGACGGGACCAAGAGCTTTGTGCGTCGCTACCCGTTCTTTTCCACCCAGATCGCGCTGATGCACAAGGGCGACCTGATCCTGGGCCTGTCCAACGGTATCCAGTTTGGCGAGCGCGCCTGGGCCGAGAAGGGGCAGGGCGCGTTCCTGAACGGCGACCCGCTCTCGGTGGAGAAGACCACTGATCTGGCGCGGGCCTCCCTGTCCACCGGCAACCTCAAGTCTATGGCCCAGAATGCCGAGGCCTGGAAGGCCCTGGGCGGTATCACGGCCGAGGTGAATCGAACCCGTGGCTACGGCGATTTCTATCATTATCACCTGCTCGCTCGCGGCAGCATCGACCTGATTGTCGAGTCCGACGTCAACATCCTGGATATCGCCGCGCTGGCGGTGATCGTGCGCGAGGCCGGCGGGGTCTTTACCGATCTCGCCGGTGGAGAACTGGACCTGGATACCTCCAGCGTACTGGCGGCGGGGACCCGGGAACTGCACCGGACCGTGCTGCAGCGCCTCGCCTGGAGCGGTTAGGGGCGGCCCCGCAAAGGGAGGGGTCAGCCGGCGGTCAGCGGGAAAAGGGTCAGTTCCACCCGTCGGTTCTGCTGCCGCCCGCCCGCGGTCTCGTTGCTGGCGACCGGCTGGTGCGGGCCAAAACCGATGGTGTGGACGCGAACCGGCTGCACCCCACGGCGGATCAGGGCCTGACCGACACTTTGGGCGCGACGCTCGGCGAGGTCCACGTTGTATTCGACCCGGCCGGTGCTGTCGGTGTGGCCGGCGACCTCGATGCCCGTCCGCTCGAACTCCTCCAGTACCAGGGCGACTGAATCCAGGACATCCCGGAATTGCGGTTTGACGTCGGTGCGGTCGACATCGAAGGTGATGTTGCCCGGCATATTGAGGATGATGTTGTCGCCGTCGCGCGTCACACTGATGCCGGTCCCGCGCAGCTGTTCGCGCAGGGCATCCTCCTGGCGGTCCATGTAGTTACCGATGGCGCCGCCGGCCAGGGCCCCGATGCCGGCCCCGATCATCGCGCGCTGGGTGCGATTGCGGCTGCTGGTGACACTGCCGAGCACCGCGCCGGTCGCGGCGCCGATGCCGGCGCCGATGGTGGTTCGGGAGACGCGTTCTTCCCCGGAGTAAGGGTCGGTGGTGGTGCAGCCCACCACCAGTACCAGGGCGCTGGTGGTGGCCAGGGCGAGAATGCGTTGCATGATGAATCTCCCGGTGTTCGCTGGCCCGGTGCGGATGCAGGGAGCCTCAAGTCCCAGCCTGCGCCGTGGCGCGTGAACCGTCCATGAACCCAGGCGATGGGTAGGCTATTTATCGGTCATTTCGTGACGCAGTTGACGCAGGACGGGGGCCGTCTCGGGGTGCACCCCGCGCCAGATGGAAAAGGCCTCGGCCGCTTGTTCCACCAGCATGCCGAGGCCGTCGCTGCCGTTTGCGCATCCTGCGCTGGCGGCCCAGCCCAGAAAGCGCTGTGCGCCCGCGCCATACACCAGGTCATAGGCAAGGCTGTCGGCGTGGAGGAGATGTGCAGGGAGGTCCAGCGCATCCTCGCCGAGGCCGGTGGCTGTGGCGTTGACCACCAGATCGAAGGGGCCCTGCGGCAGGCTGTCCAGGCCACAGGCGGAAAGCCGGGTGGCCGGGGCGATGTCACCGAACGCCTCCGCAAGTCCCTCCGCGCGCGCCACGGTGCGGTTGGCGATGACCAGGGCCTGCGGTGCGCTCTCCAGCAGCGGCTGCAGCAGGCCGCGGGTGGCCCCGCCGGCGCCGAGGATCAGGATCCGGCGGTTGCGCACATCGAAGTTCAGGCGCGCGAGGTCGCGGCAGAAGCCGACGCCGTCGGTATTGTCGCCCTGAATGCGGCGGTCGTTGTCGCGCCACAGGGTGTTCACCGCGCCCGCATGCCGGGCGCGATCGGTCAGTACCCGGCCCAGGGCAAAGGCCTCCTCCTTGAACGGCACGGTGACGTTGAGGCCCTTCAGCCCCTCGGCGAACCACGCGTTGACCTCTTCGGCGAACTGGCCCGGCGTCCCCAGACGTGCCTCGTACACCAGGTCCTGGCCGGTCTGTTCGGCGAACAGGGTATGGATGCGCGGGGACAGCGAGTGGTGGATCGGATTGCCCACCACCGCATAGCGATCCGGGCGCGCCGCGCTCATCGTGTCGCGTCCTCCATCAGCCACTCGGCCACGCTGCGGGCGTAGTAGGTGAGGATCCCGTCGGCCCCGGCGCGCTTCATCCCGGTCAGGGCCTCGAGTACGCAGGCGCGTTCGTCCAGCCAGCCGCGTTCGGCGGCGGCCTTGAGCATCGCGTACTCGCCGGAGACGTGATAGACGAAGGTCGGGCGCCGGAATTCGTCGCGGATGCGGCGCACCACGTCGAGGTACGGCATGCCCGGCTTGACCATCACCATGTCGGCCCCTTCGGCGAGATCCAGGGCGACCTCGTGCAGGGCCTCGTCGCCGTTGGCCGGGTCCATCTGGTAGGTCTCCTTGCCGCCCTTGCCGAGGTTGCCCGCCGATCCCACCGCGTCGCGGAACGGGCCGTAGAAGGCGGACGCGTATTTTGCAGAGTAGGCGAGGATGCGCGTTTGCAGGTGCCCGCAGTCCTCCAGGGCACCACGGATTGCGCCGATGCGCCCGTCCATCATGTCCGAGGGGGCGACCACGTCGGCGCCGGCGGCGGCATGCGACAGCGCCTGCCTGACCAGGGCCTCGACGGTGATGTCGTTCACCACGTAGCCGTCGTCGTCGATGATGCCGTCCTGGCCATGGGTGGTGAACGGGTCCAGCGCGACATCGGTAATCACGCCCAGCTCCGGCTGCGCCGACTTCAGTGCGCGTACCGCGCGCTGGGCGAGGCCCTCGGGGTTCCAGGCTTCCTGTGCATCCAGGCTCTTCTTCTCCCCGGGAACCACCGGGAACAGCGCCAGTGCCGGGATGCCCAGGCGCACGGCAGCGGCCGCCTCCTCCAGCAGCTGGTCGATGGAGACGCGCTCCACGCCCGGCATCGACGGCACAGCCTCGCGCACGCCCTCGTCCTCGGTGACGAACACCGGCAGGATCAGGTCGTCCGCGCGCAGCTGGTGCTCGCGCATCAGGCGGCGGGAGAAGGCGTCGCGGCGCATGCGCCGCGGGCGGCCGGCGGGATAGGGAGCGATCGGTGCGGTCATGCGGGGCGTCCTTGTTGGTGGGTCAGTCGGCGGCCTCGGCCAGCCAGTCGCGCGGCTTCAGATAGCGTTCGTAGAGTTCGGACTCGGGCGTGCCGGGCGTCGGCTGGAAGTTGTACTCCCAGCGCACCAGCGGCGGCAGCGACATCAGGATCGACTCGGTGCGCCCGCCCGACTGCAGCCCGAACAGGGTACCGCGGTCGTAGACCAGGTTGAACTCGACATAGCGCCCGCGGCGGTAGAGCTGGAACTGGCGCTCGCGCTCGCCGAAGTCGGTGTCGCGGCGTTGCTCGACGATCGGGACGTAGGCCTCCAGGTAGGCGTTGCCGACACTCTGCATGTAGCCGAAGGCGTGCTCGAAGCCGCCCTCGCTGAAGTCGTCGAAGAACAGCCCGCCGACGCCGCGCGGTTCGTCGCGGTGCTTCAGGTAGAAGTACTCGTCGCACCACTTCTTGTGCGCCGGGTAGAGATGCTCGCCGAACGGGCGGCAGGCGGCCTCGGCGGTGCGGTGCCAGTGGATGCAGTCATCGTCGAAACCGTAGTAGGGCGTCAGGTCGAAGCCGCCACCGAACCACCAGATCGGGTCCTCGCCGGGCTTCTCGGCGACGAAGAAGCGCACGTTGGCGTGCGAGGTCGGAATAAAGGGGTTGTGCGGGTGGATCACCAGCGACACGCCGGTGGCCTGGAACGAGCGCCCGGCCATCTCCGGTCGGTGGGCGGTGGCCGAGGCCGGGAGATTGTCGCCCATCACGTGGGAGAAATTCACCCCGGCCTGCTCGAACACCGCGCCCTCGCGCAGCACGCGGGTGCGCCCGCCGCCGCCGGCGGAGCGCTCCCAGGCGTCTTCCGCGAAGCGGGCTCGGCCGTCCAGGGCCTCGAGGCCCTGGCAGATGCGGTCCTGCAGGCCCTGCAGGTAGTCGATTACGCGCTCGATGGAGACGTTGTCCTGGCTCATGCTGCGTCCCGGTTGATCAGTGGTCGGTGTTCGCGTCGGGTTCCGGTCCGCCCCGGAGCCAGGCCCCGGTACGGGCGTCGCGGATCGCGCTGGGGGCGTCGCGCCCACCACATTCTGCCTGCAAGATCGCATCGATGCCTGTCCCCAGTTGTGAGGCAGCGCAATCCCAGTTGCGGCAGGGTTCCGCGCCGGCGCGGTTCGCGCTGGTGGAGACCAGGGCACTGTCGGCGGCCGCGCACAGGGCGCGGGTCGCGGGGTAGGCAGTGACGCGCACGGCAAGGCTGTCATGGTCGCCGCGCAGCAGGGCCGGACACGCTGCGGCGACGGGCAGCAGCCACGTCGTCGGCCCGGGCCAGCTTGCCTCGATCGCGGGGCGGTGTGCGTCCGGCAGCGGGGCGAGCCAGTCGCCGAGGCGCTCGAGCGTATCCGTCACCACGATCATTCCCTTGGCGGCCGGGCGGCCCTTGATCTCGAGGATGCGTTCGATCGCCTCGGGGGCGTCCGGGCGGCAGCCGAGGCCGAAGACCGCCTCGGTGGGGTAGGCGATCACGCCTCCATCGCGCACGGCCTGCGCGACAGGGTCGATCTCGGGGGTCAGTAGCGGGGCCTTATTCCGATCCACGGTCGCCGGAGGGCTGGGCGCTCAGGCGGCTGTCGCCGGCATTGCCACCGTTGCCGGACTTCGCGCCACCTGATTTCTTCGCCGGGGACTTCTTCGCGGCGGTCTTTTTCGTGCCCGTCTTGCTGGCGGCCTTCTTGCTCGTTGCCGCCTTCTTTGGGGGCGTCTTTTTCGTGCCGGACGACTTCGAGGTCGACTTGGTCGCGGTCTTGCCAGCGGCCCTGGCGGCGGTTTTCCCGGAGGACTTTGCGGTCGACTTGGCCGCGCCCTTGCGTCCGCGGCCCTTGCGTTCCGGGGCGGCCGCGATCAGTTCCTGGCATTGCTCCAGCGTCAGGGACTTGGGGTCGGTCTCTTTCGGGATCTTGGCGTTCTTGTTTCCGTCAGTCACATACGGGCCGTAGCGCCCGTTCAGGACCTGGATGCCCTCGTCATCGAAGCTCTTGATGAAGCGCTCGGCGTCCTTTTTCTTCTTCTCGGCGACGATCTCCAGGGCGCGCGGCAACTCGATGGTCCAGACATCGTCGTCCGGGCCCAGGGAGGCGTACTTCGAGCCGTACTTCACGTACGGGCCGAAGCGGCCGATGTTCACCATTACCGGCTCGCCCTCGGGCGTCTCGCCCAGATCACGCGGCAGCTTGAACAGTTCCAGGGCCTCGTCGAGGGTGATCTTGTCCATCTTCTGGCCGGGCAGCAGCCCGGCGAAGCGCGGCTTCTCCTCGTCGTCCTTGGTGCCGATCTGTACGATCGGTCCGAAGCGTCCGAGGCGCACGGAGACGGGGCGCCCGCTCTTGGGGTCCGGGCCCAGTTCGCGCGACTGCACGGCCTCGGCGCGGGTGACGTTCTCTTCCTTTTCCTTCACCCGATCACGGAAGTCGTACCAGAAGTCCTCCAGCACCGGGACCCAGTCTTTCTCGCCGCGTGAGATGGCATCCAGCTCGTCTTCCAGCTTCGCGGTGAAGTCGTAGTCGACGTAGCGGTCGAAGTGCTGGGTCAGGAAGCTGTTAACGATCCGGCCGGTGTCGGTCGGGATGAAGCGCTTGCCGTCCATCTCCACGTATTCGCGCGACTGCAGGGTGGAGATGATGCTGGCATAGGTCGAGGGGCGGCCGATGCCGTACTCCTCCAGCGTCTTCACCAGGCTGGCCTCGGTGTAACGCGGCGGCGGTTCGGTGAAGTGCTGGTCGGCGGTGACCTCGTTCAGCTTGACGGTGTCGCCCTCGGCCATCTCCGGCAGGCGCTTGTCCTCGTCGTCGTCGGACGCGTCGTCCCGGCCCTCCTGGTACACGGCGATGAAGCCGGGGTCGACCAGGGTGGAGCCGGTGGCGCGGAAGCGGTGTTCGGTGTCGCCCGGGACCAGGTCGGCGGCGACGGTATCGAAGGTCGCGTGGATCATCTGGCAGGCGACGGTGCGCTTCCAGATCAGGTCGTACAGGCGCGCCTGGTCGCTGCTGAGGCGCGCGCGCACCTCGTTCGGCAGACGGCGCACGGAGGTCGGGCGGATGGCTTCGTGGGCCTCCTGTGCGTTCTTGGACTTGGTCTTGTACTGGCGCGGGCTGTCGGGGACGTTGTTGGCACCGTAGCGTTCCTCGATGAGGCCACGCATCTCGGCAATTGCTTCGCCGGCCAGGGCCACCGAGTCGGTACGCATGTAGGTGATCAGGCCAATCGCGCCGGAGCCGAGGTCGATCCCCTCGTAGAGCTGTTGTGCGGTGCGCATGGTGCGGCTCGCGGTGAAGCCCAGCTTGCGCGAGGCCTCCTGCTGCAGGGTCGAGGTGGTGAACGGCGCGGCCGGATTGCGGCGGCGCTGCTTCTTCTCGACCTTCGCGACTTTGAGTTCGCCACCCGCGGCGTCGGTCAGCCGCTTCTGCGCATCATGCGCGAGATCGGCGCTGTTGAGGTCGAACTGGTCCAGCTTGTTGCCATCGAGGTGGGTCAGGCGCGCGGTGAAGGCCTGGCCCTGGCGTTCGCTCAGGGCATCCAGGGTCCAGTACTCGCGCGCGACGAAGGCCTCGATCTCGTCCTCGCGCTCGCAGATCATGCGCAGCGCCGGGCTCTGTACACGCCCGGCGGACAGGCCGCGCTTGATCTTGCGCCACAGCAGTGGCGAGAGGTTGAAGCCGACCAGGTAGTCCAGCGCGCGCCGCGCCTGCTGGGCATCGATCAGCGGCTGGGCCAGGTCGCGCGGCTCCTCGATCGCCTGCTGGATCGCCTTCTTGGTGATCTCGTGGAACACCACGCGATGCACGCCGCGGTTCTCCAGCAGGCCGCGTTCGCGCAGGACCTCGTAGAGGTGCCAGGAGATCGCCTCGCCTTCACGGTCGGGGTCAGTCGCGAGGATCAGGTCGTCGGCCTTCTTGAGCGCCTTGGCGATCGCCTCGATCTGCTTTTCGCTGCGCTCGATGATGTCGTATTTCATCCGGAAGCCGTCTTCCGGATCCACCGCGCCCTCCTTGGGGACCAGGTCGCGCACATGGCCGTACGAGGCGAGGACCTGGTAGTCGGGCCCCAGGTACTTCTCGATGGTCTTGCCCTTGGCAGGGGACTCTACAATGACGAGGTGCTTGCTCATGTCGCTCGGGACCGTCTCCGTGGCAGCGGGTTCCGTATCGGGGCGGTGGCGGTTGCAGGTGTGCAACCGGATTCACGGGCGCTAAAGACTAGAGCAGGAAATGCCCGTTGGCTACCGAACCATTTCCGGAAGACGGAAGCCTCAGTGAAGATAATCCACGGCACTCGGGCCCGAATCGTCACGCATGACCTCTTCCAGGCGCGAATAGGCGATCGCGTCGTCCGGCTGGTTGAACAGCACCATCAGCACCACCCAGCGTACCTGGTCGAGATCCATCTCATCGGCGTCCAGCTCCATGACTCGGTCGAGGATTAGCTCGCGGGTGCCGGCGGTCAGCAGGCCGTTCTGTTCCAGGTGCAGCAGGAATCCGTGGGCCTCGGTATTCAGGCGCTTGCGCTCCTCCGAGGCGTAGATTCGCTGTGCGGCGCCGTCACCACCCCGTGCAGCCAGCGGGGTCTCGCTCATCAGGCGGTCCAGCCAGCCGAGGGCCCGCTCGATCTCGCGCTGGGAAAACCCCGCCTCGTTGAGGTGACGTTCCAGCTCCGAGCGGTCAGGTTCCTCCTCGGACTCATCGTCGAGGGTGTGCTCGAACAGGTACATGAGCACATCCAGCACGTTTTCGTTCATGATTCGGGGGATCCTGCGTCGAGGCGCTGGTAGCGCCCGTGGTCGAGAGCGGCCACACGGCCATTGAGTTCGAGCAAAACCAGCATGGATGAAAGCGCCTCGATGGTCAATTTGGTCCGTTCGCGCAGGGTTTCCAGCGGAACCGGATCGTATCCCATCGCGATGAGCACACGTTCCTGCTCCGGGTCCAGTGGCTCGCGGGGTTGCGCGGGTGCCGGTGCCGTATCGGTCGGTTCGATCCCCAGCCAGTTCGCCAGGTCCTCGAGGATCTCGTCCGGACCTTCGACCAGCTGCGCCCCTTCGCGGATCAGGCGGTGGCACCCGCGGCTGACCGGACTGAGCACGGAGCCCGGGACCGCGTAGACCTGACGGCCCTGTTCCGCGGCCAGGCGCGCGGTGATCAGGCCCCCGCTCTCCAGCGCGGCCTCGATCACCAGGGTCCCCAGCGACAGCCCGCTGATGACGCGGTTGCGTTGCGGGAAGTTGCGGGCCAGCGGACGGGTGCCCAGTGGCCACAACGAGACCACCAGGCCATGATCGGCAACCCGGTGGGCGAGGCGCCGGTGTTCGCCGGGGTAGATGCGGTCGGGCCCGGTCGCCACCACCGCGATGGTGCGTCCCTGCGGGGCGGCCAGTGCCCCTTCGTGGGCCGCCCCGTCGATCCCGCGTGCCAGGCCGCTGGTGATGGCGAGGCCCGCACCCGCCAGCTCGCGTGCAAACTCGCGTGCCAGGCGCTGGCCCTGGGGCGTGCATTCGCGACTGCCGATCACTGCGACCTGGGGGGCGCTCAGCAGTTCCGGGTCGCCGTTGAGATACAGCACCGGGGGCGGGTCGGGGAGCTCCGCCAGCAGTGGCGGGTAGTCGGCATCGTCGCGGCACAGGATGTGATGGCGCGGGTCCTGTTCGCGCCAGTCCAGGTCGTTACGGATGCCGGCTTCGCGTGCCTCCAGGGCCTCCTGCCCAGGGGCGGCGACTCCCAGCCGCTGCCACTCGCGCCCGGGCGCCGCGAGCGCGGCCGCGGGCGATCCGAAGGCGTCGATGAGCTGCTGGGTCCGGCGCGGCCCCAGGCCCGGGGTATGCACCAGACGCAGCCAGTCGGGAAGGGAGTCCACCGGAGCGCGTGGTTCGTGCATGCGGCCGCAGCAGGGCTTGCGTCGTGGTCCCTCGCGATCAGTGTTTCCCTACTGCGAGGGGTGGCGGACCTTGTCGCCCTCGCGCAGTGTGCGTGCTGCCTCGGTGACCAGCACGTAGGCGACCTTGTCGAAGGTCTGGAACACCATCACCGTGCCCACCGCCTCCTCCGGCAGTTCGACCCGTTCGTTCAGGTCGTCGCTGATCGGGTCGCGTACCGTACGCCCGGCAGAGTAGGTCGTCATCACCTGGCCGTTCTCGATGCCGTCACGTGCCCCGCGGTTGATGATCGCGGCCTGCATCTGCCCGATCTGGCTGATGGCATCGAACAGCGAGATGATGGTGCCTTCGGTGCCGCGCGGGGGGCGTCCGATGTCGAACAGCATGTCCTGCTCGTCGATATACGGCAGCAGGCGGTCACCCCGGATGGCCTCGCGTTCGCCCTTGCGGATGTTGGCGCGCGCGACATGTCCCGGTTCCAGGATCTCGGCCTCGCCGACCGGCAGGGTCGCGATCCCGAGGTTTTCTCCGGTGTCGGGATCGATCAGGACATCGTCCCGCCGCACGATGTGGTAGAGGTCGTACTCGCGCGTGTCCTCGGCGTTGCGTACGTAGATGCGGTCGCCGGGGCCGAAGATCACGCGTTCGTCCTGCGAGGCGAGGATGTACGGGGCGCTGGACAGGGTTTCGTCATCCACGACCTGGGGGCGGAACATGAACGGCTGCAGGGTGGAGATCGGGGTGACGTCCTCGTCGCGTTCCACGACCCGGGCCTCCGGCGACAGGCGGTGGGTCGGGCGTACCCGCGGGCCGCCATCCACGGTCACGCGTGGACGGCCGTCGACGTAATGGATGCTGAGCACATCACCCGGGTAGATCAGATGCGGATTCTCGATCTCCGGGTTGACCAGCCAGATCTCCGGCCAGTACCAGGGGTCGTGCAGGAACATGCCCGCGATGTCCCACAGGGTGTCGCCCTTCTGCACCACGTAGCGCTCGGGTGCGGATTCGCGAATGTCGGGCTCCGGTTCCTCCGAGGCCTGCACGCTCGGGCGTGGCGGTGTGTCGCTGCTGGCGGTGTCCGTGGCGGCCTCGGCCTCCGCCTCCGCGCTGGAGGCGCCGGGCGCGGATTCCTGGGTGGCCGCGCAGGCGCCCAGTAACAGCGTTACACTGATAAGGATTCCCGGTAGAACGAGATGACTGGACGCCCTGATCTTGAACATTGCTTTCCCCTGTCAGGTCCGCGCGTTCCCCGGGCACTTCCGTGTCCCGGCCCCGGTCGGATGACGCAATTCCGCGGATATTGCGGTCCAACGTTAGCAGAATTGGGACGTCTGTAAAGCACAAAGATTGAGGTTTTCCATGGCACAGCGAGAAATCCTGCACTTTCCGGACCCGCGCCTGCGTCTGAAGGCGGAGCCGGTAGAGGTGGTGGACGAGGAGATCCGGACCCTGGTGGAGGACATGTTCGAGACCATGTACGCCGCCCCGGGGATCGGTCTGGCTGCAACCCAGATCAATGTCCAGAAACGCGTCCTGGTCGTCGACGTGTCGGAGGACCAAAGTGAACCGCACGCGCTCATTAACCCCGAGATCCTCGAGACCTCCGGCGAGGAGGAGATGGACGAGGGCTGCCTGTCGGTACCCGGGTTCTACGAGCGGGTACGGCGTGCGGATCGGATCCGGGTGCGTGCCCTGAACCGGGATGGCGAGCCTTTCGAACTGGATATCGATGGCCTGCTGGCGGTGTGTGTCCAGCACGAGATTGATCATCTCGACGGCAAGCTGTTCGTGGACTATCTGTCGAACCTCAAGCGCACGCGCATCCGCAAGAAGCTGGAAAAGCAGGGCGCACGCGCCGGGGCCGGTGACAGGGCCGCGGTCCCCGCGGTCTGATGGGGCGCCCGGACACGGACGTCGAGTCCCCTCGCATCGTCTATGCCGGAACCCCGGAGTTTGCGGTTCCGGCGCTGCAGGCCCTGATCGAGGCGGGTTATCCACCGGTGGCGGTGTATACCCAGCCCGATCGCCCGGCCGGGCGCGGGCGCCGATTGCGCCCGAGCCCGGTCAAGCAGGTCGCTGAAGCGGCCGGGCTTCCGGTGGTGCAGCCCGAGGGTCTGAAGTCTGCCGAGGCACGCGCGGTGCTGGCGGACTGGCGGCCGGATATCCTGATCGTTGCTGCCTACGGGCTGATCCTGCCGCGCGCGGTCCTCGCGATCCCGCCTCGCGGCGGCCTGAACCTCCATGCCTCGTTGTTGCCCCGGTGGCGCGGTGCCGCGCCGATCCATCGAGCGATCCTCGCGGGCGATCGCGAGACCGGGGTCTGCCTGATGCAGATGGAGCCCGGGCTGGATACCGGCCCGGTACACGCCTGTCGCGCGGTCCCGATCGCCGATGACCCCACGACCGGCAGCCTGCATGACGAACTGGCCCGTCTCGGGGCGGGCCTCCTGGTGGAACGCTTGCCGGCGATCCTGCGTGGCGAATCCGAACCACGTCCCCAGGACGAGGCAGCGGTGACCTATGCGCACAAGCTGGAGAAGGCCGAGGCATGGCTGGACTGGACACGCCCGGTTGTGGAACTGGATCGCCAGGTGCGTGCGTTCAACCCCTCGCCGGTCGCGCAGACCCGGCTGGACGATCAGGTAGTGCGGGTTTATGCCGCGTCGCCGCGACCGCAGGCAAGTTCGGCCGTGCCGGGGACGATCATGGCGGCCGGTCCCGAGGGTGTGGATGTGGCCGCCAGTGACGGCCATCTGCGCCTGCGCACGGTCCAGTTGCCGGGCCGGCGTGCGGTCGCGGCGGCGGACTGGGCGCGCAATGCCGACCTGGTTGGCCGGGTCCTGTCGGGGGGTGCCTGATGGCCGGTGCGCGACCCAAGCGTGTGGTGTCGTCGCGGGTGGACTCGCGTTCGCCCCGAGCGCGGGCGCTGGAGGCAGTGGAAGGCGTGGTGCTGCAGGGCCATTCGCTGACCCGTTCGGTGGCGCTGGCGACCGAGGGGCTTGAGGCGCGGGACAGTGCCTGGGTGCAGGCGCTGGCCTATACCACCCTGCGCTGGTACCCGCAGCTGGAGGCGCTGGTCGGCGCGCTGCTGGACCGCCCGTTACGGCGCAAGGATGCGGTGATCGGCGTACTGCTGGCGCAGGGCCTGGCGGAGATCCTGCATTTCAGCACCCGCGAGCATGCCGCGGTGGGCGAAACCGCCGAGCTGGCGCGACGCATTCATCGCCCCGGCGCGGTGGGACTGATCAACGCGATCCTGCGCCGGGCACTGCGCGAGCGTGCGACGCTGGAGGAACGTGTCCAGGCGGACCCGGTGCTGCGGTATGGCTGCCCGGCGTGGCTGCTGGACGGGGTGCGCGAGGCCTGGCCGCAGGACTGGGAAGCGCTGCTGGAGGCCTCGACCCGGCCGGCGCCGATGACTCTGCGGGTCAATCGTCACCGCTGGAGCCGCGCTGCGGCGTTGGAGGCCCTTGCGCAGGCGGGGCATCCGGCGCGCGCCCATCCGGTACTGGAAGAGGCGCTGACCCTGGAGGCCCCGGCCGACGTGGATCGCTTGCCGGGGTTCGCCGATGGCCACCTGTCGGTGCAGGATGCCTCCGCACAGTGGGCCGGGCGACTTCTGGATCCGCGGCCGGGGGAACGAGTCCTGGATGCCTGTGCCGCGCCGGGCGGCAAGACTGGACATTTGCTGGAACGCGCCGGCGGCGTGCTTGACCTGACGGCGCTGGACTGTGATGCCGAGCGCCTGAAGCAGGTCGACGACAACCTGGGCCGTCTGGGCTATGCGGCGCGCCTGGTCGCGGCGGACCTGGCGGATACCGCGAGCTGGTGGGACGGCACGCCGTTTGATGCGATCCTGCTGGATGTGCCCTGCTCCGCCACCGGCGTGATTCGCCGCCATCCGGACATCAAGACCCTGCGGCGTGCTGATGATATCCCGCGCCTGGCGCAGGAGCAGGCGCGCCTGCTGCGTTGTGCCTGGGACCTGCTTCGCCCTGGCGGCCGGATGCTGTATGCGACCTGTTCGTTGCTGTCGGCAGAGAACGAGGCGGTGGTTGCGCCCTGGCTTGCGGAGACCGCGGACGCCCGGGCCCTGTCCGGCGACGGCGCGCCCCCGGTCCCGGGGGCGCAGCGCCGCGAGGTGGGCTGGTCGCTGCCGCTGGGGCTGGAAGGGGGCGATGGCTTCTACTACGCACGGCTGGAGAAGGCGGGGAGTACGGCGGAATGACACGCTCGGGGGTGTGGTCCGGCATGGCCCCGGCGTGGCTCGGCCTCGTGGTGTGGCTGGGCCTGTCCGGGGTCGTCCAGGCGGTGGAGGTGCGCGCGGCCAGCCACTTGTGGCTGGATGATGACACCCTGCTGGTACGCCTGGATGTAAACATGGACTTGCCGGGGGTCCTGGCGGACGCGCTGATCAACGGCGTGACCCTGGAATTCGAGTCCGAGGCGCGTCTGGAGGAGGAGCGCTGGCCGGGACGCGAGGTGATGGCGAGCGAGACGCGCCGGGTCCAGTTGCAGTACTTTGCCCTGAACCGGCATTACCTCGTCACTGCGGTGACCGACGAGCGCATGGAGCTCAAGCCGACCCTGGGTGGTGCCCTCGACGTGGTGGCGCGACGCCTGGGGCGATTGCCGCTGAGCGGCCTGCCGGACTCGGTGCGCGCGCAGCCGGAGGACTACCGGATTGCCGCGCGCCTGGCGCTGGTGTACTCGGCACTGCCGTTGCCGCTGCAACTCGACGCAGGACTGCGCGGAGAACTCACGGCACGCAGGGAATGGCAGCGATGGCCAATCGACTGAGGGGGATCCCGTGGGGGCTCCTGGGGATGGGGTTGCTGTTCGTCCTGCTGCTGGCGTCGCTGGTGGTGATGGGCGACGCGGCACAGAACCAGGCGCGTTTCGAACAGCTGTTCCTGTGGCTGCTGGTCTTCCACGCCGCGATCCTGCTGGTGCTGGGTGCACTGATCGTCTATCAGGTGACGCGCATGGTGATCCAGTACCGGCGCGGTGTGCCGGGCAGCCGCCTGACGCTGCGCCTGGTCGGCGGTTTCATGCTGGTCGCCGTACTGCCGGTCACGGTGGTCTACTACTTCTCCTTCGAGTTTCTCAACGAGGGGGTGGATTCCTGGTTCGATGTCCGGGTCGACTCCGCACTGGAGGATGCGCTGGAGCTGTCGCGCTCGTCACTGGACCTGCGTGTGCGGCAGCTGGCCAACGAGACGCAGGACCTGATGGGCGAGCTGGAGGGGGTCTCCGAGGGTCTGGCCCCGCTGGCACTGAACGATTTTCGTCGCCAGGTCGGGGCGCAGGAACTGACGCTGGTGGGGGCCAACAATCGGATCATTGCCTCCAGCACCGACAGCCCGATCCGCCGGCTGCCGACCCCGCCGGGTTCCGACATCCTGATGAGGGTGCGCCCGGAACAGCCGTATTCGCGCCTCGAGCCGCAGCCGGACGGTTCCCTGATCATCCGCGTGGTGGCGATCGGAAGCAGTCGGCGCCCGGGAGCGGAGAGCCGGATTCTGCAGGGGATCTATCCGGTGGATCCGCGCATGAGTGCGCTGTCGCTGCGGGTGCAGGACGCGTTCGCCGAGTATCGCGAGTTCGCCTATCTGCGCGGGCCGATGATCCAGGGCTTCGTGTTCACCCTGTCGCTGGCGCTGGCGATATCGCTGATGGCCGCGTTGTGGGCGGGGTTGCTGGTGGCGCGGCGCATGGTGCGCCCGATCTCGGACCTGGTGCAGGGAACCCGGTTGGTAGCCTCCGGAGACTACAGTACCCGACTCGCGGTGGGCCGCTCCGACGAGCTGGGTTTTCTGGTGCAGTCGTTCAACGCGATGACGCGCACCCTGAACGAGGCTCGCGACGAGGCCGAGCGCAATCGCCGCCTGCTGGATGCCGAGCGGGCCTATCTGGAGAGCGTGCTGCAGCATCTGCGCTCCGGCGTGCTGGCGCTGGACGGGGGGCTGTGCCTGCGCACCGCGAATGCCGCGGCCTGCGAGATCCTCGAATGCGACCTGCGCGCGGCGCACAGTCGGGTGATGTCGGATATGGGTGCAGAGTGCCCGCTGGCAGGGCAGTTCTTCGAGGCCATCAGCGATGCACTGATGCGTCAGGAAGTGGAGTGGTCGCGCCAGGTGGTGGTATTCACCCGGACCGGGCGCAAGGTGCTCATGACGCGGGCGGTGTGGCTGCCGACCTCCGGCTCCAGCCGCGGTCTGCATGCGATCGTGTTCGATGACATGACCGAGTTCCTGAAGGCCCAGCGTGACGCCGCCTGGGGTGAGGTGGCACGACGTCTGGCGCACGAGATCAAGAATCCGCTGACCCCGATCCAGCTGTCGGCCGAGCGCCTGTCGCGGCGGCTGGGCAAGGTGCTGGAGGGGGCCGATCGCGAGGTGCTGGATCGCGCGACCGGGACCATTGTCCAGCAGGTCGAGGCGATGAAGACCCTGGTGAATGCGTTCCGCGACTATGCCCAGGCGCCGCGCCTGGAGCTGGCCTCGGTAGACCTGAATCAGCTGATCCGGGATGTCAGCGAGCTGTACGTGACCGAGGACGGTCACGCGCGTGTGCAGCCCGAATTGGAACCGGGACTGCCGCGGATTCGCGGCGACGCCGGGCGTTTGCGCCAGCTCCTGCACAACCTGATCAAGAATGCCCTGGAGGCCGGCGAAGGCAACAACGGACCGGTCGAGGTGCGCATCAGCACCAGCCGTCTGGAGGAGCCCTCCTGCCCGTGCATCGAGATGACGGTGGCTGACTCCGGCCCGGGAATCCGCCCCGAATTCCTGGAGTCGATCTTCGAGCCCTACACCACCGGCAAGCCACGCGGTACCGGTCTGGGGCTGGCGGTGGCGCAGAAGATCGTCGAGGAGCATGGCGGGGTCATTGAGTGCCATAATGCGGAGCCGGGCGAGGGCGGGGCGGTGTTCCGTATCCGCATCCCGGTCGAGCATGGCCCGGTGATTCACGAGGAGCCGGAATGAGCGACGCCTACGTACTCGTAGTCGATGACGAACCGGACATCCGCATGCTGCTGCGCGATGTGCTGGAGGACGAGGGCTATCAGGTGGCGCTGGCCGGCTCGGTGGCGGAGGCCAAGTCGCAGCGCCGCAGCCGGCGTCCCGATCTGATTCTGCTGGATGTCTGGATGCCGGATGGCGACGGTATCTCGCTGCTGAAGGAATGGAGCGATGACGAGGGGCTGCCGTGCCCGGTGGTGATGATCTCCGGGCACGGCAATGTCGAGACCGCGGTGGAGGCGACCCGGCTGGGGGCCTACGATTTCATCGAGAAGCCGCTGTCCATCGACAAGCTGTTGATCACCCTGAACAATGCCCTGGAGTCCGCGCGTCTGCAGCGCGAGAACGTGGGCCTGAAGCGGCGCGCCGGTACGGTTTCCGAACCGGTCGGGCGCAGCGCGGTGATGGCCAACCTGCGCGAGCAGGTGCAGCGCATGGCGCAGCACGACACCTGGGTGCTGATCACCGGCGAACCGGGGGTCGGGAAACAGACCTTCGCACGCCTGCTGCATGCCCGCAGCGCGCGCCGCGACAGCCCGTTCATCGTGGTTTCGGTGGGCTCGATGTCCGGCGACGAGGCGATCGCCGAACTGTTCGGCAGCGAGCAGGGCGAGCGGGTGCGCTACGGTCTCCTGGAGCAGGCCGCTGGCGGCGTGCTGTTCCTGGACGAGGTCGCGGAGATGGACTTGCAGACCCAGGGACGGCTGCTGCATGCCCTGGATACCCAGCGCATCACGCGTATTGGTGGCGATCAGCCGATCAGTGTGAACGTGCGCGTGATCGCGGCCACCCAGTACGACCTGGCCGAGGCGGTGGAACAGGGGCATTTTCGCGAGGATCTGTATTACCGACTGAACGTGCTGCCATTGAATGTGCCGCCGTTGCGCGAGCATCCCGAGGATATTCCGGAGCTGCTGGAGTGCCACATGCGCCAGCTGCATCAGCAGGAAGGTCTGCCGGTGCGTGTATTCCAGCGTCCCGCGCTGGAGCGTCTGCAGCAGTACCACTGGCCCGGCAATGTGCGCGAACTGCGCAACCTGGTGCAGCGACTGATGATCCTGGGTTCCGGTGACGAGATCACCCGGGACGAGGTCGACCGGACCCTGTCCGGCCATACGCCGCGCCCGGAGGACAGCGGCGAGGCCCTGGTGGTCCCCGATCTGCCCCTGCGCGAGGCCCGCGAACAGTTCGAGCGCCAGTATCTGTTGCAGCAACTGGAACGCTCCGAAGGTAACATGACGCGCCTGGCGGAACGGGTGGGGCTGGAGCGCACCCATCTATACCGCAAGTTCAAGGCCCTGGGAATCGACCCCAAGCGCGTGAAATCCGATAGCTGAATCCGTTCCGGGACGGGAGGCGCATGAAGCACATCATCATCCTCGGGGCCGGTCAGGTCGGCCAGTCGCTGGCCGAGGCGCTGAGTGCCGACGGCATCGACATCACCGTGGTCGACTACCGCGCCGAGATGCTGGCGGAGCTGGAGGATCGCTTCGACATCAAGACCGTGCACGGCTTTGCCGCGCACCCCTCGGTGCTGGAGGCGGCCGGGGCACAGGACGCGTCGATGCTGATCGCGGTGACCAACTCCGACGAGACCAACATGATCGCCTGTCAGGCCGGGTCCACGCTGTTCAACATCGAGACCAAGATTGCCCGGGTGCGGGCCCGCGACTATCACGACACGCCGGCGCTGTTCGCCCAGGACGCGATCCCGGTGGACATGCTGATCTCGCCCGAGGCGATCGTCACCAGCCACATCCAGCGATTGATCGAACACCCGGGGTCGTTGCAGGTGCTGGAGTTTGCCGACGGCCGCGTATCCCTGGTTGGGGTGCGTGCCTACTATGGCGGGCCGCTGGTGGGCCACGAGTTGCGCAACCTGAAGAGCGACATGCCAGGTATCCATACCCGGGTGGCCGCGATCTTCCGCAAGGACCGCCCGATTCACCCGGATGGCAGTACCGTGATCGAGGCCGACGACGAGGTGTTCTTTGTTGCGGCGAAGAAGAACATCCGCGCGGTCACTTCCGAACTGCGCAAGCTGGAGAAGCCGTACAAGCGCATCCTGATCGCCGGCGGCGGCAATATCGGCGAGCGCCTGGCCGAGGTGCTCAGCAAACGCTACCGGGTCAAGGTGATCGAGCGCGACTCCGAGCGGGCCGACCATCTGGCGCGGACCCTGCCGAGTAACGTGCTGGTGCTGCACGGCGACAGTTCCGACGACCGTTTCCTGGAGTCGATCAATGTAGAGCACACCGACGTGTTCTGTGCGGTGACTAACGACGATCAGGCCAACATCTTCGCCGGGATGCTGGCCAAGCGATGGGGCGTGCGCAAGGTGATGTCGCTGATCAATCGCCCGAGCTACGTCGACCTGCTGCAAAGCGGGACCATCGACGTCGCGATCTCGCCGCAACAGGCCACCATCGGCGCCCTGCTCGCGCGGGTGCGCGAGGGGGGGACGGCCACCGTGCATACCCTGCGGCGCGGCGCGGCCGAGGCGATCGAAACCGTGGTCAACGGCGATGCGCGCACCTCGCAGGTGGTGGGTCGGCGGGTCGACAAGATCGATTTTCCGGAGGGAACCAGCGTCGGGGCGATCGTGCGCGAGGAGGAGGTGATCATCCCGCACCACGACACCACCATCCAGGCGGGTGACCATGTGATCCTGTTCGTGACCGACCGGCGCAAGGTGCAGCAGGTCCAGCGCCTGTTCCAGCCCAGCGCCCTGTTCTTCTAGGCGGGGCCTGTAATCCATGCTCCATCTCGCCTCTACGGCCCGGCTGCTGGGTGTCCTGCTGACCCTGTTCAGCCTGTCGATGCTGCCGCCGGCGGCGATCGGCCTGCTGTACGGGGAGTCCACTGCGCTGGTGTTCCTGGAGGCGTTCGCGCTGTTGCTGATTCTGGGCGGACTGCTGTGGGGCCCGCTGTATCGCATGCGTCGGGAGCTGCAGGCCCGCGACGGTTTTATCCTGGTGGTGCTGTTCTGGCTCGGTCTCGGTCTCGCGGGTGCCACGCCGCTGTATCTCGATCCGAACCTGCAGACCTCGTTTACCGACGCTGTTTTCGAGTCGATGTCCGGGCTGACCACCACCGGGGCCACGGTACTCACCGGGCTGGACGACCTGCCGCGGGCGCTGCTGTGGTATCGCCAGCAGCTGCAGTGGATGGGTGGCATGGGGATCATCGTGCTGGCGGTGGCCATCCTTCCGCTGCTGGGCGTGGGTGGCATGCAGCTGTTCAAGGCCGAGACCCCGGGCCCAATCCGCGACAACAAGCTGACCCCGCGCATCGCCGAGACCGCGCGCAACCTCTGGTACATCTACCTGGGGCTGACCGTGGCCTGCGCGCTGGCCTACTGGGTTGCAGGGATGGACGCCTTCGATGCCGTAGCGCATGCGTTTACCACCGTCGCGATCGGGGGGTTCTCCACCTACGATGCCAGTATCGGGCACTTCGACAGCGTGGCCATCGAGGCGGTGGCCGTGGCCTTCATGGTCATCGCCGGGGTGAATTTCGCCCTGCATTTCCTGGTGCTGCACCGCGCCACCTGGGCCCCTTACCGGCGTGACGAAGAACTGCGGACCTACCTGATCCTGCTGGGATCGACCATCGCCATCGTCGTCGCCTATCTCCTGTGGAGCGGCTTCTCGCCGGATACCGGCGACGCCGTGCGCAAGGCCGTCTTTCATGTGGTATCGATCGGGACCACCACGGGGTACGCCACGGATGCATTCTATCTGTGGCCCGGGTTCCTGCCGGTACTGCTGCTGTTCCTGTCCTTTGTGGGTGGCTGTACCGGCTCCACCGGCGGGGGCATGAAGGTAGTGCGCGTGTTGCTGCTGGTGAAGCAGGGCCTGCGCGAGATCAAGCGCCTGATTCACCCGCACGCCCGCATCACCGTGAAGGTGAACGGCAAGGAGGCCCCGGATCGGGTGGTCCAGGCGGTGTGGGGTTTCCTGGCGGCCTACGTGATGGTGTTCGTGGTGATGATGCTGGCGCTGATGGCATCCGGTCTGGATCAGGTGACCGCGTTCTCGGCGGTGGCGGCCACCCTGAACAACCTCGGCCCCGGACTGGGCGAGGTCGGTCCCAACTTCCAGTCGATCAACGACTTCAGCAAATGGGTGCTGGTACTGGCCATGCTGATGGGCCGACTGGAAATCTTTACCGTGCTGGTGCTTCTGTCGCCTGCCTTCTGGCGGCGTTAGCCTGAAAGGGTAGTTTGGCCGTCGGCGCGGGAGGTGCCCCATGAGCGACATGATCGAACGCTTCCAGAACATGCTCGACGGCGGACAGGACTCCGCCATGCTGCGGTTCTCGCTGGGCAATGCCCTGGCGACCGACGGCCAGCTCGAGGCCGCGGTTCCGCATCTGGAGCGCGCCCTGGAACTGGACGACGGCTATTCCGCGGCATGGAAGCTGCTGGCGAAGACCCTGGTGCAGCTGGAACGCCCCGAGGCCGCATTGTCCACCTGCGAGCGCGGCATCCGCGTGGCCACCGAGAAGGGCGACCTGCAGGCGGTCAAGGAGATGGAGGTCTTTGCCAGGCGCGCCCGCAAGCAGCAGGCCGGTGACGATGGCTCCGGGGACGCATGAACGCAGCAGAAGATGGCCGAACCCGGAGCGGGGATGCCGGCGCCTACCAGGCCCCGTTGACTGCCCGGCATTTCGCCCCGCGCTACTGGGGGAGCTGGTTGCTGCTGGGGCTGGCCTGGTTCCTGCAGGAACTGCCACGCCCGGCCGTGCGCGCGCTGGCGCGCGGGCTGGGCCGCCTGATCCGCCGTTTTGCCGGGCGCAGTCGCATGGTCGCACAGCGCAACCTGGAACTGTGCTTCCCGCAACTGAGCGCCGCCGAGCGCGCCCGGCGCCTGGAGGCCTACTACCGTTACCAGGCGCAGGCGGTTCTTGATTACGGCCTGCTGTGGTTTGGCAAGCCGGGCCAGCATGCCGCGCGTATCCGTATCGAGGGGCTGGAGCACTACGAGCGCCTGCAGTCGGCGGGGACCCCGGTGATCATCCTCGCTCCGCATTCGCTGGCGTTGGACTATGGCGGCGTGCGCATGAGCCAGATGTTCGATGGCGTGTCCTTCGCCAAGCCGATGAAGAACCCGGTACTCGAGTGGATCAACCACCGCAGCCGTACCCGCTACTCCGGAGATATCTTCGCCCGTGAGCAGGGCCTGCGCCCGGCGATCCGCCAGTTGAAGTGCGGGCGCTTCTTCTACTACCTGCCGGATGAGGACCTGGGTACGGAGGGTGCTGTATTCGTCGACTTCTTCGGCGTGAAGAAGGCCACCCTCACCGCGCTGGGACGTCTGGCGCGCATGTCGCGGGCCGCGGTGCTGCCCAGCTTTGCCTGGTACGACGCGGCGACGGATCAGTACGTGATGCGCCTGTGGCCGCCCCTGGAGGGCTACCCCACCGGCGACGACGAGGCGGATGCCCGGCACATGAACGCGGCCGTGGAACGCGGCATCCAGCAGGCCCCCGCGCAGTACCTGTGGTCCATGCGCCTGTTCCGCACCCGCCCCGAGGGCGAGCCGCGACTGTACCCCGCTCGCAAGCGCAAGGGAAACACTGATTAATGCACACGCTCGCGTTGGCACCCCAGGTTTTCCGAGACAAGGCGCGTCGTGCAGCGGGTAGTGGTTCTACCCGCCCGATTTTGATTTCTTCGGGGCGCAACGCAGGATCGGGGGACCTGGGGTGCCAACCCCACAAGCGATTGAATGCAGGAGCTCGGCCGCCCGTTGTTGACGAAAACGGGCGCGCGCACGGCGTTGCGGCTCCCTTGTGCAGAATGACTGTACGGCAGTCGCCGCGCCTTGTTCGCACGCAAAAGCGACTCGAGCGCGAGCGTGCGCATTAATCAGTGTTTCCCTGACTCCGTCGGCCATGCCCGAGGGTGATACGATCCACAAGCTGGCGACCGTGCTGCGCCCGGTGCTGGAGGGGGCAGTGTTGAGCCGGGTGGCCACCCGTGCGCGTCGGGGTGACCCGTTGCTCGAACACGGCGTGATGACTGCCGGTGCCGTGCAGGCCCGGGGCAAGCACCTGCTGCTGGACCTGGAGGCGGCCGACGGGCAGCTCTGGCAGTTGCGCACCCATCTCGGGATGTACGGGACCTGGCACCAGTACGCGCCGGGGGCGATCTGGCACAAGCCGGCCGCAGGCGCATGGGTGGTGCTGACCCTGCCGGAGCGCATCCTGGTCTGTTTTCACCCGCGCGAGTTGCAGTGGCACCCGTGTACGGCCGGGTCGTTCGATGTACCCCGGCTGGATGGCCGCGTCGGTCCCGACCTGCTGGACGCCCCGATCGACCTGGACGCCGTTCTTGCCCGGGTCCGGGCCCGTGCCGATCCGGCGCGACCGATCCTGGACGTGCTGCTTGACCAGTCCCTGGCGGCCGGTATCGGCAACATCTACCAAACCGCGCCGCAGTGCTCCGCCTATAGCCGCGCAGCGGCTTAGGGGGCGGTGAAGCGGCGCATGGCGCGTAGCGCCAGAATTTGCATGGATGAATGCTCGGAGTATCTTGGAATCACGATGGTGCAGCGCAAGGTCACATACCGCTTGTATCCCACGGCAGCGCAGCGTGGTGCCCTGGAGCACCAGCGCTGGGTCCACTGTCTGTTGTGGAACGAGGCACTGGCCGCCCGGCGTCGGGCCTGGGGCGAGCGGCAGGAATCGTTGGGTTTCTCGGTCCAGTGCAAACACCTGACCGAGTGGCGGAGCCAGTCGAAACTCCTTCGCGGAATCAACGCCCAATCCGGGCAGGTCACCCTGAAACGGCTGGACCTGGCGTTTAAGCATTTCTTTCGCCGGGTGCAAAACGGCGAGACGCCGGGTTTCCCCCGCTTCAAGCCATTGCACCGGTTCAAGGGCTGGGGGTACAAGACCCACGGCGATGGCTGGAGCCTGATCACCAACGAGCGCATGAAGCACGGCACCCTGCGCCTGTCCGGTATCGGCAAGGTCGCCATTCGAGGCAAGCCCCGCACCCCCGGCACGCCCAAGACCTGCGAGATTCTCCAACGCGGCGAGCGTTGGTATGCCAGCGTCACCCTGGACTGCCACCCGGAGCGGGAGCGCGGCGACCAACTGGGCGGTCTCGACTGGGGTCTCGAGACCTTCGCCACCGTAGCCACCCCGGCGGGGACTGAAACCATCGACAACCCGCGCCATCTTGCCGGAACCCTGGAGGCGATCCGCCGGGTCCAGCGCGACATCTCCCGCAAGGAGGAGGCGTCGAAGAAGGCATCCGGCAAGACGCGGCGCTTTCCCGTCTCCAACCGGCTCCAAAGGGAGTACGAGCGCCTGCGTCGTCTTCACCGCAAGGTCGCGGACCAGCGAAACGACTTCCTGCACCAGACGACGGCGCGGCTTGTGGGACAGTTCGCCGTTCTTGGCCTGGAGGCTCTGAACATCCGCAACCTGACCGCCTCGGGTGGTCAGCACAAAAAGGGCCTGAACCGCAGCATCCTGGATGCGGCGGGCGCGGCCTTCCATCAACGGCTCGGGTACAAAGCGGAAGAGGCTGGTGCCTGGGTGATGGAGGCCCCCACCCGGCAGAGCAAGCCCTCGCAGACCTGTCACGCCTGCGGGCGTCAGGCGAAGAAGCCGCTCAGCCAGCGGCGTCATGAGTGCTCTTGTGGCGCGTCCTGTTCGCGGGACGAAAACGCCGCACGGGTCTTGATGGCGTGGGCGGAGCAGCAGCTATCCGGTCGGGAACGGGGCCGATGCGTGGAGGGAGGTCAGACCGGGTCATCTCCGGATGATCCGGCACTCCCAATGAAGCGCGAAACTCACGCCATAGCCTGAAAGGCTTGGCGGGAGTAGTTCATAAATCGGAGGTGCTGTTCCTGCAACGCTGCCATCCACTGTGGCCCCTGGGGCAGGTGCCGGAGACGATGCTCACGGGGCTGTACCGTGACGCCGAACGCCTGCTGCGGCGTAATCTGAAGCCGGGGCCGCGCATCACCCGCGAGCGCGCGGAGGAGGGGGCATTCCTGAACGTCTATGGCCGCCGGGGCGAGCCCTGTCACCGTTGCGGGACGCCCATCGAATATGCCCGGCTGGGCGAGCACCTTCGTTCCACCTACTGGTGTCCGGCCTGTCAACCGGGGAACCCATAGCCCGGCTGGATGCACCAACGGGGTAGGCATTTTCGCGGCACGATGCCATGTGGCCCGCTCCGTCCTCCGGAGCGGCCCTCACTGGGGGAAGGAGGGGTCCATGAAAGACCGCAAGGCGATCACCGGACGGCTTTTTCTGGCGCGCGCCCTCGCCGGGCTTCTGGTGGCCTGCACGGGTTCCTCGGGGGTGTCGGCCGAGGGCCTCGAGGCCGGGCAGCAGGACCTGCGGGTCCGCGTACTGCACGAGGGATTGAGTCATCCCTGGGCGATGGCCTTCCTGCCGGAGGGCGGGGTGCTGATCAGTGAACGCCCGGGAACCCTGCGCTGGTTTGCGGACGCCGAATCCTTCGACGGCCGGGGCGTGCCGGTCCCCGGACTGCCGGACGACCTGCAGGCGCGCAATCAGGGCGGGCTGCTGGATCTCGCGCTGCACCCCGACTTCGTCGACAACCGCTGGCTGTACTTCACCTATTCCGCCAGCGTGGATGGCAGACTGACCACGCGCCTGGCGCGCGGGCGGTTCCGGGAAGGCGAGCTGCAGGATGTGGAGACACTGTTCACCGCCAAGCCGGGCGTGCGGGGCGGGCGCCATTTCGGCGGCCGGATCGTGTTCGATGACGACGGCCTGGTATACATCAGCGTGGGCGATCGGGGTCATCGCGATCATGCCCAGGACACTTCCACCCATATCGGGACCATCATCCGGCTGCACGACGACGGGGCGGTGCCGGACGACAACCCGCTGGTGGGCGACCCCGACGCCCGCCCCGAGATCTGGGCCTGGGGTGTGCGCAACCCGCAGGGCATGGTGATCGACCCGGAGACCGGGACCTTCTGGGAGAACGAGCACGGCCCCCGTGGGGGCGACGAGGTCAACATCATCGAGCCTGGGCTGAACTATGGCTGGCCGGTGATCAGCCGCGGCCGCGAGTATTCCGGTGGTCCGGTGGGCGAGGGCATTACCGAAAAGGAGGGGATGGAGTCGCCGCTCCATCACTGGACGCCCTCCATCGCGCCGTCCGGCATGGCAATCCTGCGCGATCCGGCATTCCCCGCCTGGGACGGCGATCTGCTGATCGGCGGGCTGGCGGGGAAGACGTTGCGACGCCTGACCTTCGACGGGCGAGAGTTGGCGGGCGAGGCCGAGGTCCTGTCCGATCTCGACCGCCGGGTGCGCGACGTTCGCGTGCACGATGGGGCCATCTATATCCTGACCGATCATGACCCGGGCAAGCTGCTGAGGCTCGCGCCCGCCCGCGACTGAGGGAAACACTCCGGAGGACACCGCCATGTTTACCTTGCACGAACCCCGCATGCCCGGCCCGGAAGCGGCCCTGCCGGGACGCTCGCAGCCCCTTGAGGTGCCGGAGCGCCACCGCGTGCTGGGTACGTCGCTGGCGCCGCCCTATCCCGCCGGGACGGCGCTGATCCATTTCGGCATGGGCTGCTTCTGGGGGGCGGAACGCCTGTTCTGGCAACTGGACGGGGTGTATTCCACCAGCGTGGGCTACGGCGGCGGGTACACCCCGAACCCGACCTACCAGGAAGTCTGCAGCGGACAGACCGGGCACACCGAGCTGGTGCGCGTGGTGTTCGATCCCGAGCGGGTCTCGCTGGACACCCTGCTGCGGACCTTCTGGGAAGGCCACGACCCCACCCAGGGGATGCGCCAGGGCAACGATGTCGGTACCCAGTACCGCTCGGCGATCTACACGGCCGATGTTGCACAGCAGGAGGCCGCCGAGGCCAGCCGAGCGCGTTTCCAGGCAGCAGTGGACACGGCGGGCCTGGGGGAGATTACCACCGAGATCCGACCGCTGGATCACTGGTATTTCGCCGAGGACTACCATCAGCAGTACCTGGACCGGGTCCCGCACGGCTACTGCGGTCTGGGCGGGCTGGGAGTGGCCTGCCCGGTGCCTTCTGCCTGCCAGTAGGCGCTGTTACTGAAGTGCAGAGGGTTCGTCGAGGGTGCGCAGTACAACGCGTGCGCCACATACCGCGTCGCCCAGCATCTCGGGGACACCATGGACCTCGGTGGGTACGGCCGAGCCGGATTTGTCCTCCAGAACCCATCGAACGGAATTGACCGGCTGGCCCGACAGTAGTCTGGCAAACATGTCCTCGCTGTCCTGGCGGTGGTCGGGGTGGATCAGTTCCCGGACATCCAGGGCCGCCAGTTCCTCCTGGGTGTAGCCGAGCCGTTCCCTCGTGGTCAGGTTGCCCTCGCGGATCCTCCCTTCTGCGTCCAGGAGCAGGATGACGTGGGGGGCCTCGTCGAACAGGCGGCGGAAATGGAGCTGGCTCGCCTCGAGTGCCATCTGTGCCGTCCGGCGTTCGTGGATATCGCGCATGATGCCGGTGAGGCCGACGGGCTGATCGTCGGCATCTCGCTGCACCTTGCCGTGCCCCGACAGCCATCGCACCGAACCATCGGTGCGCACGATCCGGTATTCGATGTCGTATTGCCGCCCCTCGTCCCGGCAGCCCCGGATGGTTCGCTCCACCATGGGGCGGTCCTCGGGGTGAACGCGTTCCAGAAAGCTTTCCAGGGTACCGCCGAACTGGCCCGGTTCGAGTCCGAACAGAGACTCGAGGGGCTGCGACCACTCCATGTGGCCAGACAGGAGGTCCCATTCGAAGACCCCGAAATGGGCGATCTGCTGGGCCAGCACATTGCGTTCCTGGATTCTCGCCAGCTGCGACTGGGCCGCCTTGAGCGAGGTCACGTCCACCAGGCTCATGACGACCGACGAGGTGAATTCGGTCCCGACCTGGTAGGGATGCATGGTCAGCAGGAACCAGCGGTCATCCGGCAGCCGGACCTCGCGCTCCAGCGGATCCCGATGCTCCTGTACCTGCTGTGCGAGGGCGGGTATGTCCAGGTCTCCCAGGACGCGGCAAACCTTTGCCAGATGGCGTCCGAGATCGGCGTCGGTAATACGGCACACCTGCGTCAAGGCGGGGGTATAGCGCCGAATGTGCAGATTGTGGTCCAGGAACAGCGAGGCAACCCCGTTGGCCGAGAGCAGGTTGTCCAGGTCGTTGTTGAGTTCGTGGAGTTCCTGGTTCTTGGTCTGGTATTCGGCGTTGACCGTGTGCAGCTCCTCGTTGACCGACTGCAATTCCTCGTTGGTACTCTGGAGTTCCTCATTGGAGGCCTGCAGCTCCTCGTTCGAGGCCTGCAATTCCTCGTTCGAGGTCTCCAGTTCTTCCACGGTTGCCTGGAGGTTCTCCCGGGTAAACTGGAGTTCGGATTCGAGGTTGTTGATGCGCTGCCGAGTCTCGTGGTCGAGGTCGTAGACGATAGCGCCACGAGTAATGCCGGCTTTTGTTTCGAGGGGGCGGAGCAGAACCGCGGCCAGGGCATGTTGGCCCTTGCGTCCCGGTAGCGGGAGGATGCGCATTTCGATCGTGCGTGTTTCCTGTCGGCCCTGGAGATGCACGTTGGTATAACTGACTTCCTCGCCCGTCTTGAATACTTTTTGCAGGCCAGTGGATAGCGGGGTGGCCAGGTCACGCACGGCCAGGCGGGTGATGTCGTTCTGGACCCTGCCCGATGGCATGCCCAGGTAGCCCTCGGTGTTGCCGATTACGTGCTGCAGTTCGAAGTTCTCGTTGACGAGCAGGGTCAGCGGCAGCACGTCGTCCCCGAGGGCATCCATCAGGCGTCCGAGCAGGCGTTCCTCCTCCCCGGTACGCAGTCCGCCCGGCGCGGACCGCAGGGGGGTGGTCATGCGAGCCTGAAGGTCCTGTGGCTGGGGATCGCGTCGGTCCGTCAGCGGCCGCTTGCCCCGGGTGCGGAACAGACGCAGGCGCGATTCCACCGGTTCGTAGCCATCGGTGGCGTCCCCGACCGACTCGCTGTTGCCCAGTACCAGGACGCCCTCGGGGCTCAATGCGAAGTTGAACAGGTCCAGGACCTTCTTCTGCAGCACCGGCTGCAGGTAGATCAGCAGATTGCGGCAGGACACCAGGTTAATGTTGGTGAACGGCGGGTCCTTGAGCAGATCATGCGGCGCGAACACCACCATCTCTCGGATGCGTCGGGCAATCTGGAAGTGCTCTTCCTGGCGCTGAAAGTATTTGGCCAGCAAGTCAGGCGGAAGGTCCGCAACGATGCTTTCCGGGTAGATGCCGTTGCCCGCGTTCTGGACCGCAGTTCGATCCACGTCGGTGGCGAAGATCTTGACGTCTACCGTGATCCCCAGGCGATCCATGACCTCGCGGGTGATGATGGCCAGGCTGTATGCCTCCTCGCCGGTAGAACAGCCTGCGACCCAGAAGCGCAGCCCGTTGTTGCCGGCGGTCTCGACCATCTCCGGGAGCACGGATTCTTCGAGGTAGTCCCAGGTCTCGCGGTCGCGGAAAAAGCTGGTCACGCCGATCAGCAGTTCGCGATACAGGGTATTCACTTCGCCGGGATTGCGTTCCAGGTAGCGGGCGTAGTCGCGCAGTTCGTGGATTTCGTTGACGGTCATCCGGCGTTCGATACGGCGTACTACCGTGCTGGATTTGTAGAAGGTGAAGTCAACCTTGGACTCGTCGCGCAGCAGGGCGAAGATGCGCGTCAGCGCGTCTTCGTCGGTCACGATGACCCCGGGCCCGTCGGTCTTTGCCGTGTGCGGGTGCTGCACGAACGATTGCAGCAGCCGCGGCATTTCCTCCGGGGGAAGGACAAAGTCGGGCAGTCCGGTATGGCTGGCACTGCGCGGCATCCCGTCGAACTTCGCGGAGTCCGTCGACTGCACCATGATCATCCCGCCCTGTTCCTTGATGGCGCGGATCCCCCGGGTACCGTCGGAACCAGTCCCCGAAAGGATGATGGCAATGGCCCGGTCGCACTGGTCTTCCGCAAGCGAACGCAGGAATACGTCGATGGGAAGGTTGACCCCGCGACTGGCATCCTGCTCCTTGAGCAGGAGCTTGCCGTGGAACAGAGTCAGGTTTTTCTTGGGCGGGATCAGGTACACATGATCCGCCTCCACCTGCTGGCCATCCTCGGCCCGCTGGACCGGCATGCGGGTCTGCCTGGACAGCAGTTCCGCCATCAGGCTCTTGTAATCCGGCGAGAGGTGCTGGATCACCACGAATGCCAGCCCGCTTTCGGGCGGCATGTGACGGAAAAAGGTATCCAGGGCTTCGAGTCCGCCAGCGGAGGCGCCGATCCCGACGATGTAACTGGGGGGGGTGCTCAATGGGGTTCCCCGTGCGTGGTGTGGGCGGCGTCCGGGGCGCGTGCCCGGGGCTGGTTACGAAAGTCGGCGCACCACGCAGCGCAATCGTCTCCGGACCGGGGACGGGTGTAGACAAATCCCTGAACCAGTTCGCAGCCATGGCTGCGCAGCATGCCGAGCTGGGCATGGCTCTCGACGCCTTCCGCCAGGAAACTCAAATCCAGTTGCCGGGCCATGGTGATGACGGTGTTCACGATTGCCAGGTCACGGGGTTCGTCCGGCAGGCCCTGTACGAAGCTGCGGTCCAGCTTGATGATGTCGATCGGAAGATGGCGCAGGCGCCCCAGAGACGAGTGCCCGGACCCGAAGTCGTCCAGCGCCACCCGGGCCCCCAGTTCGCGAACGGCATGCAGGGTGTTGACAATGTGTTCGGCTTGGCCTTGGAAGTGTTCCTCCGTCGCCTCGAGTACGAGGCGCGATGCATCCAGGCCGGTCTGCTCCAGGGTCTTCTGGACCGCTCGCGAGGTCAGCCCCTGCAGTTGCCGGGGCGAGTAATTGACTGCAATCCACAGGTCCTCGGCACCGGGAAAGGACCACTCGCAAAGGGTCCCGCAGGCGCGTTCCAGCACCCACTGGGCGACCTTCTGCCCGAGCCCCAGGCTCTCCATGACCGGTATGAACTCCTGGGGCGAGACGGCGGGCCCGTCCGAGGAGTGCCAGCGCAGCAGGGCCTCCACTCCCACTACGCACTGCCGATGGATGTCCACTACCGGCTGAAACACCAAGCCCAGTTCGTCGTGGTCCAGCGCATGTCGCAGGTGGCCCTCCAGCTGCACCCGGCGTTCCAGTTCGCGGTTCATCACCGGGGCAAAAAAGGTGTAGCTGTGGCCACCCTGGTGCTTGGCCTGGTACATGGCGATGTCGGCGTGCTTCGCAATCTCGCTGCAGGTGGCCCCGTCGCGGGGGAACATGGCGATGCCGATGCTGCAGCCGCTGACGACCTCGTTGTCGTGGATCAGGAAGGGGCGCTCCAGTGCCTGAAGGATCGCGTTGGCGACCCGGCCGGCGGTCGTGGTGGCCGTCGCTTCGTCGGCCAGGTCGGAAAGGAGCACGGTGAACTCGTCGCCCCCCAGACGTGCAACCGTATCCGACGGCCGTACGACCTGCTGCAGGCGTGCGGCGGCCTCCTGCAGCAACAGGTCACCGGCCTGGTGGCCCATGGTGTCGTTGATGGTCTTGAAGTTGTCCAGGTCCATGTACAGCAGGGCCAGCATCCGTCCGTCGCGTTTCGAACGCATCAGGCCGTGTTTGAGCCGCTCCTGCAGCAGGGTCCGGTTGGGGAGGTCGGTCAGGGCGTCATAGAAGGCAAAGCGCTCCACGTCCTGTCCGGTCTGCCGGTGGTCACCAATGTCGGAAAAGATACCTACGTAGTGCTGAATGACCCCTTCGCTGTCTGTGACGGCGTTGATCTTCAACCATTCCGGATAGATCTCGCCGTTCTTGCGTCGATTCCAGATCTCACCCATCCAGTGGCCTTTCTGCTGCAGACGGTCCCACATGGCCTCGTAGAATGCGGGGTCGTGGCGGCCCGAGGAAAGCATGCCGGGGGACTTTCCCAGGACCTCGCCTTCCTGGTAGCCAGTGACTACGGTGAAGGCGCGGTTGACCCGCTGGATGCGCACATTCGCATCCGTGATCATGATGCCCTCGTTGCTTTCCTCGAATACGGTGGCCGCCAGCCGGCGGTGCTCCTCGGCCTGGTGTCGGCCCGTAAGATCCAGCATCGCAAGCCGGAAGTAGACTTCCCCCTCGCGGTGATCCAGCGTCAGGCTGGCCTGGACATGCAGGTCGGGGTTATCCCGGGTACTGACGGTGAGTTCGACATCGGTCTGCACACCCTGCTGGCGGGCGACCGCCAGCAGGCGGTCGAAGGTTTCGCGGCTGACCGTGGCCAGGTGGCGGCGCAGCGGCTGGTGCAGCAATCCGGAACGGGGGATCCCCAGCATGTCGGTCGCAGTCAGGTTGACTTCAATAATGCTGCCCTGGGGGTCCAGAACGAAAAAGGCCACCGGTGCGAAGTCGAACAGGTCCTGGTAGCGCTGGCTGGCTTCGCGCAGCGCTTCCTGTGCCGCGCGCAACTCCTCGTTCTGGGTGCGCAATTCCTCGTGATGCAGGTGAAGCTCTTCGAGAATCTGTGTAGAGGCTTCCTGCGAGGCCTCCAGGTCACGGATTCGCTCGCGGGCTGCATCCAGTTCGTGCCGAGTGGGCAGGTTATTGTTTCCGGGAGAACCTTTCGGCATCAGTTTGTGCTCGCATTGGTTTCCGGCCCTGTGAGGTCAAGTGCCGATTCGCCCGCGGGAAGATCGTGTTCGCGTTGATCAATTGCGCTGCGGTAGTGGCAACAGCGGTCCCGCGCGTGTACTGCTACGCTAGAGGTTTTCTATATTACGTGCAAAGAATATGCTTTGGCCGGGACAAGGGGACATCGGTCCTCGGGGCGGGATGGTGAAGCGAGCCCGAGGGTGTCGATCCGGGCTGTATCATCCCTGCGCGGTGCTTGATGCCGCCTTGACCAAACCCTGGAACAGGCGCTGGTGACGCGGTTTTTGGGGAAGGTATTCCGGATGCCATTGCACGCCGATGCACCAGCCGTGTTCGGCCTCGATCGCCTGAACCACACCGTTTTGTTCGCGCCCGGCCACCTTCAGGCCGTGCCCCAGGCTGGCCACGGCCTGATTGTGCAGGGCATTGACGTCAATCGGCGCATCCCCGAGCAGGCCTGCCAGGCGGCTGCGGGGATCCAGCTCCACCGGCTTGACCGGCAGCAGGCTGCGGGAGCGCGGGGTTTCGACGTAGAAGGCGGCGAGATCGCGCTGCAGGGTCCCGCCACGCACGACATTGATTAGTTGCATGCCGCGGCAGATGCCCAGCACCGGACAGTGGTCGTCCAGGGCGCGGTGGATCAGCGCCTTTTCCAGACGGTCGCGCTCGCTGTCCAGCGTTCCGCCGTGTGACTGCAACAGTCGGCGCAACAGCCACAGGCCGGGGTAGAACAGATATCCGATCAGGCGCTGGGAGAGGCGCCGTTCCGCCTGGCGGATCGCCTTTGTATCCGGTCCCTCCGGCGGGATTTCGCCATAGAGTTCCGGGTCGACGTCCGCGCCACCACCTACCACCAGGG
Organism: Pseudomonadota bacterium; assembly: GCA_051747025.1. Lineage (GTDB taxonomy): Bacteria > Pseudomonadota > Gammaproteobacteria > Ectothiorhodospirales > Ectothiorhodospiraceae > Thioalkalivibrio. The sequence continues at coordinate 86,229 of JBNJFQ010000001.1, forward strand.
CATCAAAGCGGTGACCGTGGCGCGGCTTGCCGGGGCGGACCCGCAGGGCACGGCCGCCCGCGCGCCACACCGCCAGGGCGGTGAACAGCCAGGCGGGACCGCCGCCCCGGTCCGGTCCGGTGATGGCAACTACCGGGCGTCGCGTAGCGCCGGCCCCCCGGGTATCCGGGCGCGGCGCCCCATCAGAACCAGTCACGCAGCCTCCGGACCCAGTCGTCGGTCCAGCGCCCCAGGGCCTGCGCGGGGCGTTCAAGGTATTCCTGGCCCAGACGCTGCAGACGTTCCGGGTCGGCGGCGAGTTGTTCGACTTCCACCCAGCCGTTGAAGGGGATCGCCAGACTCCAGTCCGGGTCGTCGATCTCGCAGTTCGGGAGCCGATAGTGGAGGGCCGGACGCGGTTTTACCAGTTCGTGTTCCACCGGCGCGGCCGCGATGCGTTCGGGGGCGATCTCGGCAAACAAGGGGAGCAGATCAAGGGGGCGGTTGCGGGTCGGGTTGTGCTCCAGATACGTGGCGATCAGGCCATCCATGTCCGGCCGGAAGCCCGGGTCCAGGATCGTGCGAACGAAGCCTCCCGGGAACGGCCGGATGTACGGTGAGAGCCGCCGGGCCAGATCGATCGCGCCGGCCGCGGTCAGCGCCTCGTAGAGCAGCACGAAGGCGCGCAGGATTGCCAGCAGCGATTCGGCATCGCGTTGCGCGATCTCGATATTGAGTTGCAGCCCGAAGGCATACAGCAGGAAACGCTCGGTGCCCAGTGCGCCGGCCTGCTGCAGGGCGGCACGTACCCGGTCCAGGCGTGGCAGCATCGCCACCGGCATCGGCGGGGCCACGATCTCGTGTGGTACCAGACGCCCGGCGGCATCCGCGAGCCAGCGTTCCAGTGCGGCCTCGTCGGCGTCGTCCAGTTCGATGCCCAGGCGGATCAGGTGTTCGCGGTAGGCGCGATCCTTCAGCACCCGGGCATCCAGTTCCAGGGCGAAGTCGCCGACCTCCGAGTCGCGGACATGGAACACGAACGGGTCGTCCGTGTGCAGGTGCCCGCCGAATTCCGCGATCACCGCGTCGGCCATTGTCTCCAGCGCGATACCCCCCATCTCGATCTCGACGCCGATGCGTCGGGGCTTGCCCGCGGGCGTGTATGCCCAGGGCAGGTCATGAAAGAGCTGACTCATTGCGTTTGCGGACTCGCGGGAGGCTGATCTTCGATATGGTAGCGCGCTGACGGCCGGTGTCGGAGTTTCCCCGCGCGGGCCCAGCCAGTACGATGAGCGCCGCTCACACGCCCGCCGGATGAATCAGCATGGACCGAATCTATCTGCGAGACCTCGTGATCGACGCTGTCGTTGGTGTCTACGACTGGGAGCAGTGCCTGCAGCGTCCGCTGCGCTTCGATATCGAGCTGGCCACCGATACCCGGGTTGCCGCGCATTCCGGCGAGATCGGCGACACCGTCGACTACGAGGCGGTGGCCAATGCGGTGCGTGCGATCGCGACCCGCGAGCCCCACACCCTGCTGGAGTCGCTGGCCGAGGAGGTCGCCGAGACGCTGATGGCGTCGTTCGGTACGCCGTGGGTGCGCGTCGTGCTGGGCAAGCCGGGGGCGGTCTCCGGGGTGCGCGAGGTGGGTATCGTGATCGAGCGCGGCCACACCGAATCCCCCGACTAGCTGCCAGGCCTGGATCCGAGGCTGGTGATTATGGTGGCTCCGGCCTGACGCCCTGCCCGGCAGTGGCTAGGCCGGGTTCATCTCTTGTGTTTACGGTGCCTTCGGTCGACATACTGCCAGGCTGGCAGGACGCCGGGATAAAACCACCATCAACACCAGATCCGGATCCAGGCCCAGCCAATTCCGGGCAGGACCCCAGGCCGGAGACGCCGTAAACGCGAGCGCCGGATCCAGGGCTAGCCACCAACGGCTCAGGTGGCCGGGAAAAGCCCCGTAAACACTGATGCCGATGTGGACCGGTGGGAGCCTGCCTCGCAGGCGAAACGGCGCATGAATCCCGCCTGCCGGGCGCAACGCACCAATACGGTGCGGATGCACTGTCAGTACGCACCGCTACAGGGCAGGATTGCGTCGCCTGCCTGCAACATCTGTGGCAAAAAGCCGATTTTTGCTCCCTTTGGGTGACTGGCACGCCCTGTGCAAGGACCGGGTGTCGACTACGCGACGCTCGATTGAACCACTGGGAGAAAATATCAATGAAGAAATTCAAGCATTCCATCCTGGCTGCTGCGGTACTGACGACGGGAACCACCGGTGCGCTGGTTGCATCGTCCACGGCGAGTGCAGAGTTCTCCGGGAATATCACCATTGCCTCGGACTACGAGCTGCGCGGGTTCTCGCAAACCGACGGGGCCGCGATTCAGGGTGGCTTCGATTACAACCATGACACCGGATTCTATGTCGGCGCCTGGGCCTCCAATCTCTCCGAGGGCCTTTACGATGGCGGCTCCTACGAGCTCGATCTCTATTCCGGATTCGCAGGCGAGATGGGTAACGGGCTGGGCTATGACGTAGGTTATGTCTACTACTTCTATCCTGATTCCAACTCGGATATCGGCTTCGGCGAGGTCTACGGTGAACTGTCCTATGACATGTTCTATGGCGGCGTCAAGGTTATCGTGAACGAGGAAGACGATGCCGCACCGTTCGAGAGCGGCAGTGCCTACTACTACGCCGGAATGGATGTTCCGTTTGCCGAGGTCTACAGCGCAAGCTTCATGATTGGTGAGCAGACCTTCGACGACAGCGACGTCGACAGCTACACCCATTACAGCGCCGGGCTCAGTCGGCACACCGAAAGCATGGGCACGTTCAGCATGAATCTGGCCTATGCCGATGTGTCGGAGGAGGATCCACGGGTCTGGGTGGGCTGGTCGCTGGATTTCTAGACCCGATGTTTCATCCCCATCCCAATGGCGGGGCCGCATCACGCGGGCCCGCCCCAAGGAGTCAACCATGAAAATGATTACTGCCGTTATCAAGCCCTTCAAGCTTGATGATGTCCGCGAGGCGATCTCCGAAGTCGGTGTGCAGGGCATCACCATGACCGAAGTCAAGGGCTTCGGGCGCCAGCGCGGGCATACCGAGTTGTATCGCGGTGCCGAATACGTTGTCGATTTCCTGCCCAAGGTGAAGCTTGAAGTGGCCGTCGATGATGGTCTCGTCGACCAGGTGGTCGAGGCTATTTCAAAATCCGCCAGTACCGGCAAGATCGGCGACGGAAAGATTTTTATTGCCCCGATCGAACAGGTGGTTCGTATTCGCACGGGCGAAACCGGAAGCGAAGCCCTTTAACGACACTTTCCGGTCCCTTTTATGAGGAATTCCAATCATGGAAATTGAACAGCAAGTTGTCGAACTCGCTTATGCGATGGACACATTCTACTTTCTGGTGGCCGGCGCCCTGGTGATGTGGATGGCCGCAGGCTTTACCATGCTCGAGGCCGGCATGGTGCGCACCAAGAGTGTCGCCGAAATTGCCACCAAGAATATCGCCCTGTATTCGATCGCCAGCATCATGTACATGCTGATCGGCTACAACATCATGTATGGCGACGGCCTGAGTTCCGTTATCCCGGGCCTGGGCTTTTTGATCAGCGGCGATAACGCGGTCGCGGACGTGATGGGCAGTGGTGGCGACATCTACTACTCCGATCGTGCCGACTTCTTCTTCCAGGTCGTGTTCGTGGCCACCGCGATGTCGATCGTCTCGGGTGCCGTGGCCGAACGCATGAAGCTGTGGGCCTTCCTGGCCTTTTCGGTCGTCCTGACCGGCTTCATCTATCCGATCCAGGGCTTCTGGAGCTGGGGTGGCGGTATCCTCGACCAGATCGGCTACCTCGACTACGCCGGTTCCGGCATCGTCCATTTCACTGGTGCCGCTGCTGCGCTGGCCGGTGTGCTGCTTCTCGGGGCGCGCAAGGGCAAGTACGGCAAGGACGGCCAGATCAACGCGATCCCGGGCTCGAACATGCCACTGGCTACCCTGGGTGTGCTGATCCTGTGGCTGGGCTGGTTCGGCTTCAACGGCGGTTCCGAGCTGAAGGTCTCGGATATCGAGTCCGCGAATGCCGTGGCCGCCGTGTTCACCAATACCAATCTGGCTGCGGCCGGGGGTGTGGTGGCTGCGCTGATTGCCACCCGACTGGTGTTCGGCAAGGCCGATCTGACCATGGCTCTGAACGGCGCGGTCGCAGGCCTGGTGTCCATCACTGCCGAGCCGCTTATGCCCAGTCCGTTCCTGGCGATGATCATCGGCGCCATCGGCGGCGTGATCGTGGTGTTCTCGATCGTGGGCCTCGACAAGCTGAAGATTGATGATCCGGTGGGCGCGATCTCCGCGCACGGCACCGCTGGTATATGGGGTGTGATGGCGGTCCTGCTGTCCAACGGCGATGCGACCTTCTTCGGTCAGATCGTGGGCCTGCTCGCGATCTTCGTGTTCGTCTTCGTGGCCAGCCTGATTGTCTGGGCGATCCTGAAGGCGGTGATGGGCATCCGTCTGAGCGAAGAGGACGAGCAAGAAGGTGCCGATATCGTCGAATGCGGCCTCGAGGCCTACCCGGAGTTCACCGGAAAGCAATAGTCGTTCGGTACACTCCAGTCTGCGGGGTCCGGACCGTCGGGCCGGGCCCCGGGTTCTGTCTCCTCCGACGCCGACAAGACAGTCTCCCAGGACTTGCACGTTGGCTTTTGGGCGCCCTCCCCGGGCGCCCTTTTTTGTTTCAAAGCCTGGGCCACTGGATCTGGCCGCGAAGCCCCGGCCCGCGCCGGATCCCGGGACCGGTCGGCGCGCGCCGTCTGAAATGGCGCTGGGTCCCCTTACCGCAAGGCGCCTCGTCCGGTCCGGCCATTCATTTCGCTGTCGCGGCTTCGGTTACGATTCCCCTTTCGCTGTACCGGAAGCCTTTTGCATGGAACGCCTGCTGAACGTTCGCCAATTGAAAACGGCACATCTGGGTCCGCTGGATCTGGCGCTGCAGCCGGGCGAGCTGGTGCAGCTCGCAGGCGCCTCGGGTGCCGGCAAATCACTTCTGTTGCGGGCCCTGGCCGACCTCGATCCCAACACCGGCGAGGTGACACTGGACGGCGAGCCGCGCGATGCCATACGGCCTGTCGAGTGGCGCCGTCGCGTGGCCTATGTGCCGGCCGAAACCGCGTGGTGGGGCGAGCGCGTGGACGAACACCTGCCGGCGGATTTCTCGCGCGCGACCGCCCTGCACCTGCTGGAACAGGTCGCGCTGCCGGAGGAATCGCTGGGCTGGGAGGTCGAGCGCCTCTCCAGCGGCGAGAAACAACGCCTGGGTCTGCTGCGTGCGCTACTGAATCGGCCGCGCGTGCTGCTGCTGGACGAGCCCACTGCCAACCTGGATCTGGAGAACACCAGACGCATCGAGCACGCGGTGCGAGCCCATCTCGCCGAGGAAGAGGCGGCAGCGCTGTGGGTCAGTCATGACACGCTGCAGCGTCAGCGCCTGGGCGGGCGCATCCTCACGATCCACAAAGGGCAGCTGGAGGAGGTGGCATGGAGCTGATCTCGCTTTCCGCGCCTGATCTGGCGCTGGCCGCCCTGCTGGTCATTGCTCTGGCGGGACTTGCCGTCCGGGCACGCATGGGGTTGGGGCGCAGTCTGCTGATCGCCGGTGGGCGCACGGTGATCCAGCTGCTGCTGATCGGTCTGGTCCTGCAGACGTTGTTCGACCATGCCCACCTTGGCTGGGTGGCGCTGATGGCCGCGATCATGCTGGCAGTGGCGGGGTACGAGGTCATGGCCCGGCAGCAACGGCGTTTCGCCGGCCCGTGGGGTTACGGGATCGGAACCGTCACCATGTTTGTCTCCGCGTTTGCGGTGACGGTGCTGGCGTTGACGACCATGGTGGGGCCCACGCCCTGGTGGGATCCGCAGTACGCGATCCCGCTACTGGGCATGCTGCTCGGCAACACCATGACTGGAATCGCCCTGGGGCTGGATCGCCTGACCCAGACGGTCTGGCGCGAGCGCCAGATCATCGAGGGGCGGCTGGCGCTGGGTTCGGGCTGGAGCGAGGCGGTAGCCACCATGCGCCGCGAGGCCGCGCGCTCCGGGTTGATGCCCACAATCAATGCCATGGCCGCCGCCGGCATCGTCAGCCTGCCGGGCATGATGACCGGCCAGATCCTCGCCGGCGCCCCGCCGGTGGAGGCGGTCAAGTACCAGATCCTGATCATGTTCCTGATCACCGCCGGAACCGGGTTCGGCACCCTGGGAGCCGTATGGTTCGCCTCGGCGCGACTGTTCGACGCACGCGAGCGCCTGCGGCTCGATCGCCTCAAGGTCGGCCGCCATGCCTGACGGATACATCGAGCATGCGGCCGGCGTTCGGGGTGTGCCGCAAGCCCGGGCCACCCGGGCCGCAAAGCGAACACGTGCCTTGATTCGTGTTTCCCCGGGCGCGTGATGATCGCCCTGCGTCGACAGGCTGCTAGACTTCGCGCATGAGTGAACAAGGCATCCAGCCCGCTATCCTGGTTGGCGTCAGCGGCGGCATCGCCGCCTACAAGGCGTGCGAACTGGTGCGCGAACTCCGGCGTGCCGGCTGCGAGGTGCGGGTGGTGATGACGGCGGGGGCCCGGGCCTTCGTGACCCCGTTGACCTTCCAGGCCCTGTCCGGGGCGCCGGTGCGCACCGAGCTGCTGGACGCGGAAGCCGAATCCGGTATGGACCATATCGCCCTGGCGCGCTGGGCCGACCGCATCGTGGTCGCGCCGGCCAGCGCGAACCTGGTCGCGCGCTACGCCCAGGGCCTGGCCGACGACCTGCTGAGTACCCTGCTGCTGGCCACCACTGCGCCGGTGGCGCTGGCTCCGGCGATGAACCACCGGATGTGGGCCCATCCAGCCACCCGGGCCAACATCGCGACCCTGCAGGAGCGCGGCGTCACGCTGATCGGACCGGACAGTGGCGACCAGGCCTGTGGCGAGCAGGGCGAGGGCCGCATGCGCGAGCCGGCCGCGATCGCACGCGAGCTGCTGCAGCCGGCGGAAGCCCCGCTGGCCAGTCACCACGTGCTGATCACCGCTGGTCCTACCTTCGAGCCGATCGACCCTGTGCGTTTCATTGGCAACCGCAGTTCCGGACGCATGGGCTTCGCCCTGGCTGCGGCTGCGCGCGACGCCGGGGCACGCGTTACGCTGATCCATGGCCCGGTAGCCGAGAGCGTGCCTCCCGGTGTCGAGGCGGTTGCCGCCGGGACCGCCGCCTCCATGCACGCGGCGGTGATGGAACGCCTGCCCATGACCGACATCCTGATCGCGGCGGCGGCCGTGGCGGACTACCGCCCGCTGGAACCGCAGACCCACAAGATCAAGAAGTCCGATGCGACCATGACCCTGGCCCTGGAACGCACCGAAGACATCCTGGCCGAAGCCGCGCGCCAGGCGGTTACCCTCCCCCGGCGCCCGTTCCTGGTCGGCTTCGCTGCCGAGACCGAGCACCTGCGCGAACACGCCGCGAGCAAGCGTCGCGCCAAGGGTGCCGACCTGATCGCGGCCAATCGCGTGGGCGAGGGCCTTGCCTTCGGCACCGCCGACAACGAACTGCTGTGCCTGTGGGAGGGCGGCGAGCGCACCCTGCCGAGCCAGCCGAAGACGCAGCTGGCCCGGGCGCTGATCGGCCTGATCGTCGAGCGCCGAAGCGAACGTAAAACGGACTGAGATTGCAAAGGAAGAGCGAATGCCCGTCCCCGAGATTGACCTGAAGATCCTCGACCCGCGCATGGGCACGGACTTCCCGCTGCCCGCACCGGCCACCGACGGCTCCGCCGGGGTGGACCTGCGCGCCATGCTCGAGGCCCCGCTGACGCTGGAGCCGGGCTCGGCCGAGCTGATCCCGACCGGGCTGTCGATCCACATCGAGGACCCGGGCTATGCCGGGATGATCCTTCCGCGCTCCGGACTGGGGCACAAGCACGGCCTGGTGCTGGGCAACCTGGTCGGCCTGATCGACGCCGACTACCAGGGCCCGCTGATGGTCTCCTGCTGGAACCGGGGCGCGAGCGCCTACACGCTCGAGGTCGGCGAGCGCCTGGCACAGCTCGTCATCGTCCCGGTCGTCCGGCCGAGATTCCGCGTGGTCGAGGACTTTGAGGAAACCGGCCGAGGCACAGGCGGGTTCGGGTCTTCGGGCCGGGGCTGACCCCGGCCACGCAGCCCGTGGAGAGGGTGGTAAACTGCGCGCCTGCAAAACCCGACCCCGGATCCGCCATGGACAACAAGACGGCCCATTCCGTTGCCCACGTACTGATCGAGGCGCTTCCCTACATCCAGCGCTTTGCGGGCAAGACCATCGTGATCAAGTACGGCGGGAATGCGATGACCGAGGATCACCTGAAGGCCTCGTTCGCGCGCGATATCGTGCTGCTCAAGCAGGTGGGCGTGAATCCGGTGGTGGTGCATGGTGGCGGGCCGCAGATCGGCGAACTGCTAGGGCGACTCGGCAAGGAGACGGAGTTCGTCAACGGCCTGCGCGTGACTGACCGCGAGACCATGGACGTGGTGCAGATGGTGCTGGGCGGGATCGTGAACCAGGAGATCGTGTCGCTGATCAATCGCTTCGGTGGCCGCGCCGTGGGCCTGACCGGAAAGGACGGGCAGATGATTCGTGCGATCCCGCTGCGCGATTTCGGTGCGAACGAGGGCGAGCCGATGGTGGATCTGGGGCACGTCGGCCAGGTCGAGGGCGTGGATCCGACCATCGTCCACACTCTGGACCACAGCGACTTCATACCGGTGATTGCCCCGATCGGCTTCGACCGCGATGGCAAGGCCTACAACATCAATGCGGATACCGCGGCCGAAAAGCTTGCGGTGGTGCTGGATGCCGAGAAGTTGTTCCTGCTCACCAATACCCCGGGCGTGCTGGACGGCACCGGTGATCTGCTGCCGAGGCTGTCCGCCCCGCAGGTGGATGCGATGATTCGCGATGGCACGATCCACGGTGGCATGATCCCGAAGATCCGTTGTGCCCTGGATGCCGTGCGCAGCGGGGTGACCGCTGCACATATCGTGGACGGCCGCGTGGAACACGCGGTGCTGCTGGAGATGCTGACCGACGAGGGCGTCGGCACCCTGATCACGCGTTAGGGAAACACATGATCCATGTATGCGGTTGCACTCGCAGGGCAGGCCCTTGCGGGGCGGACGGGATGGGTCCTGGGGTTGCGTCGGTCGGTGGCGGAGTGGCTCGGCTGGGTCTGACTGCCGTGTGATGACGGGAGGCACGGCACTGGCGAAACTCCTACGGGCCGTCAGGGTCGTCGAGCACCAGTTCGCGAAAATCCTCCTGATCGAGATCGAGGCGCGCATGAATCGCTTGCAGGCGTTCCCGCTGGCTCTTCTGGTAACTGCGTTCGCGCTCGATGCGTTCGTCGAGTTCGCGCAATTCCGCGGCATACCGCGCCTCCAGCACCTCCTCGCCCGTGGTCCGGTCTTTCTGGTGGCGAATGCGCTCGCGTTCGCGCAGCAGGGTCTTTTCCTGGGCTTCGGACAAACGCAGGTTGCTTTCGATCGCGCTCGCGCGGCGTTCGCGCAGCGCCTCGATATCCTCCAGCGACTCGTAGGCCCGGCGCAACTGGCGCAGTCGGGCGTCGCGGTCCTCGCGCGCCGCCTGTGCGGCAGCCAGGGCACGTTCGGCCTCCGCGCGGTCCCTGGCCGCGCGCTCGCGCTCTTCCGGGGTCGGAGGGGCCGGCAGTACCTCGCGCAGGCGCCCCTCACTGTCGTACACCCGGCGCTCTCGCTGACTCGTCTCGGGCCCCGGGGTGCTCGAGAAATGCACTGTCCCCTGGTCGTCGACCCAGCGGTAGATCTCCGCCTGGCCCGGCACGCCCAGGCACAGCAGCAGGATCCCGATCCCCATTGCGGTACCCGGTCCTGAACCAGCGCGGTTTGCACGATTCCGTATGACCATACTCGAACACCTCGGGCTCGCCGTCATCGCCGTCATTGCCAACGGGTTTTCCGCGCTGGCCGGCGGTGGCGCCGGGCTGTTACAGCTTCCGGCACTGATTTTCCTTGGACTTCCCTATCCGGTGGCACTCGCGACCCACAAGATTGCCTCGGTCGCGCTGGGTGCCGGTGCCGGACTCCGTCACCTGAAGCAAAGCACATTCGAGCCCCGGCGCCTAGCCCTGATTCTGCTGGCCGGGTTGCCCGGAGTCCTTTTGGGCGCCTGGCTGGTACTCGGAATCCCGCCGCGTCTGGGCGAGATTGCCCTTGGTGTGGTGACGATCGGGCTGGGCTGGTATTCGTGGCGCCGGCCGCAACTGGGCCAGGTCGTGCGCGAGGTACCGTTCGCCTGGGGGCATGCCCTGATCGGAGCGACGGGCCTGTTTCTGATCGGGGTGCTGAATGGCTCGCTGGCTTCCGGGACCGGGTTGATGGTCACCCTGTGGCTGGTGCGCTGGTACGGGATGAGCTATACCCAGGCCGTTGCCTACACCATGGTTCTGGTCGGGATCGTCTGGAACGGTGCCGGGGCGCTGATGCTCGGGTCCCTGGGCACGGTGCGCTGGGACTGGCTGCCGGCCCTGCTGGCTGGCAGTTTTGTCGGCGGGTATCTCGGGGCGTGGCTGGCGCAGCGCTACGGAAACCGGCTGGTTAAACGAACCTTCGAGGTTGTTACCGTACTCACCGGCCTTGCCCTGATCGTCCCGATTCCCTAGCCCGGATGTTTCATGAATTGCACGCGCCCTCGCTGGTCTCTTGTCCGCACAGGGAATTTCCCGCGCGATCATCACGCGACTTCATGAAATATCCGGGCTAGTGCCCGAGCATCCAGGGACGGGCGGTCTTCCGGGTCTGTTTCTGCAGTGGTGCTGGATTTGCTTCGCCCTTTGTGTCGCTGGCCTGGCGGCTGCCGCAGGTATGCGTTCCGGAGCAGCCGCACGAACTGCGCCGTACTTTTTGCGGGGCATGCTGGCTGCGCTCGTTGCGTTCCCAGCGTTGGCGGTTGGACGGGTCCATTAGTGACAGCCGCGGCGCGCTGATGACGCGGGCGGCCTCGGATCCGCACGTCGGGCAGGCGTGCGGGGCGGAGGATTCGGCCAGACGGCCGAAGTCGGAGAAGTCGCCGCAGTTTGGGCAGCGATAGTCATAAAGGGGCATCGGGTGTCTCCGGTATTGGGGTCCGGCCCGCGAGGGGGCCGGACGGAGCGGAATCAGGTGGCGATAGAGGTGTCGACGTTGTCGCCGATCTCGAGGGTGGGGCCCGAATCGGAGATCTGGATGTCGAACTCGAAGATCTCCGACGGCAGCCACAAGGTGGCGCAGACATTGGGGATATCCACAATCCCGCTGATATGGCCTTCCACCGGCGCGGTGCCGAGGATCGAATAGGCCTGGGCGCCGGAATAGCCGAAGTTCTTGAGGTACTCGATGGCGTTCAGGCAGGCCTGGCGGTAGGCCACATGGGCATCCAGGTAGTGCTGCTTGCCCTGTTCGTCCACCGAGATGCCTTCGAAGATCAGGTAGTCGCGGAACTGCGGATCCACCTGGCTCGGCTGGAACACCGGACTGGAGATGTTGTACTTCTGCATGCCGCCCTTGATCAGCCCGACCTTCAGGTCGATGACCCCGGCCATCTCGATCGCGCCACAGAAGGTGATCTCGCCATCACCCTGGGAGAAGTGCAGGTCGCCGACCGACAGCCCGGCACCCTTTACATAGACGGGGAAGTACACGCGCGAACCGCGCGACAGGTTCTTGATATCGCAGTTGCCCCCGTGTTCGCGTGGCGGCACGGTACGCGCGCCCTCGCGGGCCGCCCGTTTGGCCTCTTCGCCCTGCATGCTGCCCATCAGCGCGGTGTCTTCATAGGGCAGGGTGGCCAGCGGCGGTACCCGGTCGGGGTCGGTATCCACCAGTGCCTGTTCGCGCGCATTCCAGGTGTCCAGCAGTTCGCGTGACGGCAGGGTGCCGATCAGGCCGGGATGGATGGTGCCGGGGAAGCGCACCTTGGGGATGTGGCGGGAACTGGTGTAAATGCCGTGGAAGTCCCAGATCGACTTGCGTGCCTCGGGAAAATGTTCGGTCAGGAAGCCGCCGCCATTCTCGCGCGCGAATACACCGTTGAAACCCCAGAGCTGATCCTGGCGCGGGCCAACATCCAGGATGTCCACCACCAGCAGATCGCCGGGCTCGGCACCCTCCACCGCGACCGGGCCGGTCAGGTAGTGGACCTTGCTGAGGTCCACGTCGCGGATGTCGTTGGCGGAGTCGTTGTTGCCGATCTGGCCGCCGGTCCAGTCGCAGCACTCGAGCCGGAACTCGTCGCCCGGTTTGACGTGGACCGCCATCGGGATATCCGGATGCCAGCGGTTGTGCGGTTTGATGTCCTGTTCTTCCGGGGCCTTGTCGATGTCGTAGGTAATCAGGGTTTCGGACATGGGTCTCTCCAGTCGGGTGGTTCCGGCGCGGCCCGGATCGTTTCGCTGCCGGGGCGCGGCTCAGATGGCCGGTCCTGGCGGGCCGGGTGCAAACTGATGCGGGAAAGACGTAGCGAGAATCGTGCCAGCAACCCGTCGGGGCTTCCGGGCGGTTCGGTCTCCGTGTCTGCCAGACCCGGCCGCAACGGCCAATGGCGGCCAATGGCGGACATTGTCGGGTTTTGCAAGGCGGGGGCTCAGCGCCGGGGTACCTCCAGCCCCAGTTTCTCGATGCGATACCGCAACTGGCGTACCGACAGATGGAGCAGACGCGCCGCCTGCGACTGGTTGCCGGCGCACTGATTCAGGGCATCGCGAATACGTTCTGCATCGTCCTGGCGCACCCACTGGTAGCGACCGGGTTCGCTGGGCACCGGGGAGGTCGCCCCTTCCGGTGGCGGGGTGGGCGAGGCCGCGCCAGGGGGTTGTTCCGGCAGGCGCACGGTGGCCTGTTCCGCGAGGATCTGCTGAATCTGCGCGTGGCGGAGCTGGTCGCTTTCGGCCATCAGCACGGCGCGTTCAATCACGTTCTGCAGTTGTCGCACGTTCCCGGGCCAGGCGTAGTGCTCCATGCTCGCCAGCGCACTGGGGTGCAGGGCGATATTGCGCTGGTAGCGGTGATTGAGCTCGTTGAGGAAATGCAGCGCCAGCGGGCGGATGTCGCCCTGGCGCGCGCGCAGGGGTGGCAGGTACACCGGGACCACGTTGATCCGATAGAAGAGGTCGAGCCGGAACCTCCCGGCGTTCACAAGCTCCTGCATGTCTTCGTGAGTGGCGGTGATCAGCCGGAAGTTGACCGGAATCGGACGGGCCGCGCCAATCGGGTCGACCTGGCGCTCCTGCAGTACCCGCAGCAGCTTCGACTGCAGCTGCAGGGGCATGTCCCCGATCTCGTCGAGAAACAGGGTGCCGCCGTCGGCCTGCAGGATCTTGCCCTTCTTGCGTCCGGAGGCCCCGGTGAAGCTGCCCTTTTCGTGGCCGAACAGCTCCGATTCCAGCAGATCGGGCGGAATGGCCGCGCAGTTGATACAGATGAATGGTCGCTCGCTCCGGTCGGTCTGCTGGTGGATCATGCGCGCGAATTTTTCCTTGCCGGTGCCCGACTCCCCCAGCAACATCACCGGGGCATCGCTGGGTGCGACCTGGATGCACTGTTTCACCGCATCCAGCAGGGCCTCGCTGGAACCAATAATCCCGTGGGCCAGGCTCTTCTGCAGCATGCCCTCCATGGTTACCGAATTGCGCAGGCTCTGGTTCTCGCTCAGCAGGTGCTCGGTCTGCTGGCGGATGAACTCGCCGATACGCATGACCTGTCCGATCGCCGAGGCGGCGACCTTCAGTGTCGCGACATCCGCTTCGAACGGGCTTTCCTGGCCCCCTTCTTTCTGTACCGAGAGCACGCCCACCGGCGTGCCCGATTCCAGGATCGGCACCGCAATGAACGCGATCCGGGTGGGGTCGTCATCCGGGCGCTCGGTAATGCGCTGCAGATACAAGGGTTCGCGGTCGATGTCCGGGACCAGTCCGGTGGATCCGGTACGCATCACGAAGCCGGTGACGCCCTCGTCGTAGCCCACCGAGAACGCCCCCTCGCGCAGCCGGGCGTGGGTCAGTCCGTAGGAGTAGCGCACCTCCAGTACCGCGCCCTGCGCGTTGGGTGCCAGCACGCGGCCGCAGTTGAGCCCGAGCATCTGTGACAGCAGGCGCAGGATCCCGCGCACGGTGTGCGGCGGGTCCAGCGGGCGATCCAGCAGCTTGGCGATCTCCTGCAGCACCGAAAGGTGCAGGCGCAGCGTTTCCGCTGCTACTCCCGAGCGGGTCTTGTTCATGGGCCTGGTGTACGCATGTCCGGTGAAAGGGTCCGAACGACGGCATGCAGGATTCGCGCCGCACCTTGTGCTGCGCTGGCGGGGTGTGGTTCGGCATGGGTCTGCACCGTTGTGTGTCGTGGGTGTGAACCATTTCGGGGCCGGGCGGGGTCTTTACGCACCGTGACGGGGCAGGTCTGGCGCTCGCCCGAACAGGGGGGTAAACGCTCGAAAATCCCTTTTATACATGCCCTTGGCGAACATTGTCAGCGGTTGGCACAGGCATTGCAGCGGGTCTGCTGCGGTTTCGAAGGCCGCGTTCAACGTGTGCTCCAGACCCAACCAACCAAGGTAGATGACAATGACGGATATCAAGAAACCCTTCAGCCGCCGCAAGCTGCTGAAGTCGATGGTCGCCCTGCCGATCATGGCTTCAGGCATCGCGGGCTCGAAGTCCCTGTTTGCCAAGCCGGCGACCTCCGAGATCAATACCACCGGTCTGGCCGTGACCGATGACACGGTCCAGGTCGGCATCCTGCACTCGCTGACCGGCACCATGGCGATCTCCGAGACGGGATCGGTCGAGGCCGAGACCCTGGCGATCGAGCAGATCAACGAGATGGGCGGCATCCTCGGCCGCAAGATCGAGATCATCACCGAAGACGGCGCCAGTGACTGGCCGACCTTCGCTCAGCGGGCCCGCAAGCTGCTGCGCGAGGACAAGGTCGCCTCGATTATGGGCTGCTGGACCTCGGCATCGCGCAAGGCGGTGCTGCCGGTGCTGGAGCGCGAGAACGGTCTGCTGTACTACCCGACCTTCTACGAAGGCCTCGAGCAGTCCCCGAACGTGATCTACACCGGTCAGGAGGCCACGCAGCAGGTCCTGGCGAGCCTGAACTGGCTCTACAACGAGAAGGGCGTTCGCTCCTTTTATCTGGTGGGGTCCGACTACATCTGGCCGCGCACCACCATGAAGATCGCGCGCATCCATATCGAGCAGCACCTCGAGGGCGCCTCGGTGGTGGGCGAGGACTACGCCCCGCTGGGCCATACCTCGTTCGGCTCCATGATCAACCGCATTCGCCTGCGGCGCCCGGATGCCATCTACGGCGCGGTGGTCGGCGGTTCCAACGTTGCGTTCTTCCGCCAACTCGTGTCCGCCGGTCTCGACGGCAGCAACCAGACCCTGCTGAACCTGGCGACCACCGAGGACGAGGTGCTGGGGATCGGCGGCGAGAACGTCGAGGGCTTCTACTCCAGTATGAAGTACTTCCAGAGCCTGGATAACGAGAACAACCAGGAGTTCGTGCGCGCGTTCAAGGAACGTTGGGGCGAGGACAGCGTGATCGGCGACGTGACCCAGGCCGCCTACCTCGGCCCGTGGCTGTGGAAGGAAGCAGTCGAACGTGCCGGAAGCTTTGATGTGGAAAAGGTGGCTGCCCACTCGCCGGGCATCGAGCTCGATCAGGCGCCGGAAGGCTATGTGAAGGTGCACGAAAACCACCACCTGTGGAGCAAGACCCGGATCGGCAAGTGGCGCCGCGATGGCCAGGCCGATGTGGTGTGGGAATCCGATCTGATCGAACCGGATCCGTTCCCCGACGGCTATCAGTAAATCGTACCGCGGGGGTGTCGGCCGCTGGCCGGCCCGGCGCCCCCTCCTGAATCCCGTAACGAGCCTCCCGGCTCCCGCTTCAGGGAATACCGTTCATGGATTACTCAATGCAGGACCTGATGGCGATTACCGCCATGCAGGGCTTTGCGGGGCTGAGCTTCTTCTCGGTTCTGCTTCTGATGGCCCTGGGGCTGGCGATCATCTTCGGCCAGATGCGGGTCATCAACATGGCCCATGGCGAATTCATGGTGCTCGGGGCCTACACCACCTACATGGTGTCCACCCTGGCAGCCGGAATGGGCCCCTGGGCGACCGAATACTACATTCTGCTGGCGATTCCGCTGGCGTTTCTGTCGGCCTTCCTGTTCGGAATGCTGATCGAGCTGCTGATGATCCGGCACCTGTACCACCGTCCGCTGGACACGCTGCTGGCGACGTGGGGGCTGGCGCTGATCATGCAGCAGGGGTTCCGCTCGATCTTCGGCGCGCGCGAGGTCAGCCCCAATACCCCGTCCTGGCTGGAGGGCTCCTGGCGCCCGACGCCGATGATCGACATCCCGATCAACGGCATGGCGATCATGGTGCTGACCGTGATCGTCACGCTCGGCGTGGTATGGCTGATGTATCGCTCGCGCTGGGGCCTGCGGGTGCGCTCGACCATGGCCAGCCGCGAGATGAGCGCGGCGGTCGGGATCAACACCCGCTGGGTGGATCGCCTGACGTTTGCCCTTGGCTGCGGCGTAGCCGGGATCGCCGGCGCGGCGTTCACGATGATCTCTTCCACCGGACCCACGAGCGGCACGCTCTACATTGTCGACACCTTCCTGGTGGTCGTGTTCGGCGGGGCCGGGAGCATCTCCGGAACTGTGGTTTCCGCCTTCCTCATTGCCCAGGGGCAGTCGATCCTCGAGTTCTTCCAGGGCAGCTCCATGGCCAAGGTGACCACGCTGCTCGTCATCATCGCGATCCTGATGATGCGCCCCGAGGGTCTGTTCAAGAGCAAGGTCCGCCGCTAGGCGGGCCTCTTCCGGGAGTCACAGAGAAATGAATAACGCATTGCAGATGTTACTGGGCAAGAAAGGGCTGCCGGGGCTGCTGATCCTGGCGTTCATTCTGCTGGTCCTGTTCCCGCTGACCATGGATATGGATGGCCTGAACCTCACGGGGCGCTTCCTGGCGTTTGCCTTCGTGGCGGTCGGGCTGGTCCTGGCCTGGGGGTATGGCGGCCTGCTGAGCCTCGGCCAGGGGCTGTTCTTCGGGATCGGCGGGTACGCGATGGCGATGTACCTCAAGCTGGAGGCCTCGACGCCCGAGGCCACCGCCATCCAGACCACGCCGGGGATCCCGGATTTCATGGACTGGAACCAGATCACGGCACTGCCCTGGTTCTGGGAACCCTTCCACAGCCTGACCTTCACGGTGGTGGCGATCCTGACCCTGCCCGCGCTGTTTGCGGCCTTTATCGGCTTCGCGCTGTTCACCCGGCGTGTCAGCGGGGTGTTCTTCGCGATCATCACCCAGGCCATGGTGACCATTGCCACCATCCTGGTGATCGGTCAGCAGGGCTACACCGGTGGGGTCAACGGCATCACCGACCTGCGCACGCTCAAGGGGTGGAATATCAACTCCGACGAGGCCTTGGTCGTCTTCTACTTCGCCACGGTCGTTCTGCTGTTCGCGGTCATCGCGCTCGGCATGTGGGTGCTTTCCACCAAGTACGGCCGGATCTTGATGGCCACGCGCGACCAGGAGAACCGGATTCGCTACTCCGGGTACAGCGTGGCCTACTTCAAGATCTTTATCTTCGCCCTGGCCGGTTTCATGTCCGGTATCGGCGGGGCGATGTTTACCCTGCAGGTCGGTTTCATGTCTCCGAGCATCATCGGGATCATCCCGTCGATCGAGTTCGTGATCTTCGCCGCGGTGGGTGGCCGGTTGTCGCTGCTGGGTGCCGTGTATGGAACGTTGCTGGTGGGGTACGCCCGGGTGACGTTTGCCGAGGAATTCCCTGAGTTATGGCTGTTCCTGATCGGTGCCGCGTTTATCGCCGTGGTGATGTTCGCGCCCTACGGCCTGGCGGGGCTTTACAACACGCATGTTCGTCCGCGCGTGGAGGCCTTCCTCGTGCGCATGGGCTGGCGTCCAGGTGTGCCCCCTTCCGATACCCCCAGAGCCATTGATCCCCAGGTTGCCCAGGAGGCCCGCAAATGACGATCCATAGCCCCTTGTTGCTCGCCGTCGAGGACCTGACCGTCTCGTTTGACGGGTTCAAGGCGATCGAGGGCCTCAACTTCTATGTCGACGCCGGGGAGCTGCGGGTCGTGATCGGCCCCAACGGTGCCGGCAAGACCACGCTGCTGGATCTGATCTGCGGCAAGACCAAGCCCACCGAGGGTTCGATCAAGTTCCGGGACACCGAGCTGACCCGGTTGCGCGAGCACCAGATCGTCTGGAAGGGCGTGGGCCGCAAGTTCCAGACGCCTTCGGTCTACGAGGCGCTCACGGTCTACGAGAACCTCGAGGTCTCCTATCCGCGGGGCAAGAGCGTGTTCGGAGCCCTGTTCTTCAAGACGACGCCCGAAGTGGATCGCAAGATCCGCGAAACCGCCGAGGTCACCTTCCTCACCGATATGCTGGATCGCCCGGCCTCGGAGCTGAGTCATGGCCAGAAGCAGTGGCTGGAGATCGGGATGCTGCTGATCCAGGACCCGGAGCTCATGCTGCTGGACGAGCCGGTAGCGGGCATGAGCGTACGCGAACGCGAGCTGACCGCCGAGCTTCTCAACCGGATCACCGAGGGTCGCTCGGTGATCGTCATCGAACACGACATGAACTTCGTCAAGCAGATCGCCAGGAAGGTCACGGTGATGCACCAGGGCAAGGTGCTGGCCGAAGGGGACATGGAAACGGTGCAGTCCGACCCCCGGGTGATCGAGGTCTACCTGGGCCACTGACGCAGATTCTGCAGAGGACAAAACGACATGTTTCAAGTAACGGGATTGCGTTCCGGCTACGGGGCAAGCGAGGTCATCAAGGGCCTCGATATCTCGGTCGGGGACAACGAGACCCTGGCCATCATGGGCCGCAACGGCATGGGCAAGACCACGTTGTTCAAGACCCTGGTAGGCCTGATACCGGCGACCCAGGGGAAGCTGGACCTGGACAACCAGGACCTGTCCAGTATGCCCACCCACAAGCGGGTGGCGGCCGGCCTGGCCTATGTACCGCAGGGGCGGATGATCTTCCCGGGCCTGACGGTGCAGGAAAACATTGCCACCGGTTTGGAGACCACGAAGAGCCGCCGTATCCCTTCCGAGATCTACGACCTGTTCCCGGTGCTGCACGAGATGCGGCATCGCAAGGGCGGGAACCTCTCCGGCGGGCAGCAGCAACAGCTTGCAATCGCACGTGCGCTGGTCTCCAACCCCAAGGTGCTGCTGCTGGACGAACCCACGGAAGGCATTCAGCCCTCGGTGATCAAGGATATCGCCAAGACACTGAACGAAATCAGTCGCTCGCGCGAGATCACCATTGTGGTCTCGGAGCAGATCCTGAGTTTCACGATGGCCATCGCGGACCGCCTGCTGGTGATCGAGTCCGGCGAGATCGTGCACGAAACCGATCGCGCCAATTGCGACGAACAGACCATCAGCGGGTATCTGTCGATCTGATCCGGCCCCGCGGGCCGGTACATTCATCAGTGTTTTCTTAACTAGAGGAGCAAACATCCATGCGACACGGCGACATTTCCAGCAGCCCCGATACCGTGGGCGTGGCGGTGGTGAACTACAAGATGCCCCGCCTGCACACCAAGGGCGAAGTCCTGGACAACGCACAGAAGATTGCCGACATGATCCTGGGCATGAAGCAGGGCCTGCCCGGCATGGACCTGGTGATCTTCCCCGAGTACAGCACCATGGGGATCATGTACGACCATGACGAAATGATGGAGACCGCGGCCACCATCCCGGGGGACGAGACCGAGATCTTTGCGGCGGCCTGCCGCAAGGCGAACGTCTGGGGGGTGTTTTCGCTGACCGGCGAACGTCACGAGGAGCATCCGCACAAGGCCCCGTACAACACCCTGATCCTGATGAACAACAAGGGCGAGGTCGTCCAGAAATACCGCAAGTGCATCCCCTGGTGTCCGATCGAGGGCTGGTATCCGGGCGACCGGACCTACGTCTCCGAGGGGCCGAAGGGGCTCAAGCTCAGCCTGATCATCTGTGACGATGGCAACTACCCCGAGATCTGGCGCGATTGCGCGATGAAGGGCGCGGAGCTGATCGTGCGCTGCCAGGGCTACATGTATCCCGCGAAGGAACAGCAGGTGAACATGTCCAAGTGCATGGCCTGGGCCAACAACACCTACGTGGCGGTCGCCAACGCCACCGGGTTCGACGGGGTGTACAGCTACTTCGGGCATTCCGCGGTGGTCGGCTTCGACGGCCGCACCCTGGGCGAGTGTGGCACCGAGGAGAACGGCATCCAGTATGCGCAGCTGTCGATCCCGGAGATCCGGGATGCGCGCGCCAACGACCAGTCGCAGAACCACCTGTTCAAGCTGCTGCATCGTGGTTACACCGGGATGCACGACTCGGGGGATGGCGACAAGGGTGTCGCGGATTGTCCGTTCGAGTTCTACCGCACCTGGGTCAACGATGCCGAAAAGGCCCGCGAGGACGTCGAAAAGATCACCCGCGACCAGGTCGGGGTTGCCAGTGCGCCGGTACGCGATCTGCCCTATGCCGCCAAGACGAAAGAGTCGGGTCGCTAGGTGCGGCGCCGCCGGCGTCGTCTCCGGCGGTGGCCTATTGATCGGTTCCGGCCTTCCTGTTGGGAGGGTCGGTGTTTCCGCTAAAGCGCATGGAGGCGCGGCCTGATGCCCTTCATTAATGATCGCCTTGCGGATGCCGAGCGCCTGCGCCTGGAAACGGAGCGTCGGGTCGAGGCGGGTCGCGACCGCAGTGGCGCGTCCATCGCGGTGGGCGCGCCTGCGGGCATCGAGAGCCGCTACCGCTTCGACGTGGATGCGGTCATGGCCGCCATTCGCCGGGAGATCCTGGGGCAGGACGACGCGCTGGCCGCGGTCGAGCGGATGCTGCGGATCGTGCGTGCGGATATCTCCGATCCGCATCGTCCCCTGCATACCGCGCTGTTCCTGGGGCCGACCGGGGTCGGCAAGACCGAGCTGGTGCGCGCCCTGGCGCGTTCGCTGCACGGCGACGCCGAGGCCTTTTGCCGGGTCGACATGAACACCCTGTCGCAGGAGCACTATGCGGCGGCCCTCACCGGGGCCCCGCCCGGTTACGTGGGCAGCAAGGAGGGCACAACCCTGCTCGACCAGGAGCGGATCGAGGGCAGCCTGCGCAAGCCCGGCATCGTGCTGTTCGACGAGCTGGAAAAGGCCTCCGACGAGGTGGTGGAGGCGTTGCTCAACGTATTCGACAACGGGGTGCTGACGGTCGCCTCCGGCGAGCGCACCTACAGCTTTCGCAACACCCTGGTGTTCATGACCAGCAACCTGGGCGCGCGCCGGCTGCAGCGGGATGCCGAGCGGCGCCAGTGGTTTCCGGGGCGCTGGCTGTGGCGCGGGCCGCGGCGGGAGCGCCAGTACCGCCTGGTGGAGCGCGAACTGCTGGGCCGGTTTGCCCCGGAGTTCGTTAACCGCATCGACAGCATCTCGGTCTTCCAGTGGCTGGATGGCGATACGCTGAACGAGCTGGTGGACCTCGAGCTGGCACGTCTGAACCGGCGTCTGGAGAAACACCGGGTGGAACTGCACCTGGCAGAGGCGGTGCATCGCCAGGTGCGCGAGGCCGGGTACGATCGCAAGTTCGGCGCCCGCGCCATGCGTCGGGCGATGCGTCACATCGTCGAGGCCCCGCTGGCGGAGTACCTGCTGACCACCTCCAACCCGGACGCGGAGCCGCGCACCCTGGAGGCGATGCCCGGCCGGGATACGGTCACCTTCCGCCGCCTCGGAACCCGCGGACCCGCGTTCGTGTAGGAGCCGAGCCTCTAGTGTCCCTAGGCGATTGCGGCGCTGGACAGGCCCCATCGCCCGGAGGGCTGGGCCCCTGCGCGACTGGGGCCCCGAGAGAACCGGCCTCGCAGGCGAAGTGGCCCCTCTTCGCTTCGATGGTCGGGGCGCCGCTCAGCCGGCGCGCGCCGGGCGTTCCAGCATCCCGTGTTCGATGATGAACTCGGCGACCGCGTCCAGGCCCGCGCCGGTCTTCAGGTTGGTGAACACGAACGGGCGCTCGCCACGCATGCGCCGGCTGTCGCGGTCCATTACCTCCAGCGAGGCCCCAACGCCGCCGGCCAGGTCGATCTTGTTGATCACCAGCAGGTCGGAACGGGTCACGCCCGGCCCGCCCTTGCGCGGGATCTTGTCGCCGGCGCACACGTCGATCACATAGATCGTCAGATCGGACAGCTCCGGACTGAAGGTCGCGGACAGGTTGTCGCCGCCGCTCTCGACGAACACGACCTCCAGGTCCGGGAAGCGCGCACCCAGATCAGCCAGTGCCGACAGGTTCATCGAGGCGTCCTCGCGGATCGCGGTGTGGGGGCAGCCGCCGGTCTCCACGCCGACGATGCGTTCGGCCTCCAGCGCGCCGTGCCGGGTCAGGAATTCGGCGTCCTCGCGCGTGTAGATGTCGTTGGTGACCACGGCGATGCTGTAGGTGTCGCGCAGGCGTTGGCACAGGGCCTGGAGCAGGGCGGTCTTGCCGGAGCCGACCGGCCCGCCGATACCGACGCGCAGTACCCGGGGGGGCAGGGACATGGGGTTCTCCTAGCTTCTGAAAAGTCGTGAATACTGGGTTTCGTGCAGGGCGCTGGCGATGGCGACACCGGGAGCGGTGCCGCCGATCTCCGCCTCCTCGCGGGCGAGACCCTCGCGCGCGGCCGCGCCGATGGTCGGGGCCAGGCGGTAGAGCAGACGCTGGCCGGCGGTCTGGCCCAGCGGCACCAGCTTGATCGCGGCGGCGACCTGGTTCTCGCACCACGACCACAGCAAGGCCTCGGCACCTTCCTGGACGGGGATGGACCAGCGCGCGAGTGCCAGCGCGAACAGCGTGGCCCAGGTGGCATCCGGATGCCCGCTCCAGCCCTCGGCCTCGTCCAGGCCCAGCTCGGTCAGCAGGCGCGCCAGGGCGTGCCCGAGCTGGCGATCCTCGTCACGCAGCTCGCGGGTCTCGCGGCTGGCGCCCAGCCACGCACCGAGCCATGAAACGGCGTCGGTGTCGCCGGCCTGCCAGGCCTGATACAGCCGGTGCAGCAGGGGGATGTCGACCCGCCCCAGGGTGTGCTCCAGCTGGCCCTGCATCCAGTCGGCTACGGCCTCTTCGTCGCCCACCCAGCCGGCCTCGATGGCCCATTCCAGGCCGCCCGAGTAGCTGTAGGCGCCCACCGGCAGGGTGGGGCTCACCAGTTGCCACAGGCGCCGGCGCGCCAGCCCGGGATCAGTGGTGGTGGCCATGACCATGACCGCCGTGCGCATGGCCGTAGGCGCCGGCCTCCGGTTCGAACGGCGCGTGCTCGAAGATCGGCAGCAACCCGATGCCGCGCAGCATGTCGTCCAGCACATGGTCGTGCAGGTAGCGCAGCAGACCCGGGGCGATCTGCAGGGCGATGTGGCGATTGCCCAGATGGTAGGCGGCGCGCGCGAACAGCAACGGATCCTCGCAATACACCGTGCTGACCGGTTCCGGGGCGGCGCGTACCGTGACCCATTCGCCGCTCTCCGCGCGCAGGGCGTCCCCATCGCGCAGCATGCCGCCGCGTTCCAGGAACACCCCGACCTCGGTACCGGTGTCGAGGGTGGCGCGAAAGCGGCTCTTCACGCGCATCTCCATGGGTAGGCGGAGGGTGCCGATGACCGGCATCCCGGCGGTGTTTGCTTGTTCGATGAGTCGCAGCATGGGGGCCTCAGAACAGGAAGTAGCGCTGTGCCATCGGCAGTTCGGTGGCTGGCTCGCAGGTCAGGTGTTCGCCGTCGGCGCGCACCTCGTAGGTTTCCGGGTCGACCTCCATCTCCGGCAGCCAGTCGTTCAGCAGCATGTCGCGCTTGCCGACCTCGCGGCAGCCATTGACGCCGACCAGGCGTCGCGACAGGCCGAGCTGTTCGCCGACGCCGGTATCCAGCGCGGCCTGCGAAACGAAGCTGACCGCGGTGTCGACGCGGGCGCGGCCGAAACTGCCGAACATCGGCCGGTAGTGCACCGGTTGCGGGGTCGGGATCGAGCCGTTCGGGTCGCCCATCGGGGCCGAGGCGATCATCCCGCCCTTCAGGATCAGCGCGGGCTTTACCCCGAAGAAGGTCGGGTCCCACAGCACGAGGTCGGCGAGCTTGCCGGGCTCGATCGAGCCCACCTCGTGGGCGATGCCGTGGGCCAGTGCCGGATTGATGGTGTACTTCGCGATGTAGCGCCGCGCACGGAAGTTGTCATGGGTGGCCGGGTCCTGCGCCAGCGAACCCCGCTGCACCTTCATCTTGTGGGCGGTCTGCCAGGTGCGCAGGATTACTTCGCCGACGCGACCCATCGCCTGCGAGTCGGAGGCGATCACCGAGAACGCACCGAGGTCGTGCAGGATGTCCTCCGCGGCGATGGTATCGCGCCGGATGCGGCTTTCGGCGAACGCGACATCCTCCGGAATGTGCGGGTCGAGGTGGTGGCAGACCATCAGCATGTCCAGGTGCTCGTCGATGGTGTTGACCGTGAACGGGCGCGTGGGGTTGGTGCTGGATGGCAGGACATGCGGCTGGCCGCAGGCCTTGATGATGTCGGGGGCATGGCCGCCGCCGGCGCCCTCAGTATGGTAGGTGTGGATGGTGCGGCCCTTGAACGCGGCCAGGGTGTCCTCGACAAACCCGGATTCGTTCAGGGTGTCGGTGTGGATGCACACCTGTACGTCGTATTCCTCGGCGACCGACAGGGCACAGTCGATCGCGGCCGGGGTAGTGCCCCAGTCCTCGTGCAGCTTCAGACCCAGGGCACCCGCCTCGACCTGTGCGCGCAAGGCCGCTGGCTGGCTGGCGTTGCCCTTGGCGAGAAAGCCCAGGTTCATCGGGAAGGCCTCGGCGGCCTTCAGCATCTGCTGGATATGCCAGGGACCCGGCGTGCAGGTCGTGGCATTGGTGCCGGTGGCCGGGCCGGTGCCTCCGCCCAGCATGGTGGTGATCCCGGAGGTCAAAGCCTCCTCGATCTGCTGCGGGCAGACGAAATGAATATGGGCGTCGATGCCGCCGGCGGTCAGGATCTTCCCTTCCCCCGCGATCACCTCGGTGCCGGGGCCAATCACGATGCCGACCCCCGGCTGGGTATCCGGGTTGCCGGCCTTGCCCACTGCGTGGATGCGTCCGTTCTTCAGGCCCACGTCGGCCTTGACCACGCCCCAGTGGTCAAGGATCACCGCGTTGGTGATCACGGTATCCACGACGGCGTCGTCGGATCGCTGGCTCTGGCCCATGCCGTCGCGGATCACCTTGCCGCCGCCGAACTTCACCTCGTCGCCGTACACGGTGTAGTCCCGTTCGACCTGGATCAGCAGCTCGGTATCGGCCAGTCGCAGTCGGTCGCCAGTGGTGGGGCCGAACATCTCGGCGTAGGCCGAACGGGTGATGGTGTTGCTCATGTCGAAGCTCCGTCCAGCGGGCCGCCGACCCGCCCCTGAAATCCGAATACCCGACGCTCGCCGGCATAGGCCACCAGTTGCACGCGGCGGCTCTGGCCCGGTTCGAAACGCACGGCGGTACCCGCCGGGATGTCTAGGCGAAAGCCGCGCGCCGATTCGCGGTCGAAGTGCAGGGCGTTGTTGGTCTCGAAGAAGTGATAGTGGGAGCCGACCTGGATCGGTCGGTCACCACTGTTGGTCACATCCAGGGTGACGGTCTCGCGGTCGGCGTTCAGCGTGATGTTGCCGTCCGCGGGCAGGACTTCGCCGGGGATCATCGCGGGTATCTCCTCTAGCGGATGGGTTCGTGGACGGTGACCAGCTTCACGCCGTCGGGGAAGGTCGCCTCGACCTGGACGTCCGGGATCATCTCCGGCACCCCGTCGAGTACGTCGTCGCGGGTCAGGACCTCGCCGCCCAGGCTCATCAGTTCGGCCACCGAGCGACCGTCGCGCGCGCCCTCCAGGATCGTCGCCGAGATCAGCGCCATGGCCTCCGGGTAGTTGAGCTTCAGTCCGCGCGCCTGACGCCGTTCAGCCAGCAGGGCAGCGGTGAACAGCAGCAGCTTGTCTTTCTCGCGAGGGGTCAGTTCCATGGGTCTCCCGATGTGTCAGGTGGTCCAGATGCGGGGGCTGCAGGGCGTGCGACCGATCACCGGCTCGCGCAGGAAACGCCAGGCGCGCTGCAGGAGCGTGCGGATGATTTCCGCGCCGGGACCCAGGCAGCGCAGCACCAGTACGTCGCCGATGCGCGAGATGCCCAGACGCAGGCTCTCCGGTACCCCGAGGTGGTCGCGCAGGGCCTGGTCGATCCCGTCGGGGGCCGGGGTGGCCACCAGGTTGCCGACCACCGGATGGCCGTCGAGTCCCCAGGGCCGAGTCAGCAGCGGATCGCCGTGCTGCAGGTTCAGGCGTTCGTGCAGCAGTGCCTCGCCATCGCGTTCGATCCACAGGCCCTGGGTGCAGTCACCCCGCTCGTAATGGTCCCCGTGCCCCGGGCGCCCGAGGCACAGGATGTCCCAGGTGCACAGCCGTGCGCTGCGCGCCAGGTGGAAGCGGTTATGCAGCCGAACCCGGGACTGTCCGTGCAGGATCGTCTCCATCGGCAGGAACTCCAGACTCGCGCCGGGGGCGACCGCGAACACCTGGTCCTGATAGGCGTCGGCCAAGTCGGTGCGATAGAACTTCGCGGCCGCCGGGGTGGTCAGCAGTGCCGCGCTGTCGGCGGCCAGCTTCACCTCCAGTTGCAGGCGGTCGCCTCCCGCGACGCCCCCCGGGGGGTGGATCACGTAGCTGTGGCAGACCGGACCCTCCGGGTGAAAGCTGCGCTGCACCAAAAGCGGCCCCTGGTGCCGGCGGCGCACGAGAATGGTGCGACCATCGCGTGGCTCGTACCCGAGTTCGAGATGGCCCAGCCAGCCCGCGTCGGCGGTGCGAGCGTCCGCCAGGTTGATGGGGGCGATATCCACTCGCTCAGACCGCGATCAGCAGATACACGCTGGCGGCGACCAGCGTGCCGCCGGTGGCCTGCTGGACCGGTCGTTCCAGGGTCGCGTTGCGCGCAAGCCCGGCGGCCAGTGCACCGGTCGCGAGCAGCAGGGTGCTGGCCAGCAGGAACCCGCCAAGGAAGGCCCCGGACGACAGCCCGGCGGCCATCCCGGCGCCATGGGCGAAGCCGTGCAGGATCGCGAACCCGGCTGCGATCGCGGCAGTGAACACGGTCGGCAGGCGCGTGCCGGACCCCACCAGCAGTCCGGTCAGCAGCACCGAGGCCAGGATCCCGAACTCGATCACCGGCAAGGGTCCCTGCGCGAGCCCGATCGCAAACCCGCTCGCCAGTGCAGCCAGGACCGCGGCCCCGGTCAGCAGGGCGCCGCGCATCGTCCCGGAGCGGGCGGCCCAGAAACCGATACCGAGCAGCACCAGCAGGTGGTCCAGGCCCGACAACGGGTGCAGGAACCCGGCGCCCAGACCGGCATGGTCATGCCCTGGATGCGCCAGGGCGATCGCGGGGGTGAAAAACAGGATCAGCAGCGCGATCCAGTGGCGGTGCATCATGGCTTTGCCTCGCTTGAAACAGGTGTGGGAAGGGACTTCGTTCGTCTCCCTTGATACCCAAACGTGTCAGCAGGATCCGTGCCATGCCCTCATGCGTGCGTTGCGCGGCCGGACCGGTTCTCGCGCGGATTGGATGCACCCGTGTGGTGCATCCGGAGCGGGGTGGGCGGGCTGAAATGGTGCGCATGCACCGAAAGCGGGCCTGGTCAGGCCGGAGTGCCACGGCCCCTTGTGGGGCCCCGTAATGACGGGGGTAGAAAGCACCGTCATCGCGAGGCGCGCAGCGCCGTGGCGATCTCCGAGGGCGGCCCCGACGTTGGCCCGGGCGAGCGTCGGGGGTTGCGTCACGAGATGGCCGCGGCCCCTTGCGGGGCCTCGCCATGACGGGTTGTCGAAGGGCCGCGCCAAGGGGGTTGCCCGGGATCAGGCGAACAGCTTGCGGCGGAAGAACTCGGGCGTGGCGCCGGCGGCGCGGTGGATGGCGGCGTTGTAGTAGTGGGTGCCAAACGTCGCCTCCTCGGCTGCTTCCTCGCGCACGAAGGAGACCGGGGCGTCCTTCGCGGCGATGGTGCAGGTCCACCAGCCGGAGGGGTAGGTGGGCTGCGGGAAGTGCAGCGTCAATGCATCGATGAAGCCGGCGCTGCGCAGGCTGTCGTGCATCGGGCGGATGATGCTCTCGGTATGCAACAGCGGCGATTCGCTTTGTTGCACCAGCAGGCCATCCGGGCCCAGCGCCTTCACGCAGTCCTTGTAGAAGGCAGTGGAGAACAGGCCCTCGGCCGGACCCACCGGATCGGTGGAGTCGACGATGATCACGTCGACGGAGCCGGGCGTGGCGTCCTGCAGGTACTGCACGCCGTCGTCGAACAGGAGCTCGGCGCGCGGATCGTCGTTGGCGTCGCACAGGTCCGGGAAGTACTGCTCGGACAAGCGGGTGACGCGTTCGTCGATATCCACCTGTACGGCCTTTTGCACCTCGTCGTGCTTGAGCACCTCGCGCAGGGTGCCGCAGTCGCCGCCGCCGATGATGACCACGTTCTTCGGGGCGTTGTGCGAGTAAAGCACCGGGTGCGCCATCATCTCGTGGTAGATGAAGTTGTCGCGCCCGGTGAGCATCACGCAGTCGTCGATCACCATCAGGTTGCCGAAGGCCTCGGTCTCGTAGATCTCGATCTTCTGGTAGGGGGTCTGTTCTTCGTGCAGCTTCTGTTTGATGCGCAGGGACAGCGCCATGTCTTCGTGCGGTTCGCTGAACCAGTTGTTGTCGAGTGCCATCGGGCGGCTCCCTCTGGGGATGCGGTGGACGGTATGATGCGCCGCTATGATAGTGCCCTGTATCCTGCGGGCAACTCTGAACCTCCCCGTCATTGCGAGGAGCCGCAGGCGACGAAGCGATCCCCGCGGAGGGCGTTCGAACCCCGGCGCCGTGCCCGCTTTCGGAGATTACTCGCTACGCTCGCCTTTCGGGCCGGCCTGCGGCCGTTCAACGCAGCTTCGCTGCTTTTGTGCCGTGTCGCTTCGCTCCTCGCAATGACGGGTATATACCTGCTGTGAAACCCGGAACCGCCATGTCTGTCACGCCCTGGAATCTGGATGAGGCCCGCGCCACTTACGGGATCGACCACTGGAACGGTGGCTTCTTCGATCTGAGCGACGCTGGCCATGTGGTGATGCGGCGACCGGACTGGCCGGACCACCCGGGCGTCGATCTGCACGAACTGGCTGGGCGTCTGCGCGAGGAACATATCGGGCCGCCGGTGCTCGTGCGTTTCCAGGACGTGCTGGATGGGCGTGTGCGCCGCCTGGCGCGGGCCTTCGATGCCGCAGCGCGCGAGCTGGACTATCCGGGCGCGTTTACCGCGATCTACCCGATCAAGGTGAACCAGCAGCGCAGTGTGGTGGACCAGATCCTGGCGGCGGGCGACACACCGGATGCCGCGGGCTTTACCCCGCGGGTCGGGCTGGAGGCAGGCAGCAAGCCGGAACTGATGGCCGTGCTCGCGCAGTCGCGTCCGGGTGCCGCGATCATCTGCAACGGCTACAAGGACCGCGAATACGTGCGCCTGGCGCTGATCGGGCGCCAGCTCGGGCATCGAGTGTACATCGTGATCGAGAAGCCCTCGGAGCTGGAGGAGGTCATCCGCCAGGCCGAGCACATGGATATCGCGCCCCTGCTGGGGCTGCGTGTGCGCCTGGCGTCGATCGGCAAGGGCAAGTGGCAGAATACCGGCGGCGAGAAGGCCAAGTTCGGCCTGTCTGCGGCGGATGTGCTGGGCATCCTCGAGCGCCTGCGCGGCCTCGGCTGGCTCGATCGGCTGCAGCTGCTGCACTTCCACATGGGCTCGCAGATCGCGAACATCCGCGACATCCAGAACGGCATGGGCGAGGCGGCCAGCTACTTCGCCGCGCTGACCGAAGCGGGTGCCGCGCTTCAGGTGGTGGATGTCGGTGGCGGCCTGGGTATCGACTACGAAGGCTCGCGCTCGCGCAACGAGTGCTCCATCAACTACTCGGTGGAGGAGTACGCGCTGAACATCCTGCGCCCGCTCAAGCGCATCTGCGAGGCACATGATCTCCCCATGCCCGAGGTGTTCAGCGAGTCGGGGCGGGCGCTGACCGCGCACCACGCGGTGCTGATCACCAACGTGATCGACTGCGAGCCGGCCCCGGGGGATGGTGCAATCCCGCCCGCGCCGGATGACGAGCTGCCCGAGATCGCCGCGATGCGCGCGCTGCTGGACGAGCGCGGGCGCCCGGCCTCCGAGATCTACCACGATGCCGCGTTCGGCCTGTCCGACCTGCAGGCGCGTTTCGCTCGCGGGATGCTGTCGCTGGCGGACCGGGCGCGCGCCGAGGCGATCTATTTCGCCCTGTGTCAGCGGCTGCTGGCGCAGCCGGACGCGCTGCCGGCGGAGGTCCGCGCGGAACTGACCGACAAGCTGGCGGACAAGGTGTTCTGCAACTTCTCGGTATTCCAGTCGATCCCGGATACCTGGGCGATCAACCAGATCTTCCCCATCATACCGCTGCACCGCCTGGACGAGGCCCCGACCCGTCGCGCCGTGTTGCAGGACCTGACCTGCGATTCCGACGGCCATATCGAGCACTACGTGGAGCGCGAGGGCACGCACACAACGCTGGCCCTGCATCCATGGAATCCCGACGCGCCGTATTACCTCGGGGTCTTTCTGGTCGGGGCCTACCAGGAGATCCTGGGCGACCTGCACAATCTGTTCGGCGACACCGACACGGTGAATGTGGAACTGACCGAGCAGGGCGGCTACCGCCTGCTGAACCCCGAGCGCGGCGACACCGTGGACGAGCTGCTCTCCTACGTGCACTTCGCCCCGGATGACCTGCGCCGCGCCTTCCGTGCCAAGATCGATGCCATCGGCCTGCGCGGCGAGGCTGCCGGACGGCTGCTGGCGGAACTGGAACACGGCCTGACCGGCTACACCTATCTCGAGGACTGAATCATGCTGTGCTACGTCTATCGCGCGAGCAAGCGCGCCGATACCTATGTCTATCTCCCGGAGAAGGATGATTTCTCCGAGTTACCCGAAGGCGTGATGCGCGCCCTCGGCAACCTGGAGTTCGCACTGGAGTTCGAGCTGACGCCGGAGCGCACCCTGGCCCAGGAAGACCCGCAAAAGGTCCTGGTCAACCTCGACGAGCAGGGCTTCCACCTCCAGTTCCCGCCCCCGGAAGACGAACCCAAGCCCTGATCCATCCGCATGGCGGCCCCCGAATGTCGTCGCCGTGGGCTTCTCTCTCAGTCATCCCGGAAACCGCGAAGCGGTTATCCGGAGTCTCGTGCACAGTGTTTCACTAGATGGCGGGGGCGGGGTGACTGCAGACGGGGCGCGCTGAGCGCAGCGAGCCAGCCTCGGGTGGTGGACTTCAATCTGGCCTCCACGGTGCCTATGATGATACATTGTTATAACTTCAGGCGGCTTGTGGAGAGGGCATGAAAACGACTTTGCGACAGATTGGAAACTCCCGCGGCGTCCTGTTACCTGCGACGCTGTTGCGCCAATGCGGGATCCGCGACGAGATCGACCTGCGGCTCGAGGGCCACCGGATCGTGATCGAGCCGATTACCGAGCCGCGCGCCGGCTGGTTCGACCACTACGACATCGATCAGGACGATGTACCCGAATGGCCCGACACGCCCTGGGCCGAGGATGCCGAGGAGTGGGAATGGTAGGGCATCGCGCACCGGTTCGCCGCGGTGACGTCTACTGGGTCAACCTGGACCCGACCGTTGGCACGGAGATCCGCAAGACCCGCCCTGCATTGGTCGTTTCCCCCGACGACATGAACGCAGCCTTGCCCCGGGTCCTGGTGGCGCCGATCACCAGCAAGGGACAGCCCCTCGGGTGCCGGCCGGAGGTCGAGCTCGCGGGCCGCCCGGCCCGTATCCTTCTGGACCAGATCCGCAGTGTCGACAAGCGGCGTCTGGGATCCATCCTTGGTTCGATCGAACTCGCAAGCTGGCATCCGCAACTCCTGGAAATGTTCGCCTGACCTTTTGTGCGCTGGACGCCCTCCAGTTCCTGCGTCATCGCGCGTCCCGGTCGCCCCGGTGGAATCGCGGCCACTGCCCTTTCCCTGGGTCATCCCGGACACCGCGCAGCGGTTATCCGGGGTCTCACGCGCTGGGGCCTGCCCAATCCCTGGGATCTGTCCGGCATGGGAGGCTCCGGCCAGGATGATCGGGACGCTCAATGCAGGAAGGGATTTTCCACGCGGATGCCTTCGATGACCTGTGAGTGATTGAGGTCTTCCGATAACAGGGCTGTCGCACCGCCCTGGCAAGCCGTTGCAACGATCATCGCATCCCAGAACGAGAGCTGGTTGCGCTCCTGGATCTCGGAGGCCCGCAGTATGGCGGCGGTATCCGGGGACTCCACCTGCCAGGCTCGATACACATCGATCAGCCGGCGAGCCTCGGCGGGTGAGAGAGGGCTTGCGATCTTGCGGGTCACGTTGACGTAGAACTCCTGCAGCACCTGGATGCTGATGCTGGCGCCGCCGGCCTCCCAAAGCTGGCGAATGGCCGTTGCGGCTCGATCGTGGCGAGCGCCCGCATCCAGATCGTGGGCGTACAGCAGGACGTTGGTGTCGACAAAGACCTTATCGCTCATGCAGCGCGTCCCGATTCGGCCGCCCTCCGCCGAGATGGTATCCCTGGTCGAGAGCGGCCAGCGCCTCGCGCTTGGAACGTTCATAGCGCTCGGAGCGTTCCACGATGTGTTCCAGCTCTTCGGTCAGCAGCCGGCTAACGGAAGTCGAGCGACGGGCTGCGATCACCTTGAGTTCGGTGAGCACCTTCTTGTCGAGAGCGAGGGTAATGTTCTGCTTCATGCCGAATCCTCCTGGTCCACATAAAAACGTGTAGCACGAAACATACGTGCCTTCAACGGGGCTCAGCGTGCAATCAGCGATTGGCTCGGAGGGGGTATAACCGGGCTTGACGACAGGGAGCCAGAGACCGCACTGGTATGGATTGGGCTTCGGTCAGAATGACCTTTCCCGACCCCGCCAGGTCATCCCGGACACCGCGCAGCGGTTATCCGGGGTCTCATGCGCTGGGGCATGCCCAATCCCTGGGATCTGTCCGATGCGAGAGATCCCGGCGCTGGCCCGGATATGCGTCGGAGTTTCGTTGGGAGATGGCCACGGCCCCTGCGGGGCCTCGCCATGACGGGGGCAGGAACAAGCACCGTCATCGCGAGGCGCGCAGCGCCGTGGCGATCTCCATGGGCGGCCCCGGCGCGGGGTCGGCAGCGCAGTGGCGCATAAGTCTGTATAGTGTCGGCCCTTTTGCCAGTATCCAGAGTTCGTATTCCATGACCGAGAAGCTTCGCAATATCGCCATTATCGCCCACGTCGATCATGGCAAGACCACGCTGGTGGACCAGCTCCTGCGCCAGTCCGGCACCCTCGATGCAAGGGGTGACCACGGCGAACGGATCATGGACTCCAACGCCATCGAGAAGGAACGCGGGATCACGATCCTGGCCAAGAACACGGCCATCGAGTGGAAGGATTACCGCATCAACATCGTCGACACTCCCGGACACGCCGACTTCGGTGGCGAGGTCGAGCGCGTGCTGTCGATGGTCGACTCGGTGCTGCTGCTGGTGGACGCGGTCGATGGCCCGATGCCGCAGACCCGCTTCGTTACCCAGAAGGCCTTCGCGATGGGCTTCAAGCCGATCGTGGTGGTCAACAAGGTGGATCGCCCCGGCGCGCGCCCCGACTGGGCGGTGGATCAGGTCTTCGACCTGTTCGATCGCCTCGGTGCGACGGACGAGCAGCTGGATTTCCCCATCGTGTTCGCCTCCGCGCTGAACGGCTTCGCCGGCCTGGACTCCAGTGTGACCGAGGGCGACATGACCTGCCTGCTGGAGACCATCGTCGAACACGTCGCGCCCCCGAACGTGGACGCCGACGGCCCGTTCCAGATGCAGGTCTCCTCGCTGGACTACAACAGCTATCAGGGCCTGATCGGCATTGGCCGCGTGAAGCGCGGGCGCATCAAGCCGAACACCCCGGTGAAAGTGGTCGACCGCGAAGGCGGCGTGCGCAACGGGCGCATGCTGCAGATCATGGGTTTCCACGGCTTGGAGCGCGTAGAGGTCGAAGAGGCCCGCGCCGGCGATATCATCACCTTCACCGGGATGGACAAGCTGTTCATCTCCGACACCCTGTGCGACCCGACCCACGTCGAGGCGATGGAACCGCTCACCGTCGACGAGCCGACCGTGAGCATGACCTTCCAGGTCAATACCTCGCCGTTTGCCGGACGCGAGGGCAAGTACGTCACCTCCCGCGTGCTGCGCGACCGCCTGCAGGAAGAGCTCAAGCACAACGTCGCCCTGCGCGTGGAAGAAGGCGAGGACCCGGACAAGTTCAAGGTCTCCGGGCGCGGTGAACTGCACTTGGGCATCCTGATCGAGAACATGCGCCGCGAGGGCTACGAGCTGGCCGTGGCGCGTCCCGAGGTGGTCATCAAGGAGGTCGACGGCGTCAAGCAGGAGCCGTACGAGGCTGTGACCGTCGATGTCGAGGAAGAGCACCAGGGCACCATCATGGAGAAGCTCGGCGAACGCCGCGGCGACATGACCAACATGGTCCCGGACGGCAAGGGCCGCGTGCGCCTGGACTTCATCATCCCGTCGCGCGGGCTGATCGGCTTCCAGACCGAGTTCATGACCGCGACCTCCGGTACCGGCATCCTGCACCACATCTTCGACCACTACGGTCCCTACCAGCCGGGTTCGGTCGCCTCGCGCCAGAACGGCGTGCTGATCGCCAACGCCGCCGGCAAGGCGCTGGGCTTCGCGCTGTTCAATCTGCAGGACCGCGGCAAGCTGTTCATCGGCCCGGGCGAAGAAGTCTACGAGGGTATGGTCATCGGTCTGCACTCGCGCGAGAACGACCTGGTCGTGAACGCGCTCAAGGCCAAGCAGCTCACCAACGTCCGTGCCGCCGGCACCGACGAGAACATCCAGCTGACCCCGCCGATCCGCATGACGCTGGAGCAGGCCATCGAGTTCATCGACGAAGACGAACTGGTCGAGGTCACCCCCGAAAACCTCCGCATCCGCAAGAAGTTCCTGCTGGAGCACGAACGCAAGAAGGCCTCGCGCGCCGCCACCGCGTAACGGCCAAGGCCTTGGTGGCTCCTTCGCCGGGGCCCAGGCAACGAAAAGCGCCCGGTCGGATCATCCGCCGGGCGCTTTTTCGCGTCTCGAGCTGCTGAAACCAGGTTCTTCGTTATCCGGGGAATCGCGAAGCGGTTGTCCGGGACCTCTATGGGGCACCTCGCCGATGGGCAGAGCAGGCAAGGTTTGCCTCTGCAACTAGCCGTTGAACCTGACGCCGCCATTACAGGGCTCACCCATCCAGTTGCCGCAGCAAACCATCCAGTTCCTGGGCCATAACCGGGATGTCAGTCGTGGCAGTGTTCCAGACAATGCGGCTGTCGATCTTCGCATAACCATGGATCAGAAGGTTTCGAAGATCCACGGCCGCCCTCAATTGTGGGATCTGTCGAGCTAGATCGGGATCCGCCTTTTCCAGCTGGCCCAGCGCCTCGCCCAGAATCTCCAGCTGACGCTCAACGGCGGAGCGCATCAGATCGCTGGCTATGTAGTCCTCTTCGTTTGCGTCCTTCACGAATTCCGCCACGCGTCTCGCGGCTCACGTGCGTCCCAAAGGTACGCCCGCGGATCACGCCGCATGGACCGCTTCCCGGGTTCGTTCGATATCCGCGAGGACATACGGATTGGTCACACTTTGCGGCGTCACCAGGTCCACGGGCCGCCCGAGAATGTCGCTCAACTCTCTGCGCAGACCGAGGAATTGCTCCAGGGACAATCCGGTCTGATCTGGCCCGAATTCCACGAGGAAATCCACGTCCGAACGTTCAGGGTCGAAATCTTCCCCGCGAGCTGCAGACCCGAAAACGTCCAGGCGTGACACACCGAAGTCACGGCAGACCGATTCGAGCGCGTTGCGATGTTGCTGAATCAATGGATGCATGCCCGAGCCTCCTGCCAACATACGATACGACAGTCACGCCCGGAGCGCAGCCACAAGGCAATGCTCGGTTGAGGCGCCGTTTGGTCCGCTGATAGGGGGCATACTTCGGTAGCAGGCTACGGGCCGGGGTTCGCCGGTCCAGGGGCGGGGAAACCAGCAGGGATGGAGACGGAAATAAATCTGTTCCCGTTTCCGTCCTCGGGCGGGCAGGGTCCCCTGGTTGGATCGCGCAACATGAGGTGAGCTGGCCCCTGCCCTCATCCGGTGCTATGGTGTTTTGGTGTCTACAATTTAGCCCGTCAGGAGTGCTTCGATGAGCCGCTTAACAATCACCCTGGACGACCAGCTGCATCAGGCCCTGAAAGAGGCGGCGGCGCGGCAGCACCGTTCCATCGCTTCGATTATCGAGGAGAGCCTGGTCTATCGCGGGATTCGTACCCGTGGCGAAGCGCGGCAATTAGTGGCCTCGGCTCGGAAGCGCGCAGCGCTAAGCGAAGAAGATGCCATGGCCCTAGCGCTGGAGGAGACCCGTTCCGAGCGCCGCCGATGAAGCCGTGGACGCTGGTGGTTGACACCAACGTCGTGGTGGCGGGGCTTCTGTCCAGTGCGCCACGCTCACCAGTATGCCGTGTCCTGGACGGGATGCTGTCGGGACATTTTCCTTTTCTGACTTCGCCTGACCTGATATCCGAATATCGCAGGGTTCTCTTGCGGCCGTCGCTGGTTCGGCTGCATGGCCTTTCGGACTCGCATATCGATGACTTGGTGACCGAACTGGTCGCCAATGCGATCTGGCGTGAGCCGAGCCCCTCATCAATTTCGGCTCCGGATGCCGGAGATGCTCACCTGTGGGATCTGCTGGCTTGTCACCCGCGCAGCATCCTGGTGACGGGCGACAAGCTGCTGGTCCAGCAGCCATTTGCGCCGGGTCGTGTCGTCACGCCCGAGGCGGGCCTTGAGCTGTTTGAACCGAGCTGATTGGTTGCGGGCGCGACTGCCTGGGCTCGAGCAGAGATTGTCATTCCTGATTAGCAGCGAGCTTCTGCCCATTGCAGGGAACGTTCTCCCAAGGGTTGGCTCCGTCCGCCGCGGTAGGGCGTTATTGAGCGCAGCGAAACGCACCATTTCCTGCGTCGTGTCGGTCCTTTGATGGGATTCGCTGCGCTCATCCCATCCTACGATCTGGCGGCGCTTACGAGGACGGTGCTCTCCAGGTCTCCAATAATTTCCCGTGCGCATGCCGATAGCCGCGAATCGTTCGTGAACCACCAGAGCAGCGCATGGATATCGAGCAGGATTCGCACCCTATTTCTCACAGGCGGCGACTTCATCCTCCGGCTGCGTATTCCGGCCCATCGTGACCGCCCATTCCGATTGATCGTGACCGCTGTTTCCGGCGCATCGTGACCGGTGATTCCAGCGGCACCAGGCGCGCATACGGCCGGCCGGATTTCGCCAGGATGATCTCCTCGCCGTCATGCGCGCGCTTCCGGGTTTCCCTGCACCGAAAGCTCCTGATCATGCATCCCGCGTATGCCGTTTGACGGTAAACGGAAAACCCGGGTGCGACCGCTGGGATCGGTCCCAACCCCCGTCAGGCCGGAAAACGTCGGGCACGGAAATAAATCCGTCCCCATTTCTCGGTGCACGGCTCAGGCGGCTGCGTGGCGGCTCCGGGTCTGGTCGCCTTGTCCCGCCAGGAGGCCATCCACAGAGATGTCCTCGTCAAGTGCTTCCCAGTGGATCCCGTGTGGGGTCAACTCGAACGCGGCGCGTTGCTGATCGCTCGCAGCCAGCAGGCGCGGAAACCAGGCCAGCGGCACACCGAGCGTCCTTCCGTCGCTGAGTTCAACCCAGAGATTATCGTCGTCAAAGCGGACTGTCCGGGGCGAAGTGCTCATGCCACGCTGCCTCCAGCAATTTCCTGTTCTCCTTTGTGATTCTAGCAAGTCTCCGCAACGTTTTTGCATCAAAACCATCGTTGCGTGCCAGGGTGACCTCGGCCTCGAGCCAGAACTTGGCTTCGGCATCCGAGCTGCGTACGTGGTAAGCGTCCAGCGAAATACATTCTTCCGCCGTCCGGGTACGAGCCGGATGATGGTGCCCGATCCAGTGAGAGAGGAGCGGCACCATGGCATGGCGGCAGCGCAGTCGGAGCGAGTGGCAGCGGTTGGTATCGGGTTGGGAACGTAGCGGGCTGACGCAGGCGGTGTACTGTGCGCGGCACGGGATCTCCGTCGGCAGTCTGCAGCGCTGGCGGCGGGTCTTGGCCGAGGACGCAGCGCCGCGGGAAGGAGGAACGGCGCCGGTGTCCGAGTTCGTGCCGGTGACCCTAATGGGCGCTCCGCCGACGGCGGCCGGTGCGGACTTGACCCTGGTGCTGGCCGACGGGGTGCGGCTCGAGATCGGGACGGCCTGTCCGGCCGAGACCCTGAAGCGGGTTCTCGGCGTCCTGCGGGAGTGCGCATGATCGCGCTGGACGCGCATACCAAGGTGTACCTGGCCCGGGGTCCCACGGACATGCGCTGTCAGATCGATGGTCTGGCGGCCCGGGTTGAGGATGTGCTGCAGGCGGATCCGTTCTCCTCGCACCTGTTC
>JBNJFQ010000002.1:0-5226 GCA_051747025.1 Pseudomonadota bacterium
TCGGTTGCTGGTGCCGTTCCACTACTTCGGTGTGGCCGACCACGAATCCGTGGACCTGCGCCGGGTGAGCTGGCGGCGCGGGGGCTATGACGCCGAAGAGCTGGAAGGGGTGTTCACCGGCAACCGGGCGCGCGCCGATTGGGTCTTGCGGCAGGCCCATGAACACGCGACGGATCTCGGCTCGGTTCGCGGGTTGGGCTTTTGCACCAGTCGAGCCCATGCCCGGTTCATGGCCGAGCATTTCTCGGGCAAGCAGGTGCCCAGCGCGGTGCTGACGGGCGACAGCTCGGATCACGAGCGGCAGTCGGTACAGCGCGACCTGCGCGAGGGGCGCATCCGCTTCATCTTTACGGTGGACCTCTACAACGAAGGCGTGGACCTGCCCGAGGTGGACACCGTTTTGCTGCTGCGCCCAACCGAGAGCCTGACGGTCTACCTACAGCAGATGGGCCGCGGCCTGCGCTTGCATGAGGGCAAGCCACACCTGACCGTGCTGGATTTCGTCGCGCCGCAGGATCGGCGTTTTCGTTATGCCGATCGGTTCCGGGCCTTGAGTGCGCGGCCGGAGAAGCGGGTGGATCACCAGATCCAGGAGGGCTTCCCCTGGCTGCCCAGCGGTTGTCTGATTCACCTCGACCGCCTGGCCACCCAGCGGGTCCTCGACAACATCCGCGCACAGATCAACCGCCAGCGCCCGCAGATCGTGCGCGAGCTGAAGAGCTGTTTCCAGGAGGACATCGACTCCGCCAGTCTGTCCAAGATGCTCGACTGCTTGCATATGGATGATGCCGAAGACCTGCTGCGCAAGGACCTGCCCTCGCGGCTGCGCGCGGACTGCGGAGGGGAATCGACCGAGGCGTTGGGGCCCTATGCCAGCGGCCTCAAACGCGGGCTGCAGCGCCTGGCGCGGTGTGACGACCGGCAGTTGCTGGAAACCCTGCAGACCCATCTGGCGCAGCCGGCGGCGAACGTGGAACAGCTTGCCGAAGAGGATCGGCTTCGACTGGCCCTCGTCCACAGCACGCTATGGGGCAAGACACGGCCGGGGGATGGGGGCCTCTCGGCCGTGGACAGCTTCGTCCGCGAACAGCGCCCCCTTTACCGAGATCTCCAGGAAATCGCCGCCTGGCGACACGAGCGCAT
Organism: Pseudomonadota bacterium; assembly: GCA_051747025.1. Taxonomy (GTDB): domain Bacteria; phylum Pseudomonadota; class Gammaproteobacteria; order Ectothiorhodospirales; family Ectothiorhodospiraceae; genus Thioalkalivibrio. Next base: position 1,144 of record JBNJFQ010000002.1, read on the forward strand.
CGTCCCCGCCAGCGGCATCACCTTCCCTGAGCAGACCGGTCCGCTGGAACTGCACGCGTCCTATACCCGCGAGCAGATCCTGCTGGCGCTCGGCCTCGGCAGCCTGGAGAAGCCCATCACCCAGCAGGAGGGTGTCCGGCACGTACCGGAACGGCGAGTGGATGCGCTATTCGTCACCCTGGAAAAATCCGAGCAGGAGTTTTCCCCTACCACCATGTACGAGGACTACGCCCTCAACGAGCGGCGGTTCCACTGGCAGTCGCAATCCGGCACCTCGCCCAGCTCGGAAACCGGGCAGCGCTACATCCACCACGAGGCGCGTGGCTACACCCCCATGCTGTTCATTCGGCGGGCCAAGCGTGATGCGACGGGCCTCAGCGAGCCATTCACCTTCTGTGGCCCGGTGCGCTACCAGCACCACGAAGGCAGCAAGCCGATGAGTATCATCTGGGAACTGGAGTACGAACTGCCCGCCCGGCTCCTGCACCTCGCCCGCCGCACGGTCTTGTAACCCGGTTACGCTGGACGCTGGCTGGACGGCGGTTAAAGCTGGATTCCCTCGCTTTCGATTTCGGCGCGCGATTCGTCGCTGACCTCGGTCATGTCAACCAGGTCGAAGGTGTAGAGGGTGCGCAGGTCCTCGATGTGCCCGCGGAGACGGCCCCAGTCACTGATGGAAACCTCCCTCGCAGGCAGTACGGCGAGGTCGATGTCCGAGTTCCACCGCGCGGTGCCGCGCGGCCAGGACCCGCACCAGAATACCTGTGCGTCTTTGCCGAACTCTTCGCGCACGAGTTCCGCGGCCGCATGCGCGAGGTTGGTCACGCGTTCGCGGGGCGGAATTACTTCTGCCGTGTTGCCAGCGCTGGCGTGGAGGGTCGATGCCATGTTTCGGACCGCGTGGGGCTTTGGTTCGACTATAGCATTCGGCCCTCAATGCCTGGGAGGCGCGGATCAGGCGGTCTGCAGAGCGGTCTTCTGTTCCCAGGCGAGGGTCTGACGGATGCGGCGGGCGTCGGCCATCAGGGCGGGCGGGTCACCTTCGCGGCGCGCGCCGTTGGAATCATCCGGCGTGGGGCTTCCAGGTTTCGGAAGCCCGGATGCCGTCAAGCACTTCTTCCAGCATTCGAAGGATGCCGGTGGCGTCCTCAGGATCATGTGGTGAGGTGGCGATCATGTCGCCAACAAGCTGAAGCCGCCCGTCCGGCGCTGTCTCCCGTTCCAGGATTTCGACGAGACTGGCCCGGGGCGTCGGCGTCATGAGGGAGGCCAGGTCTGCTCCGAGCATATGCGCCCCGGCTTCTCGATAGTCGAAGGCTTCGCGATCAAGCAGGCTGGCATGCTCCTCGAACAGGCGATCACGATTGCCGGCATCCAGGTACGTCTCCACAAGGTGCCGAAAGTCTTCCGCGTCACGTCGGCGGCGGCCGTCCTGCCGACCATCGTCCCAGGCAATGAGCTTGAGCAGGGCCAGGCCTGCAGAAGAGACGCACCGAACGTCGGACGGTGGGTCGCTCCGGACCCGCACCAGGCCCGCCGTCTTGAAAGCGTCGCCGAAACCCAGGACGTTCATGCGAACCGTGTGGTCGGGTGGCCAGGTAATCTCGTGGTCCGAATCCTCGATTTTTCCGTACGGGATCAAGTCGACAGGAAGGCGTTGGTCACCATCGGTGAAAATCAGCCGCTGGGCGGCACGATCGGCGACGAAACGCCCGGTTGCCAGCAGGCTGTTCTCGAGATCCTGGAACGTATCCCAATGTGCGATCTCCAGCCCGAGGTCGATATCCCGGGTGGCCCGCCGCACTTCGAGGCCGAAACCATGGTGAAGCACCATATCCCGTGCGGTCGCACCGACCACTACAAACGGGATGCCGAGATCGGCGGCCAGGCGATCGACCTCGCCCAGCGCTTCGGCCAGTAACGGGTCAATCCGGTTCGAGATGTCCAGCCAGACCCTGTTCATAAAGCATCCTTGCGGTTTCGATGTTCCGTTCGTTTCCGCTCGCCAGTAATTCGGCATAGGCGAGTAGGCGGGGCGCCAGGTCCGGTGCGTCCGTGTTGCACTCCGGGGGCCAGAAGCTCTTGTGGAGCTCGATATTTCCTCTCGGGTCCTTGCGTAGGCCGAAAGCGGCCAGCAGAGGGGCCGGGGCCATTCGCGTGTGAATGGAGATGCGTTCCGGGACCAGGTAGCTGGTGAGTCGCGCGGCCGCCACTTCACCGCCCCAGGCTGCACGGTAGGGCTCCAGCGCGGCGTCCTGCCACCACTCCGGGTCGGCCGCGCGGTAACGCCCGAGGAAGGTTTTCGGCCGCAGTTGTTCGGGGTAGGCGAGGGTCCAGCGCTCGATCAAGGTTGGGTAGTTGTGCAGTCGCCGTGTGCGTCGGCCGGTTTCCAGGAGAAAGCCCTGGTCCCGCAGTGCATGCAGCGTTCGGCTGGCGCTCCCCAGTGACACGCCGGCGGCCTCGGCGATTTCCCGATAGGTGGAGCTCACGAGATGTGGAGCGCAAAGCAGGGCGAACACGATGCGCAGCCCGGCGCCCTGAAAGGCGGCGTGCGCCGCGGGTGCGGGATCCGGATATTCCATGGCCGCACGCTTGTTGCCCTTGATGAAGACATAGACTGGCGGGGCGTTGATGTACGCGTTGCCGGCGAGGTCCAGAAAGCCGATGTCCATGTCACGCAGGCGCTCGGCCATCCCGGGGTTCACGTATTCGCTGAGGATCAGTCCGGGGCGTTCGATATCGAACCGGGTCGCGGCCAGCCCCAGTTCGGCCGAGGTGAGCCGCGGCACGATGTGGACTTCGAAGCACCGGTCGGTGTGTTCCGGGGCAACCCGCAGGAATGCGGAAGGCTCTCCCGCCCGAGCCGGTCTTCCACAGGCGGGTGTATGTTCAATTTGCGGCCGCAGTCCCGTCTCGCGCTCCAGGCGCTCGCATGCCTGCTGCAGAAGCGGGTGTGCCGCGGGGATTTCGTCGGCCAGGAGCATATGTTCAATATTATTCCATGTTCAATATCGTTGAACATACGTTTAAATGGAACAAAGATCAATGCCCGGGTTATTTGCGCGGCGCTGTACAGGGGTGTTCTGGAGGAGGGCGGCCGTCAGTCGAAGACGATGGTCTTGTTGCCGTGGGTGAGCACGCGGCCCTCGAGGTGGTAGCGCAGGCCGCGGGCGAGGACCCAGCGTTCCACGTCGCGGCCCTTGCGGATCAGGTCGTGCACGCCGTCGTCGTGGCGGATGCGGGTGACGTCCTGCTCGATGATGGGCCCGGCGTCCAGTTCGTCGGTGACGTAGTGGCAGGTGGCGCCGATCAGTTTGACGCCGCGCGCGAACGCCTGGTGATAGGGCCGCGCGCCGACGAATGACGGCAGGAAGCTGTGGTGGATGTTGAGGATGCGTTCGGGGTATTCGGCGCACAGCCCGGGCGGCAGGATCTGCATGTAGCGGGCGAGCACGATGGTGTCCGGGGCCAGTTGGGCCAGGCGCGCCTGCAGCGTGGCGAACGCGGTCTCGCGGTCGTCGCGGGGCACCGGGATGTGTTCGAAGGGAATGCCGTGGCAGGTGGCCAGGGGTTCCAGGTCGCGGTGGTTGGAGAGGATCGCGGGGATCTCCATGGCCAGTTCGCCGGCGCTCCAGCGGGCCAGCAGGTCGCTCAGGCAGTGCGGCTCGCGCGAGGCCAGGAGGACCACGCGCGGGCGGGTGGCGGTGGCGGTGAGCCACCAGTCCATGCGGAGTTCCGGTTGCAGGGTTTCCAGCCGGGCGCGCAGCTCGGGCTCGCCGTGCGCGGGCAGGGAGAATGCCCAGCGCATAAAGAACCAGCCGGCCTCCTCGTCGGTGTGCTGCGCGGCTTCGGTGATCCAGCCATCGGTGTCGGCGATCGCGGTGGCGATGCGGGAGACGATGCCGTGCTGGTCGGGGCAGCGGATGCTCAGGCGGAAACGGGGGCGGTCGGTCATGCGGTTCTCGTTACGCAGTGGCGGGTGCAGGGGCGAGGATAGCGGATCCTGGGGTGCCGAGGGGCTGGCGTGGGGGGGCGGCCATGGAGATCGCCACGTCGCTGCGCTCCTCGCGATGACGGGGAGGG
>JBNJFQ010000002.1:5326-115989 GCA_051747025.1 Pseudomonadota bacterium
GGGGCGAGGATAGCGGATCCTGGGGTGCCGAGGGGCTGGCGTGGGGGGGCGGCCATGGAGATCGCCACGTCGCTGCGCTCCTCGCGATGACGGGGAGGGGGCGCTCCTCGCGATGACGGGGAGGGGTGCGGGCCTCGCGATGACAGGAAGGTGTTCGCGCGTCGCGGGGGCGGGGGCGGGTGTCAGGCGGATTCGCGGCGCAGGGCGGAGGGGATGGAGAAGGTGATGGTCTCTTCGCGGCCGGCGAGTTCGGAGACGGTCTCCACGCCCTGGGCCCGGAGGAAGTCGAGGACCTCGTTCACCAGGACTTCGGGGGCGGAGGCGCCGGCGGTGACGCCGATGTGCTGCTTGCCCTGCAGCCAGGCCGCATCGATGTCGGCGGCGCCGTCGACCAGGTAGGAGTCCACCCCCATGCGGGCACCGATCTCGCTGAGGCGGTTGGAGTTGGAACTGTTCTTCGAGCCGACCACCAGCAGCAGGTCGCACTGCGCGGCCAGGTCCTTGACCGCGTCCTGGCGGTTCTGGGTGGCGTAGCAGATGTCCATCTTGCGCGGGCCCTCGATCTTCGGGAAGCGCGCGGTGAGGGCGTCGATGACCCCGGCGGTGTCGTCCATCGACAGCGTGGTCTGGGACACGAAGGCGAGGTGGTCCGGGTTGGCGACTTCCAGGGCCTCGACGTCGGCAACGGTTTCGACCAGCATCATGCGCCCGCCAAGGGAATCGTCGAACTGGCCCAGGGTACCCTCGACCTCGGGGTGCCCGGCATGGCCGATCAGCACGACCTCGCGGCCATCCCTGGCGTAGCGCGCGACCTCCAGGTGCACCTTGGTGACCAGCGGGCAGGTGGCGTCGAACACGCTGAGGCCGCGGCGTTCGGCCTCCTGCTGTACGCGGCGGGGCACGCCATGGGCGGAGAAGATGACCACCTGGCCGTCCGGGACCTCGTCCAGTTCCTCGACGAACACCACGCCGGCCGCCTCCAGGCGCCCGACCACATGGCGGTTGTGCACGACCTCGTGACGTACGTACAGGGGGGCACCGTAGATCTCCAGCGCGCGCTCGACGATCTCGATGGCGCGCTCGACGCCGGCACAGAAGCCGCGCGGGTTGGCGAGCTGGACCTGTCGGGGCATGCGCTTCTCCTGCGGATCAGTCCGCGGGCCGGACAGCGACGACTTCCACCGCGAAGGTGAACGCCTGGCCGGCCAGCGGGTGGTTGAAGTCCACGGTCACCGCGTCGTCCTCGATCGTGTCGATGCGCCCGGGCACGACATCGCCGCCGGGGCTGGTGAACTCGTAGACCTGGCCGGGTGCCAGCTCGGTGTCTTCGGGAAACTGCGATTTCGGCATCGGCTGGATCGCGGCCTGATCGCGCCAAGGGAACACGGTCCCCGGCTCGATCGCAAATTCCCGCCGGTCGCCTGGCTGCAATCCGATCAGGTAGGCCTCCAGCCCGGGCAGGATCTCGCCGGAGCCGAGGGTCAGGGTCACAGTCTCGTCTTCGGTGCTGTCGACCACAAAGCCGTTGTCCAGGATCAGGCTGTAGCGCATCTCGACCTGTGCGCCTTCGGTTGCGGTGTCGGTCATGTTCGTGCTCCTTCAGTCCTGCGGCGGGGTCGCGCGGTCGCCTTCCACAAAGGTCGCGACGATCAGGGTAATCGCACCCACCGTAATGCCCATGTCGGCGACGTTGAAGGCCGGCCAGTGCCAGCCCGCCCAGTGGAAATCGAGAAAGTCGATCACCTGGCCGTAGCGCAGGCGGTCGATCAGGTTGCCAACCGCGCCACCGAGCACCAGCCCCAGCGCGGTGACCGACATCCACGCACGCCGCGGGAGGCGGGCGAGCCAGAACAGGATCAGCGCGCCGATAACGAGGGCCACGCCGGACAACAGCCAGCGGCCCCAGTCGCCGGCCGCCGCCAGGAGGCTGAACGCGGCGCCGGGGTTGTACACCAGCGACAGGTTGAAAAAGCTGGTGACCTCCTGCGGGGCATACAGGGTAAGCGCGCGCTCGGCCCAGACCTTGGTGAGCTGGTCCAGCACGACGACCACGGCCGCGAGCAGCAGCCCCGGGGTGAAACCGGACCCGGCGATCCGCATCAGGCGAAGCGCCGGGTCTCGCCCGCGCCCTCGACGTTGGTTACGCAGCGCCCGCACAGCTCGGGATGCGCGGCATCGGTGCCGACATCCGGGCGCCGATGCCAGCAGCGCGCACATTTCGCGTGTTCGCTCTTGCGCACCACCACGCCCAGCGCGGTGCCGTCCTCGAGTTCGGCGGTGTGGGCACCGTCAGGGGCAGTGCCGTCCATCAGCTGCGCCTCGGAGGTGATCAGCACGAAGCGCAGCTCGTCCTCCAGGCGCGCCAGCAGCGCGCGGGCCGGGGCGTCGGCCGGCAGGTACAGGTCGATTTCGGCGTTCAGCGAGGCGCCGATACCCTGCTCGTTGCGTGCCAGCTCGAGGGCGCGCGCGACATGCGTGCGGACCTCGAGGATGCGGTCCCAGTCGGCGTCGGAGAACACGGCATCCGCAGGCAGCGCGGCCAGGCCGTCGTACCAGGTGGCGAACAGCACGCTGTCGGGGCGCTCGCCGGGCAGAAGCTGCCAGATCTCCTCGGCGGTAAAGGTGAGGATCGGCGCCACCCAGCGGGTCAGGGCCTCGGCCACGTGATACAGCGCGGTCTGCGCCGAGCGCCGCGCGTGCGAATCCGCCGGCGTGGTGTACTGGCGGTCCTTGATCACGTCGAGGTAGAAGCTGCCGAGCTCCACCGAGCAGAAGTTGTGCACCCGCTGGTAGATCAGGTGGAACTGGTAGCCGTCATACGCACGGGTGACCTGTTCCTGTACCTGCAGCGCGCGTGCCACGATCCAGCGATCCAGCGGTAGCAGCTCGTCCAGCGGCAGGGCATGCGCGGCCGGCTCGAAGCCATTCAGGTTGCCGAGCAGGAACCGCGTGGTGTTGCGGATGCGGCGGTAGGCGTCGGCGGTGCGGTCGAGGATCGAATCGGAGATTGCCATCTCGCCGGAGAAGTCGGTGGCCGCGACCCACAGGCGCAGGATGTCGGCGCCCAGGGTGGAGACGACCTCCTGCGGCGCGACCACGTTGCCGCGCGACTTGGACATCTTCTCGCCGTTCTCGTCGACCGTGAAGCCATGAGTCAGCACCGCGCGGTACGGCGCCTCGCCGCGCATGGCGACACTGGTCAGCAGGCTGGACTGGAACCAGCCACGGTGCTGGTCGGAGCCCTCCAGGAACAGGTCGACCGGCAGTTCGCCGAGCTCCGGACGCTTTTCCACCACGGTGCTGTGCAGTACGCCGGAATCGAACCAGACGTCCAGGGTGTCGTTCAGTTTGATGTAGTCCCCGGCCTCCTTGCCCAGCAGTTCCTGCGGCTCCAGCCCGAACCAGGCCTCGATACCCTCCTGTTCGATCCGCTGCGCGACCTGTTCAATCAGCTCCGGGGTGCGCGGATGCAGGCGCGCGGTCTCGCGATGCACGAAGAACGGGATCGGCACGCCCCAGTTGCGCTGGCGCGAGATGCACCAGTCGGGTCGGTTCTCGACCATGCCTTGGATGCGTGCCTCGCCCCAGGTCGGCATCCATTCGGTATCGGCGATCGCCCTCAGGGCATCGGCCCGCAGGTCGGCGCGATCCATGCTGATGAACCACTGCGGGGTCGCGCGGAAGATGATCGGGGTCTTGTGGCGCCAGCAGTGGGGGTAGCTGTGGTGTAGCTTGACCGCGACAATCAGCGCGCCATGCTCGTGCAGCACGTCCAGCACATGCCCGTTGGCCTGATGGACGTTCTCGCCGGCGAAGAAGGGCGTGTCGGGAAGAAACCGACCATCGGGCCCGACCGGGTTCTCCACCGGCAGGTTGTACTGGCGCCCGACGATGTAGTCGTCCTGGCCATGGCCGGGGGCGGTGTGCACGCAGCCGGTCCCCGACTCAGTGGTGACATGCTCACCGAGGATCACCGGGACCACGCGGTCCAGAAACGGGTGCTGCAGCTCCAGCCCTTCCAGGGCCTTGCCCCGGGCCCGCGCCACCACCGCGCCCTCGCCCAGCGAATAGCGCTCCAGGCATTCGTCCACCAGGGCATCGGCCAGCAGCAGGCGCTCGTTGTCGAGCTGCACCAGGGCATATTCCAGATCCGGATGCAGCGCGACCGCCTGGTTGGCGGGGAGGGTCCAGGGCGTAGTGGTCCAGATCACCACGCTCAGCGGGCCGGTGGAGCCATTCGCGCCCTGGAAGCGGCGCAGCAGATCAATGTCGTCGACCACCCGGAAGCGCACGTCGATCGCCTGCGAGATCTTGTCCTCGTACTCCACCTCGGCCTCGGCCAGGGCCGAGCCGCAGTCCACGCACCAGTGCACCGGCTTCTCGCCCATCTGCACATGCCCGCGGCGGAAGATCTCGCCCAGCGCGCGCACGGTGTCGGCCTCGACCTGGTAGTCCATGGTCAGGTACGGGTGCTCCCAGTCGCCCAGCACCCCGAGCCGCTGGAAGTCCGCGCTCTGGCCATCCACCTGCTGCTGCGCATACTCGCGGCAGGCCTTGCGGAAGGTCGCAGCGTCCACGTCGCGCCCGGCCTTGCCGAGGTTGCGCTCTACCTGCAGCTCGATCGGCAGGCCGTGGCAGTCCCAGCCTGGCACGTACGGGGCATCGAAACCCGCCAGGGTGCGGCTCTTGACGATGATGTCCTTCAGGATCTTGTTGACCGCGTGGCCGACATGGATCGAGCCATTGGCATACGGCGGGCCGTCGGCGAGCACGAAGCGCGGCCGGCCGGCGCAGTGCTCGCGCAGCCGCTGGTAGCGGTCTTCGGCCTTCCACGCCTCCAGCCACTCCGGCTCCCGCGTTGCCAGGCCGGCGCGCATCGGGAATGCCGTCTCGGGCAGGTTCAGGGTGTCCTTGTAGGGGTTCGGCGGTGCCGGTTTTCTAGCCATGAGTCAGTCCGGGTGGGCCTTGCAGGCCGATAGCAACGAGGGTGGGTTCAGTGGGTACGGGTCATGATGCCCGTGGGGTGGCGGCCAGTTTCGCCCGAGCGGTCTCCACGTCGCGCGCGATCTGCGCGCGCAGCGCGTCCAGGCCATCGAAGCGCTGTTCCTCGCGCACCTGGGCGACCGGCTCGAAGCACACGGCCTCGCCGTACAGCTCCGGCTGGCCCTTCAGCACATGCACTTCCAGGCGTTGTTCGGTGCCGTCCACGGTCGGGCGCCAGCCAATGTTCGCGACCCCGGGCAGGGCCTCGCCCGAGGCCCGCCACAGCCAGCCGGCGTACACGCCACGCAACGCCAGTGGCCATCGGCCCAGACGCACGTTCGCCGTCGGGAAGCCGATCGTGCGCCCGCGCTTTTCGCCATGGGCGACGCGCCCGTACAGGCGATAGGGGCGCCCCAGCAGTTCCGCGACCTGCGCGAAATCCCCGGCCAGGGCCGCGGCCCGCACCCGGGTACTGCTGATCCGCCCTTCGGCGTCCGCGACCGTGGGCGTGGACTCTACCTCGAATCCGAGGCGCGCGCCCTCCGCCTGCAGCAGTGTCTGGTCACCCTCGCGCCCGCGCCCGAAGCGGAAATCGTCGCCCACCAGCACATGCCGCGCGCCCAGCCGCCGGTTCAGCACCTGGTCGACGAACTCCGCAGCCGGCTGGCTGGCCAGGCGCGCATCGAAGCGCAGGATCCAGACCGCGTCCAGCCCCGCATCGCGCAGCGTGACCAGCCGGTCGCGCAGGCGCTGCAGGCGTCCGGGCGGTGGAGGCGCGCCGGCGTGCGCGGCGAAGTATTCGCGCGGCAGCGGTTCGAAGGTCAGCAGCACCGGGGGGGCCGCATGTTCGGCAGCGACCGCCAGCAGGCGTTCCAGCACGGCCTGGTGGCCCCGATGCAACCCGTCGAAGTTGCCGATCGTGACCACCGCGCCCTGCACCTCGCCGAACGCCCGGCCTCCGGCCGAACCCAGCCCCCGAATCAGCCGCATTGCCCCGATTCCACGCAAAAGCGCGAGTATAACCCGCGAGGGACGGGGCGGGCATCACCCAGGGTGTGGGGTCCCGCCCGCCGTCCCTGTTCCGGCTTGCGCCGGGCGCGGCTGGCCCTGGATCGGCATTTGGTGTTTATGTGCCTTCGAACCAGCGACCTGCGCCGATACTGGCTGGCCTTGGTTCATCCTCTGGTGTTTACGGTGGCTCCGGCCAGGCGTCTTGCCAGGCGCTGACTCGCCAGCGCGCCGCGCCCGTTGTTGATCAAAAACGGGCTTCTTTGCTTGTGCAAAGACGTAACCAAGAAACACACCCGACTATCGCGACCCCGGCCTGCTGCGCGGGCCGGGGCTTCCCTCGCTCCGAGGGCTTGCGCGGGCGGCGCCGAACTCGCTACGCCTTCGGCTCCGCTCAGACATGCGGCGCCTCTCTTCCCGCGCAAGCCCTCTCCACTCGGCGCGACAAACGGGGGGCGCGTAGGTCAAGACAATACCGCCCCCTAAGCCGCTGCGCGGCTATAGGCGGAGCACCGCGGCGCTGTTTGGTAGAACCACTGACAGGCGTCGGTGGGCATGATCTCCGTCTTGCGATGCCCGCATTGCGGGCAGGTCAGCGTCGATTCCGGCACGATCTCGTTCATTTGCGTTTCAGCTCTCGCTGCGACCATGGGTCGCAATAACGCCCCTGCTGGCGGGTGCAAAACCGCACCTGGCAGAAGGGATCGGCACAAAGCCGGTTGCCCAGCGTCCAATATCAGGCGAACCCGCGCAAGACGGGCCCGAACTGCCGCCCCTCGGCGGATGGAGGAAATGATGAAGTCGCTTGCCCCGAATCGGACTACCGCCCTGATGGCCGCCGCGCTGCTGGCCGCCACCTTTCTGGCCCCCGGCCAGGCCGCCGCCCAAGGAGCCTATTACGCCCCTGCCGACGGCTCGCCGGATGAGGTCACCTTCCAGTATCGACTGCGCGAATATGGCTGTTCGAACGTGCTCGGCCAGTGGCAGGCGGTAAACAACACCGATGACTGGCTGGAAGTCCGGGTCACTCGGGTGGTCTACAGCTGCCCTGGCGAGCTCGAGGATGACGTGCGCACCAACCTGCGGGTCTGGCGCGAGCTGGGGCCTGGCGAGTCAATGGAACGCACGCGTGACAATTCGGTCTGTGGCGGCGCCTGGGCGCGCAGCGTCGAGGTCCAGGAATACGAGATCAACGTGATCGAGCCGCCGGACGACGCCTGATACACGGCGTCACCCGCCGGCACGGGGTGTGAACATGGTCGGGATTTGCTGCACGGACACATCTGCTGCAGGGGGATCGCGGGTACACTGGCGTTGATGACCGGCGTCCCCCGCAGCGCCGGTTCGCAATCGCTTTTCTGGAGGTCCTGTCCATGCCCCGGTGCTCGTTCTGCCGCCTTCTGCACGCCCCCGCAACCTTTTTGCTGGCCCTGACCCTGGGGTTGCTGCCCGCCAGCCCGGCACTGGCCGGACCCGGCATGCTGGATACCGGCAGCCTGATCGAGGAGGCGAGCGCCGACGATCCCCGCACCCGCCTGCTGAACCAGCTGGCTGACGCCGAGGTGCGCGCGCAGCTGATCGCGATGGGGGTGGACCCCGAACGGGCCGAACAGCGGGTAGTCCGCCTGACCGATGCGGAGCTGGCTCAGCTCGAGGCGCGCATGGGCACCGATCCCGCCGGGGCCTCCGGCGCCCTCGGTGTGGTCGCGATCGTGTTCATGGTGTTCGTCATACTGGATGCCCTGGGCGTGACCGACATCTTTTCGTTCGTCGGTCCGGCGCGCTAGACCCGTCCGGCATGCCCGGAGTTTCGCTGGCACGCGGCGCAGGCGGGCTTGCCCTCGTGGCCCTCGTCTGGCTGAGCGGATGCGCCACCGCGCCGCAGAGCGGCGCTCTGTCCAGCGAGCGCCCGACGGATCTGCCACTACGGGTCGAACTGACGGATACGCCGTTCTTTCCGCAGGATGCCTATCAGTGCGGGCCGGCGGCCCTGGCCACGGCGCTGAACGCGCGCGGCATCGACGCGACACTGGATGAGCTGATCGAGGAGGTCTATATCCCCGCCCGCGAGGGCAGCCTGCAGACCGAGATGCGCGCGGCAGCGCGGGCCCGCGACCAGGTCGCCTACCGGCTCGAACCACAGCTCGAGGCGGTGCTGCGCGAAGTAGCCGCGGGCAATCCGGTCGTGGTCCTCCAGAACCTGGGCGTGGCGATGCTCCCGGAGTGGCACTTCGCGGTAGTGATTGGCTACGACCTGGAGACGCGGGAGATCGTTCTGCGCAGCGGGCCGATCCGGCGTCATGTGAACACGTTTTCGCGGTTCGAGCGCACCTGGGCGCGCAGCGACCGCTGGGCGTTTTTGGTCATGGCGCCGAATACCCTGCCGGCAACTGCGACCCGCCTGCACTGGCTGCGCGCGGTCAACGAGCTGGAACAGACGGGGCACTACGCCGCGGCCGCCGCCGGCTACGAGACGGCCATGGCACGCTGGCCGGAGGCGCCCATTCCCTACGTGGGGCGTGCCAACGTCGCGTTCGCGCTGGGCGAGCTGGCCAGTGCCGAGTCCATCCTGCGAACACTCGTCATCCGGGATCCGGCCCGACACGAGGGCTGGAACAACCTGGCGCATGTACTGATCGCCCGCCAGTGCGGCGAGCAGGCTCGCGCCGCAGCCAGGTGCGCGGCTGCACTGGCGGGCCCGGAGGCCTATGCACACACCCTGGGCGCTGCCGCGCAGGCAGACGACAGCGGCACGGCGTGCCAGGCCCTGCCGCCGTGCGGCACGGCGTCCGAGGCGCACACGCCCTGAGCACGTCCCAGGGCGGATCAGGGGCCAGATCAGGCTGTGCGCTTGTCCAGGGTCTGTTCCGCGTGCTTCAGCACCAGGCCCAGGTTCTGCTTTTCTACGTCGGTGACCTGCGGGTCATCCTTTACCGCATGGCGCAGGTGTTCCACCAGTTGCGCCAGTTCGTCACGCGAGATCTGGTGGAAATTGAAGCCGCCGCCGTAGCGGGCCTCCAGCTGATCCCAGTAATCGGCGAGTGGCGGTCGGTAATCGTCGTCATGCATGCGGTATCCCCTGGCAGTCGGCGCCGGCCGGCGGGCCGGGTGGCGAAACAGGCCCGCATTTTGTCTGGTCGCGGTGCCTGCGGTCTAATGGAGGTTTCCGCAGCCTGGCCTCTTGCCCATGTCCGTTACCGCGATCTACCCGGGTACCTTCGATCCGATTACCCACGGCCACACCGATATCGTGCGGCGTGCCGCACGGCTATTCGATCGCATAGTGGTTGCGGTTGCCGCCAATCCGGACAAGGGTCCGGCGTTCCCGCTGGCGACGCGCGTGGCACTGGCCCGGGAGGCAGTGGGGGACATCCCCGGCGTGGAGGTACAGGGCTTCGACGTCCTGCTGGCGCATTTCGTCCACGCCCAGGGTGCCAACGTGATTCTGCGCGGCTTGCGCGCGGTATCCGATTTCGAACACGAGTTCCAGCTCGCAGCGATGAACCGCCAGCTTGCCCCGGAGGTCGAAACCCTGTTTCTGACACCCGCGGAGGAATACAGCTTCGTCTCCTCCAGTCTGGTACGGGAAATCGCCCGACTGGGTGGAGACGTCTCAAACTTCGTGAGCCCCGGCGTGGCACGCATGCTCGCCGAGCGTACCGGCGGTACCGACTAGTCAGGGTTTCCTGGCTGGCCAGCGCCGGCCTACAAGCGATCCAACGCGAGGAACGGTCCATGGCCCTGATTATCACCGACGAATGCATCAACTGTGATGTCTGCGAACCGGAGTGCCCGAACGAGGCCATCTATCCGGGCGACGAGATCTACGAGATCGACCCCAACCTGTGCACGGAGTGCGTCGGCCACTTCGACGAGCCACAGTGCCGCGAGGTCTGTCCGGTCGACTGCATCCCCAACGACCCCGATCACGTGGAGACCCGCGAACAGCTGATGACCAAGTACGAAGCGCTGATGGCGGCGAAGTAGGCGCACGCATGCACTGGCAACCGCTGCTGTCGCGCGCACCACTTCTGACCCTGCTGTATCTGGCGGCTACGCCCGTGCTGGCCGGCCCCGGGCAGCACGCGGTGGCCACCGCCCACCCGGCGGCCACCGCAGCGGGCGAAACGATCCTGCGCGAGGGCGGGAACGCCTTCGATGCCGCGGTTGCCATTACCGCGGCACTGGGAGTGGCCGAACCCTACGGATCCGGGCTCGGCGGCGGCGGCTTTTTCCTGCTGCACGAGGCCGCCACCGGGCGCAATACCATGCTGGATGCGCGCGAGACGGCCCCGGCGGCGGCCGAGCGCGACATGTATCTGGGCGAAGAGGGCGCGGTCGTCGACGGCCTGTCGCTGGATGGCGTGCTGGCCGCCGGCATCCCCGGCATACCGGCCGGCCTGGATCACCTGGCGCGCAAATACGGGCAGCTGTCGCTGGCAGACGGACTGGCCCCCGCGATCCGGCTGGCCGAAGAGGGCGTGCCGGTCAGCACACGCTACCTGCAGATGGCCGGCTTCCGCCATCAGGCGCTGCGCGACGGCGCCGCTGCACGCAACCTCTTTCTGGATGACGGGGACCTGCCGGACGAGGGCGCGACCCTGCGCCAGCCCGACCTGGCAGACACACTGCGCCGACTGGCCACCGAGGGCCGCGACGGCTTTTACCGCGGGGATCTGGCCCAGGCACTGGTCAGCGGCGTACGTGAAGCGGGCGGAATCTGGACGCTGGAGGACCTCGCCGGGTACACGGTGGTCGAGCGCGACCCCGTCGTACTCGAGTATCGCGGTACCGAGATCGTTACTGCGTCGCCACCCTCCTCCGGGGGCGTCGCGATCGGCCAGATCCTGAACATCCTGGCGTTCTATGACCTCGCAGGCCTGGCACCCGATCTGCGCGCCCACCTGACGATCGAGGCCATGCGTCGCGCCTATCGGGATCGCGCCGAGTACCTGGGCGATCCGGACCATGTGGAAATGCCACTGCAGCGCCTGCTGTCGCGCGACTACGCGGCCGGCCTGCGCGCCACCATCCACCCCGACAGTGCCACGCCCAGCCGCTACCTGCCGCTGTCCGTGGAGCCGCGTGCGGAGCTGCCCGGCCCGCGCGCGGCCGAGAGCCGGGAGACCACCCATTTCTCGGTCATCGACGCCGAGGGCAACCGGGTCGCCGCCACCCTGACCCTGAACTATCCGTTCGGATCGGGCTACGTGGTGCCCGGGACCGGCGTCCTGCTGAACAACGAGATGGACGATTTCTCGGCCAAACCGGGCGAGCCCAATGCCCATGGCCTGATCGGCTTCGAGGCCAACGCAATCGCGCCACAGCGCCGGCCCCTGTCGAGCATGAGCCCAACCTTTGTCGACACCGGCGAGCGCGTGGCGATCCTTGGTACCCCGGGGGGCAGCCGCATCATCACCATAGTGCTGCACGCCGTGCTGGGCATCATCGAGGGAGACAATCTGGCGGACGTGGTGGCCGCGCCGCGCTATCACCACCAGTACCGGCCCGACCGGGTGGAATTCGAGACCGGCACATTCGATGCCGACACGCGCGCCGCCCTGGTCTCACGCGGGCACCACCTGGTCCCCCAGATTCGGCCGTTCGGCGACATGCACGCGATCCTGTGGGAGCGCACCAGCAACCGGCTCGAGGCGGAATCCGATCCGCGCGGCAACGGCGCCGCACGGGTGGTGAAACCACCGGCGCACACACAGCCGTAACGCGCGGGCCCGGTTCGCGGACCCGAGACCAGGGTCAGGACGAGCAGCTCAGCTGAATGCCACTGGCCCAGGCCGGTGGCAGATCGGCATAGCGTTCGTGCTCCGGCTGCTCGTCGAAGGGGCGCGCGAGGATCTCCTGCAGGCGCTGCACTTCCGATGCGTCCCCGGCCTCGGCCTGCTCGATCGCGGCCTGGGCCAGGTGATTGCGCAGGACGAACTTCGGGTTGACGGCGTTCATCGCGATACGCCGGGCCTCGGCCGGCCGAGCATCCTGTGCCCTGCGGTCCCGGTAGCGCGACCACCATGCGCGCCACGCGGCGGCGTCTTCCAGCTCCGCTTCCAGCCTCGCGTGGACGGCGGGGTCGTCCAGATCCGGCAATTGCCGGAAGAAACGCGTGTAGTCGACCCCTTCCGCGGCCATCCACGCGAGCAGGTCATCAACCAGCGAGGCATCGTCGGCGCGCGCGTCGTGCAGACCGAGCTTGGCACGCATGCGCTCCAGCCAGGCCTGCTGGTACTGTGGCCGGAATTGATACAACAGATCCTGCGCACGCTCGATCGCGGCTTCGCGGGCCGGGTCGGCAAACGAACACACCAGGGTCTCGGCCAGCCGGATCAGGTTCCACTGCGCGATCTGCGGCTGCTGGTCGAAGGCGTAGCGCCCGCCCTGGTCGGTGTGGTTGCAGATGTAGCCGGGGTCGTAGGCGTCCATGAACGCGAACGGCCCGTAGTCGATGGTCAGCCCGATCAGGCTCATGTTGTCGGTGTTCATGACCCCGTGACAAAAGCCAACCGCCTGCCAGTCGGCAATCATCGCGGCTGTGCGGGCGATGACGGCCTCCAGCAACGCGGCCACCGGGTCCCCCGCCTCGCGCAACTCCGGGTAGTCGTGTTCCAGGGCGTAGTCGATCAGCTCCGCGAGCCGCGCACTGTAGCCGTTGTAATGGAAGTATTCGAAATGCCCGAAGCGCAGGAAGCTGGGGGCGGCTCGCAGCACGATCGCACCGGGTTCGATGCGTTCGCGCATGACCCGCAGGGTGGAGCCGAACAGGGCCACCGCGCGCGTGGTGGGGATGCCGAGTGCGGCCATCGCCTCCGACACCAGGTATTCGCGGATCGAGGAGCGCAGTACCGCGCGCCCATCGGCACCGCGCGAGAAGCGCGTCGGTCCGGCGCCCTTGACCTGCAGTTCCCAGTGCTCGCCCGCCGGGGTACGCAGCTCACCCAGCAGCCTGGCACGCCCATCCCCCAGTTGCGGGACCAGGACCCCGAACTGGTGCCCGGCATACACCGAGGCGACCGGATCGGCACCGGGCAGCTCGCTGCCCCGGGTGCAGGCACCCAGCCAGGGGTCGGCATGGAAGGCCTCCGGCGGGAGGCCTAGACGCGCGGCCATGTCCGGGCTGGTTGCCAGGCAGTGCGCGCCGGGGAAGGGCGCAGCAGGCGGACGTTCGAAAAACGCATCGGGCAGGCGCGCGAAGCGATTGACCCATTCATGGGCGTGCGGCAGACGGGCCGGATCGGGCTTCGGGGTGCCGGGCATTGCGGTCTCCGGACATGCCGTTGGCTCAGGCGTTATCATGCGTGACCATGGCCGCCGTAGCCCATGGGCCCACAGGCGGCGGGTATTCATCACCAGACCGGCGCCCGGGTGTCCCGCCGTGCGCCACCGGAGGAACAAGCCTTGGCAGATCAACCAACCCGGAATACCTCCAGTCTTAAGACCAGCGAGCGACTGGTCTGGCTGGGCTTCATGCTGTTCTTCGTAATCGTACTGGCCATCTATATCGCACGGGGCGCCGGGCTGGAACAGGACCTGGCCCAGGCCAATCGCGACCTGCTGCAGGCGCAGATGGAACTGTCCGAGTACACCCGCCACGAGGTGCCGCGCCCGGTCGAACTGGGCCTGACCAACGCCCATATTCAGGATCTGCAACGGCGCGGCATGGCACGCCCGCAGGAGCGCCTGCGCGATGACCTGGTGGATCGTCCGGAGCTGATCCCCCACGAGCCGGCTGGCGACCGTGCGCTGGAATTCCGTCCCGATGGCGTGCATGTACTGAACCACCGCTGGGCGCTTGCACATTTCGAGGGCGAAACCCTCCATGGACAGATGCTGCTGGCCTACGAGGTCGTACACGGCAATGTCCACTGGGAGGTCCTGGAGTCCACCCTCGACCGCTGAGCCCCTTTCACCCCGAGATCCCGGGGCGACTCCGGCACGAATCCTGCTGAGCCGCCATGCCCCGTACCACCGGGGCCACGCCCCCTGTCACGAAATGGTCATCCCGGAGCGCGGATAATCGGCCCGAAACCGGCGCTAGGAGGAGGCGCACGCTGCAATGAGCGAGCTTAAGAAGGCGATCGATTGCCAGCGCGAGTACCTCGAGCAGCGGCTGCACGAGCCGCTCGCCGAGATTGCGACAAAACTGCCCGCAGCCTGGCCGCGGCGCGAGGCCCTGGACACGCTCCTGGAGGAGACGATCCGCCGCCTGCCCGAGGCAACCTTTGTCTACGCCCTGAATACCGACGGCATCCAGCTGAGCGACAACATCTCGCGCAGCGGCGTACTGCCGGAGCATTTCGGGCGTGACCGTTCGCAGCGCCCGTACATGAAGGAGGTGGTACCGGCCGACGGCTTCCTGCTGTCGGAGGCCTATATCTCGCTGCTGGGGCGCCGGCCTTCACTGACCGCATTGCAGCTGGTCCGCGACGCCGACGGCAACGCGCTGGGCTTTCTCGGGGCCGATTTCGACCTGCGCAATCTGCCCGACTCGTCCGATGCGCTGTACGAGGAGCCGACCGAGTGGCGCCAGATCAAGGGCGATCCGTCGATTCGCGGCACGCTGTTCCTGCAAAGCCGCACCGAAAGCCTGATGGACCGGAACATGGATACCGCGCTGGCTATCCTCGAGGAACTCTTCACCGAGCGTGGAGTGTTCCAGGGGGTGTTTCATTTCTCCAGCACGCGGGCCACGGTGTGGACGGTCGACGATCCCTACCGTTATCGCATCCTGACCCACGAATCGCTGAGCGACCCGGATGTCTGCCTGGCGTTTCCGCACGAGCCATACCCGCCCGAGGCACTGATTCCGCGCGACGACATCGGGCGTGTGCTGCAGGGCCTGAAGGCTCTGCGCTTTGCCGACGAGACCGTCTATCTGCGCTCGGCCTCGCTGAACCTGTTTAACGGCATGGTCAGCCTGACGTTTTCGTGCGACGGCTCCCACTACATGACCTGGGACGAGTTCCTCGCCCGTTCCATCGAGTTCTGGATCGGCGCCACGGGGTAGGGGTTGGTCGGCCCCGGGGCCGGTATCCATCGGGCTCAGCTCCGACGGTCTGCGCCGGCCGTGGCTGAACCAGGGCCAGCCACCATCGGTGCAGGCGCCCCGCCGAAGCCCCCACCGCCAGCCACAACCAGGTGCGCCCGGCGGCCAAGTCGGTCATCATGGATCCGGGACCACCGCGACCGGGGGCACATGGAAACCGGATACGCCAGGGATATCGGCGGCCGCGCCGAACAGCAGGACGCCGTTGCCGTGTTTGCCTCGCCAGATGGCACCCGCCACCTGCTGGTGGTCGCGGACGGGATGGGCGGGCATGCCGAAGGTGCCCGGGCCGCCGGGACCGCGATGGCGACCGCGGGCCGCCAGTGGGAGGCCTGCGGTGGCCGCCCCGCAGATCCTGCCGCGTTCCTTGACCAGATCTTCCGGGACACCCATGACGCCCTGCGCGCCGATGGCCGGCCGCCGGAGGCGCGCCCCGGGACCACCCTGGTTGCGCTGCATATCGATGGGCAGGACGCGCACTGGGCGCATTGCGGGGACAGCCGCTTGTATCATTTCGCCGGCCCGAAACGGGTGTTCCGCACCCGCGACCATACCCGGGTGCAGGAATTACTGGAGGCCGGGCAGATCATCGAGGCCGAAATGGGCCACCACCCGGCCCAGAACCAGCTGCTGCAGGCGCTCGGTGTGGCCGAGTCAATCCAGGTCGATTTCGGTCACGCCACGCCGGGGCCGGATTCGCGCTTCCTGCTGTGTTCCGACGGATTCTGGGAGCAGATCTCGCCCACCGAGATGCACGCCTTGCTGGAGTCCGGGAACCTGCAGGCCGGACTGGAAGCCTGGGTACGCGAGGCAGCGCGGCGCGGCGGGGCACGGGGTGACAATGTCGCGGCGGCGGCCTGTCGAGTGCATGCGCCGGACCGGACGCGCTGGCAGCAGGCGTTGCGCGCCGCCATTCATCCGCTGCTCGCCATCGGGGTCCTGTTGCTCGCAGTGCTGGCCATTCTGTTCTGGCCGCTATGAAGCGTTCACTCGGAGCGCGGCCAGTCGGTATCATTAAGCAATGAATCATTTCCCGTTGCCTGTCACAAGATGGCTGGTCGTCCTCGCGCTGGCCCTGGGCAGCACCGTGCTGAGCGGCTGCGCCGATTTGCGTGCACTGACGGAAGGTGCCGACGACACGGCCGAGACGCATGGCACACCACCGCGCCCGCTGGAGCCGCCGGCGGCGACCGAGGCCCCCCTGCTGGCGATCGATTCCATTGTCGACCTGCTGCAGAACGGGCAGATGGAGCGCGGCGAGGCGGCCCTGGAGCGGTATCTGATCGAGCATCCCGATGACCATGCTGCACTGAACCTGCGCCAGCAGCTGGACGCGGACCCCGAGGCGGTACTGGGCACGGCCTATACCACGCATGCGGTGCAGCCCGGCGAGACCCTGACCCAGCTCGCCGATCGGTATCTCGGCGATGCCCACCGTTTTCTGATTCTCGCGCGGTACAACGGCCTCGAGCGACCTGCCCGTCTGCTGGTCGGCCAGGAACTCCGGATCCCCAGCTCCGCCGGGGTGCGCGCCGGGATGGAGGCACCGGAGGCAGATCCGCAGGCAAGCGGTGCGGCCACGGATGCGGATGAGCTGCGTCAGGTGATCGAGGGCGACCTGGCCGCCGGGCGGTTCGAGCCCGCGCGGTCCACCGTGGAGCATGCCCGTGAAATCGCGCCGGCTGACGGGGCGTGGGATCGCTGGCTGACGCCACTGGGGAGCCGGGTGGAGGCCGGCTACTGGGAGCAGCAGGGCCTGCGGTATCGCGAGGCCGGGGAACTGGATGCGGCGCTGGCCGCGATGGAGCGCGCCCTGGAGGCTGATCCGGAGCGCGCTTCCGCCCGGCGCCAGCATGCCCGCCTGCGCGTGGAACTGAAGGAGGACCTGCACTCCCAGGCGATCGTGCGCTATCGCAACCAGGACCTGGCCACCGCAATCGAGCTGTGGGAACGGGCACTGGAGATCGATCCGGACTTCGAGGCCGCACGCGGGTATCGTCTGCGGGCGCTGGAACTGCAGCGCCGCCTGGATGCGCTGGACAACGGGGCGGGCTGAGACCGCGGACGGGCCGGGGGCAAGGAAAAAGCCCCGCCCCCTGGGCGCGGGTCCGGACCCGGCGCCGGGCCTTCTGACCGACCTGACGGCCTGTCGAGGCCGGGACTGATGGGCTGTGCGTGCGGGGTCTGGCGGCTCTTCGGGTTGAGGTGATACTGCACCGCCAGGGCGCAGGTCCCCCGGCAAGCCCCGAACGGACCCCCTTCGGGCGGCTGTAGATATCTCAGCGGCCGGGGCCCGGGCCGGAGCCCTTCTGCCCTTGCCCGTCGGCCGACCCGGCGTCGGACAGGTCCAGGGTGGGCGAGGTGGGGGTGCTCGCGCCAGGCCGGTCGGTCTCGCCGCCGGCCTGGCGTTTCATGCGTGCCTCCAGCGAGTCGGCCATCGCGTTGTAGGCGGCATAGACGCGTTCGAAGTCGTCCGAGCGGCGCGTGCGGATGCGGGTGTCCAGCCGGCCCTGGCTGATCTGGTCAAGCGCCCCGCGCAGCGTATCCAGCGGGACCTGCAGGCGGCGCGCCAGGATGTAGGCCCCCAGCAGCACGGCCAGCAGTGTGACCAGAGCCAGCAGGCCCAGGGCGGTCACCGTGGCCCGGTTCGCCTGCGCCAGCGAGCGCGTGGACAGGGCCACCTGCAGACGCCCGATCTCGTGGTCCTGATAGTGCACCGGGGTTTCGAACAGGAAGAGCTCGCGCCCGTCCGGCCCGGCCACCGACCACACCGCGCGGTCGCCCCGGCGGGTCAGCAACTGGTCCTCGGGCGGGGGAACATAGGGGGTTCCGATGGTCTCGGGGTCGCTGCTGGCCACCACATTGCCCCGATGGTCGGCTACGTTCAGCAGGGCGATCTCGCGATTGGCCTGCATGTCCCGCAGACGCCCCTGGACCGCAATGGTGTCTTCCAGCAGCAGGTCCTCGGCGCTTTCCACCGAGATGATCCCGGCCAGGGTTTCACCATAGTCAAATGCCAGATCGGTCATCACCGAATTCTGTTTCTGGTACACCAGCGTGGCCGCAACCAGCAGGGTCACGGCCACCACCACGCCCATGATCGCTGCCCAGCGCAGTCGCAACGGGACGATGCGGTGGCCAGCACCGGCGCGTTCGCGCTCCGCCCGTTCCTCCTCCAGGCGCTGGAGATCCACCAGCAGCTCGCCGGCCGACTGGTAGCGTTCCTCGGGGCGCTTGGCCAGCAGGCGCAGCGCCACCTCGATCAGGGCATCGGGGCAATCCGGCACGATCGGGCGCGGCGCGGGCACCGGATCCTCCACCACGCGGGTCAGCAGTTGAGCCAGATCGTGGCCGCGAAACGGGGTGTGCCCGGTCAGCAGCTCGTACAGGACCACGCCGACAGAGTACAGGTCGGCGCGCGCGTCAGTCGCCTGCCCGCGGATCTGCTCCGGGGGCATATAGTGGGGAGAGCCGGCCACGTACCCATCGTCGTCAGCGCGCCAGTCGGGATCGTTCAGGGTGCGTGCGATCCCGAAGTCCATCACCTTGATGTTTACCGTGGCACTGGTAACGATGATGTTTTCCGGCTTGATGTCGCGGTGGACCACGCCATGCCGATGGGCGTAGTCGAGGGCCTCGGTCAGCTGGATCGCAATCTTCAGGACATTGCGCAGCAGCAGGGGGCGAAAGCGCGCAGCGAATTCCGCAAGGGTGACCCCCTCCAGCAGTTCCATCGCGATGAATGGACGCTGACCGTCTTCTCCGACATCGAAGATGGTGACGATCCCGGGGTGCGTCAGGGTCCCGGCAGCACGGGCCTCGGCGAGGAACCGGCGACGATACTCGGGGCGTTGCGCCACCTCGTCGTGCAGGCACTTGATCGCCAGCGGGCGGCGAATCTCCGGGTCGAACCCCTGGTAGATGACCGCCATCGCCCCGCGCCCGAGCTCCTCGCCGATCCCGTAGCGCCCAATCCGCTGCATACCCGTTACCGGAATCCGGTCAGGTCTCGAGCAGGATGCGTGCGATCACCGCCAGCACCAGGATAATCACCGCCGCGCCCAGCCAGCGCCAGGGAAAGCGGCTCGGGGCCCCCTGCGGCAGGGCGTCGGAACCGTCGTCGCGCCGCCGGAACACGAACTCCGCACGCCCGAAACGCACATGATCACCGTCCTTGAGCACCGCCTCGTGGACCTTGCGCTCGTTGACCCAGGTCCCGTTGGTGGAGAGCAGGTTGACCACCCGGCACTCGCCGCCTTCGTTGACCAGCCAGGCATGCTGCGACGAAACACTCCCTTCGTCGAGGACAATGTCATTGTCGGCCTGGCGGCCCACCGAGCGCTTGCCGGGCTTCAGCGCCAGACGCTGCTGACCGAATGGCTCGCCCACCCCGACCAGAACGGGATAGCCCCCCGGCGGTTCCTGCTCCGGCGTCTGCGGGCCCTCGGCAAGGCCTTCGGGCAGGTCCTCGCCGCGAAACAGCATCGTACCCTGCGGCCCGCTCCTGCCCGTATCGCTGCGTCGTCCCTGATCGCCCATGCTTTCCTCCCAAAGACCCGGGGCTTTGCTCCCCGCGAGTATGCACGCGCAGAGCGGCGTCTCACAACGCCGCGACTGGCCGCATGCGCGGGATGCTGCTATACGTACGGGTTGAACACGCACCGGGGTGCCGACAGCCACCCCTTATCCATTCCTTGTTTCTGCCGGAGATTCGCCATGGACGACCACCCCGACCACAACGGACCGGACCACGCGAACTGATCGAGCCGCTGGTACGCGGCAAATTCTGGATGCAACTGATCGGAGTGATGCTGATCATCTCGGGCGTGCTGACGGCATTGTCGATCGTCGGGATCATCGTTGCCTGGATCCCGATCTGGGCCGGCGTGGTGCTGATACAGGCAGCCGGTGCCACCCAGCGGGCATTTGACAACGAGGATCTGCTCGAACTGAAACACGCCCTTGGCCGGCTGCGGATCTACTTTACGATCTTCGGCGTGCTGCTGCTGATCTACCTGATCCTGATGGTCCTGGGGATGATCTTCGGTATTGGTGCCGGCATGCTGGGTTTCGGCGGCATGGGCGAGATGGGTCCGCCGATGTAGCGGAGCTGCCCGCGCGCACGCTGGCCGACCCAAACGCCGCCTAATGCTGCATGCCGTCCAGCATCATGGGTTCGATGATGCTGGAGAAGGCGTCGCGCCAGGCCTGTTCGCAGGCCTCGCTCCAGTCGCCGTTTGCCGAGCGGCAGTATTCGCCGAGGACCGCGATCATGACGCCCGAGAATGCCTCGAAATCCTCCGGCCCCAGACCGTATTCGGAATGTGCCTGACCCAATCGATGCAAATGCGGGCGGATAGAGGAAGGGCTGTCCGCGTTGGATGAAACCAGGGCCAGCGTACGGACCATGCGCTCCATCTGCTCCGGCATGGAGTCGGCCGAGAACAGCCGCGCGTAGTCCGGGTACTGCTGGAACAGCCGTTCGTAGAAGGTCTCGGCAATAGCGTGGTGGTAGGGGGCAACGCTGTTCCAGCTTTCTTCGATGAGCTGGGTATTCATATCGGATGTCCTCCTGTCTCGCTGGTGAAAGGTCGCCAGCAACCGCCACCGGGAGACGTGCAACCACCGCGGGTTCACCCGTCCCGGCCAGCGTTGAAACCGACCCTGTTGCCTCCCGACGTTAGTGATTGTCCGGGCCTTTGTCCCTACTCTAAACAGGGTATAACGAGAGCGCAGACGGAGGGGGCGATATAGCCCCGGGGAGATAGGGTAAATCGCATATAGTGCATCGCCCTGCGCCAGTCGCCTCAGGACCATTCCCATCCCCGGCGTTCGCCGGGTGGCCTCGGGGACGTCCCGGTCGCCCCCGCAACATCGCGGACCTCGCGATGGCGAGGGGCCGCTCAGACCTCGCGGTAGATTTCCGCACCCTTTTCGACGAACTCGACCGCCTTCTCCTGCATCCCCTTCTTCAGGGCCTCGTCCTCGGAGACGCCCTGGGCCGCTGCGTAGTCGCGCACATCCTGGGTAATCTTCATCGAGCAGAAGTTGGGGCCGCACATGGAGCAGAAGTGGGCGACCTTGTGCGCGTCCCTGGGCAGGGTCTCGTCGTGGAATTCGCGCGCACGCTCCGGGTCCAGCGCCAGGTTGAACTGGTCCTCCCAGCGGAACTCGAAGCGCGCCTTGGACAGCGCATTGTCCTGCAACTGGGCGCCGGGGAAGCCCTTGGCGAGATCCGCCGCGTGGGCCGCGATCTTGTAGGTGATGATGCCGTCGCGCACGTCCTGCTTGTTGGGCAGGCCCAGGTGCTCCTTGGGCGTCACGTAGCAGAGCATCGCGGTGCCGTACCAGCCGATGTTGGCCGCGCCGATCCCGGAGGTGATGTGGTCGTAGGCCGGGGCGATGTCGGTGACCAGCGGGCCGAGGGTGTAGAAGGGCGCCTCGAAGCAGTCTTCCAGCTCCTTGTCGACGTTTTCCTTCACCTTCTGCAGCGGCACGTGGCCGGGGCCCTCGATCATCACCTGCACGTCATGCGCCCAGGCCTTCTGCGTCAGCTCGCCCAGGGTCTCCAGCTCGCCGAACTGCGCGGCGTCGTTGGCGTCGGCCAGACAGCCGGGGCGCAGGCCGTCACCCAGCGAGAACGAGACGTCGAAGGCGTTCATGATCTCGCAGATCTCGTCGAAACGAGTGTAGAGGAAGTTTTCCTCGTGGTGCGCCAGGCACCACTTGGCCATGATCGAGCCACCGCGCGAGACGATGCCGGTCACCCGGTCGGCGGTCAGCGGCACGTACTGCAACCGCACGCCGGCATGGATGGTGAAGTAGTCCACGCCCTGTTCGGCCTGCTCGATCAGGGTGTCGCGGAACAGCTCCCAGGTCAGGTCCTCGGGCTTGCCGTCGACCTTCTCCAGCGCCTGGTAGATCGGCACGGTGCCGATCGGCACCGGCGAGTTGCGCAGGATCCACTCGCGGGTCTCGTGGATGTTCTTCCCGGTGGACAGGTCCATCAGGGTATCGCCGCCCCAGCGCGCGGACCAGACCAGCTTCTCGACCTCCTCCTCGATCGAGGAGGTGACCGCCGAATTGCCGATGTTGGTGTTGACCTTCACCCGGAAGTTGCGGCCGATGATCATCGGCTCCAGCTCCGGGTGGTTGATGTTCGCGGGGATGATCGCGCGGCCACGGGCGATCTCGTCGCGCACGAACTCGGGGGTGATCTCCTCGGGGATCGACGCCCCGAACGACTCGCCCGCGTGCTGGCGCAGCAGCTTTTTGTAGCGCGGGTCGTTGCGCAGCTCCTGCAGGCGGTTGTTCTCGCGGATGGCGACGAACTCCATCTCCGGGGTGATAACCCCCTGGCGGGCGTAGTGCATCTGCGAGACGTTCGCCCCGGACTTCGCCCGGCGCGGCGGACGGATGTGTTCGAAGCGCAGGCTGGCCAGTTCCGGGTCGGCGGCGCGGGCGCGGCCGTATTCCGAGCTGGGGCCGTCCAGCCATTCGGTATTCGCGCGCTCGTCGATCCACGGGCCGCGCAGGTCCGCCAGGCCGCGGTGCAGATCGATGGTCACGTCGGGATCGGTGTACGGGCCGGAGGTGTCGTAAACCGGGATCGGCGGGTTCTCCTCCGGGGTGCCGGAGGTCAGTGTGGGGCTCTGCGCCACCTGCCGGAACGGCACGCGGATGTCCGGGCGCGAGCCCTGGACGAAGACCTTCTCGGAACCGGGGAACGGGCGCGTGACGTCGGCGGAGACCTGGGCGGTCTTGCGGGCGAAGGACTCGGGGATGGCGCTCATACGATGACCTCTGCAACTCGGGCGTGGCGGCAGAGGGATCGGAACGGGCCGGACAGACTGCGGACGGGTCGCGCGCGGACTGGAACGAGCACCGAGCTTCCCTCCGCCAGTGTGAACTGGTTCAGGTTCAAGGGGACTCTCTCAGCCCGCATCCGTGGCGGGCACCCCCAGCTCTGAATCGCGAGTGTAGCGCAGACCACAGTGTTTTGCGTTAGATTATCGCTTTGTGACAACCTTAGCGCCGCCATGTCCCCCAAGAACTTCGTCTTCGAGCTGTTTGGCCGTTCCCCGGTGCGCCCGCTGCAGGCACACATGGCCAAGGTTCGTGCCTGCATCGCCGAGCTGCCCCCGTTTATCGAGGCCATGGCTCAGGACGACTGGGACACCGCGCGCGAGCAGCAGAAGAAGATCGTCAAGCTCGAACACGAGGCGGATCGCCTGAAGAAGGACCTGCGCCTGCACCTGCCCAAGGGCATGATGCTGGCAATGTCGCGCCGTGACGTGCTGGATACCCTGCTGATCCAGGACCGAATCGCCAACATGGCCAAGGACATTGCCGGGCTGATGCTGGGACGCCAGATGCAGTTCCCGGACAACATGCACGAACCGCTGAAGCGCTTCCTCGCGCGCAGCGTCGATGCGGTGGACCAGGCCGGCCGTGCGATCAACGAGCTCGACGAGCTGGTCGAGGCCGGTTTCCGCGGCCACGAGGTCGAGGTGGTCAACGGCATCCTCACCGAGCTGGACCAGATCGAACACGAATCCGACGAGGCGCAGCGCGAGGTGCGCGAGATCCTGCTTGCGCAGGAGGCCGGGCTGCCCCCGGTGAACGTGATGTTCATGTACCGCGTGATCGACTCGATCGGCGAGCTGGCCGACCTGGCCCAGCGTGTAGGCAGCCGCCTGCAACTGATGCTGGCCAAGTAACCCCCGGCACCACGGACCGAGGACCGCATGGAATACAGCACCCTGTTGCTCGGCCTTGCAGTGATCTTCGGCCTGTTCATGGCGTGGGGCATCGGCGCCAATGATGTCGCCAACGCCATGGGCACCTCGGTGGGCTCGCGTGCGCTTAGCATTCGCCAGGCGGTGTTCGTGGCTGCGATCTTCGTGTTCGCCGGGGCCTGGCTGGCCGGCGGCGAGGTGACCCAGACCATCCGCAGCGGGATGGTCGATGCCGGCCTGATGGCCGACAACCCCGAATTGCTGGTCTACGGGATGCTGGCGGCCCTGGGAGCTGCCGGGACCTGGCTGTTGGTGGCCTCCTACTTCGGCTGGCCGGTCTCTACCACGCATTCGATCATCGGGGCCATCATCGGTTTCGCAGTGGTAGGCCTCGGGTTCGAGGTCGTGCACTGGGAACGCGTAGGCACCATCGCACTGTCGTGGGTGGTGTCGCCCATGGTGGGCGGCATGATCGCCTTCGCGCTGTTCCGCTCGGTGCAGCTTCTGATCCTGGACACGGTCGACCCGCTGAAGAACGCCAAGCGCTGGGCCCCGCTGTACATCTTCCTGACGGCCTTCGTAACCGCCCTGGTCACGATGTTCAAGGGCCTGAAACATGTGGGGCTGGAGTTGACCACGGTTCAGGCCTACGGACTGGCCATCCTGATCAGCGCGGTCGTGGTCGTGCTCGGCATGCTTACCATTCGCCGCTTGCGCTTCGACGACATCGACACGGAGGATGGCTCCCATTTCGCCAACGTCGAGAAGGTGTTCGGCGTGCAGATGGTGGTGACCGGCTGCGCCATGGCCTTTGCCCTGGGCTCCAACGACGTGGCCAATGCTGTCGGCCCGCTGGCAGCGGTGGTAGACGTGATCCAGACCGGCAGCGTCAACGCCGAGACGCTGGTGCCGGTTTGGGTACTACTGCTGGGCGGGGTCGGCATCGTGTTCGGGCTGTTCACCTATGGCCACAAGGTGATCGCGACCGTGGGTACCGGGATCACCCAGCTCACGCCCAGTCGCGGCTACGCGGCCACCGCGGCGGCGGCCGCCACTGTAGTGCTGGCCTCCGGAACCGGTCTGCCGATCTCCACCACGCATACTCTGGTGGGTGCGATCCTGGGGGTCGGGCTAGCGCGCGGGATTGCCGCGATCAACCTGGGGCTGGTGCGAATGATCTTCCTGTCCTGGATCGTGACCCTGCCAGCCGGAGCCATCCTCGCGGTCGTCTACTTCTACATCCTGCGCGGAATCCTCGGCTAGGAGCCTGTCGGACCTGGGGCTGATCTGCTGCGCGTGGGCAGGAGAGTGGGCCCTTTTTCCGCTCTCTCTCGTTACATAGTTCCCACTATGCGCCTCGAAAGACCGAAAAAAACGCCTCACTCTCCTGCCTCACGCTCGCGACGATCGCCCAAATCCGACAGGCTCCCAGGGAAACACTGATCCATGCGGCGCCCGCCGGTCCGGGGCGGCGGATTCGCGTTCA
The DNA here is from genome assembly GCA_051747025.1 of Pseudomonadota bacterium. GTDB lineage: Bacteria > Pseudomonadota > Gammaproteobacteria > Ectothiorhodospirales > Ectothiorhodospiraceae > Thioalkalivibrio. The sequence goes on from JBNJFQ010000002.1 coordinate 30,597, forward strand.
CGGACCCGTGCCTTGCCCGCGGTTTTCGTCAGCCGAGCACTTCCAGATTGGCGAAGCCCAGCACCAGCCACTTGGGGCCAGCGTGGGCGAAGTTGACCTGCACCCGGGCCGAGCTGCCGGAACCCTCGAACTGGGTGACAAGGCCCTCGCCGAACTTCGCGTGATGCACGCGGGCACCAATGGACACGCCCGCCGCCGAGGCCTCGGCCGCCCGGGTGTCCATGTCTCCGAAACCCGCAGTCTTCTGCCGGGCCGCCGCAAAACGCCCCGCGCCGTAAGGCGAGGCCTGCGGGCGCAGCAGCTCCAGCGCGTCTTCCGGGATCTCGTTGAGAAAGCGCGAGGCGACATTGTAGGACTCGCGTCCGTACAGCCGCCGCGTCTCGGCATGGATCAGGTACAGCTCCCGCTCGGCGCGGGTCATGCCGACGTAGGCCAGGCGGCGCTCCTCCTCCAGCCGCCCGGGCTCTTCCAGCGAGCGGGCGTTGGGGAACAGGCCCTCCTCCATGCCGGTCAGGAACACCAGCGGGAATTCCAGGCCCTTGGCCGAGTGCAGGGTCATCATCTGCACCGCGTCCTCGTGCGGGTCCGCCGCGCCCTCGCCGGCCTCCAGGGCTGCGTGGGCAAGGAATTCGGTCAGGCGGCTGCCCTCGCCTTCCTCGCTCTCGGCGGTGGACTCCATGTCGAAGGCGCGCGCCGCCCCCACCAGTTCGTCCAGGTTCTCCAGCCGCGCCTCACCGCGCTCGCCCTTTTCCTTCTTGTAGTGCTCGCGCAGTTGTGCGCGCTCGATCGCCTGCTCCACCTGGTCCGCCAGCGGCTGACGCGGCAGCTCCTGCTGCAGGGTGCGGACCAGTTGCACGAAACCGGCGACCGCGTTGCGCGCGCGCCCGGGCAGGGCATCGGAGTCCACTGCGTGGGCCGCCGCCTGCAGCAGGCTGGTGTCCGCCACCTGGGCGGCCTGGCGCAGGCCCTCCAGGGTCTTCTCGCCGATACCCCGCGGGGGCTGGTTGACCACGCGCAGGAAGGCGGCGTCGTCGTCGCCGTTGCCGGCCAGGCGCAGGTAGGCCAGGGCGTCGCGGATCTCCTGGCGCTCGAAGAAGCGCAGGCCGCCGTAGACGCGATAGGGCATGCGCCGACCGATGAAGGTCTCTTCCAGCACACGCGACTGGGCGTTGGACCGATACAGCACCGCGCACTCGCGGTACAGCCCGCCCTCGTCCACGTGGCGGGCAATGGTCTCGGCGACAAAGCGCGCCTCTTCCTGCTCGTTCAGTGCGGTATACAGGCGTACCGGCGCACCCTCCTTGTCCTCGGTCCACAGTTCCTTGCCGAGGCGTCCGGCGTTGTGTCGGATCAGCGCATTGGCGGCATTCAGGATGTTGGCGCTGGAGCGGTAGTTCTGTTCCAGGCGCACCACCTGGGTGCCGGGATAGTCCTTCTGGAAGTGCTGGATGTTCTCGATCTTCGCACCGCGCCAGCCGTAGATGGACTGGTCGTCGTCGCCCACGGCGAACACCGGGCTGTCCCCGGCGAGCAGGCGCAGCCAGGCGTACTGGATGTCGTTGGTGTCCTGGAATTCGTCCACCAGCACGTGGCGAAAGCGCGTGCGGTAGTGCTCCAGTAGCGCCGGGTTGTCGCGCAGCAGCTCCAGCGAGCGCAGCATCAGCTCGGCGAAATCCACCACGCCGGCGCGCTCGCAGGCCTGCTGGTAGGTGGTGTAGACGCGCACCCACTGGCGAGCCACCGGGTCGCCGGTATCCGGCAGGTGCTCGGGGCGCGAGCCCTCGTCCTTGCGTGCGTTGATGTACCACTGCGCCTGCTTCGGCGGCCAGCGCGACTCGTCGAGTTCCAGGCCCCGCAGGACGCGCTTGACCATACGCAGCTGGTCGTCGGAGTCGAGGATCTGGAAGCCCTGTGGCAGCTTCGCCTCCTGCCAGTGCTGGCGCAGCAGGCGGTGCGCCAGTCCGTGGAAGGTGCCAACCCACAATCCGGTCGCCGGGTGGCCGAGCAGCGACTCGATGCGCCCGCGCATCTCGGCCGCCGCCTTGTTGGTGAAGGTGACCGCCAGCAGACTGTGCGGGGCCACGCCCTCCACGCCGATCAGCCAGGCGATGCGGTGCACCAGCACACGGGTCTTGCCGGAGCCGGCACCGGCCAGGACCAGCAGCGGTTGTGGCGGGGCGGCCACGGCCTCGCGCTGGGCCGGGTTCAGGGAATCGAGCAAGGGGGAGACATCCATGCGCGAATGGTAGGGAAACCCGGCCGGAATCGCACGTCCGTCGCACCGGCCCCTGCGCATGGACGACAAACGCGGTAATCTCGGGCGCAATGGCGAATACCGCCAGGCGACCATGCGACGTCCGGGGAACCCCACCGGTCGCCACAGACCCAAACTGAAGGCCCTTGAATCTCTACCCTGCTGCTGGGAAGTCGCGAATGAACGAAATGCCATCCCGCTCGCGCCTGGACAGCCCCGTCTCCGGCCAGGAACTGCACGCGGACAATCTCGCCTTCGCCGAGACACTGCTGGAACGCTATCACGAAGATCCGGACTCGGTACCCGCCGCCTGGGCTGATTATTTTCGCAGTCTGGACACGGCGCCAAGGGAGGAGCGCCGCCGGCGTTCTACCGATCGCCCGGACCTGGCCCACGAGCAACTGCAGATACGGGTACTGCAGTTCATCAATGCCTATCGCTACCTGGGACATTTCGGCGCGCGCCTGGACCCGTTGGAGCGTGAACCGCCGGAGCCGCCGCGCGAGCTGAGCCGCGAACACCACGGCCTGGACAGCGTCGGACCCGAGGTCACGTTTGACCCCGGCTCACTGTTCATTGAAGGGCGCGTCTCACTGGACACCATCGAGCGCGTACTGCAGGAGACCTACTGCGCCAGTATCGGCGCCGAATACATGCACCTGACCGCCACCGCCGAAAAGCGCTGGCTCCAGGAGCGTCTGGAATCGGCGCATGGCCGCTTCGGCTTTGACGCCGACACCCGCCTGGCCATCCTGGAGCGCCTGACCGCGGCCGAGAGTCTGGAGCGCTACCTGCACCGCCGCTACGTTGGCCAGAAACGGTTCTCGCTGGAGGGCGCCGAGAGCCTGATTCCGCTGCTCAACGCCCTGGTCCAGCGCGGTGGTGCCCGCGGGCTGAAGGAACTGGTGGTCGGCATGGCCCATCGCGGGCGCCTGAACGTGCTGGTCAACCTGTTCGGCAAGTCGCCGGAGGAACTTGCGGGCGAATTCGAGGGCCGCCCGCGCGATGACCGCGGCACCGGCGACGTGAAATATCACCTGGGCTTCTCTTCGGATGTGGAAACGCCGGGTGGTCCGGTGCACCTGGCGCTGGCCTTCAACCCTTCGCATCTGGAGATCGTCACCCCAGTGGTGGAGGGCTCGGTACGTGCCCGGCAGGTGCGTGTCGGGGATCGCAAGGGCAACCGGGTGATGCCCGTGGTGATCCACGGCGATGCTGCGTTCGCCGGGCAGGGTGTGGTGATGGAGACCCTGAACATGTCGCAGACCCGGGGGTTCTCCACCAAGGGCACCGTGCATGTGGTGGTGAACAACCAGATTGGATTCACCACTTCGACCCTGAAGGACGCGCGTTCGACCCACTATGCCACCGATGTCGCCAAGATGGTGAATGCACCGATCCTGCACGTGAACGGCGACGATCCCGAGGCGGTGGTATTCGTGACCCAGATCGCGCTGGACTACCGCATGCGCTTCGGCAAGGACGTGGTGATCGACCTGGTCTGCTACCGCCGCCAGGGCCACAACGAGGCAGACGAGCCAGCCGCCACCCAGCCGCGCATGTACCACCGCATCCGCGACCTGCCCACCACCCGCGAACGGTACGCCGAACGCCTGACCCGCGACGGCCTGACCACCGCCGAACAGCAGGAGCAGGCCATCGAGACCTATCGCCAGCACCTGGACGCCGGCGAGACCGTCGCGCTGGCGCTGTTAAGGGATCGCCAGACGCAGGCCGCCTCCACGACCAACTGGGGCCCCTACCTGCACCAGAGCTGGGATCAGGAGGTGGCGACCGGAGCCCCGCGGGAGCGCATGGCGCGCGCCCTGGAGCAGCTCTCCACACCACCGGAAGGCTTTCAACCCCACCCACGGGTGCAGAAACTGCTGGATGCCCGCATCGCGATGGCGCGGGGCGAGCAGCCGCTGGACTGGGGGGCGGCCGAGACCCTGGCCTACGCCACCCTGGTACAGGATGGTTACCGCATCCGGCTGTCGGGACAGGACTCCGGCCGCGGCACCTTCTTTCATCGCCATGCGGTGCTGCATGAGAAGGAAACCGGCGAGGCGATCGTCCCGCTGCGCCGGCTGGATCCGGAGCATCCGCGTTTTCTGGTGATCGACTCGCTGCTGTCGGAGGAAGGCGTGCTGGCCTTCGAATACGGCTACGCGACCGCCGCCCCGGAGGCGCTGGTGATCTGGGAGGCCCAGTTCGGCGACTTCGCCAATGGCGCGCAGGTGGTGATCGACCAGTTCATCTCCTCCGGCGAGCAGAAATGGGGGCGCCTTTGCGGGCTTACCCTGTTCCTGCCGCATGGCTACGAAGGCCAGGGGCCGGAGCACTCCTCGGGACGGCCGGAACGCTTTCTGCAGCTCGCGGCGCAGGAGAACATGCAGGTCTGCGTACCGACCACGCCCGCGCAGATTTTCCATCTGCTGCGCCGCCAGATGATCCGGCCCTATCGCAAGCCGCTGGTGGTGATGACGCCCAAGAGCCTGCTGCGTCACAAGGAGGCCGTCTCGGATCTTGCGACGCTGGCCGAGGGGAGATTCGAAACCGTAATCGACGACCCGCGGGCGCCTGCACCGGAGCACGTGAAACGAGTGCTGCTGACCAGCGGCCGCATCTACTACGACCTGGCCGCACGCCAGGCCGAGGGCGAACACGAGGAGATCGCGATCCTGCGCCTGGAGCAGTGCTATCCGTTCCCCGAGGCACGCCTGACCGAGTTGCTGGGACGCTACCCCGAAGCCGAAGAATTCGTCTGGGTACAGGACGAGCCTGCCAACCAGGGCTATCTGGAATTCGTCGCCCCGCGCATCGATCCGCTGCTGGCGGTGCGCGGCCAGACCCTGCACGCCGTCGCGCGGCCGGCAGCCGCCGCGCCGGCCGTGGGCTACCCCGAGGTACACAAGGCCCAGTTGCAAGAACTGCTGGAACGCGCCCTCGGACCACTCGGGGCGCGCGAAACCCCGCACCCGGCCCGCTGAACCCCGGGCGCTCCCTTGCTCCCCGTCCACCCACGCACAACGCACAAGGAAGCGAGATGGCATCCGATCACACCCCGATCCAGGTACCCGAGCTCCCCGAGTCGGTGGCAGACGCGACCGTCGTCGCCCTGCACAAGAAGGCCGGCGACCCGGTCGAACGCGACGAGTTGATTGCCGAGCTGGAGACCGACAAGGTGGTGCTCGAAGTCTCTGCGCCGAGCGCCGGCACCCTCAGCGAACTGGCGGTGAGCGAAGGCGATACGGTGCAGGCCAACGCGGTGATCGGCTACCTGGGTCCGGCAACCGGGGACGCGAAGGCCGCTGCCGGGGACGAATCCCCCGACGCTTCCAGCGACCCGCCCGCGGCCGGGAACGAATCCGGTTCGCCGACCGAACGTACCGCGCCGGAAACCGCGTCCGCCACCGAGCAGACCGGCGCGCCGCCACCTCCCAGCCCGGCCGTGCGGCGCCTGCTGCAGGAGTCCGGGCTGCGGGCAGACGACATCACCGGATCCGGCGAGGGTGGGCGAATCCTGCGCGAGGATGTCGAGCGCGCCCAGGCTTCCCCCAGCGCCGCGCAGCCGCGCCCGGCACCGGCCGAGGGCCACCCGAGTTCCCGGCGCGAGGCCACTCAGCCCGACCCGGAACGGATCGAACGCGTACCCATGAGCCGGCTGCGGGCGCGCATCGCCGAACGCCTGCTGGAGGCCAGGCAGTCAACCGCGATGCTGACCACTTTCAACGAGATCGACATGTCCGCTGCGATGGCGCTGCGCGGGCGCTACAAGGAGCCGTTCGAGAAGACCCATGGCATCAAGCTGGGCTTCATGGGCCTGTTCGTCGCGGCCGCCACCCGGGCGTTACAGCGGTTCCCGATGATCAATGCCGCACTGGATGGCGAGGAGATCGTCTACCACCACTACAGCGACATCGGCATCGCGGTGTCGTCACCCCGCGGGCTGGTCGTGCCGATCCTGCGGGATACCGGCAATGCCTCCATTGCAGAGATCGAGCGACGCATCCGCGACTTTGCCGAGCGCGCGCGCGACGGCAAGCTGGATATCGACGAACTGCGCGGCGGGACCTTCACCATCACCAACGGCGGGGTATTCGGTTCGTTGTTCTCGACCCCGATCGTGAATCCGCCGCAGAGCGCGATCCTCGGCATGCACGCGATCAAGGAACGGCCGGTGGCCGTAGACGGCGAGGTGGCAGTCCGGCCAATGATGTACGTGGCATTGTCCTACGACCATCGCCTGGTCGATGGCGCCGACGCCGTACAGTTCCTGGTCGCGATCAAGGACGCGATCGAGGATCCCGCACGCTTGTTGCTCGACGTCTGATGGCAGGCGGGCCGGACCGGCGAACGCCGCCGAGCCAGCCCGCGCGAGGGCATTATTGCGAGGGTCCGCCTCCGTCGGGCGGGCCCGCGTGGTCCGGCGGCCCGACCCCTTCGGGCGCACCGGCGTCGTCCGGGCGCCCGTTGCTGGAGGCGTCGTCGTCGCGGTTCAGCGGGTGGGCGACGATCTGCTCGGCCTCGAAGTAGCTGTCGCCATACGCACCCCGAGCGTTGATTCGCACCCGTTCGTATTCGCCGAGATCCGCCACCGCACCGGAAGCGACCCGGCCCTGACCGGCAATCACCACGCGGCCATCCTCGACCAGGCGGATCTGTTCGGTGGTGCCGTTCACCTCCACCTGCAGGGTGTTGTCGGTATCCACCGCGACCAGCTCGCCGCGCAGCACGCTCCGGCCGGCGCCCTCGCCACTGGCGTCGTCCTCCAGGGCGTCGCTACCCAGGACCACCAGTGTGGCCCGCATCGGCTCGCCGGACACGATGCCGAACGCGGTCAATGGCTGTCCGGGAGCGATCGCGTCGGAGTCCAGCCGCTCGCCCTGGGGGCTGACCACCGGGGCCGCTTCCTGCAGTCGGATCTCGCGGCCGCTGCGGGTAACGAACCCGCGTTCCTCGTCCACCGCGGAGTCAGCGGTGCCGCCCCGGGTACCCAGCGTCGGCCGAGAGCCCAGGGTGATACTGAGCGGCTCCAGGGTACGGTGCCCGTCGGCATCGCGCCGCAACAGGCCCATCGCGATCAACGCATCACCGGAATCCACCTGACCGGCGGGTTCTCCGGTACGGTCAAAGACCGGTACGTCGCCCTCCAGCGAGGTGCGCACGCAGGCACTGGTGGAGGCCCGGTCCGACGGGCAGATCAGCAACATGTCGCCGTCGGCATCGCGCACCTGGCCGCCGACGCTGATCAGCGGGGTGTCGTCGGTAGCCTCTTCGTCTTCCGCCAAGCCGTCGTCCACACCATCGTTCTCGCTGTCGTCGTTGCCTTCCTCGTAGGCGGTCACGAACACCACCGGCCGGAATACCGTATCGCCATCCGCCTCGATCACCAGAAGCGACTCGTCGGCATCAACATCAAGTTCGAGGTACAGGGTGTTGTCGTCGGAGACCGCCAGTGGGGCACGCGGCACCAGGTCGAGTCGATCGCCAGGCAGGCGGGCACTGACGCGGGTCTCCGGATCAGTGTCCAGATCCACCAGCTCCACGCCGGAGACCTCCATGCGCACCTTCTCGTAATCGCCGACCGGTACGTCCTCCTGCACCGTGAACAGCTCCGCGTGGTCGCGCAATTGCAGCAGGTCGAGGGTCTCGCCGTCGGCATCCTCGAACAGCACGACGGCCTCGGCGTCGTCCGAATCCTCGCGTGGCAGCAGGCTGATGCGGGTGAAGGTCACCCGGATCTCGTCATACACGTCGGTGGGTGCATCGGTAATCAGCACCGCCACCGAACCGCTGTCGCCGGAGGCCTGCACGCTGCCGGTATCACCACCGCTTCCGCTACTTCCGCCGCAGCCCGCAAGCAGCAACCCGGCTGCGAACAGGGCCCCGATCCCGCTGGTGAGTCTGGTCCAGTTGTTCATCACGCTGCCCTCCCTCGGCCTGGCGCAGTTCGATCGGTAGAACGCACAGGGAACCATGCGCCCTGCATGCCTTACAACAGAAACTTGTTGACCCGCGTCGCAGTCCGGAGAAAGAAACACCGGGTGCCCGACGCACGGGCGACTCAATACCGCGCGGGCATGCCCGGCGGGGCGGGGTGGAAGCGCTTGTACGCCCAGTTGTACTGCTCCGGGCAGCGCCGGACCAGGGCCTCGACGTGACGGTTGATCGCGGCCGCGGCGCACACAAGGTCGGGGTCTGCCACCGTGCGGTCGGCCTCGAGTTCGTGATAGCGATAGCCGCGCCCCCGGGGCAGGCGCTCGAGGAACGCGAACACCACCGGATCGTCGCGCCCGCGCAGCAGGCGCGGCAACAGGGTCATGGTCAAAGCCTGGCGCCCGAAGAACGGCGCGAACACGCCGGACGCACCGCGCGGGCTCTGGTCGGGCAGGATGCCAAGGATCTCGCCACGATCGCGCGCCTGCTGCAGCAGGCGCAGGCCGCGACGGTCCGCCGGGGCCAGAGTCGCGCCGGTGGAGGCACGCGCCTCGCGCACCCAGCGATCGATCTCGGCAGTCTTGAACGGGCTGTACAGGATGGTCATCGGCCCGAGCATCGCGGCACTCAGCCCCCCGAGTTCCCAGGAGCCCTGGTGCGGCGTGACCAGGAACAGGGCATGCCCGGAGGCGCGTTCGCGCAATCGGGCGAATCTCGGCGGGGCCTCCACCAGTCGCTCCAGGACCCGAGGGCCGGCTGCCCACAGCCAGGGCGACTCGGTCATGGCCTGCCCCATGGCGATTAGCGACCGGCGACCGATACGGCGGTGCCAGGCGGGGTCCTTGTCGGGGAAACACAGACGCAGGTTGGTGCGCGTTAGCCGAGCCGAGCGGGTCGGAAGCACCCAGGCCAGCCAGCCCAGGGTGGCCCCCAGCGCGTGGTTGACGCGCAGCGGGACCCAGGCCAGGAGGCGCAGGCCAGCGCCGATGGCTCGGTCACGCAGATGCCGACGATGCGCCATGCCCGGCCTCGTTCTCGGAATCCGGGCGCGGGGGGATACCGCCCTCGGTCATCAGCGGCTTGAGGGTGGTGCGCAGGTTGCGGAACAGACGCGGATGGGCCTGTTCTTCCTGCGCGAGGAGTTGTTTCATGTGCTCGCGCTGGGTGGGCATGGCGAAGCAGGCCGGACAGTTGTCGAGGATCACCGGCAGCCCGGCCGCCTCGGCAAAGTCCCGGGTCTGGCGCTCGCGCACGTAGACCAGCGGGCGGATCACCCGCAGGTCGCCCGCGTCGATCGCGTAATGGGCCTTCATGGTCCGCAGCTGGCCACCGTGGAAGGCACTCATCATAAAGCTCTCGGCAAGATCGTCGAGATGCTGGCCCAACGCCAGCACGTTGTAGCCGTGTTCGCGCGCCGTGCGGTACATCAGGCCGCGCTTCATGCGCGAACAGAACGAGCAGAACGAGTCGTTGTCCATGTGCTCGCTTGCCAACTCGGCAATCGGCTCGGACACAAAGTGATAGGGGATGCCATAGGCCCCGAGGTATTCGCGCAGACGTTCCGGCTCGAAGCCCTCGATCTCGGGGTCGATGGTGACCGCGCCGACCTCGAAGCGGACCGGCGCGCGCCGCGCCAGACCGTGCAGCAGCCACAGCAGGGTCAACGAGTCCTTGCCACCGGACAGGCCGACCAGGATCCGGTCGCCATCGCGGATCATGTCGAAATCGGCGATGGCACGCCCGGCGAGGCGGCGGATCGAGGCGGGTACCGATGGTGTGTCCATGGGCCGGCAACATAGGGCCCCGGGGCGCGCCACGCAAGCCTTGCCGCCGCCATTACGGTTGTCGCAGGGCACGCCCGTGCGCGCTGGCGGGGCATACCGGGCCGCCATGCCCCGCGGTGACGCATGCCGGCAACGCTGGCGACGACGCCACCCGAGCGGAACGGGCCCCATACCTTGCACCGGGGGGGGGGTGGCATCGCGCTTGCAGGGCACCCGGGGAGACCCCGCCGACGCAAACCCGGGTTGCATGCCCGCGGCACTTCGTGAATGCGCGGCGTGGCGGAACGGCTGGAGGCCTGCCCATGTACCCACGCAAGACCCTGACCCTGGCTGGCGAACTACGCCGCGCGCTGCGCGCAGAATTCCCTGCCGTCACACGCCCTTCGGTCACCGACCCGGATTTCATGGAGGTCCTGCTGGACCATGCCTCACGCTCGCGCTCGGAGACCGCGCGCGCCATTGGCCTGAGCCTGCGCGGCCAGCTCGCAACGACCGAGGCGGCCTCCAGGCCACCCGCCGAAGAGGCACCGCCAAACCCGCAGAGGACGCGGCGCCGGGTCTATCGCGGCCGGGTCGTGGAGGAGCCGGGAGAAACCGATTAGTCGTTGCCTCCCGGGCCGGACGACGGCACTTGGCGAAGGGTTTTGCGCGAGACCACGGAAAGAGCACCGTCATCGCTAGGCGTGCAGCGCCATGGCGGTCTCCGGGGGCGCCCCGGCGTTGGCTCGGGCATGCTTCGGGGGTTCCGTCCGGAGATGGCCACGGCCCCTGCGGGGCCTCGCCATGACGGGGAGTGGAGGCATCGACATCGTCAACGCCCCTTTGCCGTCCCAAGGCGACATGGGACTTCGGGCCTGGCCGCCGCGCTTTCGTCACCTGGCGTTTTTGGGGGACACTTCGGGATTTGAGCAAGGGAGGGGTGCGATGGATGCGCTGTATCCGGAGATTGAAGCGCACACCCACGGCCGCCTGGCGGTGGGCGACGGGCACGAGCTGTACTGGGAGGAGTGCGGCAATCCCCGCGGCATTCCGCTGGTATTCCTGCACGGCGGGCCCGGCTCCGGCTGCGAGCCGTGGCACCGGCGGTTTTACGACCCCGAACGCTACCGCATCGTGCTGCTCGACCAACGCGGCTGCGGACGCTCGACGCCGCATGCGAGTCTGGAGGCGAATACCACCCGGCATTTGGTCGCGGACCTTGAGCGATTGCGTGGCCATCTGCGTATCGAGCGCTGGGTGGTGTTCGGCGGCTCGTGGGGCTCGACACTGGGACTGGCCTACGCACAACAGCATCCGGAACGGGTGCTGGGGCTGGTGCTGCGCGGGGTATTCCTGTGTCGTCCGCGGGACATCCAGTGGTTCTACCAGTCGGGTGCGGACCGCCTGTTTCCCGAGGCCTGGGCGGAATACGCGGCGGCGATCCCGGAGGCCGAGCAGGGCGACATGGTCGGCGCCTACTACCGCCGCCTGACCGATCCGGACCCGCGCGTGCGCGAGGCGGCGGCGCGCGCCTGGTCCGGCTGGGAGGGCCGCACGTCCTGCCTGGTGCCCAACCCGGAGGTGATCGCGCACTTCGACGAAATCGAGGTTGCCATCAGCCTGGCACGCCTGGAGTGTCACTACTTTATCCATGACACCTTCCTGGAAACGGACCAGTTGCTGCGCGATGCTCCGCATCTGCGCGATATCCCGGGATACATCGTGCACGGGCGCTACGACGTGGTCTGCCCGGTAAACCAGGCGGTGGCGCTGCACCAGGCCTGGCCGCAGGCGCGCCTGGAGATCGTCCCGGATGCCGGACACTCGGCGGCGGAGCCGGGCATTCTGCGTTCGCTGGTCGCTGCCACCGACGAGCTGGCCGGCCAGCTGAAGGGCACGGTGGCACCGGGCACCGGGGCAGGACGCGCATGATCGCGCTGCTCCAGCGCGTGAGCGAGGCGCGGGTCCACGTGGGGGAGCGAGTGGTCGGAGAGATCGGGAGGGGACTGCTGGCGCTGGTGGCGGTGGAACCCGGCGATCGGGAGGCTGCGGCTGAACGCCTGCTGGACCGGTTGCTGGGCTACCGCGTATTCCCGGACGCCGAGGGCCGCATGAATCTGGGCCTCGCCGAGACTGGCGGAGGGCTGCTGCTGGTGCCGCAATTCACCCTGGCCGCGGATACGCGCAAGGGGATGCGGCCGAGTTTTACCGGGGCTGCCAGTCCGGAACACGGTGCGGCGCTGTTTGACTATCTGGCGGAGCGTGCCCGCGCCCGGCACCAGCCTGTGGCCACCGGCGAGTTTGGCGCCGACATGCAAGTCGATCTGACCAACGACGGGCCGGTGACCTTCTGGCTGGAGGCGCGCAGCCCGAACTAGGCGTCTTTGGGTCCGTTGGGCCTGTGCGCGGTAGTCGCTGGCCCGGGTTCGTCCTCCGGTGTTCAAAGTGCCTTCGGCGCGCCGCCTGCCTGGTTTTGGCTAGCCCGGATATTTCATGAATTCGCCTGATGGTCGCGCAGGATCTTGGCCGCACAGGGAATTTTCCGAAGGAGTGCCGTATTGGGCGATACGGCCGACGGAGGAAAAATCCCTGTGCGGCCAAGAGACCAGCGAGGGCGCATGCAATTCATGAAACATCCGGGCTAGAGACCCAGTTCTTCCCAGAGCTCGTCCACACGCTGACGCACCGCCGGATCCATCTGGATCGGCCGTCCCCATTCACGGCTGGTCTCACCGGGCCACTTGGAGGTTGCATCCATACCCATCTTCGAGCCCAACCCCGAGACCGGCGAAGCAAAATCGAGATAATCGATCGGAGTATTTTCCACCAGCGTGGTATCGCGGGCCGGATCCATGCGCGTGGTGATCGCCCAGATCACATCCTTCCAGTCCCGCGTGTTTACGTCGTCGTCGACCACGATGACAAACTTGGTGTACATGAACTGACGCAGGAACGACCACACGCCCATCATCACGCGCTTTGCGTGCCCGGGATACTGCTTGCGCATGGACACCACGGCCAGGCGGTAGGAACAGCCTTCGGGCGGCAGGTAGAAATCCACGATCTCCGGGAACTGCTTCTGCAGGATGGGGATGAACACCTCGTTAAGGGCCACACCCAGGACGGCGGGCTCGTCCGGGGGGCGACCGGTATAGGTGGAGTGGTAGATCGGCTTGTCGCGGTGGGTAATCCGATCGATGGTGAACACCGGGAAGTCGTCGACTTCATTGTAGTAGCCGGTATGATCGCCGAACGGTCCTTCCGGCGCGGTATCGCCCGGGTGGATATGCCCCTCCAGTACAAATTCCGCAGACGCCGGAACCTCCAGATCGGAACCGATACATCGAGTGACCTCGGTGCGGCTCCCGCGCAGCAGGCCGGCAAACGCGTATTCCGACAAGCTGTCCGGCACCGGCGTCACCGCACCCAGGATCGTAGCTGGATCCGCACCCAGCGCGACCGCTACGGGGAATGGCTCGCCGGGATGTGCACGGATCCAGTCCTGAAAGTCCAGCGCGCCACCGCGATGCGACAGCCACCGCATGATCACACGGTTGTGCCCGATGACCTGCTGGCGATAGATGCCGAGATTCTGACGTGACTTCTCGGGGCCTCGTGTGACCACCAGGCCCCAGGTGATCAACGGGCCAGCGTCTCCGGGCCAGCAGGTCTGGATCGGCAGAGCGGACAGATCCACGGCATCCCCTTCGATCACGTGGCGCTGGCACGCGGCCCCGCGGGTCTTCTTCGGGGCCATGTCCAGTACCTTGCGAAACACCGGCAACTGTTCCCAGGCGGCCTTCAGTCCCTTGGGTGGATCGGGCTGCTTCAGAAAGGCGAGCAGCCGGCCGATTTCGCGCAGGGCCTCCACCGAGTCCTCGCCCATGCCCATAGCCACCCGTTCGGGCGTCCCGAAGAGGTTTGCAAGGACCGGTATGTCGGAGCCTTTGGGATTCTCGAACAGCAGGGCCGGGCCACCGGCGCGCAGTACGCGGTCGGCAATCTCGGTCATTTCCAGGTCGGGATCGATCTCGTGGTAGATACGCCGAAGCAGCCCGCGCTGCTCGAGCCCGTCAACAAAGTCGCGCAGGTCATGATATTTCAAGGGTTCGCTCCCGGAGACCGGACTGCTCAGGCAATCCGGTCCGTGAATTCCGCCCACACCGGGGCGTGATCGGACGGGCGTTCCCAGGCCCGCGGTTCGCGGTCGATACCGGCGCCGGTCAGGCGGTCGAGGAGCGGGTCGCTGGCGAGGATCAGGTCGATGCGCAGTCCGCGGTTGCGGCGGAACGAGGCGGCCCGGTAGTCGAACCACGAGAATTCGCCGTCGGGCTGATTGAATGCACGAAAGGTATCGGACAGACCCAGTGCCTGCAGGGCGGCGAGGGCCTCGCGTTCCGGGGTTGAACACAGGATTCGCTCGTTCCAGGCCTCGGGGTCATGTACGTCCCGGTCCTCCGGGGTGACATTGAAGTCGCCCAGCACCACCAGGTTCGGATACTGCCGAATCTCGTCGCCCAGCCAGGCGCGCACCCGTGCCAGCCAGTCGAGCTTGTAGGCGTATTTTTCGGTGCCGACGTTCTCGCCGTTGACAACATAGAGGTTCACCACCCGAACGTCGCCGACGGTTGCTGCGAGGATTCGCCGCTGGGCGTCCCCGAGTCCCGGCGGATCCGTGACCGCTTCGTGGGGCTCGATTCGTGCGAGGATCGCGACGCCGTTGTAGGTCTTCTGGCCGGAGTAGACGACCTGGTAGCCGGCCGCGTTGAAAGCCTCGACAGGAAAGTTCTCGTCGCTGAGCTTGGTCTCCTGCAACGCAAGGATGTCGGTGCGCGAGCTTGCCAGCCAGTCGAGTACCTGGGGCAGCCGGACCTTCAGGGAATTGACGTTCCAGCTGGCGATCTTCACGCAACCTCCCGTTCGTCGAGGCCACTGTGGCGCAGCAGGGCATCAATCCGAGGGGCGCGGCCGCGGAAGGCACGGAACGATTCGGCGGCGGGACGGGAAGCGCCGACCTCGAGGATTTCACGCAGATAGTCTGCACCCACCTCGCGCGAAAACAGCCCCTCTTCCTCGAACCGGGCAAAGGCGTCAGCCGAGAGGACCTCGGCCCACTTGTAGCTGTAGTAGCCCGCGGCATAGCCACCGGCAAAGATATGCGAGAAGCCGTGCTGAAAGCGATTGAAGGCTGGCGGACGGATCACGGCCACTTCCGCACGCACGGCATCCAGCGCCGCCTGGATTTCCGTCGCGGATTGCGGCGCCGGAGCGGCATGCAGGCGCATGTCGAACAGTGAGAATTCGACCTGACGGAGCAGCTGCAGGGCTGCATGAAAATGCCGGGAATCAAGCAGCCGCTGAAACAGGTCGGCGGGCATCGGCTTGCCAGTCTGGAAATGCCTGGCAAACAGATCCAGGGCCTCTCGCTCCCAGCACCAGTTCTCCATAAACTGGCTGGGAAGCTCCACTGCATCCCATTCCACACCGTTGATTCCGGCGATCTCGGGCTCGTCTACGCGCGTCAACATGTGATGCAGACCATGGCCGAACTCGTGGAAGAGAGTAATCACTTCGTCATGCGTGAACAGGGCGGGCTTGCCATCCACCGGCGGAGTGGAATTGCAGGTCATGTACGCTACCGGGATCTGCTGGTGGTCACGCGCCACGAAACGGTTCCGGCAGACATCCATCCACGCGCCGCCGCGCTTGTTCTTGCGCGCATAGAGATCGAAGTAGAAGCCAGCGCGTTCTGTACCATTCGAGTCAAAGACGCGATAGTACGTAACATCATCGTGCCATACTTCGACCTCGCGGTCGGGTTCGAAGCGGACTCCGAACAGGCGCTTTACCAGACCGAACAGCCCCTCGACCGCCTGGTGGGCCGGGAAGTACGGCTTCAGCATCTCCTGGCTCAGGCCCAGTCGCTGCTGCCGCATCTTTTCGCTTGCGTAGGGCAGGTCCCAGGCCTGGAGGTCATTAATGCCCAACTCGGCTGCCGCAAAGGCCGCCAGATCCGCGAAGTCGCGTTCGGCCCAGGGTCGCGCGCGAGTAGCGAGGTCGGCCAGGAAGGCATCCACCTGCTCGGGGGATTCAGCCATCTTGCGGTCCAGCGAACGTGCCGCATAGTGCGGAAACCCGGTCAGATGGGCCTTCTCCTCGCGTAGCTGGAGGATTTCGAGCATGACATCGGTATTGTCGTACTGCCCTGCATGCGGACCAATGTCGGAGGCTCGCGTGACAAACGCCCGGTACACCAGCTCGCGCAGAGTCCGGTCATCGGCATGGCTCATCACGGCCAGGTAACTGGGGATGTCCAGAGTCACCAGGTAGCCGCCCTGATCATGATCGCGCGCGTTCTGGGCGAGCATAGCGAGATCCGACTCGGGCAGACCCGAGAGGGCGGCGGGTTGATCGGTTTGCCAGGTCCAGGTCTGAGTTGCATCGAGGACGTTTTCTTCGAAACGGGCGGTGAGCAGAGACAGACGCGCATCGATCTCGCGCAGACGTTCTCGTTCTGTGTCGGGAAGATCGACGCCGCTCAAATGGAAGTCTCGAAGGCTGTCGTCAATCACCTTGCGCCGCGCCGGCGGGAGCGTTCGGTATTCGTCGGTGGCGGCCAGGCGCTTGAAGGCCTGGTACAGCCCCTTGTGCTGCGAGACCCAGCTGGCATAGTCGGACAGCTTCGGTAGACAGGCGTTATAGGCGGCACGCAACTCTGGCGAGTTCATGACCGAATTGAGATGACTGATCGGAGACCAGACCGCATCGAGGCGGGCCTCCAGGTATTCCAGCGGGATCAACAAACTGTCCCAGGTAGGGATGTCCTGGTGGTTTTCGACAAGCCGGTCGATCGCTGCCCGACTCTCCGACAGCACGGTGTCGATGGCGGGTTCCGCATGTTCTGGGCGTATCGCCCGGAAGTTCGGCAGGTGGGTGGTTTGCAACAGAGGGTTGGTCACTTCGACTCCAGACGGGATTCCAGTTCGAGATTATGCCATCGCGACCTTAACGGGTTGAGCCCATTCCGGTTTTGCCGCCTTTGGAGGCCGGAGGGTGGGTGGTTCAGGGGCGCGTGGGCGATTCCGGAAGCGGTGGTAGTGGTTCGTAGCCAGGGGCGTGTAGTGCGCCCGGCAAAAGGCGCTGAAGGTGCCGGGCCCGCGTTCTATTGTATTTCTCAACGGTTTGATTATAAATGGTAATCCCCTCGTCAATCGCGCCATTCAGGGCGTCGAGGCGACGAGTGGAGCGAGCACCAGGGTAACCCCGAAGCGGCTGGGTGGAAGCCATTGTTCGGACCGCGGCTTCCGCTCGGGCAATATCTTCTAGGCTGCCTCGAAGGCGCACGGACTCCAGGCGCTCCAGAGCAACGCGCAGGGAGGGCATGATGTTCTGAGTGTCGGCCGGCTGTTTCGCGAGGTCGCCGGCCAAGAGTGCGTTGCGGCGACCGATCAGCGTATCCACGCGATTCCAGGACAGGAGCGTCTGGCGTTTCTGGCGTGCCAGCTCGCTATATCGGCGCAGACCACGCAAGCCGAAGATCAGAAGCGCAAGAGTGGTAAACAGCAGCCACATCGGTTCAATTGGCACTTTCGAGGGGCGTCATTCGGCCCGGTCAGATATCGACATTCTCGGCGCTAAGGGCGCGGGACTCTATAAATTCGCGGCGCGGGTCGACCTGGTCTCCCATCAGGGTGGTGAAAATCTCGTCGGCGCGAATGGCATCCTCGACCCGCACCTGAAGCAAGCGCCGAGTCTCTGGATTCATGGTGGTCTCCCACAACTGGTCCGGATTCATCTCGCCAAGGCCCTTGTAGCGCTGAGTCGAGAGACCGCGGCGGCCCTCCTGTAACAACCATTCCATGGCGAGGGAGAAACCTTCCAGGGGATGGACTCGCTCGCCACGCCGGATGTACGCACCCGGCTCCAGTAGCTGATTCAGGCTGGAGGCGAGCTTGAGCACGGCCTGGAAATCGCGGGACGCGAGCGTGGAATCCGTAATGTACTGGGAAAGCGCTGCGCCGTGTTCGATTCGGTCGAGACTGAGCTGAGCGGTACCATCGTGCGTTTCCAGGGCGCCCAGGGCATATCGGGTCGCACCCGCCCTATCGCTGGTCAGATCGTCCAGGAGGCTGGCGAACCAGGACTGTACCGCAGGGTTGGTCACTGTCTGCGGCTCCGGCATTGGATCGGCCTCAAGCATCGCCCAAAGGATGCGAGGGTCGTACATCCGCCCCAGGCGCTCGACGGCAGAGGCGGCACGCTGATAGGTCCTCACCAGGTCTTCGAAGGCCTCACCGGTGATCGGGGGGGCATCGGAACTGGGGTGCAGGGTCGCGCCATCCAGGGCCAGTGAAATCACGATCTCGGCCATTTCGGTCTCGTCGCGCACGTACTGTTCGCGTTTGCCACGCTTGATCTTGTACAGAGGCGGCTGGGCGATATAGACATGCCCGCGCTCGATAAGCTCCGGCATCTGGCGGAAAAAGAAGGTGAGCAGCAGGGTGCGGATATGCGACCCGTCCACATCCGCATCGGTCATGATGATGATACGGTGATAGCGCAGCTTGTCCGGGTCGTACTCCTCCTTGCCGATGCCGCAACCCAGTGCGGTAATCAGGGTGCCCACCTCGGCCGAGCCCAGCATGCGGTCAAAACGGGCGCGTTCGACGTTCAGGATCTTTCCCTTGAGCGGAAGGATCGCCTGAAAATGGCGATCCCGTCCCTGTTTGGCCGAACCTCCCGCCGAGTCACCCTCGACCAGATAAAGTTCGGACTGGGCCGGATCTTTCTCCTGGCAATCGGCGAGCTTTCCGGGGAGACCGGCAATATCCAGTGCGCCCTTGCGCCGGGTTACTTCGCGCGCCTTTCGCGCCGCCTCGCGCGCCCGCGCTGCCTCCAGCACCTTGCCGGTGATGGCCTTGGATTCATTCGGGTTCTCCAGCAAAAAGTTGGAAAGCGCATCGGACAGGACGCTCTCGACGATCGGCTTGACCTCGGAAGAAACCAGTTTGTCCTTGGTCTGCGAGGAGAACTTGGGATCAGGGACCTTGACGGACAGGACCGCAGTGAGGCCCTCGCGCATGTCGTCCCCAGCTGTAGCGACTTTGGCCTTTTTGATCAGGCCCTCGGCTTCCAGGTACTGGTTGAGGGTACGAGTCAGGGCGGCGCGAAAGCCGGCCATGTGCGTGCCGCCATCGCGCTGCGGGATGTTGTTCGTATAACAGAAGATATTTTCCTGATAGGAGTCGTTCCATTGCAGCGCCAGCTCGACCGCGTAATCCTCGCGCATCTGATTGGCGTAGATCACCGTCGGGTGCAGGGCGGTCTTTTTCTGGTTCAGGTGCTCGACAAATGCACGAATACCCCCCTCGAACAGGAACGTTTCCTCACGGTTGTCGCGTTGATCACGGAGGCTGATGCGGACCCCGGAGTTCAGAAACGACAACTCGCGGAGGCGTTTGGCCAGGATTTCGTAATGAAAATGAGTGTCGGTGAAGATTTCGCGGCTGGGCAGGAAACGGATGGTCGTCCCCTCGCGATCGGTGGTTCCAGCCTCGGCGAGTGGCGCCTCCGGGACCCCCAGGTGGTAGGTCTGGCGGTAGAGCACTCCGTCGCGATGGATCTCCAAATTTAACTCTTCCGAGAGTGCATTCACGACGGAAACGCCGACTCCGTGCAAACCGCCTGAGACCTTGTAGGAGTTGTTGTCGAACTTACCTCCGGCGTGTAGCACTGTCATGATGACTTCGGCGGCGGAGGTACCCTCCTCTTCGTGAATATCTGTGGGTATACCGCGACCATTATCGGAGACGCTGACAGCGTTGTCTTCGTGGATCACCACCTCGATGGCGTCACAATAGCCGGCCAGGGCCTCGTCGATGGAGTTATCGACCACCTCGAACACCATGTGATGCAGCCCGGTACCGTCATCGGTATCTCCGATATACATACCGGGACGCTTGCGGACAGCATCGAGACCCTTCAGGACCCGGATCTGGGTGGAGTCGTAGGCGGAGGGGTCGTGCGATTCGGTTTCGGACATGCGAGTAATTCATCCGGCCAGTGAAAGACACGCCAGTATAGCTCAAACAGGGACCTGCCTGGGTGTCGAACCCGTGGGTTCGAGCATGTGGTTAATCTCAGCATCTCCCTGGTCGGCAAACGAAAAGCAGGGGCCGCGACCGGCACGGCAACGAAAGGTAAAGTGTCGGGAGCGAGCCGTTCGGGAGTTCTGCTTTACTAAGCCGGCTAGGGCGGATGACTAGACGCTTACGGGCTCTACCCGTCCATGTTTCACGTGAAACAGTCGACCCTCGCACTCCCTCTCCAGACCTGGGATCTTTTCGCTCACAGAGGTTACCAGCGTCTGCCACCCTGTTCGCCCCAATCCGGCCACCAAACCCTCGACCGCATTGACGTCCATCTCTGACACCAAATCATCCAGCAACATCACCGGCCCGCGCCCTGTCTCTGCCTCCAGCATCATTGCCTGTCCGCCCATCAGCGCCGTTACAATTCTCTTCTGCTCCCCTCTTGACGCCTCGGCCGCGGGTCTACCATCCAGCCTAATATCAATATCCGCCCGCTGTGGTCCCACTTGCGCAAATCCCCGTTCTTCGTCCGATGCTCGCCCGCGATCCAGTGCCTCTGCTAACGTTGATCCGCGCCCCCAACCCGAACGCAAGGACACACCCAATCCCCCGAGTCGCCCCTCGAATCCGAACATTTCCGCCGCTTCATGCGAACGCCGCTGCCAAACCTCGACATACCATCGCCGTGCCGCATCGAGTGCCTCTCCCGCTTCCAGCCATGGCCTTTCAAACCCCCGAGCGGCTTCCCTATCCGCACGCCGCAGCGCCGCATTCCGCTGATCGTGCGCTCGCCTCCAGCGCTGCCATTGAGACCGATACTCCGCAACCGCATGAAAGCATCCCCAGTCCAGCAGTCGGCGCCGCTCGTCCGGCGCCCCGGTCAACAATTCAAAAGAACCCGCATGCAAAACCCTGACCGGCAACCACTCCGCCACCGCCGCATGCCCCTCCATCCATCGCCCATCCAGGCGTGACCGTCGCGATCCATCCCACACCACACCCAACCGATGCGAACCTCCGCGATCCGTAATCAGGCCTCCCACCCACAAGGACTCCTCCGCGCTGTTCACCACCCGACGCAACTGTCCGGTGCGAAACGAACGACCGGCAGCCAGAATGTGTACGGCCTCCAGTACCGAAGTCTTCCCCGCACCATTAGGCCCGCTCAGCCGATGAATACCCGGGCCCAGCTCGAGCGTCTCCGCTACGAGATTCCGAACCCCTTTCCACCACAGGGTCTCGATCACCCCGTTCGCGCCCTACAATCGCATGGGCATCACAACATACCGAGCGCCCCCCGGCGGTTCCGCCTGGACCAGGATCGAAGAGTTTCCGTCCCGCAAACCAATATGTACGCGTTCGGTATCCAGTACATTCAGCACATCCACCAGGTAGCTCAGATTGAAACCGATCTCCATTCCGGGTCCATCGTATTCCGCCTCTACCGATTCCTGCGCCTCCTCGCGATCCGCGTTATGGGTCATCACCTGGCAACCCCCGTCACCGAGCACCATCCGTACCCCGCGATACTTGTCGCTGGTCACGATCGCGACCCGTCCCAGTGCCTGACGCAGAACCTCGCGGTCGGCCTTCAGGGTCGCCGGAAGATCCGCCGGAATCACGCGTTCGTAATCCGGAAAGCGCCCTTCAATGACCTTGCTTCGCAGCACAGAATCACCCAGATCGAACAGTACCTGGTCATCCGCGAGCCCAATTCCCACTCGCGAGTCGTCATCCGCCAGATTACGCCGCAATTCAGCCACCGCCTTGCGCGGAACGATCCGTTCCACCCCAGACTCCACGGGCGTGTCCAGCTCAACCTCGGCAAGCGCCAGCCGGTGTCCATCCGTGGCCACTGCACGCAGCATTTCCCCGCTAGCCACCAGCAACAGGCCCTGCAGGTAATACCGCACGTCCTGCTGAGCCATCGAGAACATCGTCGCTTCCAGTAACCGACGCAGCCGATTCTGTGGCAGATCCAGCGTGACCTCCGGACCTCGAGCCTCCCAATCCGGGAAATCGGCCCCTGGCAAGGTCGCAAGCGTGAACCGAGAGCCCCCGAACCCCACACTCATGCGTTCGCCCTCAACTCGGGCGCGAATTTCGCTTTCTGCGGGCGCCGCCTTCACGACATCCAGAAGCTTTCGTACCGATACGGTAACGTCGCAGTCACCCGGCACCGTTCCCGGGGCGGCCGCTTGCCAGGCGAGTTCCAGATCCGTGGTGTCCATGCGGATCCCACCCTTGTCATCAGCCCGTAGCCTCACATTCCCCAGGATCGGCATGGTCAGTCGTTTTTCGGCAGCACCCACAATCCGTTGCAGAGCCTCCGACATCGCTTCCCGATTGAATGACAGTTCCATGGCGGTGTCCTGTATTAAGTCTTTTATATTTCAGTCTAGTAGTAATAACGGTGCCCGGAAGCTGTGGGCTGTTTTATATTTCTGTTTCTATTTCAGTGTGTTACGTACAATCAAGCGGCCCGCGAACGGGGATGGAAACCTGTGGCGAACCTGTGGACAAATTTGCGCCGTCCGTTCGGTCGCGATTCATACAGACCTTGCACCCAGGTTATCCACAGGCTCGTCCACAGAGTGGCTTGTCCATTGCTCAACTGCTCAGGGTCCGCAACAGATTCGAATAATCCTCGTCAAGGCTGTTGTCTGATTCACGCAACTCGTTCACCTTCCGGCACGCATGGATCACGGTGGTGTGGTCGCGACCCCCGAACGCCTGCCCGATTTCCGGCAGGCTGTGCTGAGTCAGTTCCTTCGCCAGCGCCATCGCGATCTGGCGTGGACGAGCGATCGAGCGCGAGCGTCGCGTTGACAGCAGATCGGCGACCTTGATGCGGTAATAGTCAGCCACGGTCTTCTGGATATTCTCCAGGGTGATCAGCTTGTTCTGAACCGCCAGCAGGTCGCGCAGCGCCTCCTTCGCGAACTCTACCGTGATCGGCTTGCCGGTGAAGTGGGCATTGGCGATGACTCGGCGCAACGATCCTTCCAGTTCTCGGATATTCGAACGAATGCGCTTGCCAATGAAGAATGCGACCTCGCTGGGGAGCTCGATACCGGCCTGTTCCGCCTTGCGTTGAAGGATCGCGACCCGGGTTTCCAGCTCCGGTGGTTCGATCGCAATGGTAAGTCCCCAACCGAAACGCGATTTAAGCCGCTCTTCCAGGCCTTCCACCTCCTTCGGGTAGCGATCGGAGGTCAGGATGATCTGCTGCTGGCCCTCCAGCAGCGCGTTGAAGGTATGGAAGAATTCCTCCTGCGACCGTTCCTTGCCGGCAAAGAACTGAATATCGTCAATAAGCAGCGCATCGGCCGAGCGGTAGTGTTGCTTGAACTCGTCGATGGCATTGTGCTGAAGCGCCTTGATCATGTCCGCCACAAAACGCTCGGAGTGCAGATAGATGATCCGCCCGTCGGGCTTGCGCGCCAGAAAGCTGTTGCCGATCGCATGCATCAGATGCGTCTTTCCCAGCCCTACTCCCCCATAAATAAATAGGGGGTTGTAGGCAACACCCGGATTCTCTGCCACCTGAAGACTCGCCGCCCGGGCCAGTTGGTTCGATTTGCCCTCGACAAAGGTTTCAAAGGTAAACGCCGGGTTCAGATTGCTGACGGGGCCCAGGGGCCGGGGTGGAGGTGCCGACCGCGGTGTCTCGGGCGCCGCGCCCCTCGGTTCATCCGAACCGACCCAGTCCGCTCCGCCGATCCCGAGGCGCACCCCGAACGATTCCTCGTTCGCCGGGCAAACCTCGTGCATTGCGTCCTCGATTGACCCCAGCAGGTGATCACGCACATGTTCGAAGACGAACTGGTTGGGTGCCAGTAGCCGCAATCCAGCGCCGCTTTCCTCGGCCTGCAGGGGGCGCAGCCAGGTATTCAGCTGTTGCTCGCTGACACGGCCCTGAAGGCGCTCCAGACAGGCTGTCCACAGGGCATTGGCTGACACGCGCGCATCTCCGGGATCGACGACGGGCTAAACTCGAGAGTCTACGCCGTAGCGGCCCCGGCGTGCCAGCCGCCGGACCCCTGCCCGGATTGACTTTGCCAACGGTAAGCGGTAGGTTTCAGCGCCCTTTCATCAAGCGTCCTGGAATCGAACATGAAGCGCACCTTTCAACCCAGTCGGCTCGTTCGCGCCCGTACGCACGGCTTTCGTGCCCGCATGGCTACCCGCGGGGGCCGCAAGGTCCTGAACGCCCGGCGCGCCAAGGGCCGCAAGCGCCTCTGCCCGTAGGCCGGGCAGGGTCGAGTGCCCGCGGACCCGACCTGCGGCTTTCCGCGCGATGCCCGGTTATTGACCGGGCGCGACTACCAGCGGGTCTTTGCCGAGGCCGTTCGAGTCCGCGGGCGCAATCTGACGCTGCTGTACCGGGTGCACGAGGTCAACGGCTCCGCGCGTCTGGGTCTCGCGATTGGCAAACGTCAGGTGCGCCGCGCGGTGGACCGTAACCGTATCAAGAGGATCGTCCGCGAGGCTTTCCGTCAGCGTCGCTCCGGCCTGCCCGTCGTTGACCTGGTGGTGCTGGCGCGAGTCGGCGCGGTGAACTGCGATAATCGACTCCTGCGCAGCGAAATCGACCGCCTCCTGGACCGACTGTTATGACCGTCATCCGGAAACTTGCCCTGCTCCCTGTTCGGGCCTACCAGTACGGGCTCTCGCCGTTCATGGTCCCGCATTGTCGCCATTTTCCGAGTTGTTCGGAGTACACCGTGGAGGCAGTCGAGACGCATGGCGTATTGCGAGGCTTCTGGTTCTCCCTGCGCCGGATTCTGCGCTGCCACCCCTGGTCGCCCGGCGGGTATGATCCCGTCCCTGAACCACGCGAATCCGTTCCCCGATCCCCGACCCGGAAGTAGCCCCGATCATGGATAATCTTCGCCCCCTGCTGTGGCTCTCGCTGGCCTTTGTCCTGTTCCTGATGTGGCAGGCCTGGAACCAGGATTACCGCACCCCGAGTGAGCCGGAAACCGCGAGCGAACGTGCCGTGGAAGAAGAGGAAGATGCGCAGACGCGTCCCGCGGATGTCCCCGACGCCCCGCGGCTTGCGGACAAGGACGACCGGGAGGAGAGCGCGGACCCGACCCGCGAGATCGCGCAGGTTCAGGAACCCGACCGCCGCCAGGTCAGTGTGCGCACCGACACGCTCGAACTCCTGATTGACACCCAAGGCGGTACCCTGGTGCGCGCCGATCTCCTGCAGTACCCCCAGGACCTGCAGGACGATCCGCTGGTGCCGGTCCGCCTGTTCGACAGCCGCCTGCGCGGATACGTTGCGCAAAGTGGTCTGACCCATGATCGTGTCGACGATCAGTCCGCCGAGGGACGGGCGCCCTCGCATCATTCCCTGTACGAGGTGGACCAGGACCGCTACGAACTGTCCGATGGCCAGGATACGCTCGAGGTACCCCTGCGCTGGGTCTCCGAGGACGGTGCCATCGAGGTGGTGAAGACCTATACCTTCACCCGTGATTCGCATCTGGTCGAGGTCGACTACCAGGTAAAGAATCGCAGCGATACTCCCTGGAGCGGTCGTCAGTACCGTCAGCTGCGCCATGGACCCACTCCGGATCGCGAGTCCTGGTGGTTGTATACCTTCACCGGGGCTGCCTATTACGATGACGGCTACCAGCGCGAACGCTTCGAGTCGTTCGCCGAGGACCCGGTGCAGGCTCGCACCCAGGGCGGCTGGGTCGCAATCATTCAGCATTACTTCGTGTCCGCGTGGATCCCGGACGACGACGAGGTCAACGCGCTGTATGCACGATCCGTAACGAGCGATGTCGGCGAGGAGTACCTGATCGGCCTCCACTCCGAGACACGCCAGATCCCTGCCGGTGCCAGTGGCGACTTTTCAACCCGCCTGTGGGTGGGACCCAAGCTCCAGGCAGAGCTCTCCGAGATCGCCCAGGGGCTCGAGCTCACGGCCGACTACGGCATCTTCACCTTCCTGTCCAAGCCGCTGTTCTGGCTGCTGGACAAGATCCACATGGTCCTGGGCAACTGGGGCTGGTCGATCGTGATCCTGACCATCCTGATCAAGCTCGCATTCTTCAAGCTATCTGCGACCAGCTATCGCTCGATGGCCCGCATGCGCAAGGTCGCGCCCAAGCTGCAGGCGCTGAAGGAACGCTACAAGGATGACAAGCAGCGCATGAACCAGGCGCTGATGGACCTGTACAAAAAGGAGAAGATCAACCCGCTGGGCGGCTGTCTCCCGATCCTGGTCCAGATCCCGGTGTTCATAGCCCTGTACTGGGTGCTCCTGGAGAGTGTCGAGTTGCGTCAGGCCCCTTGGTGGCTCTGGATCCAGGACCTGTCCTCGCGCGATCCGTACTTCATCCTGCCGATCCTGATGGGCGTCTCGATGTTCGTTCAGTACAAGCTGAACCCGCCACCGATGGATCCGGTGCAACAGAAGATCTTCATGGCGCTCCCGTTCGTGTTCACGGTGTTCTTCGCCTTCTTCCCGGCGGGGCTGGTGCTGTACTGGTTCACCAACAACCTGTTCTCGATCGCCCAGCAGTGGTACATCACGCGCAATATCGCCGGCGGCGAGGACCCGGACAAGCAAAAGGGCTGACCCCGCCGTGACCGTGGCGGACACCATCGTCGCGGTCGCCACCCCGCCGGGGGTCGGCGGTATCGGTGTGGTCCGGCTGTCGGGCCCCGAAGCGTGGCCCATCGCGCAGCGTCTGACGGGACGTGCAGAGTTGCGCCCGCGGCATGCCCACTACGGCCACTTTACCGATCCCGCCAGTGGCGAGGTCCTCGACGATGGCCTGATCCTCTGCTTCTCGGGACCCCACTCCTACACCGGCGAGGACGTGGTCGAATTACAGGGTCACGGCAGTCCGGTGCTCCTGGAAGCGATCGTCACCGCGGCGGTAGACCTGGGGGCGCGCCGGGCCCGACCGGGAGAATTCACTGAACAGGCCTTCCTCAACGGAAACCTCGACCTGGCTCAGGCCGAGGCGGTTGCCGATCTGATCCACGCCCAGACCGAGGAAGCCGCCCGCCTAGCCCGGTCCAGCCTCGACGGCGCCCTGGCCGCGGAGCTCGACCCCGTCTCGCGAGCGATCCGCGAAATGCGCGTGATCATCGAGGCGGAAATCGACTTCGGCGAGACCGACCTCGAATCCGAAGCTGCCCCGGATATCGCCCGCCGCGCCGCGACCCTTTATGCAACCGTACGCGAACTCCTCGAACGCTTGCGCCCGGCGCGCTACTACGCCCAGGGTCTGCGCCTGGCGCTGGTTGGCGCCCCGAATGTCGGAAAGTCCAGCCTCATGAACCGTCTGGCCGAGAGCGAGGTCGCGATCGTAACCGACCGCCCGGGGACCACCCGCGATGTGCTGCGCTCTCCGATCGCCATCCAGGGGATTCCGGTGGAGCTGATTGACACTGCGGGCCTGCATACCAGTGACGATCCGGTGGAGCTGATCGGCATGCAGCGGGCACGCGAAGCGGCCACAGGTGCCGACCTGATCCTGGAATTGCGCGATCTCACACGGCCCGAGGCCCAGCCGGCGCTCGCGGCCTCGCCCGAAATCCCGCGCCTCACGGTCTGGAACAAACTGGACTGCGTCGACGACGCGCCCCCGTCGGATACGCTCGCGATCTCCGCCTATACCGGCGCCGGCATCGATGCCCTCAAACAGGCGGTCGTCGATCGCCTGGGTGCGGGCGAGGGCGGCCAGCAACGATTCAGCGTACGCGCCCGCCATCTCGACGGGCTGCGCACGGCGGTCTCGCATCTCGCGGCCATCGATGCACAGGCGCCCCCGGACCTGATCGCTGAGGAGCTGCGCCTGGCCGAGAATGCCCTGGACGAACTCCTGGGCCGCCAGGACCACGAGGCGTTGCTCGGCGAGATCTTCGCCGGCTTCTGCATCGGCAAATAGACCCCATGGATCGCATCGCGATCCATAAAAGGGGCGCCGCCCCTTGCGCGATCGGGCCCGCCTTTCGACTTCGGAGCCAGTCCGGCTCCACCACCTGTCATTGCGCGCGAACCGAAGCAATCGCCGAGCCCGGGCGCAGCGTCGTGCTTCAACTCAGGGCCTCGCCGCCAACCAATCCCCCGCCCGATGCGGCGCCGCGCACTGCCCGGGCAAAGGATTCACCCGGAACACCGACTCTCACCGGGGCCGCTTCGCGCCGACCTAACTCCCTGCTAGAATTCCGCTTTTCGCGCCCCGGTTGTAATGGGGGCGACACGCGACCACAGGCCGGTACCACGACCGGGGCAGCAGGACCATGGCGAATTCCTTCGATGTCATCGTGATTGGCGGCGGGCATGCCGGCACCGAGGCTGCGCTGGCCGCGGCGCGTGCGGGCGCGCGCACGCTGCTGCTCACGCACAACATCGAGACCATCGGCCAGATGAGCTGCAACCCGGCTATCGGCGGGATCGGCAAGGGTCACCTGGTCAAGGAGATCGACGCCCTGGGTGGTGTCATGGCCCGAGCCGCGGATGCGGCCGGCATTCATTTCCGCATCCTTAACCGGCGCAAGGGCCCGGCGGTGCGCGCGACCCGCGCCCAGTCCGACCGGCAGCTCTACCGCCAGGCGATCCGGCAGTTCGTCGAGGCCGAACCCAACCTGGAGGTCTTCCAGCAGGCCGTGGCCGACATCACCCAGGACGGGGACCGTGTCACCGGTGTCATAACGGAGGCCGGCATCGCGTTCGAGACACGCGCGGTGGTGCTGACCGTCGGGACTTTTCTCAACGGCCAGATGCACACCGGACTCACCCGGCAGCCGGGCGGTCGCGCCGGCGACCCCCCGAGTACCCGCCTGGCAGCGCGCCTGCGCGAGATGGCCTTTGCAGTCGGACGGCTGAAGACGGGCACACCGCCGCGCATCGACGGGCGCAGCGTGGACTTCTCCCGGCTCGAGCCGCAGCCTGGCGACGATCCGCGCCCCGTGTTCTCGTCGATGGGATCCACCGACGATCACCCCGCCCAGCGTCCCTGCCACATCGCGCGCACCAGCGAGAAGACCCATGACCTGATCCGGGCAAACCTCGACCAGGCGCCGATGTACAGCGGCCAGATTGACAGCACCGGGCCGCGCTATTGTCCGTCGATCGAGGACAAGGTGGTGCGCTTTGCCGACAAGACCAGCCACCAGGTCTTCGTCGAGCCGGAGGGTCTGACTACCCACGAACTCTACCCCAACGGCATCTCGACCTCCCTGCCGTACGCGATCCAGGTCCCGCTGGTGCAGAGCATCGAAGGCTTCGAGCAGGCGCGCATCACGCGCCCCGGCTACGCGATCGAATACGACTACTTTGACCCGCGCGGCCTGCGCCCGAGCCTGGCCACACGCGAGATCGGCAACCTGTTCTTTGCCGGTCAGATCAATGGCACCACCGGTTACGAGGAGGCCGCGGCCCAGGGCCTGGTCGCAGGCTTGAACGCCGCGCGCCTGGTGCAGGCCGCCGAACCGTGGATCCCGCAGCGTTCCGAGGCCTATATCGGGGTGCTGATCGACGACCTGGTGACCCGGGGCACCCAGGAGCCCTATCGCATGTTCACCTCGCGTGCCGAGTACCGGCTGTTGCTGCGCGAGGACAATGCCGATCTGCGCCTGACCCCGGTGGGCCGGGAATTCGGTCTGATCGACGACGTCCGCTGGACCCGCTTCCAGCGCCGCGCCGCGGCTATCGACGCCGAGCACGAGCGCCTGGCCAGTGTGCGCCCCGATCGCGCTCAGCGCTGCCGCCCGGCCCTGACCGAACTCCTGGGTGGAACCCCGGACCCCGAGGCCACGCTGCTGGACCTGCTGCGCCGCCCGCAGGCCGACTACTCGAGCCTTATGAGCGCCCTGCCGGAACTGGCAACCGAGTGCACCCCGGATGTCTGCGAGCAGGTCGAGATCCAGGCCAAGTACGCCGGCTACATCGAGCGCCAGCAGGCCGAGATCGAGCGCCAGGCGAAGGCCGAGCAGACCGCCCTGCCGGATGGCCTCGACTACGACCGGGTCCACGGCCTTTCCAGCGAGATTCGCCAGAAGCTCGCCGAATTCCGTCCGCACACCCTGGCCCAGGCCCAGCGCATCCCGGGCGTTACCCCGGCCGCGCTCTCGGCCCTGGCCGTGCACTTGAAGCAGCGTGCCAGTGGCGAGTGAGGACTGGGCGGCACAACTAGCGCCCTACGCCGATGCATGGGATCTGGACGCCCGTGCGCAGGAGGTGCTGGCCACCTACCTGGCCGAACTCCGGCGCTGGAATCGCGTGCACAATCTCACCGCGGTGCGCGATCCGGGGCAGTTGATCCCGCGGCATGTACTCGACAGCCTCACCCTGCGTCCGTATCTTCAGGGCAAGCGGGTGCTCGATGTGGGTACCGGGGCGGGCCTCCCCGGGTTCATCCTGGCCGCCACGGAGCGCGAGCGGGACTTCTGTCTGCTGGACAGCGCGGCCAAACGCATCCGTTTCCTCCGCAACGTGATCGGGCTGACGGGGCTGGCGAACGCCGAGGCGATCCACGCGCGCATCGAGGATTTCCAGCCCGAGGGGCTGTATACCACGGTGCTCTCGCGGGCCTTCAAGGCCCCGTCCGGGATGCTGGCGCGCGTCGCCCATACGGTGGCGCCGGGCGGGCGGGTGCTGGCCATGCTCGGGCAGCGCAAGGTGGTAGAGGCGCCATTGCCGGCCCCCTGGTCGTATCGGCAGGTCGACCCGGTTACTATTCCCGGCGAAATGGCCGAACGCCATGTCGCCATTATCGAGAGAACAGCGTGACCCAGACCCTGGCCATCACCAACCAGAAGGGAGGCGTCGGCAAGACGACCACCTGCGTAAACTTGGCGGCATCGCTGACCCGCCTGGGCAAGCGCGTGCTGGTGATCGATCTCGACCCTCAGGGCAATGCGACCACCGGCTCCGGGGTCGACAAACATGCCGACGACCCGACCTCCTGCGAGCTGCTGCTGGGAGAGACCACCGTGGAACGTGCGGCTCACCGGGTCGAGGCCGGTTACGATCTGGTCCCGGCGAACAGCGATCTGACCGTCGCCGAGGTTCGGCTGATGGACCAGGAGCGGCGCGAATACCGCCTGCGCGAGGCGCTGGCACCCGCGGCTTCGCATTACGACCATATCCTGATCGACTGTCCGCCATCGCTGAACCTGCTGACGGTCAATGGCCTGGTGGCCGCCGATGGCGTAATGATCCCGATGCAGTGCGAATACTACGCCCTGGAAGGTCTGACCGCCTTGATGCGCACCATCGAGAGCATTCAGCGCGGCCCCAACCCGGCGCTGCGCATCGCCGGGCTGTTGCGCACCATGTTCGACCCGCGCAATCGGCTGTCCGGCGATGTCTCCGCGCAGCTGACCGGTCACTTCGGCGACCGCGTGTTCCGCACCGTGATCCCGCGCAACATCCGGCTAGCCGAGGCCCCGAGCTTCGGCCAGCCCGCATTGTTGTATGATGCCTCCTCGCGCGGCGCGGTGGCCTATCTGGCCCTGGCCGGCGAAATGCTGCGGCGCTAGCCCGCTGCTTTTGCAACCACCCTGGCAGGAACCGGACGACTTATGGCGAAACGTGGACTGGGTCGAGGCCTTGATGCCCTGCTCTCCGGGGCGCAGACCGGGGGCGACGAAAGCGATCGCCTGGAGCAGCTGCCGGTCGAGCAGATCCGGCGTGGCCGCTACCAGCCACGTACCCACATCTCCGAGGAGGCGCTCGCCGAACTGGCCGATTCGATCCGCGCCCAGGGAATCGTGCAGCCCGTGGTGGTCCGGCGTCTGGAGGACGGTTTCGAACTGATTGCGGGTGAACGACGCTGGCGTGCGGCACAGCTTGCCGGGCTCGAGATGGTGCCGGCGGTGGTGCGCGAGATCCCCGATCAGGCCGCAGCGGCCATGGCGCTGATCGAGAACATCCAGCGCGAGGACCTCAACCCGCTGGAAGAGGCCCTGGCGATCCGCCGCCTGATCGGCGAATTCGAGATGACCCACCAGGCCGCCGCCGAGGCCGTCGGACGTTCGCGCACCGCCGTCACCAACCTGCTGCGCTTGCTGGAACTGCACGACACCGTCAAGGAGCATGTCAACGAAGGCCGCCTGGAGATGGGGCATGCTCGCTGCCTGCTGGCGGTCCCGCTGGATGACCAGCCGGGCGTGGCTGCCACCGTGGTCAAGCGCGGGCTGTCCGTGCGTGCCACCGAGCAACTGGTGAAGAAGGTCCTTGCCGCAACCCCGAAACGCAACCCGGAGGCGGGACCGCCGCCCGAGGTCCGGCAGCTCGAAAGCCGCCTGGCCGACCAGCTCGGCGCGCCGGTTCAGGTCCGTTACAACCGTCAGGGCAAGGGTCGCCTGGTCATCGAGTACAACAGCCTCGACGAGCTCGACGGCATCCTCGCGCATATCCACTGAGGGAAACATGATCCATGCAACCCGGATCCGTGTATCCACGAGGCCGACTCGGACCCCGTCTCGTATCGCCCTGTACGCGGCGGAAAACCCGCCCCGACGGGCATTCAGAGGTTTGACCTAATAAAAGCGGACTCTTATACTACGCGCACTTTTTGCGACAGGGGGTGGGCCTGCCCATCCGCCGAATGACACCGCGACGCTCCAGACACGCCCTACAGTCACTCGGTCTGCAGCTTGCCGCAACGCTGATACTGACAGGCCTGATCCTGGCCCTGTTTCCCCCGGTCGCGGCGCTTTCCGGCCTGATCGGCGGGGCGGTCGCGACCCTTGGCAATGCACTGGTCGCGGGCATCGTGTTCCGGGGCTATCGCGCCACCGAGGCCGGCGCGCTCGCGGGCCGCATGATGGCCGCAGAGGCGGGTCGCCTGCTGTTGATCGCGATTGCATTCGGCGTGGTGTTCGCCCATCTCGCCGACCCGAATCTGGTGGCCCTGTTCGGCGTCTTCCTGCTGGTCCATCTGCTGCCCGTCTGGTGGATGCACCGGGTTTCTGATCAAGCAATGACGAGATAACAGCATGGCTTCGGAAAGTGAACTGCCGACGATGGAAGAGCACATCGCTCACCATCTGACGAATCTCACCTTTGGCTTTCATCCCGAGAACGGGATGAGCTTCGCGACCAGCAGCACCGAAGCCGCCGAGATGGGCTTCTGGGCCATCCATGTGGACTCGATGTTCTGGTCCATTGCCCTCGGTCTGCTCTTTGTACTCACATTTCGCGCCGCTGCCAAGAAGGTTACGGCCGGGGTCCCTGCCGGCTGGCAGAATTTCGTCGAAATGCTCATGGACTTCGTTAACGACAACGTTCGTGGCTCCTTCAAGCACAAGAACGACATGGTCGCCCCGCTGGCGCTGACCATCTTCGTCTGGATCTTCCTGCTCAACCTGATGGACCTGATGCCGGTCGACCTGATCCCGCACATCGCCTACCTGCTGGGTATCCCGTATTTCAAGATCGTGCCGACCACGGACATCAACGTGACCGCCGGTCTCGCGCTGGGCGTGTTCATCCTCATCATCTACTACTCGCTGAAGATCAAGGGCCCGGTCGGCTTCATCAAGGAGCTCACGGGGATCCCCTTCCAAACCAGCATCGTGTTCCTGAAGCCGATCTTCTGGGTGATCAATTTCGTGCTGGAGTTCATCAACCTGCTGGCCAAACCGGCCTCGCTCGCCCTGCGACTGTTCGGAAATCTGTACGCCGCGGAGATGATCTTCATCCTGATCGGTGTCATGTACTCCGCGGGCCTGATCATGGGTCTGGCTGGCGGCGTGCTTCACGTGGGCTGGGCGATCTTCCACATCCTGGTGGTGCCGTTGCAGGCCTTCATCTTCATGGTGCTGACTGTTGTCTATCTCGACATGGCGTACAGCGAAGACCACTGATCCCGATTTCCTTACACAACTGACTTTTTAAACACTCGACTGGAGATACAAAAATGGAAATGGCAAACGCTCTGATCGTTCTGGCTGGCTCGCTGCTCCTGGGCCTGGCCGCTGTCGGCGCCGCGATCGGCGTGGGCACCCTGGGCGGTCGCTTCCTCGAAGGTGCGGCCCGTCAGCCCGAACTGATCCCAATGCTGCGTACCCAGTTTTTCATCGTCATGGGCCTGACCGACGCCGTGCCGATGATCGGCGTGGGTATCGGTCTGTACGTCCTGTTCGCGCTGGGTTAACAGGCTGAGCGAGTCCCGAGAGGACCCCCTCCACTCGTCAACCTGAGGTAGCAGGATGAATATCAATCTGACCATCATCGGCCAGTTGCTGGCGTTCAGCGTCTTCGTGTGGTTCACGATGCGCTACGTCTGGCCGCCCATGTCCAATGCCCTGGAAGAGCGACGCAAGAAAATTGCCGACGGTCTGGCGGCCGCCGAGCGCGGCGCGAAGGAACGGGAGCTGGCCGAGGAGCGGGCTGCCGAGGTCCTGAAGGAGGCCAAGCAGCAGGCCAACGAAATCATCGCCTCCGCGCAGAAGCGCGCCAGCGAACTGGTCGAGGAAAGCAAGACCCAGGCGCGCGAGGAAGGCGAGCGGATCAAGGAAGCCGCACAGTCCGAGATCGAGCAGGAGATCAACCGGGCGCGCGAGGACCTGCGCAAGCAGGTTTCCAGCCTGGCGGTCGCCGGCGCCCAGCAGATCCTGGCCAAGGAAATCGACGCCAAGGCGCATGGCGAGCTTCTCAAGAAGCTCACGGCCAAGCTCTAAGGAGACGTTATGTCAGACCTGATTTCGGTCGCCCGTCCCTATGCCCGTGCGGCCTTCGACCGAGCCGGCGAGAAAGAGGATCTCGCCGGGTGGGGCGAGCAGCTCGAGTTGCTGGCCATGATTGCCCGCGATCCGCAGATGCACGCCTTGCTCACCAATCCGCGCCTGCCGCGTGCCGAGCGCGCGCAGCTGGTACTCGACGTGGCCGGTGACAAGCTGGACCCGGAAGTCGCGAACCTCGTGCGGCTGCTTGCGGAGAACGGCCGCCTTGCCGCGCTGCCGGCCGTCCACGAAGCGTTTGCCGCATTCCGCGCCGAGGCCGAAAAGCGCGTACACGCCAATGTCATTGCCTACCGCAAGCTGACCCAGGCGCAGAAGAAAGAGATCCAAGATGCGCTGGTCAAGGGCCTGGGCTGCGAAGTCGATCTGACCAGTTCGGTCGACAGCTCTCTGCTTGGAGGGGCCATCATCCGCGCCGGCGACCTGGTTATCGACGGCTCCGTGCGAGGCCAGCTGGACCGCCTGGCCGCCAATTTGAGTCGCTAAGAGGAAATTATCATGCAACTGAATCCCTCCGAGATCAGTGATCTGATCAAACAGCGCATCGAGAAATTCGATGCGTCCGCCGAGGCCTCGAACGAGGGCACCGTGGTCAGCCTGACCGACGGCATCGCTCGCGTGCATGGCCTCGGAGACGTGATGCAGGGCGAAATGCTCGAGTTCCCCGGCGACACCTTCGGCATGGCGCTCAACCTTGAGCGCGACTCCGTTGGCGTGGTCATCCTGGGTGACTACAAGCACATCACCGAAGGCGACACCGTTCGTTGTACCGGCCGGATTCTCGAGGTCCCGGTGGGCGAGGCGCTGCTGGGCCGCGTGGTCGACTCGCTGGGTCGCCCAATCGACGGCAAGGGCCCCGTCGAAAGCGATCAGACCAGCCCGATCGAGAAGATTGCCCCTGGCGTCATCGACCGCCAGTCGGTCGACCAGCCGGTCCAGTCCGGGATCAAGGCGATCGATGCGATGGTCCCGGTGGGCCGTGGTCAGCGCGAACTGATCATCGGCGACCGCCAGACCGGCAAGACGGCGGTGGCGATCGACGCGATCATCAATCAGAAGGACTCCGGCGTTAAGTGCATCTATGTCGCGGTCGGGCAGAAGGCCTCATCGGTCGCGTCCGTGGTCGCGAAGCTGGAAGAGGCCGGTGCGATGGAGAACACCATCATCGTCGCTGCCAACGCCTCGGAGTCGGCCGCGATGCAATTCATCGCGCCGTACGCCGGCTGCACCATGGGCGAATATTTCCGCGATCGCGGCGAAGACGCCCTGATCGTCTACGACGACCTGACCAAGCAGGCCTGGGCCTATCGCCAGGTGTCGCTGTTGCTGCGTCGCCCGCCGGGTCGCGAGGCCTATCCCGGCGACGTGTTCTACCTGCATTCGCGGCTGCTGGAACGCGCGTCGCGGGTCAACGTCGACTATGTCGAACAGATGACCAATGGCGAGGTCAAGGGCCAGACCGGCTCGCTGACCGCGTTGCCGATTATCGAGACCCAGGCCGGGGACGTGTCCGCGTTCGTACCGACCAACGTGATCTCGATTACCGACGGCCAGATCTTCCTGGAGACCGACCTGTTCAACTCCGGAATCCGCCCGGCCATCAACGCCGGTCTGTCGGTCTCGCGTGTGGGCGGCTCGGCCCAGACCAATATCATCAAGAAGCTGGGCGGGACCATCCGTCTGGCCCTTGCACAGTATCGCGAGCTGGCGGCGTTCTCGCAGTTCGCTTCGGACCTCGACGAGCACACCCGCAAGCAGCTGGATCGCGGCAAGCGGGTGACCGAGCTGATGAAGCAGGGCCAGTACCAGCCGATGTCCATCGGCGAAATGGCCTTCTCCCTGTACGCCGCCAACGAGGGCTACCTCGACGATGTCGAGGAGGACAAGATCGTAAGCTTCGAAAAGGAGCTCCTCGCTTACGCGCGTTCCTCGCAGAAGGATCTCCTGGACGAGATCAACCGTACGGGTGATTACAACGACTCCATCCAGGCCCAGCTCAAGAAGGCCCTGGAAGAGTTCAAGGCCAAGCACAGCTGGTAACGGGAGCACGCAATGGCGGGCACTAAGGAGATCCGGACGCAGATCAAGAGTATCCAGAATACTCAGAAGATCACCAAGGCCATGGAGATGGTCGCGGCGTCCAAGATGCGCAAGGCCCAGGACCGCATGGAAGAGTCGCGGCCCTACGCCCAGAAGATCCACGACGTGATCGGACATGTGGCGATGGCGAATGCCGAGTACCGGCATCCGTTCATGGTCGAGCGCGAGGTCAAGCGCGTCGCATTGATTATCGTGTCCACCGATCGCGGCCTGTGCGGGGGCCTGAACACCAACCTGTTCAAGCTCGCGGTTAATCAGATGCGTCGTTACCGCGACGAGGGCGTCGAGGTCGACCTGTGCGTGATCGGCAACAAGGCCCAGGCGTTTTTCAAGCGCCTTGGCGGCAACATCGTCGCCCAGGCCACGGACCTGGGCGACCGTCCGCATATGGGGGACCTGATCGGGTCGGTCAAGGTGGTGCTCGACAACTTCCGCGACGAAAAGATCGATCGGGTGGTTCTGCTGGAGAACAAGTTCGTCAACACCATGACGCAGCAGCCGGAGTTGACCCAGCTGCTGCCGACCGCGCCGAGCCAGGACGAATCGCTCAAGCATCACTGGGACTACATCTACGAACCGGAAACGGTCCCGGTCATGGATACCCTGCTGGAGCGCTATGTCGAGTCGCTGATCTATCAGGCCGTGGTCGAGAACGTGGCATGCGAAATGGCCGCACGGATGGTGGCGATGAAGTCTGCCTCCGACAACGCCGGCACCATGATCAAGGACCTGCAGCTCGTCTACAACAAGGCGCGCCAGGCCGCGATTACGCAGGAGATCTCCGAGATCGTCAGCGGCGCGGCTGCGGTGTGACGCCGCGCGCGTTCGCGACCGCCCCGGCAAGAATTACGACTTACGAGGAATGAACACATGAGTTCTGGAAAGATTGTCGAAATCATCGGCGCCGTCGTGGACGTGGAGTTTTCCCACGGCGAGGCACCCAAGATCTACGACGCGCTGACGCTGGAAAACGGTCTGACGCTCGAGGTCCAGCAGCAGCTGGGCGACGGCGTGGTGCGTACCATTGCCATGGGCTCCACCGAAGGCCTGAAGCGCCAGACCGAGGTCACCGCTACCGGAAAGCCGATCTCCGTGCCGGTCGGCAAGGGCACCCTGGGGCGGGTGATGGACGTCCTCGGTCGTCCGGTGGATAACGCCGGTGACGTGGAGGCCCAGGAGACTTGGTCGATCCACCGAGCCGCCCCGACCTTCGACGAGCAGGCGGGCTCTACCGAGCTGCTGGAAACCGGCATCAAGGTCATCGACCTGCTGTGCCCGTTCGCCAAGGGCGGCAAGGTCGGCCTGTTCGGTGGTGCCGGCGTGGGCAAGACCGTGAACATGATGGAACTGATCCGGAACATCGCGATCGAGCACTCCGGCTACTCGGTCTTCGCCGGGGTAGGCGAGCGTACCCGTGAAGGGAACGACTTCTACCACGAGATGAAGGACTCCAACGTCCTCGACAAGGTGGCCCTGGTCTATGGCCAGATGAACGAGCCGCCGGGCAACCGTCTGCGCGTGGCGCTGACCGGCCTGACCATGGCCGAGTTCTTCCGCGACGAAGGCCGCGACGTGCTGATGTTCATCGACAACATCTACCGTTACACCCTGGCCGGGACCGAGGTCTCCGCGCTGCTGGGGCGCATGCCCTCCGCGGTGGGCTACCAGCCGACCCTGGCGGAAGAGATGGGTGTGCTGCAGGAGCGCATCACTTCTACCAAGAAGGGCTCGATCACCTCGATCCAGGCGGTCTACGTGCCGGCGGACGACCTGACCGACCCCTCCCCTGCAACGACCTTCGCGCACCTTGACGCTACCGTCGTGCTGTCGCGCCAGATCGCCGAACTGGGTATCTACCCGGCCGTAGACCCGCTGGACTCGACCTCGCGCCAGCTGGATCCGCAAATCATCGGTCAGGAGCACTACGACACCGCGCGAGCCGTCCAGGGCACCTTGCAGCGCTACAAGGAACTGAAGGACATCATCGCGATCCTCGGCATGGACGAGCTGTCGGAAGACGACAAGCTGGTTGTGGCCCGGGCGCGCAAGATCCAGCGCTTTTTGTCGCAGCCGTTCTTCGTTGCCGAGGTCTTCACCGGGGCGCCTGGCAAGTATGTGTCCCTGAAGGACACGATCCGGGCGTTCAAGGCGATCGTGGACGGTGAGTACGATCACTTGCCCGAACAGGCCTTCTACATGGTGGGCACGATCGAAGAGGCCGTCGAAAAGGCCGACAAGCTCGGTTAAGGAGCACTCAACATGCCCATGAACATGCACGTGGATGTGGTCAGTGCCGAGGAGTCCATCTACTCCGGCACCGCCCTGATGATCGCCGCGCCCGCCGAAGGTGGCGAGGTCGGCGTCTATGCCGGGCATACGCAGATGCTTGCACGCCTCAACCCGGGCGAGCTGCGGATCCTGGAAAACGAAGGCGAGGATCCTCAGCCGGTGTTCGTGTCGGGCGGGATCCTCGAGGTCCAGCCCTACCACGTGACGGTGCTCGCCGACACCGCGATCCGGGCCAAGGACCTCGACGAAGCCGAGGCACTGGAAGCGAAAAAGCGTGCCGAGGAGGCGCTGGCCGACTCAAAGGCCGATTTCGATTACGCCCGCGCCCAGGCCGAGCTCGCGGAGGCCGCCGCGCGGCTGCAGATGATCCAGAAGCTGCGGCGCAAGGGCTAGACACCGTGGGTCCACGTGTTCCGGTAGGGCCTGGCCTTGTGGCGTCGTGTTGTCCGGTCAGGAGCCGCCCGCGGGCGGCTTTCTTGTTGGCGCCATGAGTGCGTCCGCACCGCTGCATGTGATCGTGCTGGCCGCGGGCAGGGGCACTCGCATGCGCTCGCGGCAGCCCAAGGTCCTGCAGGCGCTAGCGGGCAAGCCACTCCTGGCGCACTGCCTGGAACGGGTCGCCGCGCTGCGACCCGATGCCGTCTCGGTGGTCGTCAGCCATCAGCAGGATCGCGTGCGCGAAGCCCTGGCGGACGCGCCGGTCACTTGGGTGGATCAGGGCCGGCCGGCCGGAACCGGACATGCGGTCGCCGTCGCGCTGGATGGCGTACCCGACCACGCCCGCGTCCTGGTTACCTACGGGGATGTCCCGCGTATCCCGGTCGGCGACCTCGAAGCCTGCGCCGCGGCGGCCAGCGAGCTGGCGGTCCTCGGCGCGGAAGTCACCGACCCCGCCGGCTACGGTCGGTTGATTGTGGATGCGGACGGCACGCTCGCACGGATAGTCGAGCACGCCGACGCCGATGCCACAGAGCGCGCGATCCAGACCATCAATACTGGCGTGCTTGCGGGGCGTGCGGGTTCGCTGCGCCGCTGGCTGGCGGCCTGCGAGCCCCCCCCGGAGGCCGGGCGCGAATGGTATCTGACCGATGTGGTCGAGCGTGCGGTCGCCGACCGCACGTCCGTGGCCCTGATTCGCAGTGATTGCCCCGATGCCGTGCTGGGCGTCAACGACCGCGCGCAGCTTGCCGAGCAGGAACGCCTGCTGCAGCGGGACCAGGCCCTGAGCCTGATGCGGGCCGGGCTGGCGCTCGCGGATCCGGCGCGCTTCGATCTGCGTGGTTCGCTGGAGCACGGGCAGGATTGTCAGATCGAC
Source organism: Pseudomonadota bacterium (assembly GCA_051747025.1). Lineage (GTDB taxonomy): Bacteria > Pseudomonadota > Gammaproteobacteria > Ectothiorhodospirales > Ectothiorhodospiraceae > Thioalkalivibrio. Next base: position 71,073 of record JBNJFQ010000002.1, read on the forward strand.
GTCAACGTCGTCCTCGAGGGCCGCGTAGTGCTCGGCGACGACGTGCGTGTTGGCCCCGGCTGCGTGTTACGCGACTGTACGGTCGGTTCCCGGGCCGAGATTGCAGCACACAGCGTTCTCGAGCAGGCGAACGTAGCGGAGGACGCGTGCATCGGCCCGTTCGCCCGTTTGCGCCCCGGGTCGCAAATCGGACCGAACGTGCGCATCGGTAATTTTGTCGAGATCAAGAATGCCGTTCTGGATGCCGGCGCCAAGGTTCCGCACCTGAGCTATGTCGGCGACGCCCATGTCGGCACCGGCGCCAACCTTGGTGCCGGCACCATTACCTGCAACTATGATGGTGCGCACAAGCACCATACCGAGATCGGAGCCGAGGCCTTTGTCGGCTCCAACACCGCACTGGTGGCGCCGCTCAGCATCGGGGCCGGCGCCACCGTAGGGGCCGGGTCCACTCTGTCGCAGGATGTGGCACCGGGCGCTCTCGCGCTGACCCGGCCGCGGGCCCGCACCATCCCGGACTGGCCCCGCCCGCGCAAGGGCGACGCACCGGCGGAGGGCTGAGGGATGTGCGGCCTGGTCGCCGGAATCGGCGAACGCAACTTGGTGCCGGTCCTGACCGAAGGGCTGCACCGACTTGAATATCGCGGTTACGACTCTGCGGGCATCGCCGTGCTGGGCGATGATGCCATCCACGAGGCGCGGACAGCGGGCAAGGTTGCAGTCCTCGAACAGGCGGTGGCCGCCCGTGCCCTGCGCGGGACCGCGGGAATCGCACACACGCGGTGGGCAACCCACGGCCCGCCCACCGAGGTCAACGCCCACCCGCACCGCTCGCGCGACGGCCAGGTGGCGATCGTTCACAACGGAATTATCGAAAACCACGCCCAGTTGCGCACAGAGCTGGCCGAGGCGGGGTGGATCTGCACCTCAAGCACCGACAGCGAGGTGATCGCCCACTTGCTGGAGCGCGAACTGCAGCAGCCTGCAACGGACCCTCTGGCCGCCCTGCACCGGGTCTGTGACCGGCTGTCCGGGGCCTACGCGGTGGCTGCCCTGGTGACGGATTTTCCCGATCGGGTCCTGGTGGCGCGCCACGGCAGCCCGTTGCTGATCGGCCTGGGGATTGGCGAGAACTTTGCCGCCTCCGACATCCAGGCGTTGCTGCCCGTGACCCAGCGGTTCGTTGATCTCGAAGATGGCGATGCCGCATGCCTGACCCGCGCCGGGATCATCATCCAGGATGCCAGCGGGGCCCCAGTGGATCGCCCGGTGCGGGAGAGCCGCGGCGAACAGACCATCGCCGCGCGGGGCGAATACCGCCACTTCATGCTGAAGGAGATTCACGAACAGCCCGAAGCCCTCGCTCGTACCCTGACGGGCCGGCTCGGCGCCGACGCGATCCTCGAAAATATCCTTGGGCCCGATACCGCTGCCGCACTGGACTCGGTGGCCGGCGTGCAGATCGTGGCCTGCGGCACCAGCTTCCATGCCGGCCTGGTCGCGCGCCACTGGATCGAGGAGCACCTCGGCCTGCCGGCGCAGGTCGAGGTGGCCAGCGAATATCGCTACCGGCGGCATGTTATTGCGCCCGGGACCCTGCTGGTGGTGATCTCTCAGTCCGGCGAAACCGCGGATACCCTGGCGGTCCTGAAGCAGGCGCATGCCGAACCGTTCGCCGTACGCCTGGCGATCTGCAATGTCCCCGAAAGCACCATGGCGCGCACCGCCGACCGCGTATTGATGACCCATGCCGGACCGGAGATCGGTGTCGCCTCGACCAAGGCTTTTACCACCCAGCTCGCAGCCCTCGCACTGCTGACCCTGACCCTGGGACGGTACGCGCGAGCCAGCCATCTGTCGGCCGACGCCCAGGCCAGCGGGATCGCTGCACTGCATGCGCTGCCCGACGAAATGGCGCGCCTGCTGGCGCTGGACGCACCGATCGCCGGCATCGCCGAGCGCCTGGTCGAGCGTCACCACGCGCTGTTCCTGGGGCGCGGCGTCTACTATCCCATTGCGCTGGAGGGCGCCCTCAAGCTGAAGGAGATCTCCTACATTCACGCGGAGGCTTATCCCTCCGGCGAGCTCAAGCACGGGCCGCTGGCGCTGGTGGACACTGAAATGCCCGTGATTGCGGTGGCGCCCGACGACGCCCAGCTGGAAAAACTCTCCAGCAACCTGCAGGAGGTCCGCGCCCGCGGCGGCCAGCTGATCGTGATCGGCGAGGAAAATGCGGCGCGGGCCCTGGGCCCGGACGACGCCTGGGTGGGCCTGCCGCGCCGCGATACCACCAATGCTTGGCTGGCGCCCATCCTGTTCGCCATTCCGCTACAATTGCTGGCCTATCACACGGCGGTCCTGAAGGGAACGGACGTCGATCAGCCGCGCAACCTGGCGAAATCGGTCACCGTCGAATAAGACTCTGCGGCCCTCCATCAGAAAACGCTTGTATTCGAGCCGCGGCTCGGCTAGATTCGCCTGCGCCTGAAAAATGCGTTATCGGAGGTTCCCAATGGATCAGCAAGAACTCAACAACCGCTGCGTCGCTCTGTTCCAGTCCCCACGTGTCCAGACCAAGCTCTGGAACCCGCGCATGTTCTGGAACGTTGGCCGCATTCTGAACGTGAAGCCGGAACAGCTCACCGAGCCCAAGGTCGACCTGTGCGAACTCGAAGTGATGCTGGCGGCCGCAGCCTACGAGCCGTCGCAGTGCGCCGACAACCTGAACGAGCGCGAGGACGGCCGGGCCGACTTCATCCGCCGTGCAGTGCAGTCGGGCCAGCGCCCGTTCCTGCGGCGCGCCGCCTGAATCCGCGGCTGCGCCGGGCGATCTGCCAAACCCGGCCTCGGCGGCCGGGTTTTTTGTGTGCGTCCTTCGGCGATGAGCCCCGTGCAAGCCCGGCGAAGGCCATCGCCAGCGCGTCCGTGACCGCGTTCCTATTCCGCCCGCAATAGCGGCCGCTCGACCTGGTCACGGGCTTCGCGCCCGGCCAGTCGCTCAATCAGGGTCAGTGCAAAGTCCATGGCCACACCGGGCCCGCGTCCGGTGATCACCTTGCCGTCCACCTCTACCGGTGCCCCGGTGGAGGGTATACCGGCCTCGTCCAGTGCACCGGAGAATGCGGTGACCCGCCGCCCCTCCAGCAGCCCCGCTTCGGCGAGCGCCTTCGGCCCGGCGCAGATCGCACCGAGCCAGCCATCGCGTGCGGCCTGATCGCGCAGGCACTCCTGCACACGGGGGTCGTCACGCAGGTGGTTGGCCCCGGGGAGTCCCCCGGGCAGCACGATCAGATCGAAGTCCTGGCCGATCACCGAATCCAGGGTAGTGTCGGGCACGATCACCGTGCCGCGCGAGCAGGACACCGGCCCGTCCTCCAGCCCAGCGACGGTTACCTCGAACTGCGCGCGCCGCAGCAGGTCGATGACGGTGACGGCCTCAAGTTCCTCGGCCCCGGTTGCCAGGGGTAGCAGTACGCTGGGCATGCTCGCCTCCATGAGTACGGGGAGGCGCCCTCGGCCGGGGGCCTCCGGCCTGTCAATGAGTGTCGGTTCAGTGCCCGTTGTAGAACGACAGACCCTTCAGCAGGTTCAGGGCCTCGCTCAGACCGTAGTCGCGTTCCGCGAGGACCTCGCCATTTTCGTCCTCCTGCGCCTCCGGGGTGTCACGCTCGGGCAGTCCGGGCCGCAACGCCGCACCGCCGTTGTCGGCCGCTTCGCCCCGCGCGACCTCCAGGTTTTCCAGCCGGATGTCCGGCTCGATGCCATGGTCCTGGATCGAGCGGCCGTCGGGCGTGAAATAGCGGGCAGTGGTCAGCTTGATTCCGGTACGCTCGCCGAGCGGCAGGATAGTCTGTACCGAGCCCTTGCCAAAGGTATTCTGCCCCATCACGATCGCGCGCCGATGATCCTGCAATGCCCCGGCGACGATCTCGGAAGCCGACGCGGAGCCCCGGTTGACCAGGATTGCCATCGGGGCCCCGTTCAGCACGTCTCCCGGCGAGGCACGGTAGCGGAACTGCGATTCTTCCAGGCGCCCTTCGGTGTAGACGATCAGGCCGTCCTCGAGGAACGCATCGGACACCCCGACCGATCCGTTCAGGATGCCGCCGGGGTTATTGCGCAGGTCCAGCACCAGCCCCTTGAGCTCGCCTTCCTCCTGCATCTCCTCGATGGCACGTACCAGATCACGCGCGGTGCGGGTCTGGAAGTTGCTGATCCGGACATAGCCATAGCCGTCCTCCAGAATTTCTGCGCGCACACTCTGAACCTGGATCACGTCGCGGGTAATCGTGACCTCGCGCGGGCTGTCCTCGCCCTCGCGCAGGATGGTCAGCGTGATGTCCGTGCCCTTTTCGCCCCGCATCTGGTCGACCGCGTCCGACAGGGTCATACCTTTGACCGACTCGCCATCGAGCCGAATGATCAGGTCGCCGGCCTCGACCCCGGCGCGGCTGGCGGGGGTGTCATCGATTGGTGCGATGACCTTGACGAAGCCATCTTCCATGCCGACCTCGATCCCCAGTCCGCCGAACTCGCCGGAGGTCCCGACCTGGATATCCTCGAATTGCTGTTCATCCAGATAGGCCGAATGCGGATCCAGGCCGGACAGCATCCCCTGGATCGCGTCGTCCAGCAGTTCCTTGTCATCCACGTCGGTGACGTAATTGCGCTTGATCCGCGTGTACACGTCACTGAAGCGCTGCAGGTCTTCCACCGGCAGGGCCGATTTCGCGCCATCCTCGCGGCCGGCGTAGACCCCTACGGAAACGCTCAGCATCACACCCAGCGTCAGCCCGATGACCAGGGCATAACCGGTTCGGAAACAATTCTTCATCAACCCGTCCTCAAAACCGAGTGCTTATTTGCCACGATGGTACCATCAGGGACGTGGCCCCTGCCTGAACAGCCTTCCAGGCTACGGGATCCGGGGGCCCGCTGGCGCCGCGACTCACGCCCCGGCGTGACCTCCAGTTACTCCGACGGCCACCAGTCCTCGGGGTTCACCGGGCGGCCGTCTTCGCGGATCTCGAAATAAAGCCCCGGGGCGATCGCCGCGCTGCCTTCCCCGGCGATGCCGAGCGTGGCCCCGGCGGATACTGTCTGTCCCTCCGCAACCCGGATCTCCTCCAGGTTGCTGTAAAGGGTCAGGTAGTTGTCACCGTGATTCAGGATCACCAGGAAGCCGTAGCCCTGCATCCAGTCGGCGTACGCCACCTCGCCACCATGCACTGCGCGCGTCTCGCGGTCCTCGTCCACCGCCAGAACCGCCCCGCGCCAGCGCGACTGCAGCCGGCCGTCGCGCGAACTGTTGAAACTGCGGACCACGGAACCCTCCACCGGCCGGGGCAGCTCCCCGCGCAACCGGGCAAAGGCCACCTCCGGTCCCTGCATGTCGGGCCCCGGTGATCCGCCCGGCATGGGGCCCTCGGCCGCGCGGGAGCGGACGTCGTCGATCAGCTCCTCCAGGGTCTCGGCATTGCGGCGCAGTCGATCCAGGCGCAGCGCCTCATCATCCATGGCCGCCTCGACCTCGGCCAGCGCGGCCCGTTGAGCGGCCTCTTCGCGTTCCAGTTGCGCCACCAGCGCCCGCTTCCGGGCGTGCTGCTCCTCGAGTACCGCCTGCTCGTGTTCCAGTTCCGTACGGGCTGCCCGCAGGCGGTCGATCCGCTCCTGAACCGCCGTCAGCGCCTCTTCGCGTGCTGCCTGGATGCGCCGGGCGAATTCCCGGGCGTGCCGACTGCCGGCATCGCCGTCGGGGATCCGCCCCGGGTGCCGGCCCTGCTGCCACTGGTCCCGGACCAGGCCCGCCGCCGTCGCGCGGGCCGCCTCCAGTTCCCCCTCGGCCGCATCTACGTGCGCCTGCTGGGCCGCAATGCGCTCGCCCTGCTCCGCCCGTGCCTGGTCCAGTGCCCGCATCTCGCGTCGCGACTCGCGCGTTCCGCGGGCGGCGGATGCGGCCCGCTCCTCCAGCACCTCGAGTGCTGCGCGGCGTTCTTCCAGGCTGCGTTCGAGGTCGCCGATAGCCGCGCGCGTTTCTTCCAGTTCGGCCTCCGGATCGAGCTCGGCATGGGCCGGCAGGACCGCGATCAGCAATCCGCTCAGCCACAGATTTACCATCAACATTGCGCAAATTCGCATATCGGGGTACGTTTAGGTGCTTATATTCTTACCCAGTTACGAGGCCGCGCCCTCGGGACCAAGAGGATTATCGTGAGTAACGAAACGGTTGAAGACGACATGACCGTCGAAGAATTGATGTCCCAGGACGAGGACATTGAACGCGCGTCGCGTTCGCTGAAGGCAATGTCCCATCCGCTGCGCCTGAAGATCCTCTGCATTCTTGGTGACCGCGAAATCAGCGTACAGGAAATCGTGGACCAGGTCGGGACTTCGCAGAGCAACATCTCGCAGCATCTCGGCATCCTGCGCGACAAGGGCATTCTTGCGACCCGCAAGGACGCAAACCGCGTTTATTATCGGGTCGGGGACTCCCGGACCCTGCGCCTGATCGGTATGATGCAGGACGTTTTCTGCAGCTCCTGACGTTTCACGCCATCCGATCCGGTCCCCCGAATGCTCGAACGCCTCCCCGAATTCCTTGCGAACCATCCCATTCTGACCGGCGCTCTGGGCGCGGTGATCGGCGTGATCCTGTTCGTCGAGCTGCGGCAGCTCACGCGCAAGTATCGCACCCTGTCGCCGGCCGAGGCGGTCCGGGTGATGAACCGCGACGACGCCCTGGTGCTGGACGTGCGCGAAGACAAGGAAGTCGCCGGCGGCCGTATCGGGGGCGCGAAACATATCCCGCTGGGCAGCCTGAAAAAGCGCCTGCCGGATCTCGAAAAGCACAAGGGCTCGCCGGTCGTCGTCTATTGCCGCAGCGGCAACCGCTCGGCGATGGCTGCATCCCAGCTGACCGCGGCCGGTTTCGAGGATGTGGTAAACCTCAAGGGTGGCATCCAGGCCTGGCAGGCCGCCAACATGCCGATCAAGAAGAAGTAATGCGATTCGAGGTCTACTCCAGCGAGCGCTGCCCGTTCTGCCTCCTGGCACGGCGTCTGCTTAACCAGCGCGGCTATGTCTTCGACGAGTACGCGGTCGATCGTGAACCGGGTCTGCGTCACGAGATGGAGCAGCGCGCCGGGCGCACCTCGGTGCCGCAGATCTTTCTTGGCGATACCCACATCGGCGGATTCGATGAGCTGCAGGCGCTGGACCGATCCGGCGACCTGGCGCGCCTGGCGGCCACTGCGGAACCCCGTGCCGAGAGCCCCTGACCCGTTTGCCGGGCGCACCGACCGGGATGCGCCGGCCACCCACATTCATACGATCATCGACGAACCGGGACAACATCATGGCTGAAGAGAATCCCCAGAACACTGCGACGACCCAGGGCAGCGAGAACGCCTCCGGCCCCAACTTTTCGATCCAGAAGATCTTCATCAAGGACCTCTCGTTCGAGGCCCCGGATTCGCCGGAGGTCTTCATGCGCGATTGGAAGGGCGAGACCGGCATTCAGCTCAACACCAACGCGCGCCCGCTCAACGAGCAGGACGGTGTGTTCGAGGTGGAACTGGGCCTTACCGTGACCACCGAATCCGAGGGCAAGACGGCCTATCTGGTGGAGATCAAGCAGGCCGGGGTATTCGTGGTGCACGGATTCCCGGAGGACCAGCGCAACCAGTTGCTGGGCGCCTACTGCCCCAATGTCCTGTTCCCGTTCGCGCGCGAGACGATCGCCGATCTGGTCCTGAAGGGCGGCTTCCCGCAACTGCTGTTGCAGCCGGTCAATTTCGAGGCCCTGTACGCCCAGCATCGCAACGAGCAGCAGAATCCGGTGGCCGCCGACGGCAATGGCGCCGCGACGTCGGGACCGGCCCAGGCCTAGGCCGCCATGCGCATCGCCGTCCTCGGCGGGGGCTCTTGGGGTACGGCGCTGGCGATCCATGCGGCGCGCCTGCACCCCGACGTGGTGCTCTGGATGCGCAACCCGGAGACCGCGGAACACTACGCGCGCGAGCGCCGCAACGCCCGCTATCTGCCCGATCTGCAATTCCCCGAGGGGCTGCGGGTCAGTGCCGATCCCGGCGTGATCGGCGATCGTGACCTGGTGCTGGTCGCCGTACCCTCCGGTGCGTTTCGCGAGACCCTGCGCTGGGTCGCACCCCGGCTCGGTGGCCAGGCCGTCGTCGCGTGGGCAACCAAGGGCCTGGAGACCACCACCGGCGCCTGGTTGCACGAGATTGCGGCCGAGGAACTTGGCCCGGCACAACCCCCGGCCCTGGTTTCGGGACCGTCGTTCGCGGCCGAGGTCGCGCGCGAGCAGCCCACGGCGCTGACCGCGGCCTCCACCGACCCGGCACGCACCGAGTGCCTGCAGCGCGCGCTGCACGGGCGCTCGATACGCATCTACCGCAACACCGATGTCCTCGGGGTGGAACTGGGCGGCGCACTGAAGAACGTGCTCGCGGTGGCCACCGGGATCGCCGACGGCGCCGGTTTCGGTGCCAATGCGCGCGCGGCCCTGATCACCCGCGGGCTGGCCGAAATCCAGCGCCTCGGCGAGGCGGTCGGCGCGTGCCCTGCCACTCTGACCGGACTGTCCGGACTTGGCGACCTGGTCCTGACCTGCACCGACGACCATTCGCGCAACCGCCGTCTCGGGCTGCAACTCGGGCAGGGCGTGGACCTGGATACCGCGCGGGCCCGGATCGGGCAGTCGGTGGAGGGTGTGGAGACAGCGCGGGTGGCGGTCGCACGCGCCGCGCAAGCGGGGGTCGAGATGCCGATCTGTGCCGAGGTGCATGCGGTGCTCTACCAGGGCCGATCGGTGCACGAGGCGGTACGCCGCCTGCTGGACCGCGATCCGACCGCCGAGGACCAGTGACGGCTTACTGGCCGCCGGGGAACCCCACCTGGCGCCACGCCTCGTAGGTCACGATCGCGACCGCATTGGACAGGTTCAGGCTACGGCTCCCCGGCACCATCGGCAGGCGCAGCCATCGCTCTGTCGGCACCGTCGCCAGCACCGTCTCGGGCAGGCCGCGCGTCTCCGGCCCGAACAGCAGTGCATCCCCGTCGCGGAATGCCGGGGCATCGTAGTGGGTACCGCCGCGTGTGGTCAGCGCGAACACCCGTCCGGGGACGGCCGATTCCCGCCACTGGTCGAGGCTGTCATACTCTTGCACCCGGGCGAGTTCGTGATAGTCGAGCCCCGCGCGGCGAGCGCGGGCACTGTCCAGCGCAAACCCGAGCGGGTGGATCAGATGCAGGACGGCCCCGGTATTCGCGGCCAGGCGGATGATGTTCCCGGTGTTCGGCGGGATCTCCGGTTGATAGAGGACGATGTGAAGCATGAGTGAATCGCGCACCGATCCGCGGCTGGCCCTGGACTTCTGCGGCCTGCATTTGAACACGCCGCTGGTGCTGCTGTCCGGCTGTGTCGGCTTTGGCGAGGAATATACCCGTGTGGCCGGGTTCTCCAACCGCGACGCCGGGGCGATCTGCCTGAAGGGCACCACCGGCCAGGCGCGTCCGGGCAACGCCCCGCACCGCGTCTGCGAGACCCCGGAGGGCATGCTCAACGCGATCGGCCTGCAGAACCCCGGGGTCGACCACGTGGTCGACCGCATCCTTCCGACCCTGGACTTCGACGAGACCCGGTTCATCGCCAACGTCTCCGGCTCCACCATCGAGGAATACATTGCCGTCACGCGGCGCTTTGACGACTCCCCGATCGACGCGATCGAGATCAACATCTCCTGTCCCAACGTGAAGGAGGGTGGGGTCGCGTTCGGCAACGATCCCGAGATGTCCGCGCGCGTCGTCGAGGCCTGCCGCGCGGTAACATCGAAGCCGCTGATCACCAAGCTGTCGCCGAACCAGACCGACATCGCCGATAACGCCCGACGCTGTATCGACGCCGGGACCGATGCCTTCGCGGTGATCAATACCCTGATGGGCATGGCGGTCGACGTGGAGGCACGCCGGGCCGTGATCGGCAATAACCAGGGCGGTCTCTCGGGTCCGGCGATCAAGCCGATCGCCCTGCTCAAGGTGCACCAGGTCTTCCAGGTCGCGCGCCCCCACGGCGTACCCATCATCGGTCAGGGCGGGGTCACCAGCACTACCGACGTGCTGGAATTCCTGATGGCCGGGGCCACCACCGTCGGTGTCGGTACTGGGCTGTTCTACGATCCGCTGTGCCTGCCGCGTATCCTCGAGGGCCTGTCTGCGTATCTGGACCGCCATGCGATCGCGCATATCGGCGAGCTGACCGGCACGCTCCGGCTTAACCAGGCGGTCTCTGCCTGCGCGCCGCCGGCGCCCGCCGGCCCGACCACCTGACGCCGACGCCCCGGCTCCAGGGCCAGCCACCAACAGCGCAGGCGACCGGCCGAAGGCACGTAAACACGGGAGGAGGACCAGGCCCGGTGGCTACCAGGCTAATGAGCGGCACGGATTCACCACGAAGAACCGCGGCTCGTGCGCCAACGCGATCCCCGCGACTCGGTAGCCCAGGCAAAAACTCGCGACCCCCTCGCCGTTGTCGTACACCATGCCGCGTCGTTCGGGCATCTTGCGATGTCGCTGCAGGGCACCATACTCGCGACCCAGGCCGTTGTTGTGGCGGCAACGGCCGTACTGGCGTCTGATTCGGCAGAGAACGGCTCCGCCGCGATGCGGGTCTGGGAACCACGGATCGCGGCAAGGACGAACGAGCGCTGACGCAAGTCCCTTTCTTCGAGTATGTATCCACCGGCGACGCTGTCCGAACGGGCGCAAGGATGAACGCTTATCGGCGCCACCGGCGTCCCGGTTGCTTGCGTTGTGCCGGGTCTTACGGAGAATAGCGCCTCTTTGCGGCACGAGGGGAACAGCATGGCATTCGATGTCACCATTCAGCCCAGCGGACAGCGGTTTGAGGTCGAGGACGACGAGACCGTGCTGGAGGGGGCGCTGCGCCAGGGCTTCGCGTTTCCGTATGGCTGCCGCAATGGCGCCTGCGGTTCCTGCAAGGGCCGGATATTGTCCGGAACGGTCGACCATGGCCCGGCGAAGCCACCCGGTATCACCGAGGCCGAACTGGCCGACGGGCTGGCACTGTTTTGCCAGGCCGTACCCAGCGATGATCTGGAGATCGAAGTCCGCGAGATTGGCGCCGCCCGCGATATCGTCATCAAGACGCTGCCCTGTCGGGTCGCGCGGCTGGAGCGCCTCGCCGAGGACGTCATGGAGCTGCGGCTGCAACTCCCCGCGAGCGAGCGCCTGCAATTCCTGGCGGGGCAGTACATCGACATCCTGCTGAAGGGTGGCGAGCGGCGCAGCTATTCCCTGGCCAACGCGCCTCACGATGACGAACACCTCGTGCTGCACGTCCGCCATCTGCCGGCCGGGCGTTTCTCCGGCATGGTGTTTGAGGAGTTGCAGCCGAAGTCGCTGCTGCGTATCGAGGGCCCGCTGGGGACGTTCTTCGTCGACGAGGACTCGCCGCGGCCCCGCCTCTTCGTAGGCGGCGGCACCGGTTTTGGACCGTTGAAGGGCATGCTTGACCACCTGGCGCACCAGGGCTTCGATCGTCCCCATCACCTGTTCTGGGGTGCGCGCGACGCCACCGGCATCTATGCGCCCGACTGGCTGCGCACGATGCAGGACCAGCACCGCGAACACTTTCGTTTTACCCCGGTTCTGTCCGAGCAGATGGTCGACGTGGTCGCTGGTACCGCCGCGGTCAGCGGCTTTCCCCACCAGGCGGTGCTGGAGGCCTGCCCCGACCTGGCTGCGTACGATGTCTACATGGCCGGTCCCCCGGCGATGATCGAGGCGGCCAGCGAGGCGTTCCTGGCCGTAGGTCTGCCGGAGGAACAGCTGCACTACGACAGCTTTACCCCGTCCAGTGCGTAGGCCCAGTCCAGCGGTGCATGGGTGTCCCCGCAGTCAGGCGCGTTCGTCCTGCAGGTGCCGGGCAAGGCGCTGCACGGCTGCGAGCATCGCGGCATCGGTCGGGTCCTCGGCGGTCTCCACCGGTGCCTTGAACCCCAGTTCGGCCGCGACCTCGGCGATCCGTCCGCTGCCCACCACCAGCGGGGTCTTGCGCAGCCACATCCGGCCCAGCTTGCCGACCATCTCGTAGAGGTTGCGCAGTCCTTCACCGCTGGTGATCGTAATGACGTCGACCTGACCGCGCGAGAACGCGTACATCAGTTCGCCGGTATCCCCTTCCGGCCGGCCGCGGCGATAGGCTTCGGCAAAGCTCACCTCGGCGCCGCGTTCGCGCAGGGTATCGCCCAGCAGCTCGCGGCCGCCGTCGCCGCGAAATATCACAATCCGCTTGCCCGCGACATCCTGCATCGCCGGCAGGGCCAGCAGCGCCTCGCTGTCGAAGCGCCGAGGCGGCGCGATATCTGCCGGGCAGCCAAAGCCCTTCAGCTCCTGTGCGGTCCGGTTGCCGATCGCGGCAATCGCGGTACCCGACGGCCAGGTATGGTCTGCGAGGGCGAGGTTCATCACCCGCTGCACCGCGTTCGGACTGATGAAGATCGCGATGTCGAAGTCGTCCAGCCGTTCCAGGGTTGCGCGCAGATCGGTCGGATCGCTGGGGGCCAGGATCTCCAGTACCGGGAACCGAAGGACCCGCGCACCGTGTACCTCCAGCGCATCGCAGAATGGCTCGGCCTGTTCCGCGGGCCGGGTGACCAGGACTCCGAGTCCGCTCAGCGGTTCCGGGTTTTCGGAAATACCGGCGTTCGTGGTCATGGCCGGGGCTCCTGATGTTCCCGGGCGGCCTCCAGGAGTTCGCCGGCCCCGAGCCCGAGCAGGGTGTCGGCCAGCTGTACGCCCAGGGTCTCGCCGTCCGCGCGCGGGCCTTCGACCTGGCGCCGCAGCAGCCGGCTGCCATCGACTGCGCCCACCAGCCCGTCCAGAGACAATTGACCGCCGTTCAGCGTTGCGTGCGCAGCCAGTGGAACCTGACAGCCGCCTTCCAGGTGCCGATTGAACGCGCGTTCCGCCCGCACCCGGTCGGCCGTATCGGCGTCGTTCAGCCGGGCGATCAGGTCTTCGGTGGTGTGGTCGTCGGCGCGGCATTCAATCGCGATCGCACCCTGGCCGACCGCCGGCAGGCTGACAGCCGGTTCCAGGCGTGCGCGGATGCGCTGGTCGAAACCGAGCCGCTTGAGTCCGGCCGCGGCCAGCAGGATGGCGTCGTACTCGCCAGCGTCCAGCTTGCCCAGGCGGGTATTCACGTTGCCGCGCAGGTCCCGCACCACCAGGTCCGGGCGGCGCGCGCGCAGCTGGCATTGCCGGCGCAGGCTGGAGGATCCGACACAGGCGCCCTCTGGCAGTTCGTCGACATGCGTGTAGTGGTTTGAAACGAACGCATCCAGCGGATCCTCGCGATCCAGGATGACCGGCAGAGCGAGGTGTTCGGGGAGTTCCATCGGCACGTCCTTGACCGAGTGAACCGCGATATCGGCGCGGCCCTCCAGCAGCGCGACCTCCAGCTCTTTCACGAAAAGGCCCTTGCCGCCGATCCGCGCCAGCGGCGAATCCAGGATCTGATCACCCTGGGTGGTCATCCCCAGCAATTCCACTGGCAGGTCCGGATGCAGGGCGCGCAGACGCGCCGCGACGTGTTCGGCCTGCCACATGGCAAGCGGGCTCTGGCGGGTGGCGATGCGTACAGGCTTCATGCGGTTTCCGATGAGACGAGCCGGTGCCGGCGCGCCGGTGGCGAATGAACGCGCCAGTATACCGGACGCGGCGGGAGAGTCCGAAACGCCTGCGTGTCCGCCAATGCCGTCACCCGGCCCGCTGGCGCAGGAACTCGCGTACCCGCGGCAGTTGCCGGCGGCTGATCGGTACCGGGGGGAGGCCGTCGTGAAACAGCACCCGATGGTCGCCGGCGCGCAGCGTCTCGATGCCCTTGATCGATTCCCGAACCGCGAGGCAGCGTCGGTGGATGCGCAGCACCGCATTGCCATAGGCCTCCTCGAGTTCGTGCAGTCGCGCGTTCACGAAGCCCTCGAGGCGCGCCGCGCGCGCGACTACATAACCATCTTCGGCCATGAAGCAGTCGATCCGGCTCAGCGGCACGCGTTCCTTGCGCCGTCCCATGTTGAGGCGGATCTCCTGCGCTTCGACCTCCTCGCGGGCCCGGGCCAGTGGCAGCGCCCGTTGCAGCGCTCGTGCCAGCCGTTCCCGGCGCACCGGTTTGAGCACGTAGTCGCGGACCCCGGCTTCGAACGCCTGGAGGCTGAAGTCGTCGTGCGCGGTCACCAGGATCACCACCAGCTCCGGATGGGTATGAGCCAGCTCGTTGGCAAGGTCCACGCCATTCTCGCCCGGCATCTCGATGTCCAGCAGCAGCACGTCGGGCGGCGGGTCCTCGAGTTCCAGCAGAGCGCGCGCCTGGCGCGCCTCTCCGGCCATTACGCTGACCTGGTGGCCGAGTTCCTCGACCAGGGCACACAGGCGCTGGCGAGCGATCGGTTCGTCATCCACGATCATCAGTTGCAGCGTACGGCGGTCATTCATCACGGCTACCCCCTTCCAGTGGCAGGCGCAGAGTGACCTCGAAATGGTCGTCCTTCATGCAGGTCGCCAGCCCGGCGCGATCGCCGAACGCGTGTGTCAGCCGCAGGCGCACTGCCTCGGTCGCGGTGCCGGTCCCGGTGCTGGCGGCCTCCGGGTCGCGGGTGTTGTAAAGAGTAATGCAAAGCGCATTCCGTTCCTGGTGGCAGCCTGCCCGAATCCGTCCCTGGCCGTGTGTCGGCGCGATACCGTGCTGAATCGCATTCTCGGCCAGCGGCAGCAGGATCAGCGTCGGTACCTGGAGCTCGAAGGCGGCCCGGTCCGGACAGTCCCAGTCGATTGCCAGGCGTTCCCCGAAGCGGGTCTGTTCGATGTTCAGGAACGCGCGCACCAGCGCGAGCTCCTCCCGCAGGCTGTGGCGATCGCCGGATGCGAAGGTCGCGCGGAACAGGTCCGAGAGGTCGAGGGTGATCTGCTCCGCGCGTTCCGGGTCGCTGCGGCACAGGCCAGCGATGGTGTTCATGCTGTTGTAGAGAAAATGCGGCCGCAGTCGGGCGCGCATGGCCTGTTCGCGAGCCTGTGCGACCGCGAGGGTCTCGCGCTGCCAGGCGGTTTGCAGATACAGGTAGTGCATCGCCACCAGGCTCAGAATGGTGGCGACCCCGATCACCGGCAGCCGCCACTCCGGATCGGCCCCCAGGGTTTCTTCGGCAATCCGGTACACCAGTGCGGTGTTCGCGATCGGGATCAGCGGCGGAAGCACGATCTGGCCTGCCAGTGGCAGGCGTCGCAGCAGCCCCCGGCCGGCGCACAGGATTAGCAGGCTGGTCAGCGCCACCCAGAACACGAACAGCGCATGCAGCGCCAGCCCCGCCAGCAGGCCCTGGCCACCCCCGCGCAGCAGGGTAACGGCAAGGGCGAGCAGTACGGCGACCATCAGTACGCGCAACAGCGTCTCCGCGCTGCAGAAATCCGGCAGCGGCGAGACCCTCTCGGAAGTGTTTCCGGCGCGTGGTGCCTTGCGCATGCGTGCAGTTCCTCCCGAACGCGCGCCACAGCCAGGAACGGTGGTTCGCCATGTTCAAGCCCGGACTGTGCCCGTATACTTCCGTGTCTTTCCAACCCGTCCAGGGTGCACCATGACGCAGGATTCCGCACACGACAAGCCGACGCCCGGGGCCAAGCTCTGGGGCGGGCGCTTTTCCGAGCCCACCGATGCCTTCGTCGAACGTTTCACCGCTTCGGTGGAATTCGATCGCCGCCTGTACCGCGAGGATATACAGGGCTCGCAGGCCCATGCGCGCATGCTGGCAAAGGTCGGGGTGCTGGACGCCGACGAGGCCGACCGGATCGTCCAGGGGCTGGATGCGATCCGCGAGGAGATCGCCGCCGGCGAGTTCGACTGGCAGGTCGGGCGCGAAGACGTGCACATGAACATCGAGGCGCGCCTGATCGAGCGCATCGGCGAGGTTGGCAAGAAATTGCACACCGGGCGCTCGCGCAACGACCAGGTGGCAACCGACATCCGTTTGTGGCTGCGCGCCGCGATTGACGACATCCTTGCCCTGGTTCGCGACTACCAGCGTGGCCTGGTCGATCTGGCCGAGGGCGAGGCAGACACCGTCATGCCCGGGTTCACGCATCTGCAGACCGCCCAGCCGGTGACCTTTGGCCACCACATGCTGGCCTGGTACGAGATGCTGGAACGCGACGCCGAGCGCCTGCGCGACACCCGCCGCCGGGTCAACGTCCTGCCGCTGGGCGCCGCCGCACTGGCCGGGACACCGTATCCGCTCGACCGCGAATACACCGCAGAGTTGCTCGGCTTCGACGGGGTCACGCGCAATTCGCTGGATGCGGTCTCCGATCGCGATTTCGCGATCGAATTCACCGCAGCCGCCGCGACCCTGATGATGCACCTGTCGCGCCAGGCGGAGGAACTGATCCTCTGGACCAGCGCGCAGTTCGCGTTTGTCGACCTCCCGGATCGCTACTGCACCGGGTCGTCGATCATGCCGCAGAAGAAGAATCCCGACGTGCCGGAACTGGTGCGCGGCAAGACCGGCCGGGTCTATGGCCACCTGATGTCACTGCTGACCCTGATGAAGGGCCAGCCACTGGCCTACAACAAGGACAATCAGGAGGACAAGGAGCCACTGTTCGACACGGTTGACACCCTGCTGGGTTCGCTGCGTGCCTTCGCGGACATGGTGCCCAACCTGCAGGTGCGGCGGGACAACACCCTTGCCGCGACCCGCAAGGGTTTTGCCACTGCAACGGATCTGGCGGATTACCTGGTCGGCCGCGGGGTCGCGTTCCGAGATGCCCACGAGATTGTCGGGCGCGCGGTGCGCATCGCCCAGGAGCGCGGGCTGGATCTGGCCGACCTGGCGCTGGAAGATTTGCGCGCGCTTAGTGACGCGGTCGGGGACGACGTGTTCGGCGTGCTGACCCCGGAAGGTTCGGCCGCCGCCCGTGGCCTGACCGGGGGCACCGCGCCCGACCAGGTCCGGCGGCAGGCCGCCGCCGCGCGCCGGCGCCTGGACAAGGCATCGGCCTAGCGGTCTGTCGGACCCCGGGGGTATCCGGGGCTTCGGACCGAGCACCTCCGCCGGTAATGGCTGGCCGTGGTTCGCGCTCTGGTGTTTACGTGCCTTCGTCCCGGCCGCCAGCCAGGCGCTCACGAGTCAGCGCACGGCAGGACGCCGGATTGAAGCCACCGTAATCACTACAGCCAAATCCAGGTCCAGCCATTACGGGGCAGACGGCCGGAGCGGGGCCAGCAGAAAGACCGGCGGCGCCGGCCGTTTCTGGATCAGACGCCGTAATCGCGGCGATAGGCGCGAAGGGCCTCGAGGTGCGCGGGGTCACGTCCGGTCTGCTCCAGCAGCGTGACCAGGTCCGACAACCGCGCCACGCGGATCACCTGGAGCCCCAGATCGCTCTCCACTTCCTGGATCGCGGAGCGATCGCCCTGGCCGCGTTCCTCGCGATCCAGCGCGATCGCCACGCCCGCCGGTATGGCGCCGGCCGCACGAATCAGGTCCACCGATTCGCGGATCGCGGTACCGGCGGTGATCACGTCGTCGACGATCAGCACCCGGCCCTCCAGCGGTGCTCCGACGATGTTGCCGCCTTCGCCGTGATCTTTCGCCTCCTTGCGATTGAAGGCCCAGGGGCGATCGATGCCGTGATCGCGATACAGCGCCACGGCGATCGCCGCGGCCAGCGGAATGCCCTTGTAGGCCGGGCCGAAGATCAGGTCGAATTCGATCCCGGAGTCGACGATTGCCCGGGCATAGAATTCGCCCAGGCGCGCCAGGTCGGAGCCGCGGTGGAACAGCCCGGCGTTGAAGAAATACGGGCTGACCCGGCCGGATTTCAGGGTGAACTCGCCAAAGCGCAATACATCGCGCTGCAGGGCATATTCCAGAAAGGCATGGGCGGTCATCGCAGGGCTCCGGTCACGTGCAGGGCGCCTATTCTGGCACACCCGGGCGCGTGTGCCGCAGTCCCCGCGCGGGGCTTTCCCGTCGGCGACGGCACGGGTATTGTTCCCCGCCATGCGCATACTCTCGATGAACGCCAACGGCATCCGTGCCGCCGCCCGCAAGGGCTTCTTCGACTGGCTCCCGCAGACACAGGCAGATTTTGTCTGTATCCAGGAGACCAAGGCCCAGATCCATCAGATCCAGGGCGAGCCATTTCACCCACCCGGTTATCATTGCGCCTACGTGGATGCGGTGAAGCCGGGGTACAGCGGTGTGGCGCTGTACAGTCGGCGTCCGCCGGACGAGGTGATCACCCGGATCGGCTTCGAGGAGGCCGACAGCGAGGGGCGCTATGTCGAGATGCGTCTGGGCAATCTGTCGGTGGTCTCGCTGTACCTGCCTTCCGGTTCCTCGGGCGAGCACCGCCAGGACTCGAAGTGGCGATTCCTGGAGTTCTTCCGGCCCTGGCTCGAGGAACGCATGCGGGACGGGCGGGAGTGGGTAATCTGTGGTGACTGGAACATTGCGCATCGCGAGATCGACCTGCGCAACTGGAAGTCCAACCAGAAGAATTCCGGGTTCCTGCCCGAAGAACGTGCCTGGCTGGATCACCTGTTCGACGAGATCGGCATGGTCGATGTGTTCCGGCGCCTGGACGATCGGCCGGAGCAGTACACCTGGTGGTCCAATCGTGGTCAGGCCTGGACGAAGAACGTGGGCTGGCGTATCGACTACCAGATCGCGACCCCGGGGATCGCCGCGACCGCGCGTGACCCGTTTATCTACACCGAGCAGCGCTTCTCCGATCACGCCCCGTTCTGGATCGACTATGACTACGAACCCTGAGCCCGACCGGCCATGAGCCGCGCGGCCGAGGTACAGCAGCCACCGGACCGCGACTGGCGCGCGGCGCTCGCGGTGTACCGGCATCCGCGGGTGCTGGGGATGCTGTTTCTGGGATTTGCCGCGGGCCTGCCGCTGTTGCTGACTGGCGGTACCTTTACCGCCTGGCTGCGCGATCTGGGCGTGGAGCTGGCCTCGATCGGGTTCCTGAGCTGGGTCGGGATGGCCTACAGCATCAAGGTCCTGTGGGCACCGATCGTGGATCGCATGGCTCTGCCGATTCTGACCCGGGTGCTGGGCCGGCGCCGCGCCTGGATGCTGCTGGCCCAGGCCACCGTGATGCTGGGCCTGGCGGGGATCGCCCTGACCGATCCTGCCGAGAACCTCTGGCTGGTTGCGGTCTGGGCGGTGCTGACGGCGTTCGGTGCGGCCACCCAGGACATCGCGGTTGATGCCTACCGCATCGAGGCCGTGAGCCAGGAGCGCCAGGGGGCGATGGCGGCGGCGTATGTGTTCGGCTATCGCGTGGCCCTGCTGACCGCGGGTGCCGGTGCGCTGCACATCGCCGCGGTCGGGGGCTGGGGTCTGTCCTACGGGGCGATGGCGGCACTGATGCTGGTCGGGGTCATCTGCACCCTGATCGTGCGCGAGCCCGAAGTGGCGCCCCGCGATGTCGCGACCGCGCAGCTGGAAGAACGGGTGGTGCACTACATCAACAACACCACCGACACCGGCTTGTGGCGCGACTTCAAGGCCTGGTTCATCGGCGCGGTGATCTGCCCGTTCGTGGATTTCTGGCAGCGCTTCGGCCGCATCGCATTGGTGGTGATCGCGTTCATCGCGGTGTTCCGCATCAGCGATATCTTCATGGGGGTCATGGCCAATCCGTTCTATCTCGATCTCGGGTTCACCAAGGACGAGATCGCCAACATCGCCGCCGCCTTCGGCCTCGCGATGACCCTGGCCGGCGCGGCCCTGGGCGGGCTGCTGGTGGTGCGCTTCGGCATTATGCGCATGCTGATCGCCACCGCGATCCTCGCACCGTTGACCAATCTGACCTTCTCCTGGCTGGCGACGCTCGGTCCCGAGACCTATGGCCTGGTGTTCGCCATCATGGCCGACAATCTATCGGGCGGGATGGCGATCTCGGTGTTTATCGCCTACCTGTCCAGCCTGACCAACAGCGCCTACACCGCTACCCAGTACGCGCTTTTTAGCTCGATCATGACCCTGCCGGGGCAATTCCTCGCCGGCTTCACCGGCGTGCTGGCCGAACACATCGGCTGGGTCTGGTTCTTCGCCAGCTCCGCCCTGATCGGCATTCCGACCATTCTTCTTGCGCTGGCCCTGATGCGCTGGGCCAACCCGGACCGCATGCGCCAGCCCGGGCGCAACGGCGAGCTTCGCGGGGCGCCGTCGGCCGAAGGGTCCAGCTGACCCTCGGGCCCGCCACAGGGCGACCCGCACGCCTGCCTCGCGGTCGCGGGCGGGTTCCGGTTGTCGGGACATGAATCCCGGACGCCCGGGGCTGTCGCCTGCGTTCCGCACGACTCAAGCTGGTAACCGACACCAACGCGCCCCGGAAACCCCGGTCACGCACCTGGAGGAGGAAACCCGCCATGTCCGGAACCGTATTGCTCGCACGTCCCCACCCGTTCATCGTCACCGCGATGGGCCCGTTCCTGCGCGAACGAGGCCTGACGCCGGTCAAGCCGGAAGGGCCGGACCGGCTCGCGGATCAGGCCCGCGACGCGGTCGGGGTCGTCATCTCCATGGCCGTTACTTCGGATATACCGCTCGATCCGGGCGGTGTCCTGGCCCGGGTACGCGAGGGCAATCCCGATGTCCCCGTGCTGTTTGCGGCGCTGCTCGATTTCGCCCAGGTCGAACGCAACGTCCTGCACTTGCTGGAACAGCAGCAGCCGGGCGCCCGGGTGTACGGGGTGCACTCGGATTCCGCGGTGCCGCTGGGGCGCCCGAGTGCCGCGCTCTATCTCTCGCGCGCGGATCTCGAGGATGCCGGGAGAAGGGCGACCGCAGCGCGCATGATCGATCGCCACTTCCTGTAAACCGAACGTCGTGGAGGCGGGTACGCCTGAGCGCCGACCCCGGCTGTGGCGCGTGTGGTGGTCACGTCCGGTCGTCGGCACCGCGATTCGGGTATCGCTGGTGGTCGGGCTGGTCCTGAATCTGATCAATCAGGGCCCCGCCCTGTTCGGGCCCGATCCTGTGGTGGTCTGGCAGGTGGCGCTGAACTTCCTGGTCCCGTATCTGGTATCCAGTTACAGCGCCAGCCGTCAGGCCCTGACCGGTTCGCGCTGACGCCGGGGTCCCGCCGGACCGGCGCGGATGGCCATGAAAAAGGCCCGCAACCGGAGTTGCGGGCCACGCGACGGGCGGGGGGGTTACCCCGTCATCCGGTACACTTCGGTCAGAAGTAGTAGCCGAAGTTGATGTTGAACCGGGCCTCCCAGTTGTCGTCCTCGTTGGCGCCCAGGCGGTCGCCGAACGGGTTGTCGCCGCGCCGGTTGCCGCCGACGAACTCGTTGCCGTTGGAGTAGGCCAGGTCGGTATAGATGTACCAGTTGCCGCGGCCCCAGGCGGCGCCCAGGGTCACCAGGTCGCTGTTGTTGAAGGAGCTTTCCTCTTTCACCAGCGAGCTGTACTCGGCATACGGGATCACGTAGTCCAGCCACGGGATATTACCGGTCTCGTGGTAGTAGCTGAGCGACACGGCAGGGATCCAGGCCTCGGCCGCAACGGTGTTGGGGAAGTCATAGGCACCGTACTGCACCAGCGTATCCGTGCCCAGCGGCTGGTCCGCGTCCACGTCGGTGTCGTAATAGGTCAGTTGAGAGGCCAGGGTCCAGTTGCCCCACTGGTTCGTCATGTGTCCGGAAACGGCCATCATGTCGCCGTCGTCCTGCGGACCCTTGCTCTTGAGCTCGCCGTACTGCATCGAAAAGCCGACATCGGTGTCGATATTGCTGTCACCCGGCAGGCTGTAGACCCCGCGGACGTTGAACTGGTTGCGTTCTTCGTAGCCGTCGCCCGACTCGTTGACGATATCGTAGGAATAGCGCGAACTGTCGCGGGTGTTGCCGCTCCAGTTGCCCTCATCGGAAACGTAGTAACCGAAGTCCCATGTCCAGTTGCCCATCGGCATCGAATACTTCACACCGAGGTCCATGTCGTCGGACAGCCCCACGTAGTAGTGCTGGTCGAAGAACCAGCTCTGGGAGACGCCGTATGCGCCGGGGCCGAACGGCACGCGGTTGACCCCTACCTGAAGCTGACTCTCGTTGTCGAAGTTGTAGCCGACCCAGCCGGTATGCAGCATGTTGTAACCGTCATACCAGCGGTACTCCAGCTTGCCGAGCAACGGGCCGTTCTCGTAGTCGAGGTTGATACGGGCGGTGTCGAGCTCGAAGTTCCCCCCTTTATCCCACGAGCGACGGTTGTCGTCGGCGTAGTCGCCAACGACATAATTTCCGCGCAGCGCGCCACCGATCGACAGATTGCCAACCTGAATGCTGTCGTAGCTGGCGCTCGCAACGTTGGGGCCCACCAACAGGGCTGTGGCAATGGCACCGGTCAGGGGTGCCAGCTTCCAGGTGCTTGTGATCTTCATCAACGGTTCCCTCTCTTTTGGGTTCTGGCTGTGTGCTCGGTAGCGGCGTCACCGGTGCCCCGGTGCGACAGCATCCGGGCGGGAGGGATAGTCCCCCTGTATCGCCCGATTCGATTATTCGTGGTAGGCGATTTGTTGTAAACCGGCAACGATCGGGCGCCTGTCTGTCACCATTGCACAACACGACCCGGGTCCCGCTCGGTGCCGTGTGGTATCCGGCGGACAGACTCCCGGTGTATAGAGCCCCGGTCGACGTTTTTCCACCCGTCCTATGGGGCGGGGCCATTGCGCCCCAGTTAGTTTTGTACCAAAATAAATTCGAATCATTAATCGAGAGCCCGATGTCCGCACCCTATTCAGCCAGTTCCGTCCCCGCTGCCGAGCCGACCGTCGCCGGCGGTGATCCTGCCGCGCCGGATCTCCCGCGCTCGGTCATCCGCCAGCTGCGGGTGATCATCCGCGCGCTGCAGGGGCACTCTCGCGCAGTGGAGCGCGCCTGCGGTATCAGCGCCTCGCAGCTCTGGGCCCTGTGGGAGCTGCAGCGTACCCCGGGGCTGAACGTCAGCGACCTTTCGCGGCGCCTGTCGGTACATGCATCGACGACATCCAATCTGCTGGACAAGCTGGAGGCCGGCGGGCTGATTGAACGCCTGCGCCCGGAAAAGGATCAGAGGATTGTGCGCCTGTATGTCACCGACAGGGGACGCGGATTGCTGGAGGCTGCCCCGGCCGCGCCACAGGGCGAACTGAACCGGGGACTCCAGGCGATGCCGGTCGATCGCCTGCAGGAGCTGGATCAGGGGCTGGAATTGCTGGTGGAACTCATGAACACAACCGAGCCCAGGGCCGGACTGCAGCCGTTCGACGGCAAGTCCTGAGCCGGGGCGCCGCGGAGGCCCGGATGCGAATCTTTCCCGCCCTGCTGCCGCTTTTGTTCTGCCTGCCGCTGGCGGCGGGCGCCCAGCCGGCGTTCGATGCGTCCCCCGAACGCTCCACCGATGGTGGCTTCACCCTCGCCTGGGAGGCGGACGGCTCGGTGGTGCTGGAGCAGGCCACCGGGCCGGACCATGGGGATGCGCGCATTCGCTACGAGGGCGGAGATACCAGCACGGTCATCAGTGGCCTGCCCGATGGGGAATATCGTTTCCGCCTGCGCGCCGCGGAGGCCGACACCTGGGCCGACGAGGCCACAGTGGTCGTGGAGCACCACAGCCTGACGCGCGCCTTCGGCTTCTTTGCGGTGGGTGCGGTCGTCTTCCTGGGCCTGATCGGGGCCATCCTGCGCGGTCGTCCGCGCGACTGATTCACCCGGCCTGTTCCGTCGATCCGTGTCTGCAAGCGTCTACGCGTGATCCGGGACGGGCCTGTTACCGGAGTTTTCCATGATGGATCTCAAGATCAACATGCAGCGCCTGCAACAGGACATCACCGAGCTGGGCCAGATCGGTCGCGACGCCGATCGCGGGCTGCACAGGCGCGCCCTTTCGGAAGGTGATCGCCAGGGCCGCGAGTGGTTCCGCGGGCGCCTGGAGTCGGCCGGGCTGGAAGTCTGGCAGGACGGTGCGGCGAATCTGCACGGCCGGCTCGACTACGATGGGCACCGCCCGGCGGTGGCGATGGGTTCGCACCTGGACACCGTGCCCGGCGGGGGACCGCTGGACGGTGCGCTGGGCGTCCTGGTCGGTCTGGAGGTGCTGCGCATCGTGAAGGAGCAGGGCATCGAACTGCAATACCCGCTGGAGGTGATCGACTTTACCGACGAGGAGGGGCGCTTTGGCGGGATGTTCGGGTCGCAGGCGATGGCCGGGAAACTGACCCCGGAGTCCATCGCCCATGCGCGCGACCTGGAGGGCGTGACCCTGGTCGAGGCGATGGCCAACTGGGGGCTGAATGCGGACGATGCGCTCGCCGCCCGACGTGACCCGCATACCCTGCATGCCTTCATCGAGACCCACATCGAGCAGGGTCCGGTGCTGGACCGGCGTGGCCTCAGCGTCGGCGTGGTGGAGGCGATCACCGGCCTGTTCAAGTGGGAGGTCCGCCTGAAGGGCCAGCCGAACCACGCCGGCACCACCCCGATGGACATGCGCGTCGACGCCTTCCAGGGGCTGGCGGAGTTTGGCGGCGAGATCGACCGTCTGCTGGAGGAGCACGGCAGCCCCAACTCGCGCGCTACCATCGGCCGTGTGGAGCTGTCTCCGGGCGCCCCGAACACCGTCCCCGGTATCGCGACCTTCTCGTTCGAGGTGCGCGACACCGACGAAAAGGTCCTGACTGCACTGGCACATGCCGCCCGCCGCACGCTGTCCAGCATCGCCCGGCGGCGCGACCTGATGTTCGAATTCGACGTCCATTCCGAGATCGACCCGGTGCGCTGCGATCCCGGCATCGTGCAGACGATCGAGGCCGAGGCCGAACGCCTGGGGCTCGAGTACCTGACCCTGCCCAGCGGTGCGGCCCACGATACCCAGAGCATGAGTGCGATCACCCGTACCGGGATGATCTTCGTTCCCAGCCTCCAGGGGCGTAGCCATTCGGCCGCAGAATGGACAAACTGGGAGGATATCGAGACGGGCGCGAATCTGGCCCTGCACAGCATCCTGGCGCTGGCCGCCCCCGAGCACGGCCGGCACTGACCGGGCCGGCCCCGCGGCGGATCCGGCACTGCCAGGCATCGCAGCAGGTCACCACCCCGGGGCCGCTGACGCCCCGGGACAATCACAAGGAGTTCTCCGGCATGGCCAACGACAAGGTCTCCCACCTGAGCGAGTTCGATTCGCTGGACCCGCTGCGCGAGCAGTATCAGGAGAGCCTGATCACCAACCCGGAGCTGCGCCGGGAATTGCGCGAACACCATGTCGCACTGCTGTGTATCGATCTGCAGTATCTCGATGCCGCGCGCGGGCATGGGGTGTTCGCCGATTCGGCCAAGTCCGGGGTGCCGCTGGAGGCGCAGGAGTACTACTTCAACCGTCTGGAACAGACTGTGCTGCCCAACGTGCGCCGCCTGCAGGATGCCTTCCGCGCCGAGGGGCTGGAGGTGGTCCATACTCGCATCCGCTCGTTGACCCGGGACGGACGCGATCGCAGTCCTGGCCACAAGCGCCTCGGTCTGCATGCAGCCCCCGGCAGCAAGGATGCGGAGTTCGTGGAACAGGTGGCCCCGCATGGCGATGAGATCGTGCTCGACAAGACCGCCAGCGGGGTCTTCAATTCCACTAACCTGCACTACATCCTGCGCAATCTGGATATCTCGGCACTGTTTATCGTCGGGGTCTACAGTAACGAGTGCGTGTCGACAGCGGTGCGCGATGCCTGTGACCTCGGCTTTTATGTCACCCTGATGGAAGACGCCTGTGCCACGGTAACCCCCGAGATGCAGAAGGCCACGATTACGACCATCAAGGATCGCTACGCCCGGGTGATGACTACCGACGAGGCGATCCGTGAAATCTCGAAGGTGCAGGAGGCCTCGTGACCTCTCTGGAGGCCCCCATTCTGCCGACCTCGATTGCCTGGGGGCTGCTGGTGGCCTTCAGCGTCCTGTGGGTTGCGCTGGGCTGGTGGCTGGGGCGGCACAACAAGACCGCCGAGGACCACATGCTGGCCGGGCGCAATGTCGGTCTGGCGCTGGCTACCTCCACGGCGATGGCCACCTGGGTCACCGCCAACACCACCATGACCGCCCCGCAGCTCGCCCTGCAGCTGGGGGTCTGGGGCATGCTCGGCTACTCGCTGGGCGCGCTCGGCCTGATTCTGTTCGCGCCGTTGGCACGGCGCATCCGCGAGCTGATGCCCGACGGCTTCACCTCAGGCGACTTCATCCGCCTGCGTTATGGCAAGTTCACCTGGCGCGTGTTCCTTGTCGTGTCGCTGATCTACGCGTTCGGCTGGCTGGTCTCGATGGCCATGGCCGGGGGGGTGCTGATCAATGCCCTGGCGGGCATCGACTATCGCGTTGGAATGACTGTGATCCTGGCGGTCTGTGTGATCTATACACTGCTGGGCGGGCTGCGTGCGGTCATCGGGACCGATTTCATCCAGACCATCATCATCATCGCGGGGGCGGCGTTCATCGCCTGGCTGACCATCGACGAGGTGGGCTTCGAGGCGATCCACTTCAACCTGATGGAAGAGCGCCCGGAACTGCTGAACCTGCTGTTCCCCGCCGCGATCATGTTCCTGTTCAATAATCTTCTGTTCGGGGTAGGCGAGATCTTCCACTCCAACGTCTGGTGGTCGCGCGCGTTCGCGTTCGGCCGCAACGTGGGTTTCCGCGCCTACTTGCTGGGCGGACTGCTGTGGCTGCCGATCCCGATCGTCGCCGGTTTCATCGCCCTGGCCACGCCGGCGCTCGGGATCAACGTGCCGGCCGCCGACATGGTCGGGCCGCTGGTGGCCGCGGAGGTCCTGGGCCTGACCGGTGCAATCGTGGTGTTCATCGTGGTCTTTGCGGCCCTTGCCTCCAGTCTCGACTCGCTGCTGGCGGCGACCTCGGATCTGGTGACCCGGGATATCTATCGCGGCCATCTCCACCCGCGGGCCAGCGAGCAGAATCAGTTTCATGCGACCAAGGTGATCGTGGTCCTGCTCGGACTGCTGACCTGGCTGGCCGCGAGCTATCGCGGCGAAATCCCGATCGTCGGCTCCCTGGCCGAACTGTTGTATTTCACCGGCGCGTTCGTGGCCTCCGCGATCTGGCCCATCGTGGCCGGGCTGTACTGGCGGCGGGCGAATCCGGCGGGCGCAGCACTGTCGATGATACTGGGCTCGACGCTGGGCTTGATCAGTTATTTCACGATCGGATTCTACGTGGCCGCACTGGTGGGCGCCGCCGTCTCGCTGGTGGTGATGGCGGGCAGTACCTGGCTGTGGCCACGCTCATTCGACTGGGGGCGCCTCGCGCATGACGAGGCCCCGGCAGGAGGCCGCCGCGCATGACCGTCTCAGTGACCGCCCTGTCCGCCATCGTGGTGATCGCGACCCTGGTCGCGAGCCTGACCCCGATCCTGCTGATTGCCCTGTTCATCCGCGACTGGAAAAAAGGATGCCTCTGGTGAACTACACCGAAGACCCCCTGCACGTGCTCCACCCGAAAGACGGAACGGCCGGCACCGACCGCCCGAAGGCGCTGCTGGCCGCGGTGGAGGAAGACCCGGACCCGTTGCTGAAGCTGGCGGCCGCGCATGTGGTCTCCAGCCAGCAGTTCACGCGCGAGGAACTGCTGCAGCTGTTCCGCCTGGCGGCACAGTACGAGACCACCCCGGCGCTCGTCCATCTGCCGCTGGCCGGCAAGATTCTGATCAGCGCGTTCTACGAGCCCTCCACCCGTACCCGGCTGTCGTTCGAGAGCGCCTGGCACCGACTCGGCGGATCGGTGATGTCGATCACCGATCCCAAGAGTACCGGGATTGCCAAGGGCGAGTCGCTGGCGGATGTCGCGGAGATGTTCAACAACTATGGCGACGTCCTGGTGCTGCGCTCCAGCGACGGCCGCGCCGCGCACGACATGCTCGAGAACCTGCGGATCCCGCTGGTCAACGCCGGCAACGGGATCGACGAGCACCCGACCCAGGCACTGGCCGATGTCTACACTCTGGCGAAGTGGCGTCCCGAACTGTTCACCGACGAGGTCCCGCCGGAGAAGCGGATCCGCATCGGCATCATCGGCGTGCCGTCACGCATGCGCACCGTGCGCAGCCTGCTGCGCATGCTGAGCCTGTTCCCGTCGGCGATCGAGGACATCGTGATCATTTCGCGCGAGGACGAAAACTTCGACCCGAGCCAGCGCGAGGAGCTGGAGCAGGCCGGGCTCTCGCTGCGTGTAGTGCACGAACTGGATCCGGTGTTGCCGGAGCTGGATGTGGTCTACATCAACGCCATTGCCTGGGTCGGTGACACATTCGAGTCGATGGGCGAGGGACTGACCCTGGATCGCAATTCGCCGCTGAAACCCGGCGCCGTGATCATGCATCCGCTGGCGCGCGGCAAGGAACTCTCCACCGACCTCGACGATACCCCGCACAACTGGTACTTCGCCCAGGCGCGCGGGGCGGTGTTCGTGCGCATGGCACTGCTGACCACAGTGGTGCGCCGCATCAGCGCGGTCATGGACACCCCGGAAGGCTGACGCCACCTTTTCACTGAACCGCGAGCGGCGTGGCGCGCCGGGAATGCCTGGCCCGCGCCCCGCTCGCACCATGGAATCGAACCAAGGAGACA
The DNA here is from genome assembly GCA_051747025.1 of Pseudomonadota bacterium. Classification (GTDB taxonomy): domain Bacteria; phylum Pseudomonadota; class Gammaproteobacteria; order Ectothiorhodospirales; family Ectothiorhodospiraceae; genus Thioalkalivibrio. The sequence goes on from JBNJFQ010000002.1 coordinate 99,792, forward strand.
TGCCATGTGTGGCATTGCCGGAATCTTTCATGCCGACCCGAACCGCAAGGTCGACCCGCAAACCCTGGTCAACATGGCCGCGATCCAGTATCACCGCGGCCCCGACGGCTTTGGCTACAGGACGCAGGATGACCGTGGCGTGGGGTTCTCGCACGCGCGGCTGTCGATCATCGACCTGGACGAGAACCGCGGGCGCCAGCCGTTCTGCATGACCAACGGCGAGATCATGACCGCGGTCAATGGCGAGTTGTACGACTACAAGCGCATCCGCACCGATCTCACCTCGCGCGGGGTCAAGTTCCGCACCAAGAGCGATTCCGAGATGGTGATGCACCTGTACCAGCGCGAGGGCCTGGAGGACGCGGTGAAGCACTTTCGCGGCGAATTCGCGATCTCGCTGTACGACCGCGAGCATGACCGGCTGGTGTTGATCCGCGACCGCTTCGGCATCAAGCCGCTGTACTTCACCGAGGCCAACGGCAGCTTCGTGTTCGGCTCCGAGCTGAAGGTGCTGTTCGCCAACCCCGACGTCCCGCGCCAGTTCTCCGACGACGGCCTGTACCATCAGCTCATGCAGACCATGGTGCCCGGGACCACCGCGTTCGAGGGCATCTACCAGGTGAAGCCGGGCCACATGGTGATCGTCGAGCGCGCCCACGGGAAGCTGAAGATTCGCCAGGAGAAGTACTGGGACATGGATTTCCCGTTGGCCTCCGAGCGCCCGCCCGAGAGCGAGACCGACGAGGATTACTGGATCGAGGGCGTGCGCGAGAAACTGATGGAGGCGGTGCAGCTGCGCCTCGAGGCCGACGTGCCGGTCGCCTGCTACCTGTCCGGCGGGATCGATTCCTGCATCACCCTTGGGCTGGCCTCGGCCAGTCAGCAGGCGCCGGTCAAGGCCTTCACCATCGGCTTCGACAACGAGGACTACGACGAGACCGCGATCGCGCGCGAGATGGCCGAGAGCGTCGGCGCCGACCAGGACATCATGACCCTGAATGCGGACCACCTCTACGACAACTTCGAAGAGGCGCTCTGGCACGCTGAACGCACCATCTACAACACGCTCGGGGTGGCCAAGCTGCTGATGAGCCGCCACGTGAACAAGGCCGGCTACAAGGTGGTAGTCACCGGTGAAGGTTCGGACGAGCTGTTCGGCGGCTACCCGGCGTTCCGCCGCGACATGTTCCTGCACGGCCTGGACACCCTGCCGGAGGCCGACCGCCAGGCCTGGCAGCAGATGCTGAACGAGTCCAACGAGCTGGTCTCCGGCGCAATGCTGGCCGAGAACGAGCTGGATGACCCCGAGTTCACGAAGATGATGGGGTTCACGCCGTCCTGCCTGCAGCCATGGCTGGCCGCGGCCGATCACGTGCCGGGCCTGTTGCATCCGAAGCGCCGCGAGCGCATGCAGGGCTATCAGCCCGGCAAGGCCATCGCCAACGCCCTGGACGACGACATGCTGGAAGGTCGACATCCGCTGGACAAGGCCCAGTACGTCTGGATCAAGACCATGCTGGAGGGCCAGATCCTGACCTGGGGTGGCGACCGCATGGACATGGCCAACTCGATGGAGGCGCGTCCGCCGTTCCTCGATCACCACCTGGCCGAGTTCGCCGCCCACCTGCCGCCGACCCTGCGCATCAAGGGCAAGACCGAGAAGTACGTGCTGCGCGAATCGATGAAGGGACTGCTGCCGAAGGTGCTCTACGAGCGCGAGAAGTTCGCGTTCATGGCACCGCCTGCGCATACCGACCCGGTCAAGTGGGCGGCGATGAAGGCCCTGGCGGATCGCCACCTCGCGCCGGAGAAGGTCGAGCAGGCCGGGCTGCTGGACCCGGAGGGCGTGCGCCAGGTGTTCGAGTTGCACGAATCCGAGGACACCCCGGCGGCCACCCAGGTCCAGCTGGACGCGGTGATCAACCACATGATCGGGGTGCAGGTGCTGCACGAGAAGTTTGTCGCCACCGACATCCCGGCGCTGGCCCGCCAGAAGGCCGACGAATTCGGCTGGCGGCCCTGACCGAATCCGGGGGGCGGCCGGTGGCGTCTACCGCGCCTCCGCGACCCCGGCCCGCGCAGCAGGGTCGGGGGCGTCGGGCGTGTTTCCTGGGCGCTTCTCTGCACGATCAAGGAAGTGCCTCGCCGGGCCAAACCGACCGGAAATGCCCGAATCAGACAGGCTTCACTGGGAGGGTGCCCGGGCTGCGCCAGGCTGATGCACATCCTGGCCCTGGCGGATTTCGGTCAGGGTGGGGTAGAAGGCATCCAGTGGCACCGACTGGCCATGGCTTGCCACCACTCGGGCGTGGAAGCGCTCCAGCCCGCGGGGTTCGTGGACGCCACACGAGTGCGCGATGATCTCGACCTCGTGGATGGTGTTGCGGACATAGTGCGCGACACGCTCGGCCTTGCTCGCCGGGTCCAGCCCCTGTTGCAGTCGCGGATTGTGCGTGGTGATGCCGGTGGGGCAGGTGTCCTTGTTGCACTGCATCGCCTGGATGCATCCCAGTGCGAACATGAAGCCGCGCGCGGAAACCGCGAAGTCGGCCCCCACACACAGGGCCCACGCGATATCCGACGGGGTGACCAGCTTGCCCGAGGCGATCACCCGGATGCGTTCGCGCAACTCGTAATGCTCAAGGAGATCGATAATCAGCGGTAACGATTCGCGTAGCGGCAGGCCCATGCTGTCCATCAGTGCGCCGGGGGCGGCGCCGGTCCCGCCATCGGCGCTGTCGACCGTCACGAAATCGGGTGCGGACTCGGGCCCGCGCCGGTGGATCTCCTGGCACAGGGTTTCCAGCCACCCGTAGGCGCCGACCACGAAGATGAACAGCAGCGACATGAACTCCATGATCGTGAGCAGCCAGCCGGACTCCTGCATGCGGTCCTCCCGGGATGTTCGTCCGATGCGGGTGTGTCTCGAGTATTGCCGTCGCCAGCCGGTGCCGGAACGATCCAGCGTCCGTTTCTCGTGCCCCGTCGTCCGCGGACTACCGGCTGTCGAAGCCCATCTCGCCAACCCACTCCCCGTGGCAGTAATCCAGCCAGAGGCTCCGCGGTACCATGCGCAAGGCCGCCTCGGTTTCCAGTTCGCGCCGCGCGGGATAGCCGGCGGCGAAATCCTCCGGGGAACAGACATCCGACTCGACGGCGCTGGCGCGCAGCCTCAGCGCCGCCACCACGCGGGTGTATACATGCGGATCCGGTGGTTCGTGAAATAGCACGCGCTTCTTCACCACGCAGGAGAAATACAGTTGCATCTCCACACACAGCGGGTCCGTGCGCCGATCCAGGGCGGCCTGGGCCCGCCGGGTCCACTGCACGTGCACCGGCTGGCCGCGCAGGTTGACGGTGGTGGCGTGGCGATACGGATTCAGGCGCCGGTCCAGCCAGGGCATCGGGTTGAGGCCGTTCGCCGAGAAATAGGTATGTCGCAGGGCCATCGTTCGCTCCTCTCCTGGTTGCCGACCAACCGGGCCACCGGCTTTGGCGGCCCGGCGGAGACACCGTCCGGATATGTGTCTCCGTGCCCGGATTCAGCCCCCGGCCGGGCTCACGTTGTCGAGTTCGTACCACGGCGTGGGGTTGATCGGGCAGCGGTAGCGGAACCCGTCCTCGCTGATGGTGACCCGCGCCAACCGAGTCTCGCCCGGCTGCAACGGGAACATTGCCAGGGTCTCCTGCGTACGGTGGTTCTGGATCTGGAATCCGGCGACCTTCCCAGCCTTGTTGGACACCACGAATTCGTATTCACCTGCCTCCAGGTCGGCCAGGGTCTCCTGTGCCGCGAAGTAGCCGTTGTGTTGTTCGAGGTTGATTTGCGTTACCTCGTCGGCGCTGGCGGGCACGCCCAGCGCGAGCGCGAGCGCCAGTGGCGGGATCAGGGCCGGAACCAGGCCCCGGATCGATGGCTTGTTGTGCATGAAGGTTTCTCCTCTCTCTGTATCGTGTCCCGGGTCACGGCATCTGCGCCGCCTTCCGGTACCCAATCTAGGGCCGGGAGACCTTGCCGGATATGTCGGTCAGTGCGGCGTTTGTGTCCCCACGTCGGCGGACCCCGCTCCCGCCCTCGCTCGGGACGGGTACGGGAACTGCAAGAGGGGTCGGGCGGGAACCAGGGCCGGATGCAGCGTCCGCGTACCGGGCGCATGGGCTTGGCTCGTGCGGACTGCGTCGCGAGGGCTCCGCGTAATCGCGACCGATGATCATCCGGGTCCGCCAGCCTGCTGGGTCGGACGCGGATGCAAGCAACAAGACTCGAGGTGCCCCTCAACGCATTGCCCGGTGGCTATGAGGTCCCGTTGTCGCGCTCGCGACTGACGGCGTGCTTTTGTTGGTACAAAAGGTATGGGCTGGCGTTGCTGGATGCGGTACTCGGGAAACATCCTCGTGCCGCGCGCGAGGACCTCACGTGATCACGGTTTCGATGTCCTTTTCGATGTCGAACTGGAGCACGGACAGCGCCTCGTCGTACTTGTCCAGCAGCTCCGACGGGTCGCGCCCGCCGATGAACACGTTGGCGATTTCGAAGCTGTACATGTCCTGCCCCTGCAGGTCGCGCAGGTGCTGGCCGGGCCGGACCGGGATTTTGACTTCGGTACCGGGCTGGCGCTTCTTCAGGCGCTCAATGGCCGCCTCGCTGGGCACGCGCTGCACGCGTCCGCTCTCGCTGGTGCGGAATAGGAAATGGGCCGCGATGTTGAACAAGCCCTGGCGCTCCATCGGCTTCGGCTTGTGCCCCAGTGAGAGATCCACCATCACCGAGTGGTGGGAGACGCCGTGGACCTTTGCGAAGATGTCGGTATGTGCCTGGGAGATACGCGGGTTGATCTCCAGCAGCCAGACGTGGTCGGCGTTCCGGTCGTAGCTGGCGATCGCATCCACGCTGACCCCGGCCGACTCGATATTGGCTTCGGCCCGGTCGATCAGCGCCGGCATGTCGAACTCCTCGACATTGCGGATGTCGCTGATGCCCAGCGCCGAGTGGAAACCACATTCCGCAGCCTGCGGCAGGCGCTCAAGCTTGGCGCGGTTGAAGGCATCCAGTCCGATGATGAAGATGTTTGCCCTGCTCACCCGAAGGCCTCCCGGGATAGAGTTGTCGATTCACAGTGCCCGCCGGTAGCGGACGGCATTACAGGCAGTCGCGCGGGACGGTCTCGTCCCAGCTCTTGGCGAACACGCGCACGTCGCCGTCATAGGCATCCAGCGTGGCGCGGATCAGGAACGCGTCGCGGGTGGAGGTCAGCACGGTGCGCGTGACTGTGCGCACGGACCAGTCCTCGGCACGCCGGAAATGCCGGGTGTGCACCACCTCGCCGCGCACGGTGTCGTAGGAGTCGCTGCGGTAGCTGTAGCGCTCCTGTACCTCGCGGCCGAAGACCAGGTCGTTGTCATGCAGGTGCAGCACCGGGTCGTTGTTGATCACACTTAGGGCGACTTCGTTGGTGGCAAGGTTGTGTTCCACCTTCCATTCGCGGTGCGCCGGGGCAAGCAGGGTATGCTCCGGGGTCGGGGCCTGGCGCGGCGCGCCGAGGTCGCGCGGGGCCGGGCTGTCCGGTGGCCCGCGGCGTTCGGGAAGGTGCAGGCGGCAGCCCTCCAGGCGCAGGGCGAGGCGCGCGGGTTCCGGGGCCGGCCAGGCCAGCGGCCAGTAGGAGCTGGAGATCGCCAGACGGATGCGGTGTCCGCGGCGAAAGCGGTGGGCGATCTCGTTCAGGCGCATGCGGATGCGATAGCGACGCCCCGGTTCCAGTGGCTGCGGGGCTTCGTGGCCGTCGCGGTGAGTCAGGTTGCGGATGCCGAAGGTGACCCGTGTGGCGCGGTCGTCGGGGTCGACATCGGACAGGCGCGCAGCGACTTGGGCCACCGGCCGGTCGGCGGAGATATCCAGCTCCAGCACGGTGTCGCCGAGAAGGTCGAAATCGGCCTCCAGCGCATCGGTATCGAACACCAGGGCGCCGCCATCCTCCAGCCGCTGGTCGGAGGGCAGGTCGGGTGGTCTCGGCATAGGAGCACCACTTGCCTGCAAACAGGCCGACCCTCAGAGGGCTGTGGATGGTCAGGTCCTCGGCCTCGTCCGTGCGTTCGTTGCCGCTCACCAGGCGCCCCTTGGCCAGCCCGAAGTCGCGGTAGTGGATGTTGGGGCTGGGCCAGCGCTCTTCGGCAATCCACTGACCGGTGATCTCCGGCACCAGCGGGCTGCGCGCGTCATGCAGCCATAGCCGCGCCATCGGGTCCGCGTCCCCGCCGCGATCGATGCCCTTCAGCCAGTGGTCCCACCAGCGCACGCATTCGCCAAGGAAATCGATGGTCGGTCCGGGCCCTCCCATGTGCGGGTACTTGTGGCCCCAGGGTCCGACCAGGCCGGCACGAGGCACCTGCAGGTCCTCGAGCAGGCGGAACACGGTGTTGGAGTAGCCGTCGGCCCAGCCGCTGACTGCCATCACCGGCAACTGGATCGCGCTGTAGTCCTCGCATACCGATGCGTGCTTCCAGTAATCGTCGCGGAGCTGGTGTTGCAGCCACTGGTCCACCCATAACCCGCTGCCCTCCAGCCGCTCCAGCCACATCTCGCGTCAGCGGTCGCCGACTACTCGCGGGTCCGGCGGGCAGGAGTTGAACCCGAACATCGTCGAGGCCCAGGAGAGGTTGTCGGTGAGCAGGCAGCCGCCCATGTAGTGCACGTCATCGGCGTAGCGATCGTCCGACGAGCACACCGAGATCACCGCGCCGAGCTCCGGCGGCTGCAACGCTGCCAGCTGCAGGCCGTTGAAACCGCCCCAGGACAGCCCGAACAGGCCGGCCTTGCCCGAGCACCAGGGCTGGGCCGCAATCCAGCGCAGGATCTCGAGACCGTCATCGAGCTCCTGCTGCAGATATTCATCGCGCAGCACGCCTTCCGAATCGCCGCTGCCGCGCAGGTCCACCCGCACGCCGGCATAGCCATGGGCGGCGAAAAAACCGTGGACCTCGGCGTCACGCAGGGCCTTGTGATCGTTCTTGCGGTAGGGGATGTACTCGAGGATGGCCGGCACTGGGTTGTACTCGGCGTCCTCCGGCAGCCAGAGGCGGGCCGAGAGGCGGCAACCGTCGGACAGGGTGATTCAGGTGTGCTCGACCATGCGGACTCGGGATTCCGGTTCCATGTTGCTTCCTCCCCTGAATGGTGAATGCCCCCGGAGAGCGCCATGCGGGTGGCGGGGCGCTCGCGCAGGCGATCAGACCACGCGTCCCTCAAGGGGTTCGTGCCCGTCGGGGTCGTGCGCCAGGATCTCCAGATTGTTTATCGTGGATTCCGCGATATTGTTCAGTGCCTCCCGAGTCAGGAAGGCCTGGTGGCCGGTGACCAGCACGTCGTCGCGCTGCATCAGCCGCGCCAGGCGCCGGTCGGGCAGCCCTGGCAGCGACCAGTCCTGAAAGAACAGCCCCGCCTCTCCCTCGTAGACATCCAGCGCAAGGCCTCCCAGCTGGCCGGATTCCAGGGCAACCTCCGCGGCATCGGTATCCACCAGCGCCCCTCGCGCCGTGTTGATCAGAAAGGCCCCGCGCGGCATCCGGGCCAGGGTGTCAGCATTGATCATGTGCCGGTTCTCGGGGGTCATCGGGCAGCTCAGGCTTACCACCGCGGATTCGGCCAGCAGCGTATCCAGGTCGTGGTACACCACCCCCGCGCCCTGCAGCTCTGCGTTCGGATACGGGTCATGCGCGACTACCCGGCAACCGAAGCCGAGCATGATGCGGGCAAAGGCCTGCCCGATCCGCCCGGTGCCGACCACGCCCACGGTGCGCCCGGCGAGGTCGAAGCCCGTCAGATGGTCGAGGCGGAAATCGCCACGCCGGGTCCGCTCCCAAGCCCGGTGCACCCGCCGATTCAGGGTCATCAGCAGGGCAACGGCATGCTCCGCGATCGCGTTCGGTGAATACGCGGGAACCCGGCCTACGCGCACGCCGCGCTCGCGCGCCCGCGTCACATCCAGGTTGTCATAACCGGAGCAGCGCAGCGCAACCACATGGATCCCCTGATCCGCCAGCCCGTCGATCACGCGCCGGTGCAGGTCGTCGTTGGTGAAGACACAGACCGCATCCGTGCCTCTCGCGAGATGCACCGTCTCCGCGGTGAGGCGTTCGGCATACACCAGCGGTGTCATCCCGGCGGTCACCAGGGCTGGCTGGAGGAATTCGCGGTCATGTTGCTGGGTACTGAACATGGCAACCTTCATCGAGTCTCTCGCACAGGCGTGGGCTTCGCCCAGCATAACCGGGAATGTCGCGGCTCGGGCTGGAACGCAGGCGGCTGTTGACGCACTATGATCACAGTTGCGTCCGACACTGTTCGATGCTGGGCGCGGCGGCGCTCGAGGGGGCCCAATGCTCGTGATCACGCCACAAGCCGTCGATACCCTGATCCGCCTGCTGGCCGGCGACGGCTACGAGGTGGTGGGGCCGACGCGGCGCGAGGGTGCGATCGTCTACGACCGGGTGGGCGGCCTCGACGACCTGCCGGTGGGCTGGACCGACGAGCAGGCCCCCGGGCACTACCGCCTGCGCGAACGCGACGACGACGCGCTGTTCGGCTACGTGGTCGGGCCGCATTCCTGGAAGAGATACCTGTTCCCGCCCGAGGAGACCCTGTTCCGGCTGACCCGCCAGCCGGACGGCAGCTTCGTGACCGAGCCCGGCGCCTCCGACACGCCGCGCCGCGCCTTCATCGGCATGCGTGCCTGCGAACTGGCGGCGATCGACGTGCAGGACCGGGTATTCCTCGGCCAGGCGGTGCAGGACCGTGGCTATGCCACCCGCCGGCAGGATCTGTTCATGGTCGCGGTCAGCTGTGCCGAGCCGGGGGGCACCTGCTTCTGCGCTTCCATGGATACCGGCCCGCGCGCCCGCGAGGGCTTCGACCTGGCACTGACCGAGGTGGTCGACGCCACGCAGCATTTCCTGGTCGCCGAGGCCGGGTCCGACGCCGGGCGCGCGATGCTCGACCGGCTGGAGCCGCGCCCGGCCTCGGACACCGAGCAGGCTGCCGCCGAACGCGTCTGGGCCGAGGCACCGGAAAAGATGGGCCGGAGCATGCCCGGCGATGCCCGCGAGGTGCTCAACCGGGCCTTCGAACACCCGCGCTGGGAGGAAACCGCCGAGCGCTGCCTGTCCTGTTCCAACTGCACTCTGGTCTGCCCCACCTGCTTCTGCTCGCAGGTCGAGGAGGTCCCCGACCTGGAAGGCCAGCGCACCGAGCGCGTGCGGCGCTGGGATTCCTGCTTCAATCAGGAACACTCGTACCTGGTCGGCGGTGCGCACCGCGACTCGGTGGCCGCGCGCTACCGCCAGTGGATCACCCACAAGCTGGCCACCTGGCACGATCAGTTCGGCACCTCGGGCTGTGTCGGCTGCGGGCGCTGCATCACTTGGTGCCCGGTGGGGATCGACATCACCGAGGAGGTCACCGCGGTACGCGGCGATCCGGAGGGCCGGGGATGAACGATCTGCTGGCGATCATCGAGAAAGAGCCGTTCTTCGAGGATATGGAGGCGGAGCACCGGCGCCTGCTGGCGGCCTGTGCGGCGGAGTGCAGCTACGCGGTCGACACTCGGCTGATGCGCGACCATGAGCCGACCGAGACCTTCTGGCTGATCCGCGAGGGCCAGGTCGCGCTGGAGAGCCCGCTGCGCGAAGGCAGCGTGGCGTTCCAGACCCTAGGGCCCGGCGACATCCTCGGGTGGTCCTGGTTGCTGCCGCCGTACCGCGCGAGCTACGACGCTCGGGCAGTGACCGACATCCATACCCTGCGCTTCGACGCCGGCGTACTGCACGAACGCATGGAGGCCGACCCGGCGTTCGGCTACATGCTGATGAAGCACTTCGCCGCGCTGATCGTGCAGCGCTTGCAGGCGGCACGACTGCAGGCGCTGGATATCTACAGTCACGGAGGGCCCGGCCATGGCACTTGACGCTGCCGCGATCCTGTCGCCGGAACAGGCGATGGCGCCGCAGCCCTGGCGCATCCACTCGGTGCGCCGCGACGTGGCCAGCAACGAGGTCTTCAGCTGGACGCTGTACCCCGAGTCGGGGGTGGAGCCCGGCGCCCTGCCCGCGCCCGGGCAGTTCAACATGCTCTACCGGTTCGGCGTGGGCGAGGTGCCGATCTCGGTGTCCGCCATTACCGACGACGGCGGCATTGTGCACACCATCCGTGCGGTGGGCAGCGTGACTCGTGCCATGCAGGACCTGGAGGCCGGCGCGGTGGTCGGCCTGCGCGGGCCGTTCGGCACGGCCTGGCCGCTGGAACAGGCGCGCGGGCGCGACCTGGTCCTGGTGGCCGGCGGTATCGGCCTGGCGCCGCTGCGGCCGGTGATCCACGCGGCACTCCAGCGGCGTTCGGAGTTCGGGCGCGTGGTGGTCTGCTACGGGGCGCGTTCGCCCGGCGACATGATCTTCCGTGGCGAGCTGGACGCCTGGGCCAAGCGCGACGACGTGGATCTGCGCATTACCGTGGATCGCGGCACCGCCGCGTGGCGCGGCGATGTCGGCGTGGTCACCCAGCTGGTCGATCGTGGCGGCTTCGACCGGCGCAACACCCTGGCGATGACCTGCGGCCCGGAGGTGATGATGCGCTTCACCGCGTCCGCGCTGGAACGCCGAGGCCTGAAGCAGGAGGACATCTATGTCTCCATGGAGCGCAACATGCGCTGCGCGGTGGGCTTTTGTGGCCACTGCCAGATCGGGGCGCATTTCGTCTGCCGCGATGGCCCCGTGTTCCCCTACCCGGTGATGGAACCGGCCTTCCGGATACGCGAGCTATGAGTCGCGAACGGCCCACCCTGGCGGTGTTCAAGTTCGCCTCGTGCGATGGCTGCCAGCTCAGCCTGCTGGACTGCGAGGACGAGCTGCTGGCGGTCACCGACCGCATCCAGGTCGCCCACTTCCCCGAGGCCACGCGCACCCGCATCGACGGGCCGTGGGACCTGACGCTGGTGGAGGGCTCGATCACCACGCCACAGGCGGCGGAGGAGATCCGCGAGATCCGCCGCGCCTCGAAGTTCCTGGTGACCATCGGCGCCTGCGCGACCACCGGCGGCATCCAGGCCCTGCGCAACTTTGCCGATGTCGAAGCATTCACTCGCCAGGTCTACGCCCACCCGGAATACATCGAGACCCTGGCGACCTCGGATGCCATCAGCCAGCACGTGCCGGTGGACTTCGAGCTGCGCGGCTGCCCGATCGACAAGTACCAGCTGCTGGAGGTCATCAGCGCCTTCCTCTACGGCCGGCGCCCGCAGGTCTCCAGCGCCAGCGTCTGCGAGGAGTGCAAGCGGGCGGGGCATATCTGCGTGATGGTCGCCCATGGCACGCCCTGTCTCGGCCCGGTCACTCACGCCGGCTGCGGCGCGTTGTGCCCTGGTTGCCACCGCGGCTGCTATGGCTGCTTCGGGCCCAAGGAGACGCCCAACGCGCCGGGCCTGTCCGGCCAGCTGGAGACGCTGGGGATGGACCGCGCCACGCGCGTGCGCTTCTATCGCACCTTCAACGCCGGCGCCGACGCCTTCCGCGAGGAGAGCGAGCGCGAGGAATCAGGAAACGGAACATGAGCGAGACCCGCACCATCGAAGTCGACTACCTCGCCCGCGTGGAGGGCGAGGGCGCGATGTACGTGCGCACCGAGGGCGACCGCGTGGAGGAGGTGAAGCTGTCGATCTTCGAGGCGCCGCGCTTCTTCGAGGGCTTCCTGCGCGGGCGCGACTTCCGCGAGGCCCCGGACATCACCGCGCGCATCTGCGGCATCTGCCCGATCGCCTACCAGATGGGTGCCTCGCTGGCGATGGAGGATATCTGCGGCATCACCGTGGACGGCGTGCTGCAGGACCTGCGGCGGCTGGCCTACTGCGGCGAGTGGATCGAGAGCCACGCCCTGCACGTGTTCATGCTCCACCTGCCGGACTTCCTCGGCTATCCGGATGCGGTCACCGCCGCGAAGGACCACCCGGATATGGTGCGCAACGGCCTGCGTATCAAGAAGATCGGCAACTCCATCCTGCGCCTTTTGGGCGGGCGCGAGATCCACCCGGTCAATCTGCGCGTCGGCGGCTTCTACCGCGCGCCGTCGCCGGACGCGGTCGCCGGGCTGCGCGAGGACCTGGCCTGGGGCCTGGAGGCTTCCTGCGAGGTCGCCGAATTCCTCGCCACCCTCGACTACCCGAACCTCGAACGCGACTACGAGTTCGTGTCGCTCGTCCACCCGGACGAATACCCGATCACCCACGGGCGCCTGGGCTCCAGTAGCGGCCTGGACGCGGCCATCCGCGACTACGACGAGATCTTCACCGAGGAACACGTCGCCCACTCCAACGCCCTGCACAGCCACCGCTCGGACTCCGGCGAGCCGGTGTTCATGGGCCCGCTGGCGCGCTTCGCCCTGAACCGCGACCGACTCACCCCGCGCGCCGCCGAGCTGGCCGGACGCGCCGGCCTGGGTGCGGCCTGCCGCAACCCGTTCCGCAGCATCCAGGTGCGCATGATCGAGATCGTGCTCGCCTTCGAGGAGGCCCTGCGCCTGGTCGACGGCTACCGCGCCGCACCGGCCGAGCCCGCCCTGCCGGTCACCCCGCGCGCCGGTACCGGTTTCGGCGCCACCGAGGCCCCGCGCGGCATCTGCTACCACCGCTACAGCATCGACGACGCGGGCCTGATCACCGATGCGCAGATCGTCCCGCCCACCTCGGTCAACCAGCCCACCATCGAGGCCGACCTGCGCGAACTGGTGCAGAACAACCTCGACCTGCCGGACGATGAACTGCGCGCCCGCTGCGAAGTCGCCATCCGCAACTACGACCCCTGCATCTCCTGCGCCACCCACTTCCTCGACCTCACCATCGACCGAAAATGAACGGCGCCCGAAAGAAAGATGCGAGTTTTGGAAGGAACGCATGCGGAAGCCCACCAAACTGAATCAGGAAGAGCAGGAACTGCTCGATGCCTTTGAAGCAGACGAGTTCGAATCGGACATGGACAACGAACGCAGGGCATCCATTGTCGAGGCCGCGGAAAATGGATCCCGCAAGACCCCTGAACAAACCCAAGAGGCCTCGGCCGACGATGTAAGATCGGCAGGCAAAGGCCCACTCGTCATCGGCATCGGGAACCCCTGGCGCGGCGACGACGGCGTCGGCCACGCCGTGGTCGAGGCTCTGCAGGGCACCTCGGGCCTCACCACCGCCACCTGCAGTGGCGAACCCGCCGAGCTCATGGAGCTATGGCAGGGCCACGACCCGGTGATCCTGGTCGACGCCATCGTCACTGGCGCCACCCCCGGCACCCTCCACCGACTCGACGCCCGCGAACCCCTGCCGCGCGGCGCCCGCTACTCCTCCCACGGCATCGGCCTCGCCGAGGCCGTCGAACTCGCCCGCTCCCTCGGCGGACTCCCGGAGACCCTGACCGTCCACGGCATCGAACCCGCCCGCCTCGAAGACGGCGCGGATCTCTCGCGCGAGATCCGCGACCGCATTGCCCGGGTCGTCATCCGGATCGCCGACGACCTCGCCGTGGCTGTACCCCGACCCCGCCCGGCTCGCTGAATCGGTTCAGCCCAACGCCAGAATGCGGCCCCTTTCCGCGGCCCCACAGGCGTTACGGGAGCCGTATCCGGCTGACCTTCGCGAGTTTCGGATGGTGCCCTTTCCAGCCACTCCATCGCCAACACGTGCCACGTTGGGCACAATCGGTCCATGGTTAATGAAGCCCGCCGGCGCCCGGAAGCGCCGCAGACGCGGGCCGGGTTCCAGGCACATACGCCCTGGGTGCCCCGCGCACCATCCAGCCTCCGTGGTCCACAGAGCGATCGCTGTGCACCGAAGACGCAATCATCAGGATGATCCATGCCCGACAATCAAACCCCGGAACAAGCCGCACGCGAACGAATTGATCAGCAGCTTCGGGCCTCGGGCTGGCAGGTACAGAGCCTGGCGGAATTGAATCCGTCGGCCGGGCGCGGTGTGGCAGTGCGCGAATACCCAACCGACACGGGCCCGATGGACTACCTGCTGATGGTGGACGGCGCGCCGGTGGGTCTGATCGAGGCCAAGCGGGAGGAGGAAGGCCACCGCATGAGCAAGGTGGAGGAGCAGTCCGCCCGCTACGCCGGTGCAGAGCTGAAGCATGTTGGCAAGGCCGATCTGCGCTTTGTCTACCAGGCCACCGGCACACTCACGCGCTTTACGGATCGGGATGACCCGGCACCCCGCGCCCGGGAAGTGTTCCAGTTCCATCGTCCGGAGACCCTGGCCGAGTGGCGGTCGCAATCGGCCTCGTTCCGCGCGCGTCTGCAGAACCTGCCCACGATTGAGCCGGACGGCCTGCGCGACTGCCAGTTCCGGGCCATCGGCAACCTGGAAGCCTCTCTCAAGGAAAACAGGCCCCGGGCGCTGATCCAGATGGCCACCGGCGCCGGCAAGACCTTCACCGCCATCTCCAGTATCTACCGCCTGCTCAAGCACTCGGGGGCGAAGCGCATCCTCTTCCTGGTGGACACCCGCAACCTCGGCGTGCAGGCGGAGAATGAGTTCCACCAGTACCTGCCCCAGGACGACAACCGCACGTTCACCGAGCTCTACACCGTCCAGCGGCTGCGCTCCCCGCACGTGCCCACCGACGGCCAGGTCTGCATCAGCACCATCCAGCGGCTCTACTCCATCCTCAAGGGCGAGCCGCTGGATGAAACCGCCGAGGACGAGCCGGGCGGCCTCGACGCCCTGCGCAAGGAGCCGCTGCCGGTGGTCTACAACCCGAAGGTGCCGCCGGAGTTCTTCGACGTCATCGTCATCGACGAGTGCCACCGCTCCATCTACAACCTCTGGCGCCAGGTCATCGAGTACTTCGACAGCTTCCTGGTGGGCCTCACCGCCACCCCGGACAACCGCACCTACGCCTTCTTCAACCAGAACGTGGTCAGTGAGTACCCACTGGAGCAGTCGGTGGTCGACGGCGTCAACGTGGACCACTTCGTCTGGCGCATCGACACCCGCTTGACCCGTGAGGGCGGGACGATCGAGGCGGAGGAGACGGTCGAGCACCGCGACCGCCTCACCCGGGAGCAGCGCTGGCAGCAGCTCGACGAGGACCTGGAGTACGCCGGCAGCCAGCTCGACCGCAGCGTGGTCAATCCCAGCCAGATCCGCACCGTCATCCGCGCCTTCCGTGATGCCCTGCCGCGCATGTTCCCGGACCGCTGCCCGCCGGAGGGCGAGGGCGGTCCTGGTATCGGCGGGTTCGAGGTGCCCAAGACCCTGATCTTCGCCAAGACCGACAGCCACGCCGACGACATCATCAACATCGTCCGCGAGGAGTTCGCCGCCGGTAACGACTTCTGCAAGAAGATCACCTACCGCATCGACGGCGATCCCCAGAGTCTGCTCAACAGCTTCCGCAACGACTACAACCCGCGCATCGCCGTCACCGTGGACATGATCGCCACCGGCACCGACGTGAAGCCGCTGGAGTGCCTGCTCTTCATGCGCGACGTGAAGAGCCGCAACTACTACATGCAGATGGTCGGGCGCGGCACCCGCAGCCTGGACGCCGACGGCCTGCGCCAGGTCAACCGCGCCGCCACCGGCCCCAAGGAACACTTCGTGCTGGTGGACGCCGTGGGCGTCAGCGAGTCGAAGAAGATGGAAACCGGCAGCCTGGAGCGCAAACCCAGCGTGCCCATGAAGGACCTTATGCAGGCCGTGACCATGGGCGTGCGCGACCCGGAGAGCCTGAGCAGCCTGGCTGGCCGGCTGGCCCGGTTCAGCAAGCGGCTCAACGACGAGCAGCACCAGGAGGTGCGCCGGATCACCGGCGGCCCCGACCTCAACACCATCGCCTCGGAACTGCTGGCCACCGACGATCCGGACGCCCTGCGCCGCGCCGCCCGTGAGACCCACCACTTGCCCGAAAGCGCCGAACCGAGCCCGGAGCAGATCGCGGCAGTCCGCGAGGAGCGGGCGAAGGCCGCCACCGCCGCCATCACCGGCCCGCTGACCACCTTCCTCGAGGATGTGCGCCAGCGCCAGGAGCAGGTGGTTGACGACGTGAATCCGGACGAGCTGGAGACCAGCGGCTGGGAAACCGACGCCGAGACCCACCGCGAACAGCTCCGCCAGGCGTTCAGCGAATGGCTGGAGGCGCATCGCGACGACATCGATGCCCTGAC
>JBNJFQ010000003.1:0-111829 GCA_051747025.1 Pseudomonadota bacterium
CGCCACCGCCGAGACTGCTCCGGCTCCGCATGCCCCCGGATCCCGAGACGACAACTGATCCATTACGCTAGCCCGGATTATTCATGAAGCGGGCTAGGGAAACGCTGCTCGTTGTCCACGCTCGCGCTCGAGTCGCATTTGCGTGCGAACAAGGCGCCTTGAGCGCCGTGCAGTCACTCTGCTACAGGTGAGCCGCAACGCAGGACCGGAAAACCTGGGGCACCAACGCGAACGTGTACATGGATCGGTGTTTCCCTCGGGAACCCTCCCGGACATTCCCGCACCAGCACCGGCTCTTTTCTGGCGTATCGTCCAGGACTAGTTACACTCGAAAGCACAATTACAGTAGCTGTGGGAGATGTTCATGTCGCGACTGGCAAGTAGCCTCCGCCTGGCGGTGCTGGCGCTGGGCCTGACCGGTTTCACGGGCGCGGCGGCGGACCCGGAGGTGGGGATCACCACCGATCTGTCGGAGTTCGAGGTGCTGCACGACGGCGAGCGCATGACGGTCACGCGCGAGCAGGACACCTTCGCCACCATCGACCTCGACTACGCCCAGATTGCGCGCCCCTGCCCGCCGTTCTGCATCCAGCCCATCAGCCTGGGGCGCGGTGTCGAGACCCTGGGCGAGCTGGAGTTCATCGAATACCTGCGGCAGACGCCGGAGCGCGACGACCTGCTCGTGATCGACTCGCGCAGCCCGCGCGAATTCCGGCGCGGCACCATCCCCGGGGCCGTGAACATCCCGTGGAAAGAGCTGCATTTTGCCTCGGGCGCCGATCCGGATGAGGTCCGGCGGGTGGTGACCGAGAAGTTCGGCGTGCTGTTCGACGGTGACTTCTACGACTTCAGCCGTGCGAAGACGCTGGTGCTGTTCTGCAACGGCCCCTGGTGCGGGCAGTCGCCCACCAATATCCGCACCCTGACCAACCTCGGCTACCCGGCCGAGCGCATCAAGTGGTATCGCGGTGGGATGCAGATGTGGCATCTCTTCGGACTGACCACCGTGGAAGGCTCAACCGGCGACCAGGAAGACACTGACTAATGCACACGCTCGCGTTGGCGCCCCAGGTTTTCCGAGCCAAGGCGCGGCGCGCAGCGCGGTAGCATTCTACGGCCCTGTATTGATCGATGGGGCGCACAACGCAGGATCGGGGAACCCGGGGCGCCAACCCCGCACGTCATTGAATGAAGGGGCTCGGCCGCCCGTTGTTGATCAAAAACGGGCGCGCGCACGGCGGTGCGGCGCACCTGTAGCAGAGTGACTGCACGGCAGTCACCGTGCCTTGTTCACACGCAAAAGCGACTCGAGCGCGAACGCGTACATTAATCCTGTGTTTCCCTAGTCGCGCTCTGCCATCAGGGCCTCGACGGTGGCGATCACCTCGGGGTCGTCCCATTCGATGGCGCTGTTGACCGAATAGCGCACCCGACCGTCGCGCCCGAGAACGTACGAACTGGGGAACGCAAACACGCGCCAGTTGGCGGCCACCCGGCCGTCAAAATCCATGAGCACCGGGAAGTCCACCTGTACCTCGTCCATGAACTCGGCGATGTGCGCGGCGCTTTCCTGGTAGTTCACCGACACGATCTCGAAACCCTCGCCCAGGGTCTCGGCCATGCGATTCATCGAGGGGATCTCGTGCACGCAGGGCGGGCACCAGCTGGCCCAGAAGTTCAACAGCACCACCTGCCCGGCGTAGTCCGACAGGGACTGCTCCTCGCCCCGGTGATCGGTCAGGGTAAAGTCCTCCACCGGGGGCGGCGGGTCGCGTTCGACCAGCCCGCGACCCGCCTCGATCCGGCGCTCCACCTCGGGCATCGGGGCCGGCGCCAGGGGGCGCGGGACACTGGCCAGCAGGCGCCCCGCCTGCAGGAGTGTGGCCGGCAGGCGCTCGGTCATGGCCTGTTCTTCCGGATCGGGATCGGATCGACGCAGGTAGTAGAAATCGCGTACCCCGGGCACCATCTGCACGAATACCGGACTGCCTCCGCTGCGCAACTCGGCCAGAATCTCGTCCAGGTGCCAGCGATAGACGCCGTGGGCCGGCTGCAAGAGGTAGACCGGCAGGCTGGTCGCACGCAGCACGTCGACGAACGCTGCCGGCGCACCCGCCACAGGGGTATCCACCATCAGGTTCGGAAAGGCCAGCACCGTGCCGATCACGTAAGCCGCATCGGGCCCGCCGAGCTGCCACTGGCGCAGCCCGCGCAGCGCCACGATGGACGGCCGCCCGGAGGCCACCAGCATAATCTCCTTGCCGGTCTGGCGATACGCCTCGCGCAGCAGTGCCGCGACACTGGAACCGTCGAGGCTACGCATGCTCTCGTTGGTGGGCGGCAGAAAATGCGCATCCAGCAGGTCGACCTGCCAGACCTCGACCCCCTCCGCGGCCAGCTCGCGCGCCAGACGGGCGTGGTTCGCATGTTCACCCGCCTGCGGCAGGACCCAGGCATACAGCCGGTCTCCGTCGGCCGGATACACCCTAACCTCGAGTTCCACGCCGCCGGGGGCCTCCAGCGTACGGGTCTCGGGTTCGACGCCGGCCAGGGCCGCCCCTGCGGCCAGCCAGCCGGCCAGCATCAGCGAGAAGAAACGTACCATTGGGGTGATCATGCGCTGCACCGCGGGTCCTCCGGGAAAGGGCGCATGACTATAGCGCGCAGTGCAACACCATGGGGAGACCGCGACCACCGCAATCAGCGCGAATGGATATACAGATCGGTACGCATGCGGCGGGTCTTCTCGACCATGCGCCACAGCGAGCGACTGTTGTTGTAGCGCGAGACCCGCTGCAGCGGGACCCACAGGATGGCGTGCGACTCGTCGCTGCCCGGCACCGGCAGGCGGTCGTCGATCTCCAGCAGGAAGCGCACATCGATGTGTTCGTGCATCGGGAAGCCCGAGCGATCGGGGATGGTGTGGATATCCAGCTCGAACACGTCCTCCGTGACCAACCGGATCGCCTCGACAGGCAGACCGGTCTCCTCGCGGATCTCGCGCAAGGCCACCTGCAGGATGTCAGCCTGGCCATCGGCGTGACCGCCGGGCTGGAACTGGTGATGGTGCTTGCCGTGCAACAGCAGCAGGGCACGTTCGCGATCGGGGCTGACCACCCATGCGGAACCGGTCACATGCGCCGGAAGCAGGTCGCAGTGAAAGCAGTCAGGATGTGCATGCACGAAGTCCAGTGCGCGGCGGACAAAGCCGGCTTCCTCGATGAATGGGGTCTGGTGTTGGGCGAGCAGCTCTAGCCCGGATGTTTCATGAATTGCGCGCGATGCATCTCAGGTTCCGGCGGGATTGTGCAGCGCGTGAATCGCCGCGCGCGCCGCCTCGTCCACGCTGGCCTCGCTGCCAGCCAAGGTCAGGCGCCCGTACACACCCACCGCGCGCACGTCGATCAATGACACGTTCGCGGCCTTCAGCGCCTGGTTGGCAGCATAGATGATGTAGCCGGCCGGCTCCGCTTCCAGGATGAACATGCTCTGCCCAGGCAGGATCATATTGCCGCGCCGATTCTGACGGTTGATCAGAACGGTATGGTCCGGGGTCATCCCGCGGATGGTCTCCTGCCAGGGGATGCGGCATTCCTGACGCTCGCTCTGGTGCGCGCCCATGCGCGACAGCAGCACCCGGCCAGCTTCCTGCACGTCGCTCTGGTCGCGGTGGTGGATCACCATCGAGCCGAACTCGCGTTCCACCACTTGCTGCGCCAGATGCACCCGCGTCGCCTTCAGCGCCACATCCGTCAGGCGGTGCACCGCCATGCCCGGCGCCACCTCCACCCACAGGCACGCATCGCCCGGCACCGGCAGAAAGCCCTGCGAAACAGTGGCCATGTATTCCGCCAGCTGCGGCTGGAGGGAATCCATGTAGACGTAGGTACGAAGCTTGATCATCAATCCGCCAGAGCCCCCCCACGGGGCCGTTACTGCAGCGCGCCACGGGCACACCGGCATCCCGCCGGGTGCGCGCCCGCTGGAGGCATGTACGGAGCGAACGGGCGGCGCGACTCGACCACGCCAGGCCCGAAAACGGGCCGCCATTGTGAACGTCCACGCAACGAAGCTCAACGCCGGGACGCGGCTCCCGGAGTTTCCCCACAGGATCACCGCAACCCGTCGACTTCTGCTGGCAGCCTGTCGGACCCGGGACGGACTGGCTGCAGACATGGAGGAGCAGCCGGTTTTCCCGCTCTCTCGTTGCCTGGTCCCGACTATGCGCCTCGACAGACCCAAGAAACGGACTCGCTCACCCGCCACGCTCGCGACGATGGTCCAAATCCGACAGACTGGCAGGGAAACGCTGATGAATGTACACGTTCGCGTTGGTCCCCCGCTGGTTTTCCGAGACCAGGAGCGGCGCGCAGCACCGTAGCCATTCTACGGCCCCGTCTTGATCCATGGGGTGCAACGCAGGATCGGGGGACAGGGGGCGCCAACCCCGCGAGTGATTGAACACAGGGGCCAGGCCGCCCGTTGTCGAGCAAGAACGGACACGCGCACGGCGTGGCGGCTCACCCTGTAGCAGAGTGGCTGCACGGCAGTCACCACGCCGTGTTCGCACGCAAAGGCGACGCACCAGCGGACGTGTACATTGATCAGTGTTTTCCCTAGTGTTTTTTGACACCCTGCCGCGGAGCCCGGGCCTTGCCAGACCACGCCACACCCCTACGGCGCGCCCTTTCCACCCTCGTGCTGGTGACAGGCGGGCTGCTGCTCGTCCTCGGCGGGCTGGTCCTGTTCGGCTGGCACGCCGACCTGCGCGGCCTGGTTCAGGCTCACCCCGCCTGGGCCCCGGTGCAGCACAACACGGCCCTGGCGTTCCTGCTCGGCGGCACCGCGCTGCTCCTGTGCCTGGCAGGCTACCGGCGCAGCGCCGCCACGGCCGGTACGATCGTCGGACTGATCGGCGCGCTGACCCTGGTGCAGTATCTTGCCGGCACCGACCTCGGCATCGACCAGTGGCTGCTGGCGCACGACATCACGGTGCAGACCTCGGATCCCGGGCGCATGGCACCAAACACCGCACTCGGGTTTCTGCTGGCCGGACTGGCCCTTGCCCTGCGCGGAATGCAGCCCCGGCCGCCGCCCGCGGCCACCGCCGGACTCGCCGCCAGCGTCGCGGCGCTGGGCCTGGTGGCCGCAGCCGGCTATCTGATCGGGCTGGAGACCGCCTACGGCTGGGGCGCGCTGACCCACATGGCCATACAGACCGCGGTCGGCTTCCTGCTGCTCGCCACCGGGCTGCTGGCCCTCGCCTGGCGCGACGGCCATGCACAGGGCACCGGCCCGTTCAGGTGGTTACCTCCAGCGGCGATGATCGGCGTTCTGACGGCCACCCTGCTGCTGTGGCAGGCACTGCAGACGGCCCTGGCAGCGACCGGGGTCAAAGGGATCTATTTCCACCACCTGATACTGGCGTTCGGGGTCGGCCTGGCACTGGCACTGGGTCTGGCGTTACACCACATCCAGCTCGCCCGAACCCGTGCAGAAGCCGCCGAGCGGGTGCGCCGCGAACTGGAACAGATGAGCACCGAGCACCACCGTGCCGAGGATGCCCTGCGCGAAAGCGAGGCCCTGCTGCAGGCCACCAGCAGCCTGGCCCGGGTCGGCGGCTGGGAACTGGATACCGACACGTTGCAGGTGACCTGGACCGCCGAGACCCACCGCATCCACGGCCTGCCACTCGGGATCAAGCCGCCACTGGACCAGGCCATCGGGTATTTCCATCGGGACGACCGGCCGATGCTGCGCGCGGCCCTCGATGCGGCCATGAACCATGCCACACCCTTCGACCTTGAACTGCGCCTGATCCGCGCCAGTGGCGAGGAGATCTGGACCCGTGCTACCTGCCAGCCGGAAATCGCCAAGGGCCGGGTGGCCAAGCTGCGCGGGGCGTTCCAGGACATCAACGATCGCAAGCGCATTGAACTCGAACTCCGGGCGCGCGAACAGCTGCTGCAGACCGCCGGACGGATCGCCAACCTGGGCGCCTGGGAGGTCGATCTCGACTCGCGCATCGTGATCTGGTCCGACCAGGTCTGTCATATCCACGGCGAGCCCCCCGGCACCCGCGTGCCGGTGGAACGCGGGATCGAGTACTACGCCCCGGAATGGCGCCCGCGAATCACCGAGGTCTACACCGCCTGTGTCGAGCGCGGCGAACCCTATGACGAGGAGTTGCAGATCATCAACACCCGCGGCGAACGCGTCTGGGTACGTACAATCGGCGAACCCGTGTACGACGCATCGGGGCGCATTCACAAGCTGCAGGGTGCGTTCCAGGACATCAGCGCGCGCAAGCAGGCCGAGGAAGAACTGCGCCAGGCAGCGATGGTGTTCGAACACACCCACGACGGCATTATCGTCACCGACGCCGAAACCCGCATCCTGTCGGTCAACCGCTCGTTTAGCGCGATCACCGGCTATCCTGCCTCCGAGGCCATCGGCCGGACACCGGCCCTGCTCGACAGTGCGCACCAGAGCCCGGGCTTCTATCGCGCGATGTGGGACCAACTCCACCGGACCGGCCACTGGCAGGGCGAAATCTGGAATCGGCGCAAGAACGGCGAGGTCTATCCGGAGTGGCTGACCATCAATTCGGTCCGCAACGAACAGGGCGAGGTCACACACTACATCGGCATTTTCACCGATATCACGGCGGCCAAGCGCAGCCAGGAACAGCTCGAGTATCTCGCCCACCACGACACCCTGACCGGCCTGCCCAATCGTGTGTTGTTCGAGTTCCGCCTGTCGAAATCCATCGAGCACGGGCGCCGGCACACCGAACGGCTCGCTGTGCTGATGATTGACCTGGACCGCTTCAAGGCGATCAACGACAGTCTGGGCCACTCGGTGGGCGACGAATTGCTGACTCAGATCCCGGACCGCCTGCTGGGGCGTCTGCGCCAGGAGGACTCCCTGGCACGCCTGGGCGGAGACGAGTTCGGCGTGCTGCTGGAGCAGATTGAACGTCCCGAGGACGCCAGCATGGTGGCCCACGACCTGATCCAGCGCCTGGCCGCTCCGTTCACGCTACCCAGCGGGCACGAGGTATTTATCGGCGCCAGCGTGGGGATCAGCGTATTCCCGGACGATGGTGACACCCTGGATACGATGATGCGCAATGCCGACAGCGCGATGTACAAGGCGAAGGGACTGGGTCGCAACAACTATCAATACTACACCGAGGACCTGACGCGTCAGGCGATGGCCCGCCTGTCGCTGGAAAACCGGCTGCGCCGCGCGCTGACCGGACACGAGTTCGTGCTGCATTACCAGCCGTTCGTCCGGATCACGGACGGCTCCCTGATCGGGGCCGAGGCGCTGGTGCGCTGGCAGGACCCGGAGCACGGCCTGGTCCTGCCCGGCGACTTCATCGCAGTGGCCGAAGACAGCGGGCTGATCGCCACCCTGGGCGAACAGGTACTGCAGATGGCCTGCACACAGATGCAGGCGTGGCGCCACGCCGGCCTGCACCTGGAGACACTCGCGGTCAATCTGTCGCCGCAGCAGTTCCTGCTGCAGGATGTGCCGGCCCTGCTCCGACGCACGCTGGACGCCAGCAGCCTGCCGGCACACTCCCTGGAACTGGAGATCACCGAAGGGACCCTGATGCAGCAAAGCCATTCGGCAGTGAACACGCTCGAGCAACTGCGCGAGATCGGGGTACGGCTGTCGATCGACGATTTCGGGACCGGCTATTCCTCACTGGCCTACCTGAAGCACTTCCCGATCGACAAGCTGAAGATCGACCGCAGCTTTGTCGAAGACATGCTGTCCAGCGAGGATGACCAGGAGATCGTGACCACGATCATCACCCTCGGGCACGGCCTGCGCCTGGAGGTGCTGGCGGAGGGGGTGGAAGGCCCCGCCCAACTCGAACACCTCGCACTGCTGGGCTGTGACAGCTACCAGGGCTACCACGCCACCCCGCCGCTGTCGGCCGAGGCCTTCGCCGAATGGGTCCGCACCCGTGCGGGCGATGACCCGGGAAACGCTGATTGATGGACAGATCCGCGCGGGCACCCGAACGGGTGTGTGCGCCGAGGGCTTTCCCTATACTGCGATCGTCACCCATCAGGGACATTGTGCATGCCGGCCAAGGATCTCGAGTCCGTTCTCGCCAGCCTGGAAGCCGATAGCGACTGCGACA
Source organism: Pseudomonadota bacterium (assembly GCA_051747025.1). Lineage (GTDB taxonomy): Bacteria > Pseudomonadota > Gammaproteobacteria > Ectothiorhodospirales > Ectothiorhodospiraceae > Thioalkalivibrio. The sequence continues at coordinate 8,162 of JBNJFQ010000003.1, forward strand.
TGGCCGACACCCTGCGCCTGATCGTGGACTGGCTGCGACCGGAACGCGGAGCCCGCAACGTGGCCCCGGTGGTGGCCCGCATCGAAAACCTTGCAGCGGCCCTGGAACAACGCACGGATCTGCGCGAACGCCTGCAGAGCCGACTCGAGACCGGCATCGGCGAAGCCCGGCACCTGACCCTGTACACCGGCATCGGGCTGTTCTCGCGGCGCGGGTTTTTCCGCGAGGTCACCGAACTGCTCTACGAGCACCTCAACCCGCGCCCGATGGAGCGCAACGACCTGCGCGACGTGATGGCCTGGGTATTCCACGATGTGCACGACGCCGAGTGGGTCGGCTCCCTGCCGGACGACGCCTGGTGGCGCCTGCTGGAGGCCATGGGCTGTCTGGCCGGAGACCACACCACGGTGCTGGACCGGGCCCGTGACGAGATCCTGTATGCGCTGGAGATGCTGTCGATCTGGATCGCGGCCGAGGAACTGGAACCCGAGCTGCTGCGCCTCGACCCATCGCTGGCCGAACGCAACTCGGCGTTCGTGGCACAACAGCGCGAACTGGCAGCGTATATCGAACAGTACCGCACCTGGCTGCAGGACCCCGGGTCGACTGACGCGGAGCCGGATGATCGCCACGCACGGGTGCTGCTGGAGCAGTGCGGCGAACAGATTGCAGGGCTGCGCAAGCGCGCGGTCACCCACGGAAGCAGCGTGTCCCTGACCCATCTGCTGGAGCGGCTCGACCAGACCCTGGCGCGCATCCACCAGCTGCTGGACCTGCTCGGCGCCGGGGATGCCGAGGCGCAGCGCGCCGCCTCGGCCCGGGTGTTCCGCGAGTTGGTGATCGCCAACGTGCACCGTCACGGGGTGCGTTCGCTGTGGCAGGACAACATCAAGCTGCTGTCGCGCAGCGTAACCCAGCATGTCAGCGAGACCGGGGAACACTACATCACCCGCGACCGGGGCGAATACTTCCAGATGCTGCGCTCGGGCGCCGGTGCCGGCCTGATCATCGCGCTGATGGCATTGATCAAGGTGCAGATCGAGACGCTCGGCCTGAGCCCCGCCGGGAACACACTCTGGATCAGCCTGAACTACGGCCTCGGCTTCGTGCTGATTCATGTCCTGCATTTCACCGTGGCCACGAAACAGCCGGCGATGACCGCGGCGCGCCTGGCCGCAGCAATCGAGGCGACCGAACGCGGGACCGCCGACCCGGACAAGCTGGCCGACCTGCTGATGCGGGTCGGGCGCTCCCAGTTCGTCGCGGTGCTGGGCAACGTCGGGGTCGCCCTGCCCACCGCAATCCTGCTGGGCTGGCTGTGGCAGCAGGGCGTCGGCGAACCGCTGCTGTCCGACAAGGGGGTCGGATATCAGCTCGACAAGCTGGCTCCGATCACTGGCCTGGCACTGCTCTACGCCGCAATCGCCGGGGTCTGGCTGTTCGTGTCGGGGCTGATCTCGGGCTACTTCGACAACCGCTGCGCGCGCCTCCAGCTGCCCGACCGCCTGCACGAGCACCCGCTGCTGCGCCGGGTACTGCCGGAAGGCGCACGTACACGCCTGGCCGAATGGGTGGACTACAACTACGGGGCATTGTTCGGCAATTTCTTCTTCGGGGTACTGCTCGGGGTTACCGCCTATGTCGGCTACCTGCTGAGCCTGCCGCTGGACATCCAGCATGTCGCCTTCGCCTCCGCCAATCTCGGCTTCGTGACCTCGGTCGACTGGCTGGGCGCCGGGCCGTTCCTGATGTTTCTAATGTTCGTGCTGCTGATCGGCGCGGTGAACCTGTGGGTCAGCTTCGGGCTGGCCCTGTATGTCGCCCTGCGCGCCCGCGGCGTGCATATCGGCGCCTTCGACGGGCTGCTGCGCGCCTATGGCCGTCGCCTGCGCAGCCATCCGCACGAGCTCTTGCTGCCACCCGCGCGTTCGAATCACGACGGCGACTCCACCCCCTGACCCTGCCCGAGGAACCCGGCATGAACCTCGAAAAGATTGTCTTCGGCTTCTTTATCATCCTCGCATTGACGCTGAACTTCGGGTTCTTCATCGGCGAGATCGACAATTTGGAGCACCACAACGTCTATGAGCTGTTCGCGGCGATTGTCGTCAACCTGATCGCAACCATCCTCAAGTTCGGTGACCGCACCCACACCGGAGCCCTGTTGCTGGCAACCTCGCTGGTCGCGGTGCTGCAACTGCTGATCGCGGCCAGCGTCTGGGCCTGGGCGGTGCATGTCAGCGCAGGTGGGCTGGACACGATGGCCATGGCGAGCATCGTGTCGCTCGCCGGCGGGGCGATGCTGGCCAACGTGATCTCGGTCGTGCTGGTGATCGTCGATACCGCCACCCTGCGGCGCTAGCCCCCTCCGGCCATGGACAAGGTCCTGTTCCTGTTCCTGCGGCGCATGCGCACGCCGTTGCTGGTGCTGGTCGCGGCCTACAGCATCGCGATCGGCGGTCTGGTTCTGGTCCCGGGGGTGGATGACCAGGGCGCGCCCTGGCGCATGGACTTCTTCCATGCGTTCTACTTCGTCACCTACACCGCGCCGACCATCGGCTTCGGCGAGATCCCGTACGCGTTCAGCGAGGCGCAGCGCATGTGGGCCTCGGTCAGCATCTACCTGCTGGTCATCGCCTGGCTGTATGCGATCGGGCGCGTCCTGGGGCTGCTGGGAGACCCCGCCTTCAAGCTCGCTGTCAGTCGCCAGGCCCTGAACCGGTCGATCCGGCGCATGCACGACCCGTTCTTCATCGTGTGCGGCTATGGCGACACCGGCAGCCTGCTGGTCTCCGCCTTGCTTCGGCGGCGCAAGCGCGTGGTGGTCATCGACATCAAGCAGGACCGCATCAACGACCTGCTGCTGTCGGACACCGACACCCATGTTCCCGGCCTGTGCGCCGATGCCAGCGACTCGGCCAGCCTGAAGACTGCCGGGCTCGCGCATCCCGCGTGTCAGGGGGTGGTCGCACTGACCGATGACGACGACGCCAACCTGACCATCGCAATCACAGTCAAGCTGCTGAACCCGCGGCTCCCGGTGCTGTGTCGCGCTGCCACCCGCGACACTGAACGGAACATGGAATCGTTCGGCACCGACCAGGTGATCAACCCGTTCGCCACCTTTGGCGACCGCCTGGCCCTGGCCCTGCATTCGCCGGTGCATCACCTGCTGCACCAGTGGCTCAGCAGCGTGCCCGGCAGCGACCTGCCGATGCCCATTTATCCCCCGGCCGGACGCTGGGTGCTGTGCGGTTTCGGGCGGTTCGGCAAGGCGGTGCACGCCGGGTTGTCCCAGGAAGGGGTGGAGACCGTAATCGTCGAGGCAGATCCTGAAGGGACCGATTGCCACGACTGTGTACACGGACGGGGCACCGAGGCCGACACCCTGCAGGAGGCCGGGATCACCAACGCGGTCGGGATCGTGGCCGGCACCAATCACGACGCCAACAATCTTTCGATTCTGGTCACCGCGCGCCAGTTGCAGCGGGAGGTGTTCACGGTCGGGCGCCAGAACCACGACCAGCACAGTGACCTGTTCCGCGCCGCGCACACGGACCTGACCATGCGTCACAGCGAGGTGATCGCGGAGGCGATCCTTGCCCATCTGACCTCGACATTGCTGCCCCAGTTTCTACAGCAGGCCCGCGCTCAGGACGAGACCTGGGCCAACGAACTGGTCAGCCGCATCTCCGCGGTCACGGGCGAACGAGTGCCGGCGGTGTGGAGCATCGCGCTGGAACCGGACGAGGCCCCGGCACTGCTGGAACAGCTCGCCCTCGAACCGGTCACCCTGGACGACCTGTTGCGGGATCCGCGCCAGCGTGACCAGCAGATCCCCTGTATCGTCCTCCTCGTGCAGCGCGGCGAAACCGGCGAGCGCCTGCTGACCCCGCCCGGCGACATCCCCCTGAAGGCCGGAGACCAGCTGCTGCTGGCCGGCCAGGGCCGGAGCGTGGCACGCATCCATCGCGTACTGCACGACAGCCACGCCCTGGATTACCTGCTGACCGGCCAGGACCGGCCCCAGGGCTGGGTATGCCGAAGCCTGGCAGGTGCACTGCGCCCTGGCCGACACCGCCCCGGAGCGCGCGGAGACCGCGCATGACGCCTGTTCAGGGTTTTCCCCGGGGCCAGGCACGGGTGGAACATAAGCACACGATGCCCCGACCCACCGTCCGACCCCTTCCCGCTCGCTGGTGGCCGTTAGCGGGTCTCGCGGGCCTGAGCCTGTGGCTGTCCGGGTGCGCGGCAAGCCCCCTGGAACCGCCGCCTGGAAGTCCCGGTGGCGCGCGCTTCGACAACGGGATGATCGTTGCGTCCGACGGCACGCGGCTCCCGCTGCGGCGCTGGGGTCCGGAGGATCCCGAACATGTTGCCCTGGCGCTGCATGGCTTCAACGACCATGCCGGCAGCATGCAGCCCCTGGCGCAGTGGCTGATCGACCACGACATCGCCGTATATGCCTTCGACCAGCGCGGGTTCGGGGCCACACCCACTGTCGGGCACTGGGCCGGCGATACCGCTCTGGTGGACGATGCGCAAACGGTGCTCGAGCTGCTCGCCGAACGGCACCCCGGCCAGCGACCGTTTCTGATCGGCAAGAGTATGGGCGGCGCGGTGGCCCTGCTCGCGGCCACCCGCCCGCAGACCACAGACGGCCCGCCCGAGGTGGCCGGAACCGTGCTGATCGCCCCGGCGGTCTGGGACCGCGGCAGCATGCCCTGGTACCAGCGCCTGGCCCTGTGGCTCGGAGCCCGCGTGGCCCCGGGCATGCGCCTGTCCGGCGAGATCGTTGCGGAGCTGGATATCCGGCCCACCGACAACCCCGAGGTCCTCGCACAAATGCGCGACGACCCGCTGGTCCTGCGCGATGCCCGCATCGACACCCTGGACGGGCTGACCACCCTGATGGGCCGCGCCCTGGAGGCCGCCGACCATCTGCCTGCACCCAGCCTCACGCTGTACGGGGCACGCGACGACATCGTCCCCCGGCCGCCAGTCGCCGAGCTGCTGCACCGCCTGGACGCGCGCGACGAAGACGGTCACCGCACGGTGCTCTATCCCGACGGCTTCCACATGCTGACCCGCTACACCCGCGCGGCCGACACCTTCGTCGACATCATCACCTGGATTCACGACCCGCGCGCGGATCTGCCCTCCGGGCACGAACGCGGCCTGGCGGAGGTGGCGGATGAACTGGATCCGGCCAGGAACGAGGAATAGCGAAAACCATTCGACATCACGCATATACGGATATCATTATATCGAAATCAATATTGACCTGGATCAACAATCCTGGGGATCGTATCGCGCAGCCTGACGCGTGCGCTGACCAACCGGCGGCATACGGTCGGCGCACCGCTTCACCCGTACGAGACCGTGCAAATTCACCGTCAACGAGGTCACCATGAGCGCGCCGGAACCCCCCGCGTCGAGAAGGCCCCTGCGCCTGCAACTTTTCATCGTCGCGGCCATCATGGGCGTGGCTCTGCTGGTGTTCCTGGCGGTGAATGCCGCGAACAGCGTGATCTACGAGCGCACCATGGCGCGACAGGCGGAACGAACCGCCAGCGGCATTGCACATCAGACCTTCGCCTCGATGTTCCAGATCATGAGCGAGGGCTGGACCCGCGAAGAGCTGGAGGCGTTCTCGGCCGGGATCGAGGAATCCCTGGCGGGGACTCCCCTGACGCTGGATCTGTACCGGGGCGAGAAGGTCGCCGCACTCTACGGCGAGGTGGAACAGAAACCGCGGACCCCGGCGATTGACCAGGCCTTCGGGACCGCGGAGACCCGAAGCCGGCAGGTCAATGGCGAGTTGCGCTACACCTTCCCGCTGCGCGCGCGTCAGGAATGCCTGACCTGCCACAGCAACGCGGCGAGCGGCGATGTCCTCGGGGTGATGCAGGTTCGCCAGGACCTCGGCACCGCGCTTGGCGAGGCACGCACTCAGCATGTCTGGACCTTTCTGGGGACCGGGGTCGGCACGCTGATCCTCGGCTTCCTGATCGCGACCTGGGCGACCGCCCCCATCGCGCGTTCGGTCCGCCGTTTCCAGAACCAGGTCACCCGGATCAATGCGGTCCAGGACCTCAACCACCTCGAGACCCAGGCACTGGATACCGGCTTCGTCGAACTGAACCAGGTGGTCTGCCAGGTCGACGAACTGGTGCACAGGTTGCGCGGCGTCGCGGTCGACAAGGACATCCTCGAGTTCGAACTGAAGCTTCTGGACAAGTTCATCATCACCTCGGATGTGGTGCGTGACTGGCGCGAGTACATCTCCGTCCTGCTCACCGAGATCAACACCATCATCGACGCCTATACCCTGTTCACCCTGTTCAAGGCGAACGACGAGGTCTACGAGCTGGAAATCTTCTGGCGCGCCGAGCCCAGCGCGGAAACCCGCCGTACCGTGGAACACCTGGCCAGCCAGCGTATCCGCGCCAGCGAGGAGTTCGCGGGCGAGGCCAGCCTGATGGTGCGCCACAATGTTGCCGACGAGACCGCACCGCTGGAAGAACTCTCGGCCGAGACCATCGAACTGGCGACCAAGTCCCTGCTACTGGACACCCCGCGCATCGGTGGCGTGGTCGGCATCGGCGTGCAATCCACCTTGGTGCGCGACCCGGTCCGCCATGTCGTGATCGAAAGCATCCTCTCGACCCTGCTGAACCTGGTCGGCTCGGTCAAGGCGATCTACAAGTACACCCAGGACCTCGAGTACTACGCAACCCGCGATCCGCTGACCAACCTCTACAACCAGCGGGTGTTCTGGGAACTGTTCGACTACGAAATCAAGCGTGCCGAAGGCCACGGGTACGAATTCGCGGTGATGGTTGTCGACCTCGACAACTTCAAGACCATCAACGACCGCTACGGCCACGCATTCGGCGACCGCTTCCTGCAGGCCTACGCCGAGACCATCCAGGGCGCGATCCGCAACGAGGATATCCTGGCGCGCTATGGCGGCGACGAGTTCGCACTGCTGCTGCCGGAGACCGACATGCAGGCGGCCCACCACCTGGCGCAGCGCATGACCGAAGCCACCGACCAGCTGTCGCTGGCTTCGCCCGACGGATCGCGGGTCAAGGCAACCACCTGTATCGGCATCGCGACCTACCCGCAGCACGGCCACGACACCCGCGACCTGTTCCTGGTCGCCGACAACATGATGTACAAAGCCAAGCGCGGCGGGAAGAACGCGGTCTGCCTGCCCTCCGACGAGGACGTCGCGGCGGTGTTCCGTGAGACCGGAGAGACCGGGATCATGATCATGGAGGCACTGGAAGACCGGCGTATCGTGCCCTACTTCCAGCCGATCATGGACACGGCCACCGGCGAGATAGGGATCCACGAGCTGCTCATGCGCATCCGCGTGGGTGACGAGCTGGTCCCGGCCGGCCACTTCGTCGAGGTCGCCGAGAGCATGGGTGTAATGCACCAGCTCGACTACCTGCTGATCGAGCAGGCCTTCCGCCAGGTCCGCGAGAACGGATACCAGGGCCTGCTGTTCGTCAACCTGTCGCCGCGCGCTCTGATCATCGGCGAGTTCATTGGCAAGATCCGCACACTGGCGCACGAGAACGACATCGATCCGTCCAAGGTAGTGTTCGAGATCACCGAGCGCGATACCGTGAAGAACATGGCGGTACTGGAGAAGTTCGTACTGGACCTCAAGCAGCAGGGCTTCCTGTTTGCGGTGGACGACTTCGGCTCCGGCTTCTCGTCGTTCCACTACCTGAAGCGCTTCCCGATCGACTTCGTGAAGATCGAGGGGGAATTCGTGCGCAACATGATCCACGACCGCCGCGACCAGGCCTTCGTACGCTCGATCACCGCACTGGCCCGCGACCTGCAAGTGCGTACCATCGCCGAATACGTGGAGGACGCCGAGATCCTGGAAGCGGTACAGTCCATCGGCATCCACTATGCTCAGGGCTTCCACATCGGCCATCCCGGCCTGCACCTGGCGCCCTCCTGACAACCCGGGAAATCGCCCCATGATGTTCGCCCCCCTGCTGCGCCAGATCGGAATCCGCAACGCCGACCTGCTGGTCAGGCCGGGCAACCACCATGTGCTGCTGTCGCAGCAGCGGGCCCGCCTGATCATTTCGCGAGTCCGGCTGGTGGCACTGCTGTTCGGCATTCTGACGCCGCTGTGGATCCTGGTGGATCTGGGGTCCTTTCCCTGGCCGGTCTGGGGCGAACTGGCCCTGGCTCGCGCCCTGACCAGCGCGGCCTTTATTACGCTAGCATGGTACTACCGCCCGTCCGAGGACCTGACCCGCGCCTGGATCGCACTGGCCATCCTGTTTGCCATCCCTACCCTGTTCTTTGTCTATTCTCACCCGATGCTGGCCCTGCGCGAGATCGCCGGCCTCGAGGCAGCCATTGCCGCCGGCTATGCTTTCCTTCCGTTCGTGATGATTGCCGGTCTGGCGATCTTCCCGCTGACCGCCAGCGAGGCCGGCATCTACGCCATTCCGGTCCTCGCGGGGCAGGCGGTGGTAGCCCTGCTGCAACTCGACGGAATGGCCTGGACCACCCATATCGGGGCGTTCTGGCTGCTGTTTCTGATTGCCGCAGTCGCCGCACTGGCAAGCATGAGTCAATTGCACTTTCTGGCGGCCCTGGTGCGCGAGTCGAGCCGGGACCCGCTGACCGGCTGCTATACCCGCGGCAGCGGAGAGCGACTCCTGGCGCGCGAACTGGAACGCGCCCGCCGCCAGGGACAACCGCTGGCCCTCGCGTTTCTCGACCTGGACCGGTTCAAGGAGCTCAACGACCGTTTCGGACACGAAGAAGGGGACCAGGCACTGGCGCGTGTGGCGAAGTCCCTTGAACAGCAATTGCGCAGCATCGACAGCATCATTCGATGGGGTGGCGAGGAATTCCTGATCCTGCTGCCCGGTAGCGAAAGTGCGGGCGCGGAAAACGCCCTGAAGCGGCTGGCCGCCGCGGGCCTGGCCAGGCGTCCCGACCACCAGCCCTTGACGGCCAGCATCGGGCTGGCCGCCTGGCCCGAAGACCTGGCCCCGGACGCCGACTGGCACCACCTGGTTCAGATCGCCGACCAAAGGATGTATCTTGCGAAGGCCGGCGGTGGTGACCGGATCGTGGCTCACGACGACATCTCCCCCACCGGAATGGCCACCACGCCAGCCGAAGCCCAACCCGAACCGACGCAGGGGGATTGATGTCCGACCCTTCCCGCAGCAACAAGCTGGACGATCTGGTCGCGCGGACCCACCGCGAGCGGGACGAGCGCGAGCGCGGCTACCGCGAACAGGCCCTGAAGATGTACCCGTGGGTCTGCGGTCGTTGCGGCCGCGAGTTCACGCACGCCAACCTGCGCGAACTAACCGTGCATCACCGCGACCACAACCACGACAACAACCCGCCGGACGGCAGCAACTGGGAACTGCTGTGCCTGTTCTGCCACGACAACGAGCACCAGAGGTACGTCGACCAGACGCCGGGCAGCGGCAGCCAGAACACCGGCGGGGGTGCCACGCACAATCCGTTCGCCGGACTCGCCGATCTGCTCGGCAAGGACGACGGCGACTCGAACTAGGAGCCTGTCGGACTTGGGCCTGATCTGCTGCGCGGGGGCAGGAGAGTGGGCCCTTTTTCCGCTCTCTCTCGTTACATGGTTCCCACCACGCGCCTCGAAAGACCGAAAAAACCGCCTCACCCTCCCGTCACGCTCGCGACGATCGCCCAAATCCGACAGGCTTTTAGGGTTATCCCGACCCTGCAGCCGGGACCGGCGGGCCGGGCGCCGCGTGCGCGCCGGATACCACCGTGATCCGGCGCGCCCAGAACTGCAACGGCTTGTACGTCGCCGCGCTCTGGTCCCGGTCCGGCCACGGAAACTCGGCCACCAGCCCGTCGACTGGAGCATAGCCGCGCTTGCGCCAGAAGCCCTCCAGCGGGCAGTAATCCGGCGGACGCAGTGGATGGTCCGGCGGGCGGACCACTGCACAGAACGTCGCCCAGGGCAGGCCGAGCTCGCGGGCAATTGCCTCGCGCTCGTTAAAGAATCGGTGCCCGGCACCCTGGCCCCGGTACTCCGGCAGCAGCACGGATTCGGCCAGATACAGATAGCGCCCCGGATCCAGCCCCTGTTCCCGAAACGGTGCCTGAAACTCGTCCTCCGCATGCACCAGCGGCAGTGCAGTAGAGGCACCCACGATCGCGTCGCCATCGCGGGCCAACACCACTGCGCTTTGCGGGCACTCGGCATAGGTCTGCAGATAGCGGGCCTCGTATCGGGGCGTGCCCTCGTACAGGTAGGGCCATTCCCGGAACACCTCGATCCGCAACCGCGCCACAGCCTCGCGTACCGGTTCGATGGCGGCTCCGCGAATCACTTCAAACTGCATGCTGCCCCCTTCGGAAGGTCATTGTGGTGTGCCGTCGCGCCCACTCCGCGCAGCAGGCGACCCAGGATATCGGTGGCACTGATCATGCGCGGCCGCGCATCCCGCAGCGAGGTGCCATCCAGTTCCAGAAATTGCCTGCCCCCCTGCCCTTCGGTCCGCGCGATCGGGTCGCCCTTGCGCGCCGCTATCTGCAGCTCCAGCTTGCTGCGTGCGAACACCTCCAGTCTGGAGCGCCGATTGCGACTGGCGGACCAGGATGCCGATCCAGGCGATCAGGGTCATGACTCAGGGCCCCGGAGCAGGAGGCGACGGGAAACACGAATTCGCACCTCAGGGGATCGATTCGGGCGCGCAACCATCTACACTGGAAAGCGAGGGGGTCGATTGCGAACGATGCGCAGGGCGCCCCCCTTCCACTGATGGCCCGCAGGGGCCCGTTTGTCGTTCCAACATGGAGGATCTGCATGGATACTGTCTGGATTGTAGTCGCCGACGCCGCACGCGCCCGTATCCTCAGCTGCGAAGGTCGTGCCTGCAAGGGCATGCACGACGTCGAGGCACTCTCCCACAGCGAATCCCGTTCGCACAATCAGGACCTGGTCAGCGACCGGCCGGGGCGCGGCTGGTCCAGCGCCGGTGGTGACGGTCGCCACGCCATGCAGGAAAGCACCGACCCGGCGGCCAACGAGCGCGAGCGGTTCGCCCGGCAACTGGCCGAGCGACTGAAGGCCGCGTACCACGAGGGCACCTTCAAGCACCTGGTGATCGTCGCCGCCCCTTCGTTCCTGGGCACCCTGCGCGAGGTACTGGACCACCATGTCGCCCAGTCGGTCACCGCCGAAATCCCGAAGAATGTCACCAAGGTGGAAGACCCGTCGGTCCTGCGCGGCCATCTTCCCGACTTCCTCTACTGAGCCGCCACGCCCCTGCGGAGCCTCGCAACGGCGGGGACAGAAGCACCGTCATCGCGAGCGCCGCAGGCGCGTGGCGATCTCCCCGGGCAGCCGCGGCGCCAGTTCAGGCAAACCGTCCAGGCGCGTTGACGGGCCTCGGACGCGCGCCTAGTATGCCGGGTTCCCCTTGCCCGGATGACCGCCTCCGCATGACCTACTGTGTCGCCATAGACCTGGATGACGGCCTGGTGTTCGCCTCCGACTCGCGCACCAACGCGGGGGTCGACCAGGTCAGCACCTACAGCAAGATGCACACCTTCGAAGTCGAGGGCCAGCGGGTATTCGTGGTTCTTTCCGCCGGCAACCTCGCAACCACCCAGGCGGTAGTGCACCGGCTGCAGCGCGACATGGAAGACGGCGTCGAGGAGAGCCTGTCCACCGTCGAGCGCATGGCGGACGCCGCCGACTATCTCGGGCGCGTCAACCGCGAAGAGACAGAAAAGCATTCCGAGGCCCTGTCGAAATCGGGCATGAAGGCCGAGGCCACGCTGATCATCGGCGGGCAGATCGGCGAGGATACCCCGGCCATCTACATGGTCTACCCACAGGGCAACTACATCACCACGTCGCAACAGACCCGCTTCCTGCAGATCGGGGAAAGCAAATACGGCAAACCGATCCTGGACCGGATCATCGAGGCCGGCACGGCACTGGGCGATGCCGCACGCTGCGCGCTGGTATCGATCGACTCGACGATCCGGTCCAACCTGACCGTCGGCCCGCCGATCGAGGTGATGGTCTACGAGCGCGGCACCCTCGCCTTCGACCACTATCTGCGTCTGGAAGCCGACGACGAGTACCTGCGCTCGCTGACCCAGGCCTGGGACGCCAACATCAAGAAGGCGTTTACCGATCTGCCGCGCTTCGACTGGGAATCCGCACAAGGTCGCAAACGGCGCGGGACCCGCATCAGCCGCGGTACTGGAAAGACCACCCCCGGCAAGGCGAAAAAGCCCCGGCGCTAGGCATCTGCCGGAACTCTGGGCGGGCATGGTGCGGACGGGCCGGAGGAGCCCGCCATCCACCCCGGATGCCAGGTCAGTCAGGGAGACGGGAGGCCGGGGCCCTACGCAGCGTGCGCAGGGGCTGCCAGGAACCAGGCCTCGGCATTCGCGCCGTGGATATCCGCGATGTCCTGCTGCAACTGGTCGATGAAGGCATGCAGACCATCCTCGGCAGTCAACTCCTCGACATTGGCGTTCATCGCGTGGCGGCGTGCCTGCAGCGCCAGACGCAGGGGCAATTCGTTGCGTGGCAATTTCTCCAGCGCATCCTGCACCTGGGTGAGGGCATGGGTGACGGACCGCGGAAAGGCATCGTTCTGCAACAAAAAGCGCACCACATCCACCCCGTTGATGCGCCGCTTCACGTGCTGGCGATACATCTGGAAGCCGCTCTCCGAACGCAGGATGCTGGTCCACAGCAGGCCCTCGTAGGGCTCCGGGTCCTCGCCGCCCTTCTTCAACAGCTTGAGCGCACCCACATCCACCTGGCGTGTCGCCATGTCTGCGCGCTCCAGGTTCCGACCCAGACGGATGAAGTCATAGGCCGCATCGTGACTCATGGTCCCGGCCAGCAGCCCGGTGAGCGTCTGGCAGCGCTGGATAACATCCGACAGGAACTCGAAGCGCCCGCGCTTCCCAATGCCCTGGTCGATGTGGTCGCGCGCGGACAGGTACAGCTCGTTCATCACTTCCCAGGCCTCGGACGGCACCAGGTCGCGCGTGGTGCGTACGTTTTCGCGGGCCGCGCGCAGGGAATTCAGCACCGAGCTCGGGTTGTCGGCATCCGCCAGCAGGAACTTCACACAGTTGCGTTCGTCATCGCGCTGGTAGTGGTTGTCGAACACGGCATCGTTGCCGGTCACCTCGACCAGACCCTTCCACGACAGCTGCACCGACTTCGGCATGTCGAGCGCCAGCAGGTGAAAGGCCGTGACCATGCGTGCAGTGTTCTCGGCCCGTTCCACGTAGCGCGCCATCCAGTAGACGCGTTCGGCGACTCTCGAGAGCATCTCAGTTCTCCTCGTCCACGATCCAGGTGTCCTTGCTGCCCCCGCCCTGCGAGGAGTTCACTACCAGTGATCCCTTGCGCATGGCAACGCGCGTCAGCCCGCCGGCGGTCACGTCGGTGCGCACCCCCTGCAGGATGAATGGACGCAGGTCCAGGTGGCGCGGCTCGATATCATCGCCGCACAGGGTCGGTGCCACGGAAAGATCCAGCGTCGGCTGGGCAATGTAGTTACGCGGGTCCTTCTTGATCAGCTGAGCAAACTCGGCCCGCTGTTTCTTGGTCGCGTGCGGACCCACCAGCATGCCGTAGCCGCCGGACTCGTTGGCCGGTTTCACCACCAGCTCGTCGAGGTGATCCAGCACGTAGGCACGATCCTTCTCGTTGACGCAGAGCCAGGTCGGAACGTTGGGGATGATCGGTTCCTGATCCAGGTAGTAGCGGATGATGTCCGGCACGAAGGCATACATCACCTTGTCGTCGGCCACGCCGGCGCCGGGTGCATTGGCCAGCCCCACGTTGCCCTTGCGCCAGGCGCGCATCAGGCCGGGTACGCCCAGCATCGAGTCCGGGTTGAAGACCTCCGGGTCAAGGAACTCGTCGTCGATGCGGCGGTAGATCACGTCCACGCGCTCAAGCCCGTCGATGGTGCGCATGTAGACGCAGTCGTCGTCGCCGACCACCAGGTCCGCGCCCTCCACCAGCTCGGCGCCCATGCGCTGGGCGAGGAAGGAATGCTCGAAATACGCGGAGTTGTAGATACCCGGCGTCAGCACCGCGATCTCCGGGTAGTCCTGCGGCCGCGGCGAGATGGATGCCAGCATGTCGAACAGCTGGGTGGGGTATTCATCCACCGGCAGGATGCTGGAGCTCTCGAACATCTCCGGGAACACGCGCTTGGTGACCTGACGATTCTCGAGCATGTAGGAGACCCCGGAGGGCACGCGCAGATTGTCCTCCAGGACATAGAACTGCCCCGATCCGTCGCGCACCAGGTCGGTGCCGCAGATATGCGCCCAGACCCCCTGCGGCGGCTTGATCCCGATGCACTGCTCGCGGAAATTCTTCGACTGGTTCAGGACGTAGCGCGGGATCACCTTGTCCTGGAAGATCCGCTGCTCGTTGTAGAGGTCGTCGATGAACAGATTCAGCGCATTCAGACGCTGCTCCAGTCCGGCCGATACCTGATCCCACTCCTTGCGCGCGATGACCCGGGGGATGATGTCAAACGGCCAGGCGCGGTCGATGTTCTCGCCCTCAGTGTAGACCGTGAAGCTGATGCCCATCTCAAGGATTGCACTGTCCGCAGCCTGCTTGCGGCTGTGGATCTCGCCCGCGTCCAGCGAGGCCAGGTATTCGGCCAGCGCCTTGCCCGGTCCACGGGGCCTGCCGGGCTTTTCGATCAGTTCGTCATAGAACGGGGCGGGATCATAGCGCTTCCAGTCGATGGCCATTCGTCGGGGTCCTCTGACGCGGTGGGCGGGGTTCCTCTACAGTAACGCCTTTTCGTAACAGCGGACGCAACGGCCTGCAGCGTTTCGTCCACCACACTCCTCCCGAGGTTCCCGTGTCCAACCCACTCCAGCAACGGCTGATCGAGCTGTACCACCACCCGAAGATCCAGGGCTGCAACTGGCAGCCGCGGCTGTTCTGGCAGCCGACGGCGGACGGTTCGGCCTTCGGCGAACTGCGGGTGGATGGCCGCGAACTGGAGGTCTTCCTGGCCACCATCATCGGCGAGGCCTCGACCGAGCAGGCAGCCCTGGACCGGGAGCAGGGCGGGAGGGGCCGCTTCATCGCGGCCAATGCGAGGCGCCACGAGCTGCCGCTGTTCACGCGCCGCTGACTGCGTGCGCGGTGGCCACGAGCACCGTCATCGCGAGGAGCGCAGCGACATGGCGATCTCCCGGGGCGGCCCCTGCGGGGCTTTCCATGACAGTGCTTGTAGCGGAGCCCGGCGAGCGGCGCCGTTCAAGCCGGCTTGCGGAATTCGACCTGCTTCCAGTAGCCGAACAGGCTGGCCGGGGCGACCATGCAGGGTTCCTGCCCGGTCACGCGCACGAAGTCCTCGTACTCCATGTCCGGGCGGAAACCGACGGCCTTGGAGAGCGGGCGCAGGCAGCGCTCGAAGCCCCGCAGCAGCCATTGTTGCGAGGCAAAGTGGTTGACCACCAGCAACCGACCGCCGGGGCGGCAGACGCGCCACATCTCGGAAAACAGGGCCTCGGGGTTGGGCACAACGGTGGCGACGTACATCGCCACCACCGCATCGAAGCTGTCGTCGGCAAAACCAAGCCGCTCGGCATCCATCTCGCACAGTCCGGCCACAGCCGGCAGTCCCCGTTTAACACGTCCACGCGCGACTTCCAGCATCTCGCGCGACACGTCGATACCCACCACCTCGCAGTCATCCGGGTAGTCCGGAAGCGAGATACCCGTACCGACGCCAACCTCGAGGATGCGCTTGCCGGACAGCGGTGCCAGGGTTTGCTGAGCACTCGCGCGACCGGTCGCGAAGACCCGGCCGAAAGTCGCGTCGTAGTGACGAGCGTAGCGCCGGTAGCTCTTGCGAATACTGACCAGATCCATGCCGATGCGTCCCGGGGCTGGATGGGCGGCCACACGAGGTGCCCGCGGGGAAATCACGCCTCTGGTTCGACCGCCTTCATGCTCAGGCGGATGCGGCCCTGCTTGTCCACTTCCAGGACCCGCACGGTGACCGAGTCGCCCTCGGACAGGAAATCGCTGACGTTCTCGACCCGCTCGTCGGAGATCTGCGAGATGTGCACCAGACCGTCGCGGCCGGGCAGAATGGAGACGAAGGCACCGAAATCCATGATCTTGGCGACCTTTCCAGTGTACTGGCGGCCGACTTCGATATCCGCGGTCAGCTCCTCGATCCGGCGCTTGGCCTCCAGGCCCGCCGCGGCATCGGTGGAGGCGATGGTCACCGTGCCGTCGTCCTGGATATCGATGGTGCTTCCGGTCTCCTCGGTCAGCATGCGGATGGTCGCGCCACCCTTGCCGATCACGTCGCGGATCTTGTCCGGGTTGATCTTCATGGTGATGAAGCGCGGTGCATGCGCGGACATCTCCTCGCGGTGCGAGCTCAACTCCTCGTTCATGCAGCCGAGGATATGCAGCCGGCCCTCACGGGCCTGCTCCAGCGCCTTCTCCATGATCTCGCGGGTAATCCCGTCGATCTTGATATCCATCTGCAGGGCGGTTACGCCGTCCGTGGTCCCGGCCACCTTGAAGTCCATGTCGCCGAGGTGGTCTTCGTCACCGAGGATGTCGCTCAGCACTGCGAAACGGTCCTGTTCCTTGATCAGCCCCATCGCAATGCCCGCGACCGGGGCTTTCAGGGGTACCCCGGCATCCATCAGGGCCAGCGACGTGCCACAGACGGAGGCCATCGAGCTGGAACCGTTGGATTCGGTAATCTCGGAGACCACCCGCACCACATAGGGGAAGTCGCCCTGGTCCGGAACCACCGCCTGCACGCCACGCTTGGCGAGCCGGCCGTGGCCGATTTCGCGACGCTTGGGCGTGCCGACGAATCCGGTCTCGCCGGTGCAGTAGGGCGGGAAATTGTAGTGCAGCATGAAACGTTCGCGGCGCTCGCCTTCCAGCGCATCAATCACCTGCGCATCGCGGTCGGTGCCCAGCGTCGCAACCACCAGGGCCTGGGTCTCGCCGCGGGTGAACACCGCGGAGCCATGGGCACGCGGCAGCACGCCGGTCTGTACGGTAATTGGACGCACCGTCCGGGTATCGCGCCCGTCGATCCGCGGATTCCCGTCAAGGATGCGGTCGCGCACCAGGCGGTATTCGAGATCGTGGAACGCTGTCTTTACATCGTCCGCACCGGGCCCGGACTCGTCGTCGCTGGCCAGGGCCTCGACGGCCTTGCTGCGCAGCTCGCCGACGCGCTGGGTTCGGGCCTGCTTCTCGGCAATCTGGTAGGCCTCCAACAGTTCGTCACCCACCACACCGCGGACCTGGTCCTCCAGCGATTCGATCGGGGCCGGCGGCTGCCAGTCCCACTTGGGCTTGCCGGCCTCGGCGGCCAGTTCGTTGATCGCCTGGATCGCGGCCTGCATCTGCTCGTGGCCGAACATGACCGCACCCAGCATCGCCTCCTCCGACAGCTGGTTGGCCTCGGATTCGACCATCAGCACCGCATTCTCGGTACCGGCCACGACCAGGTCCAGGTCGGAGTCCTCCAGCGCACTGTAGGTCGGGTTCAGCAGGTACTCGCCGGCGCGGTAGCCGACCCGAGCAGCGCCGATCGGACCCGCGAACGGCACACCGGAGAGCGCCAGCGCGGCCGAGGTGCCGAGCATGGCGGGGATATCGGGATCCACCTCGGGGTTGATCGACATCACCGTGGCAACGACCTGCGTCTCGTTGGTGAAACCCTCGGGGAACAGCGGGCGAATCGGACGGTCGATCAGGCGGCAGGTCAGCGTCTCTTTCTCGTTCGGACGCCCCTCGCGCTTGAAGAAGCCCCCGGGGATCTTGCCGGCGGCGTAGGTGCGTTCCTGGTAGTTCACGGTCAGGGGAAAGAAGTCGCGCCCCGGGTCGGCCTCCTTGCGCGCAACCACGGTGACCAGCACCACGGTCTCGGCCATATTGACGAGGACAGCGCCGCTGGCCTGACGGGCGATATCGCCGGTCTCGAAGGTGACGCTGTGATTTCCGTACTGGAACGACTTCTTGTATGACACGTTTTTCTATCCCGTTTCGCGTTGCACTCGTTCCGGATCCCCGGTTTCAGGGGGGGATCCCGTGAAGCAAACAGGCCCGCGCCAGTGGCGCGGGCCTGTAGAGGCGACCGTTAGCGGCGCAGCCCCAGTTCCTGAACCAGAGCCTGGTAGCGATCCTGGTCATTGCGCTTGAGGTAGGTCAGGAGCTTGCGACGCTGACTGACCATCTTCAACAGGCCACGGCGCGAGTGGTGATCCTGCTTGTGTTTTTCGAAGTGCCCCATCAGATGCTGGATACGAGCCGTCAGCAGGGCAATCTGGACCTCCGGCGAACCGGTGTCGTTGGCATCGCGCTTGTGCTTCTCGACGATGGCCGATTTTTGTTCGGTAGTGAGCGACATCTAAACCTGACTCCTGAAAATTCTGAACCGTTAACCGACCAGTGGCGCTGGCGATAGGCGGGCAATCTTAGCACGAGCCGTCACGACATGAACAGCGCGCCACCGCCACGCATCAGGCCGCAGGTACGAACAGACGCCGTGCCCGAACCCCGCCGTCGGGATCGCGTACGCCCACCGCCACGAACTGCCCCGAGGCATCGCATACCCGCACCAGCGGCCAGTCGGTGTCGGCCTCGCGCGGGGCGTCGGCGGTCCCCGGGGTCTGTGAAATAACCGCCTCGCCCGCCGCCGGGCTGCCATGCCGGAGCGCGGCACTGGCAGTGGCATCCAGGATGACCGACGGCCAGTGCGCCAGGGCCGCCTCGGGGGGCAGCAGCAGGGCCTCGATGGCCGCGGCGCCCTCCGCCGCGAAGGCCGCCTCGATCGCATCCAGCGGCACCATCGCAGCGGCATCGAAAACACCGTGCCCGATCCGCTGCAGCGAATCCACGGCCGCGCCACACCCCAGTGCATGACCGATATCGGCGACCAGCGAGCGGATGTAGGTGCCCTTGCTGCACTGCACGTCCAGCCGCAGGCGATCCGGGGCGATCTGTTCGATGTGCAGGGCGTGAATCCGCACCGGGCGCGGCGGGCGTTCGACCTCGACGCCCTGGCGCGCCAGTTCATACAGGCGCCGGCCCTGGTGCTTCAGCGCCGAAACCATCGGCGGCACCTGCGCCTGTTCGCCACTGAAGCGCTGCTCCAGTTCGCGCAGGGTGGCCGGGTCGATGGGGGACACCTGTGCCTCGCGGATCACCTCGCCATCCAGATCTGCGCTGTCGGTCTCCACGCCCAGCTGCGCCTCGGCGAGATAGCGCTTGTCGGCATCCAGCAACCAGCCCGAGACCTTGGTGGCCTGACCGAAACACAGGGGCAAGAGACCGGTCGCGCGCGGGTCCAGGGCACCGGTGTGCCCGGCCTTTTTGGCCTGCAACAGGTACTTGACCCGCCCGAGCGCCTGATTGGAGCTGTATCCACGCGGCTTGTCCAGCAACAGGATGCCGTCGACCTCGCGCCGCTTGCCTGGCATAAGCAAACCGTCTGGCCGGGACGCCCGGGCTCAGGCCCCGCGGTCCGGCCCTGCGTCCGGATCGCGATCGGCGTCATCCGGCTCGTCCTGTTCGTGGACTTCGGCGTCCGCGTCGTCCGCATGGTGTGCGCGGTCTTCGGCCAGGGCCTGATCGATCAGCGAGGACAGATGGGCCCCGCGTTCCGGGGTGTCGTCATAGATGAAACGCAGTTGCGGCACACTGCGCAGTCGCATCCGCTGCCCCAGCGCACGACGCAGGAAACCGGCCGCGTTGTTCAGCCCCTTTTGCGCCTCCTGGCCCTTTTCGGCGCCGCCGAGTTGCGTGAAAAACACCCGTGCATGGGCCAGGTCGCGCGAAACCTCGACCTCCGCGAGCGTCACCATGCCGACCCGCGGATCCTTCACCTCCAGCCGAATCAACTCGGCCAGCTCGCGCTGGATCTGCTCGCCGACCCGGTCGGAACGCTGGAAGTCGCGATGGGCGGGCATGACAAGCGTTCCCGGACGCTACAGCGTCCGGGCCACCTCGACGCGCTGGAAGACCTCGATCTGGTCACCCGGCTTCACATCGTTGTAGTTCTTCACCGCAATCCCGCACTCGGTACCGGCCTTGACCTCGTTCACATCGTCCTTGAAGCGACGCAGGCTCTCCAGTTCGCCCTCGTAGATCACCACGTTGTCGCGCAGCACACGAATTGGATTGCCGCGCTTGACCGAGCCCTCGACCACCAGGCAGCCCGCCACCTGACCAAAGCCGGAGGCCTTGAACACGTCGCGCACCTCGGCCAGGCCGATCACCTCTTCGCGGATCTCCGCCGACAGCAGACCGGACAGCGCCTGCTTCACGTCGTCGATCGCCTCGTAGATCACCGAGTAATAGCGCACATCGATGTCGTTCTCTGCGGCCAGACGCTTGGCCCCGGCATCGGCACGCACATTGAACGCGATCACGATCGCCTCGGAGGCCATCGCGAGGTTGATGTCGGATTCCGAGATCCCGCCAACCCCGGCGGAAACCACCTTCACCCGGACCTCGTCGGTGGACAGCTTTACCAGCGATTCACGCAGCGCCTCGGCCGAGCCCTGGACATCCGCCTTGATCAGGATGTTCACGGTGCCGACTTCGCCTTCCTGCATCTGGTTGAAGATGTTTTCCAGCTTGGCGGCCTGCTGCGCAGCAAGCTTGCGCTCGCGCTGCTTGGCATCGCGATATTCGGCGACCTCGCGGGCCGTCTTCTCGTCTGCGACCACCAGCACCTCGTCGCCGGCCTCCGGGACACCGGACAGACCCAGCACTTCCACCGGCATCGACGGCCCGGTTTCCTTCACCGCGGCCCCGGTGTCGTCGAACATCGCCCGCACCCGGCCGTACTCCTTGCCCGAAAGCAGGATGTCGCCGTGCTTGAGCTTGCCCGACTGCACCAGGATGCTGGCCACCGGACCCCGCCCCTTGTCCAGACGCGACTCGATCACCACACCGCGTGCCGCTCCTTCGTCCGGCGCCTTCAGTTCCATCACCTCGGCCTGCAGGCCCAGCGCCTCGAGCAGTTCGTCGACCCCTTCGCCGGTATGCGCCGAGACCTGGAGGAACTGGGTATCGCCACCCCAGGCCTCGGGGATCACCTCATGCTGAGCCAGATCGTTCATCACCCGTTCCGGCTCGGCCTCGGGCTTGTCGATCTTGGTCACCGCGACCACGATCGGCACTTCCGCGGCCTTCGCGTGTTCGATCGCCTCCACCGTCTGCGGCATGACCCCGTCATCCGCGGCCACCACCAGGATCACGATATCGGTCGACTGGGCCCCGCGGGCGCGCATCGCGGTAAACGCCGCATGCCCCGGGGTATCCAGGAAGGTCACACCGTCATGGCCGTTGTCCACATGATAGGCACCGATGTGCTGGGTGATGCCACCCGCTTCGCCGGCCGCGACCTTCTCCTTGCGGATGTAGTCCAGCAGCGACGTCTTGCCGTGATCGACGTGCCCCATCACGGTCACCACCGGCGGGCGCGGCTTCAACTCGGCGTTCTGCTCCAGACCGACATCGATCTCGTCCTCGACCGAGGTCTCCTTCGCGGCGACCGGCTTGTGGCCCATCTCCTCGACCACCAGCATGGCGGTGTCCTGGTCGATCGACTGGTTGATGGTGGCCATCACGCCCATACCCATCAGCGCCTTGATCAGCTGCGGCGCCTTGATCGCCATCGCCTGGGCCAGATCGGCGACCGTGATGGTCTCGGGCACCTCGACCTCGCGCACCACCGGGGCGGTCGGCTTGGCGAAGCCGTGCTTGCTGGCCACGGCCTGGGCCGCCGCCGACTGGCCCTTGCGGCCCTCGCCCTTCTTGCGCCGTCCGCGGCGGTCGCCCGCGACGTGCAGTTCCTTGCGGTCGCTGTCGGCCTTGCCGCCCTTGCGACGCCCGGGCTTGGCCCCCGGCGCCGGCGCCGGCTCGGCCTGGCGCGCGGCGGCCTCGCGCTCGAGGCGCGCCTGTTCTTCCTTCTCGCGCTTGGCCTCCTGGGCCTCCAGCTCCTTCTGCCGGCGCTTCTGACGTTCCTCACGGTCGAGCTCTTCCTGCTTGCGGGTGTCCAGCGCCTTGCGCTGGGCCTCGCGCTCCGCCTCGACCTGCATGGCAAGCTGCTGGGTCCGCGTCAGCGGGCGCTTCGGCTTGGCCGGCGCTTCCGCAGCCGGCTCCGCCGGTGCCTCTTCGGGCTCCGGCTCGGGTGCGGCCTCGGCCTCGACAGGGGCCTGCTCGGGTTCGGGTTCCGCTTCCTCGGGCGCAGGGGCCTCGGCGGGGGACTCCTCCACCGGGGCCGGGGCAGGAGTCTCCGCCTCGGGCTGGGGGACCGGCGCCTCGGGCTGAGGGACCGGCGCCTCGGGCATCTCCGGCGGCGCCTCTTCGGCCACCGGCTCGGGCGGGGTCTCCGGCGGCTTGCGCTTGATACTGCGCTTCTTGCGTACCTCGACGTTCACCGTCTTGGAACGACCCTGGCCGGAACTGACCTTGAGCGTCTGCGCCTGCGTGCGCCGCTTCAGCGTTACGCGCCCGGTCTCGCCAGCCTCGCCGTGCGACTGCCGGAGATAGTCGAGCAGCTTGCGCTTCTCGGCATCGGAAATCGCCGCATCGGGCCCTTCCACCTCGACGCCAGCCTCCTTGAGCTGAACCATGAGGCGGTCGACCGGCGTACCCACCGATTCCGCGAATTGCTGCACTGTCATTTGCGCCATGGCGCCTACCTCCATTCCAGATTCTGTTCAGGCAAGGCCATTGCCTGCAAGCCGGCCGAGAGTGCCGGTACTCGTGCCGACCCTATTCCCCGGTCTCGAACCACGGGGCGCGCGCCGTCATGATCAGCGCGGAGGCCTCCTCCTCGCTCAGACCGGTCATCTCGATTACGTCGTCGGATGCCTGCTCGGCGAGATCCTCCATGGTGCAGACCCCGTGACCGGCAAGCTGGTTGGCCACGGTCTGGGTCATGCCGTCCATATTCAGCAGATCCTCGGCCGGTTCACCACCACCCAGACCCTCCTCGGCAGCAATCGCCCGGGTCAGCAGGGCATCACTGGCCCGGTTGCGCAGTTCGGCCACCATGTCTTCGTCGAACTCCTCGATAGCGAGGAGCTCGGCCTCGTCGACGTACGCCACTTCGTCGAGGGTGCTGAACCCTTCCTGCACCAGGATCCCGGCGACTTCCTCGTCCACGTCGAGGGACTGCATGAAATACGTCACGAGTTGCTGTGCCTCGGCCTCGCTCTTCTCCGCGGCCTGTTCCTCGGTCATCACGTTCAATTCCCAGCCGGTCAACTGAGAGGCCAGACGGATGTTCTGCCCGCCGCGTCCAATGGCCAGCGACAGCTTGTCTTCCTCGACCGCAATGTCCATCGACTGCTTGTCCTCGTCGACTACGATCGACAGGACCTCGGCCGGCGACATCGCGTTGATCACGAACTGCGCCGGGTTCTCATCCCATACGATGATGTCGATGCGCTCGCCGGCCAGTTCGTTGGACACCGACTGCACCCGCGAACCGCGCATGCCGACACAGGCACCCACCGGGTCGAGACGCGGGTCATTGGAGCGGACCGCGATCTTGGCACGCATGCCCGGATCGCGGGCCGCGCCCATGATATCGATGATGCCCTGGCCGACCTCCGGCACCTCGAGCTTGAACAGCTCAATCAGGAATTCCGGCGCGGTACGACTTAGGATCAGCTGCGGCCCGCGGGCCTCGGGGCGGATTTCCTTGAGGAAGCCGCGCAGACGATCATTGGTACGCACGGTCTCGCGCGGGATCATGTGTTCACGCGGAATCAGGGCCTCGGCATTGTTGCCCAGGTCCACGTAGGTCCCGTTGCGGTCGGTGCGCTTGACGATCCCCATCACCAGCGTGCCAACCCGGTCCTGGTATTCATCGACCACCTTGGCGCGCTCGGCCTCGCGCACCTTCTGCACAATGACCTGCTTGGCGGTCTGCGCCGCGATACGCCCGAAGTCCACGGCCTCGACCGGCTCCTCGATCACATCGCCGATCTGGGCATCCGGATTCTTCTGTTGGGCATAGGACAACAGGATCTGATACTCCGGGGATTCGAATTCCGGATCCTCGTCGTCCACCACGGTCCAGCGGCGAAAGGCCTCATAGTCGCCTTCCTCGCGGTCGATGCTCACGCGGACGTCCATCTTGCCGCCGTGGTACTTGCGGGTCGCCATCGCCAGGGCCGACTCCAGGGCATCGAAGATGATGTCCTTGTCGACACCCTTCTCGTTCGCCACCGCATCGGCGACCAGCAGGATCTCCTTGTTCATGTCTTGCCTCTCCCCACTCGGCAGCCGTCTGCCGATTCAACAAAAGCGAAACGCGTCCGGGTCAAAGCGCTTCCAGAACGCGCGCGTTGTGGATCGCGGCCAGCGGCAGCTCGTAGGCCATGCCGTCCACTTCCACCTCGATCATCGGGTCGTCCACCGACAGCAGTACACCGCGAAAATTGCGGCGATCGTGCTCGGGCCACGCCAGGCGCACCTTTACCGGGTGTCCGATATAGCGCCGAAACTGCTCGGGGGTGAACAACGGGCGTTCCAGGCCGGGACTGGAGACCTCCAGGGTGTACTTCCCCTTCAGTGCCTCCTCGACATCCAGCACCGCGCTCGCCTGCTCGCTGACGCGGGCACAGTCGTCCACCGTCACCCCGGCATCGGAGTCGATATAGATGCGCAACACGGGCGGCCTGGAACCGGCATGATATTCCAGCCCCCAGAACGCCATACCCTGACCCTCGACCACCGGGGCCAGCAGGGTCTTCAGTTGTTCGGTCTTGTCCGACAAGTGCGCTTCGATCCACCTCGCCCCGTTTCCACAGGACCCGGAAACAAAAAAAGGGCGCCGAACGCCCCTCGTACACCTCTCACGATGACCGCGGCCCGGAAACTGCCGCGAGGCGCGCGGGAGCGCGGCCCGGGAAGTCCGAAATAACGAACCCCCCTAAGAAAAAGGCCCCGTACGGGGCCTCTTCGGAATGTGGTAGCGGGGGCAGGATTTGAACCTGCGACCTTCGGGTTATGAGCCCGACGAGCTGCCAGACTGCTCCACCCCGCATCCGAGACGCAGAACTATACCAAAACGCCGAGCAGCCCCGCAAGGGCCTGCGGCGATTAATTACCGGGTGCGGCGCTGTCCGGCGCGCAGATGCGGGCGCAGGTCGTAGCGCCAGATATAGCCCGGCAGCGCGAACATCGCGAACAGGCACAGGGTGATCGCATAAAACTCCCAGCCCTGCGGATGGATGCCGCCGGTCGCCTGGAATTCGAGACCCTTGCCAATCGCACCGACCAGGAAGTAGAGCACCAGCCACTCGCCAATGCGCGTCCAGGGGCCCTTGGTGCCGCCTGCCGGAAGCACCATCAAGCCGATGCGGTCACTGAGCCAGGGCAGGTTCGCACTGATGAATGCGACCACCACCAAGCCCCAGACGAGGGCCTCGAACGGAATCCACTGTGTCACGACTTACCCGATGATTGCGTAGTGGGTGAGAGACAGCAGAAGACCCGGGAAAATTCCCAGCAGCAGCACCGCCAGGCCGTTGATGCTGAGCGCGGCAGCCAGTGCACCGGACGGCTGCACCGGCTCGTCGGCGCCCTCCTGAGGGTCGTCGAAGAACATCATCTTGACCACGCGCAGGTAGTAGAAGGCACCGATGATGGAGAAGATCACCGCAACGATCGCCAGCCAGATCAGGTCGACACCCACGGCCGCCTGGATCACCGCCAGCTTGGCGTAGAAGCCGACGGTCGGCGGCACCCCGGCCATCGAGAACAGCAGCAACAGCATGATGAACGCGAACCAGGGGTTGCGCTTGGCCAGGCCCTTGAAGTCGTCGATCTGGTCGGCTTCATAGCCCTTGCGCGACAGGAAAACGATCATGCCGAAGCCGCCGGCCGCGGTGATCGCGTAGACGATCACATAGAACATCGCCGAGGCGTAGCCACTGTCGGTACCCGCCAGGATCCCCATCAACAGGAAGCCGACATGGGCAATGGTCGAGTAGGCAAGCATGCGCTTGATGCTGGTCTGGGCGATTGCAATCACGTTCCCCACCGCCAGCGACAGCACGGCCAGGATGATCAGCATGCCCTGCCAGTCCGCATGCATCGGACCCATGCCCTCCACCAGCAGCCGCATCAGGAACGCGAACGCGGCGATCTTCGGGGCGGTGGCGATGAACAGCGTGACGGCGGTGGGCGCACCGTCGTAGACATCCGGCACCCACATGTGGAACGGCACCGCCCCCAGCTTGAAGGCGATCGCGACCACCAGGAACACCAGTCCGAACACCAGCGGAATGTTCAGGCTATCGTCCGCGGCCACCAGTTCGGCGGCGATCACAGCGATGTCCAGCGAGCCGGTCATGCCGTAGATCATCGACATGCCGTACAGCAGCAGACCGGAGGCCAGCGCACCCAGCACGAAGTACTTCATCGCGGCCTCGGTGGCGCGCGAGTTGTCGCGCCAGAACGCGACCAGCGCGTAGGACGCCAGGGACAGGAGTTCCAGGCCCAGGTACAGGGTCAGCAGGTTGTGCCCGGAGATCATGATCATCATGCCAAGCACCGCGAACAGGCCCAGTACGTAGAACTCGCCCTTGTGGATGCCCCGCTCCATCAGATACGGCCGGGAATACAGGAAGACCAGGAAGCTGGTCACGTACACCGCGACCTTCAGGATATCCGCCATCGGGTCCTTCACAAACGTATCGGAGAAGGTCAGGACTGTCTCCGGACCCATCATCCACAGCGTCAGGCCGGCTGCCGCGACCAGGGTCGCCTGCACCAGGCCGTAGGTGATATCGCGCCGCGAATCCGGCAGGAACGCGTCGATCACCAGGATCAGGCACGCCATCCCGAGCACGAACATCTCGGGCACGGCGGGGAGGAAATCGGGGATCTCGAAATTCATGTCAGGCGTCCCTTCAGAGCTTCGACTGCGCGATATGCGCCACGAGGTGGTCGATGGTCGCGTTCATCACATCCAGCAGCGGGGCCGGCCACACGCCCAGCAGCAGCGTGAAGAAGGCCAGCACGCCCATCAGGAAGAACTCGCGGCGATTCATGTCGGACAGGCCCGCCACGTTGTCATTGGCCACCGCGCCGAAGATCACCCGCTTGACCAGCCACAGGGTATAGCCAGCAGCCAGGATCAGGGTGGTCGCGGCCAGGAAGGCGATCCAGAAGTCCGCCCGGAACGCGGCCAGGATAACCATGAACTCGCCGACGAATCCGGAGGTGCCCGGCAGACCGGTGTTCGCCATCGCGAACAGCACGAAGAACGCCGCGAACCACGGCATGGTGTTCACCACACCACCATAGTCGGCAATCTGGCGACTGTGCAGACGGTCGTAGAGCACACCCACCGCGAGGAACATCGCCGCCGAGATGAACCCGTGCGAGATCATCTGCACCATGCCACCGGCGATGCCGAGCGAGGCGCCTTCCCAGTCACCGGTGTTGGAGTAGATGTAGAACGCGAGGAAGAAGCCCAGCGTCACGAAGCCCATGTGGGCGATCGACGAGTAGGCGATCAGCTTCTTCATGTCGCTCTGGATCAGCGCGACCAGTCCGATGTAGACGATCGCGATCAGCGACAGCACGATCATCATCGTGTCCAGCACGGCGCTGGCATCCGGGGTGATCGGCAGCGAGAAGCGCAGGAAGCCGTAGCCTCCGATCTTCAGCATGATCGCGGCCAGGATCACCGAGCCGCCGGTGGGCGCCTCCACGTGCGCATCCGGAAGCCAGGTGTGTACCGGGAACATCGGGATCTTCACCGCGAATGCCATGAAGAACGCGAGGAAGATCAGGATCTGCGCGGTCAGGCCGATCGGCAGGGCGTGGAAGTCCTGGATCAGGAAGCTGCCGGACTGGATATACATCCAGATCAGCGCCACCAGCATGAATACCGAGCCGAGGAAGGTGTAAAGGAAGAACTTGAGGGTCGCGTAGACACGTCGCGGCCCGCCCCAGATCCCGATCACCAGGAACATCGGGATCAGCATGGCCTCGAAGAACACGTAGAAAAGCACCGCGTCCATCGACGCGAACATGCCGATCATCAGGCCTTCCATCACCAGCATCGCGGCCATGTAGTAGGCGATGCGGTCCTTCACCGACTCCCAGGCGGCGATCACCACAACCACGGTGATCAGCGTGGTCAGCAGGATCAGCGGCATGGAGATGCCGTCCACGCCCAGGTGGTAGTTCACGTTGAATGCCGGGATCCAGGAGGCGAGCTCCTGGAACTGCATGTCGGCGGTGCCGCGCTCGAACATGAACCACAGCGGCAGACTGGCCACAAAGGTCGCCACGGCCACCGCGAGCCCGAGCCGCCGCGCTACATGGGGCGCATCGCGCCCGGCGGCGAGCACCAGGAAGCCGCCGAGAATCGGCAGCCAAATCAACAGACTCAAGACAGGCCAGTCAGCAAACATGGTCGTTCCTTGAAACAGCGATGGGCTTCGAGCGCATGGATGTCGAAGCCGCTCAGATCACGAAGGCGAACATCAGGACCAGCAGGCCGATGATCATCACGAACGCGTAGTGGTAGAGGAAGCCGGACTGCATGTGGCGGATGCGCGACGAGATCCAGCCGATCGAGCGCGCGGTGCCATTGACCAGCAGCCCGTCGATGATCAGCGCGTCACCGTAGCGCCACAGCGCACGGCCCAGGCGAACGGTGCCGCCAGCGAAGAACCAGTCGTTGAAGCGGTCAAAGCCGTACTTGTCCTCGAGGATGCGCACGCCCAGCTTCAGGCGCCCAGCGATCACCGCGGGCAGTTCCGGGCGTTTCATGTACAGGTACCAGGCGGTGGCCAGGCCGGCCATCGCGAGCCAGAAGGCCGGCAGCATCAGGCCGTGCAACACGAAGCCGATCACCCCGTGGTAGGACTCGCCCTTGGTCGCCAGCACGTCCTGTTCCGGCAGCACGAACAGGCTGTTGGCGAAGAAATCGCCGAACAGCATCGGGCCGATGAAGTAGCCGGCCACCACCGACGGGATCGCCAGCAGGATCAGCGGCACGGTCACCACCCACGGTGACTCCTTGGGCTGCAGCGGGCCGTGGTGGTGGTCATCCCCGTGCTCATCGTCATGGTCGTCACCATGGTCGGGCATGTACTTGTGCGCCTGGTCATAGCGTTCCTCGCCATGGAACACCATGAAGAACATGCGGAAGGTATACAGCGCCGTGACGAACACCCCTGCCAGGACCAGGATGTAGGCAAACGTCGCCCCCGGGATGTCGGAGTAGCCCACGGCCTCGATGATCGCGTCCTTGGAGAAGAACCCGGAGAAGAACGGGAAGCCGATCAACGCCAGCGAGCCGATCAGGGCGGTCACGTAGGTGATCGGCATGTGCCGGCGCAGGCCACCCATCGCGCGCATGTCCTGCAGGTGGTGCATCGCGATGATCACCGAGCCCGCGGCCAGGAACAGCAGCGCCTTGAAGAACGCGTGCGTCATCAGGTGGAACAGGCCGGCGGCGTAGGCCGAGGCCCCCAGTGCGACCGTCATGTAACCCAGCTGGGACAGCGTGGAGTACGCAACCACGCGCTTGATGTCGTTCTGCACCA
The DNA here is from genome assembly GCA_051747025.1 of Pseudomonadota bacterium. Classification (GTDB taxonomy): domain Bacteria; phylum Pseudomonadota; class Gammaproteobacteria; order Ectothiorhodospirales; family Ectothiorhodospiraceae; genus Thioalkalivibrio. Next base: position 37,814 of record JBNJFQ010000003.1, read on the forward strand.
GCCCGATCAGACCCATGAAGAACGCGGTGATCGCGCCGATGATCAGGATGAACGACAGGGCCGCGACCGAGAACTCGTACAGCGGCGACATGCGCGCGACCATGAAGATGCCCGCGGTCACCATGGTGGCCGCGTGGATCAGCGCGGAGATCGGCGTCGGGCCTTCCATCGAGTCCGGCAGCCAGACGTGCAGCGGCACCTGCGCGGATTTGCCCATCGCACCGATGAACAGGAAGATCAGCGCCAGGTCCAGCAGGCCGAAGGTCCAGCCCGGCCAGATGGTGATGGTCGCCTCGCTCATCGCCCGGCCTTCGGCGAACACCTCGGTGTAGTTGAGGCTGCCGGTGTAGAACACCAGCGCGGCGATCCCGATCAGAAACCCGAAGTCGCCGACACGGTTCACGATGAACGCCTTCATGTTGGCGTAGGTCGCGGTCGGGCGCTTGTACCAGAAGCCGATCAGCAGGTAGGAGACGAGGCCCACGGCCTCCCAGCCGAAGAATAGCTGCATGAAGTTGTTCGCCATCACCAGCATGAGCATGGAGAAGGTGAACAGCGAGATGTACGCAAAGAAGCGCTGGTAGCCCGGATCGTCCTGCATGTAACCGATGGTGTAGATGTGCACCATCAGCGACACGAAGGTGACCACGAGCATCATCATCGCGGTCAGGTTGTCCACCAGGAAGCCGACCTCGAACCGGAGCCCGTCGGAGACCAGCCAGGTGTAGACGGTCTCGTTGTAGACCCCGGCATCACCGAAGACATGGGCCCGGAACACCACCACGGACAGGATGAACGACACCGCCACCCCCAGGATGGTGACGGTGTGCGCCCCGGTCCGGCCGATCTGGCGGCCGAACAGGCCGGCGGCGATCGCGCCGAACAGCGGCGCCAGGACGATAAGCAGGTAAATCGTATCCATGGCCGGTTATCCCTTCATTGCGTCCATGTCCTGGACGTTGATGGTTCCGCGGTTACGGAACAGCAACACCAGGATGGCGAGGCCGATGGCGGCCTCGGCCGCGGCGACGGTCAGGATGAAGAACACGAATACCTGGCCCGCAAGGTCCTGCAGAAAGAACGAGAAGGCAATGAAGTTGATATTCACCGCGAGCATCATCAGTTCGATGCACATCAACAGCACGATCACGTTTTTCCGGTTCAGGAAGATCCCGGCCACACTGATGGAAAACAACAGCGCGGCCAGCACCAGGTAGTGCTCTAGCGTAATCATGTTCTAGCCCTGAGTTCCTTCGGGGACGGCGCCCGCCCCCGGTGTCCGGGTCCCGGCATGCGGCCGGGTGGCCCAATTTTCGGGATTGCTCTCGGTTTGCCTACTTGGAATCGTCCCCGTCGCCCGGCGCATTCGCCTCGGACCCCTGCCGCCCGCGGCGCGGGGCCTTCTTCTTCTCCGATGCCATCGGCACCATGCGCACCCGGCCCTCGCGCGAAACCGCCATCTGTCGACCCGGATCGATCGACTTGTTGTCCGGGCGCTTGCGCATGGTCAGCGAGATCGCGGCAATGATCGCCACCAGCAGGATGACCGCAGCAATCTCGAACGGATACACGTACTCGGTGTACAGGATCGCGCCGAGCGCCTCGGTGTTGGCGTACTCGGGACCGGCGCGTTCGGGGACGTCCATGGTGATGTAACGGGTAATCACCAGCACCAGCACGGTGGCCATGGCCAGCGCGACCACGATGCCGGCCGGCAGGTATTCGGTGAAGCCCTCGCGCAGCTTGGCGAGGTTGATGTCCAGCATCATCACCACGAACAGGAACAGCACCATCACCGCGCCGACATACACCAGCACCAGCACAATGCCGAGGAATTCGGCCTCCGCCAGCAGCCACAGCGCGGCGGCGGATACGAAGCACAGCACCAGAAAAAGCGCCGCATGCACGGGGTTGCGCACGCTGATCATCGCCAGTGCGCCCCCCAGCAGGATCGCGCCGAACAGGTAGAAAAGGACGAGTTCGAAGGTCATGAGGCGTTCCCTGCGTTACCGGTAGGGGGCGTCGACCGCGCGCGCCTGCGCGATCTCGTTCTCGAAGCGATCACCGATGGCCAGGAGCTTGTCCTTGGTCATGATCTGCTCGCCCCGGTTCTCGAAGTGGTATTCGAAGATATGCGTCTCGACGATGGAGTCCACCGGGCAGGCCTCCTCGCAGAAACCGCAGAAGATGCACTTGAACAGGTCAATGTCGTAGCGCGTGGTCCGGCGCGTACCGTCGTCGCGCTCTTCGGAATCGATGGTGATCGCCAGCGCCGGGCACACCGCCTCGCACAGCTTGCAGGCAATGCAGCGCTCCTCACCGTTGGGGTAGCGGCGCAGCGCGTGCAGCCCGCGGAAACGCGGCGACATCGGCGTCTTTTCGTCCGGGTACTGGACGGTGAACTTGCGGCTCAGCAGGTAGCGTCCGGTCAGGCGCAGCCCCAGCAGCAACTCGAAGAACAGGAAACTCTTGAAGAAACGGCGCACGGCTTTCATCACGAACTCCTCACGCGAACCACGGGCCGACGTTGAAGGCGACCAGTGCACCCTCGACAAACAGCCACACAATGGTCACCGGGATCAGGACCTTCCAGCCCAGGCGCATGATCTGGTCGTAGCGATAGCGCGGGAAGGTGGCACGGAACCACAGGAAGGCGAACAGGAAGATGGCCGTCTTGAACAGGAACCAGTGGATCCCGTGGCCCAGTAGCGATCCGATCACCGGCCAGTCGAACACGGCCGCCGGCAGGATACCCTGGAACGGCGACAGCCAGCCCCCGAGGAACAGGATCGCGGTCAGCGCCGAGATCAGGATCATGTTGGCGTATTCCGCGAGGAAGAACACCGCGAACGCCATGCCCGAATACTCGACGTGGAAGCCGGCCACGATCTCGGATTCGCCCTCGGCCACATCGAACGGGGCGCGGTTGGTCTCCGCGATCCCGGAGATGAAATACACGAAGAACAGCGGCAGCAGCGGCAGCAGGAACCAGTGGTACATACTCCCCGATTGCGCCTCGATGATACCGCCCACGTTCAGGGTGCCGGCGGCCATCAGCACACCGACCAGGGCGAAGCCCATCGCGATCTCGTACGACACCAGCTGGGCGGCCGAGCGCAGCGACCCCAGCAGCGCGTACTTCGAGTTCGAGGCCCAGCCCGCGATGATGATCCCGTAGACCCCCAGCGACGTAAGGGCGAGCAGATACAGAAGCCCGGCATTCACGTTGGCCAGCGCCCCGCCCTCGAAGAACGGAATCACCGCCCAGGCCGCCAGGGCCGGGGCAATGGTCAGCACCGGGGCGCTCAGGAACAGGAACCGGTTGGCATTGGTCGGGAGGATGACCTCCTTTGTCAGCAGCTTCAGGGCATCCGCGATCGGCTGCAGCCAGCCGCGCGGGCCAACCCGATTCGGGCCCACGCGCACGTGGGCGTAGCCGATGACCTTGCGCTCGGCAAACGTGGTGTAGGCCACGGCCAGCATCAGCGGGATCACGATCAGCTGAATCGCGACCAGGATCTGCATCACCGTCGGCAGGCTGTAGAAGAGGTTCATCATCCAGTCGAACATGTCCTAGCTCCCCTCAGGCCCGCGCCAGCGCGACCGTGGTATTCGGCAGGCCGAGGCCCCCCATGGCCGCGGAGCCGGCGAAGGTCACGGCCAGGCCCGGCGGGACCGACTCATCCAGTAGCAGGGTCAACTCCGTCTCGGACTTGCCCTGGCGCAGCCGCACGCGACTGCCGTGGGCATGCCCGCCGGCCGACTCGGGGTGAACCAGCACGCTCTCGGCCAGCAGGCCCTCGGGGCTGGCCTGCAGCGGTTCGGAGCGACGCACCAGCGGATCCCCGCTGTAGAGCGGCAGGGCCTGTACCCGGTACAGGCCCTGCTCGGTACCGGAAGCCGGCAGTTCCACATGTACCTTGTTCAGATTCACGCTGGTATCGAAGCTGGCATCCGCCAACTGCGCCTTCAGCTCGTCACGCACCGCACGCGAGTCGAGGTAGTCCATCCCGCGCTGGTCCAGAAGATTGCCCAGCACCCGCCAGACCTTCCAGCCCGGCCGGACGTCATCCGGCGCACGCGAGGCAGCACGGAAGCTCTGCCAGCGACCCTCGGCATTCACGAAGGTCCCGGAGTGTTCGAAACTGGTGGCGACCGGCAGCAGGACGTCAGCCACCGCCTCCAACTCCGGATTCGCGAAGCTGTTCAGGGCCACCACAAAGCCGGCCTGATCCAGCGCCGCGCGCAGCGCGAGCGGATCCACGCCATCCCGCCCCGGCTCCAGCCCAGCGATCACGAAGGCGTCACGACCCTGCTCGATCATCTCGGCGGCGTTCGCACCGACGCTCCCCGGGTCGGCACCGGCGGCACCACGATGCGGCACCACCCCGGCCAGCCAGGCACCGGCAGCACTGCCGCCAGGGGCCATATAGCCCAGGCTGGCGCCGGTATGCTTGGCAATCCAGCCCGCCAGTGCACGCAGGGTGGCGAACGCCGGGCCGCTGATCGCGGCCGCACCCAGCAGCACATGGGCTTGCTGGCCATCGAGCAACGCGCGCGCGGCGCGCTCGAAGGCCTCGCGGGTCTCGGCATCATCCGTCTCGGCCGCTTTGACGACCTTCTCCAGCTTCTTCGGCAGGGATTTTCCGGCCGCCACAATCCGGCCGGCAATGCCCGCCAGGGCCAGGACCTGATCATGTTCGTCCCCGACCAATTGCGCCTGCACCGGATAGGTGAGATCCAGCAGCATGTCATTGACCAGGCAGACCCGCGCCCCGCGCGAGGCGGCCTTGCGCAGGCGGTGTGCCAGCAGCGGCTGCTCGCGCCGCGGATTGCTGCCGACCAGCAGGACGGCGTCGGCATTCTCGAGATCACGGATCGCTGTCCCAAGATAAGGAAACAGCGGGGCGGCACCGTCGTCACCGAAGTCCTGCTGATGCACACGGTGGTCGATGTCGGTAACCCCCATCCCGCGCAGGACCTTCTGTGCGAGGTAGTGTTCTTCCACCGACAGCGATGGTGACAGCAGCGCACCGATGCGCTCGGGCGCGACTTCCCCGAGCCCCTCCACGGTATAGCTCAGCGCAGTCTCCCAGGACACGTCCTGCCACTGCCCGTCCACTTTCATGCGCGGGCGCGTCAACCGGTCCTCGGCGTACAGTCCGGCGTAGCTGAACCGGTCGCGGTCGGAGATCCAGGTCTCGTTGACGGCCTCGTTGTCGCGCGGGACGACCCGCATTGCCTGGTCATCATGGGTATGCACGTAGAGGTTCGAGCCCACCGCGTCGTGCGGAGCAATGGTCGCGGCCTGCGACAACTCCCAGGCCCGTGCGGTAAACCGCGACGGCTTGGCAGTCAGCGCACCGACCGGGCACAGGTCGATCACGTTGCCGGACAGCTCGTGCGCCACGGTCTTCTCGACGTAGGTGCCGATGCGCATGAACTCGCCGCGCCCGGTCGCGCCCAGTTCGCGCAGGCCGGCGATCTCCTCGCCAAAGCGCACGCAGCGAGTGCAGTGGATGCAGCGCGTCATCTCGGTCTCGATCAGCGGACCGATGTCCTTGTCCTTCACCACACGCTTGGCTTCGGTGTAGGCGGATACACTCTCACCGTAGCCCATGGCCACGTCCTGCAGCTCGCACTCGCCGCCCTGGTCGCAGATCGGACAGTCCAGCGGGTGATTGATCAGCAGGAATTCCATGGTCCCCTTCTGCGCGCGCAGCGCCAGCGGGGACCGGGTATACACCTTCATGCCGTCCATCACCGGGGTGGCACAGGCCGGCAGCGGCTTCGGCGCCTTCTCCACCTCGACCAGGCACATGCGGCAGTTTGCCGCCACCGACAGCTTCTTGTGGTAGCAAAAGCGCGGGATGCGGATATCGGCATCATCGGCGACATCGATGAGCATGGCGCCCTTGGGCGCCTCTATCGTACGGCCGTCGATCTCGATGCTGACCAGATCCTGTTTCTGATCCTGACTCATGCTCGATTCCTGATGCGATGGCGCGGTAGAGCGTCAGGCGGCGTCTGCCACCGGGCTCCGGCCGTGCTGGATGTAGTATTCGAATTCGTGGCGGAAGTGCTTGACGAAGCTACGCACCGGCATGGCGGCCGCGTCGCCCAGGGCGCAGATGGTGTGCCCCTCGATCTTGCTGGCCACGTCGTCCAGGCGCTCCAGGTCCTCGGGACGGCCCTGGCCCTCGACGATGCGGGTCAGCATGCGGTAGAGCCAGCCGGTGCCCTCACGGCAGGGCGTGCACTGGCCGCAGGACTCGGAGAAGTAGAACCGCGAGATGCGCTGCAGGGCCTTGACCATGTCGGCGGTCTCGTCCATCACGATCACTGCACCGGAACCCAGCATGGAGCCGGCATGGGCGATGGAGTCGAAGTCCATGCTGGCCTTCATCATCACGTCGCCCGGCACCACCGGCACCGAGGAACCCCCCGGGATCACGGCCTTCAGCTTGCGCCCGTTCAGCACGCCGCCGGCCATTTCCAGGAGGTCCTTGAACGGGGTGCCCAGCGGGATCTCGTAGTTGCCCGGCTTGTTCACGTGGCCGGACACCGAGAACAGCTTTTCGCCGCCGGACTTGGGCACGCCCAGGTCCGCGAACCACTGGCCGCCGTTGCGGATGATGGCCGGGATCGAGGCCAGGGATTCGGTATTGTTGATGGTGGTCGGCTTGCCGTACAGGCCGTAGTTGGCCGGGAACGGCGGCTTGAAACGCGGCTGGCCCTTCTTGCCTTCCAGCGATTCCAGCAGCGCCGTCTCCTCGCCGCAGATATAGGCGCCCGCACCCAGCGACGGGTACAGGTCGAAGTCCACGCCGGAGCCGAAGATGTCCTTGCCGAGATAGCCGGCGTCGTAGGCCTCCTGCAGGGCGGTGGTGAAGCGGGTGTTCACCTCGTCCATGAACTCGCCGCGCATGTAGTTGTAGCCCGCCGTCGCACCGATCGCGTAGCCCGCGATGGCCATCCCCTCGATCAAGGCGTGCGGGTTGTACATCAGGATCTCGCGATCCTTGCAGGTACCCGGCTCGGATTCGTCCGAGTTGCACACGATGTACTTCTGCCCGGGGCTGTTGCGCGGCATGAACGACCACTTCAGTCCGGTCGGGAAGCCGGCACCCCCACGGCCGCGCAGGTTGGAGGTCTTGACCTCCTCGATCACGTCCTCGGGGGCCATCTTGCCCTTGTAGACCTTCTCCAGCGCCTGGTAGCCGCCCACGCTCTTGTACGTCTCGAGCGAGGCGGGATCGTCCAGGTAGCGCGTGGCAAAGCAGATCTGGTTGGCCATGCTACTTCTCCAGACCGTCGAGGATCTCGTCGACCTTCTCGGGCGTGAGATTCTCGTAGTAGACGTGATCCACCTGCATCATCGGGGCACCACAGCAGGCTGCCAGGCACTCCTCTTCTTTCTTCAGGTAGAACTTGCCATCCGGCGTGCTCTCGCCAAGCTTGATGCCGAGGCGATTCTCGAGGTGCTCGATAATCCTGTCCGCGCCCCGCAGCATGCAGGAGATGTTGTTGCACACCATGATGGTGTGCTTGCCCACCGGCTCCAGCGCATACATCGAGTAGAACGAGCCCACCTCGTACACCGCGATCGCCGGCAGGTCGAGGTATTCGGCCACGGCGTCCATCTTGGCGGTGGAGAGATAGCCGTCCTCGTGCTGCACTGCGCGCAGGGCGCCCAGCACGGCCGAGCGCTTCTGGTCGTCCGGGTAGCGCGCCAGCCAGGCGTCGATCTCTTCGCGCTCGTGATCGCTCAGCTCGACCTTCTTGCCGGCCGGCTTGTGAAAGGCGACGGTTTTCTGTTCGGCAGCCATCAGCGGTCGATCTCCCCGAATACGATGTCCTGGGTCCCGATGATGGCGACCACATCGGCCAGCATGTGGCCGCGCGCCATCTCGTCCAGCGCGGACAGGTGCACGAAGCCCGGTGGACGGACCTTCAGACGATAGGGCTTGTTGGAACCATCCGAGACCAGGTACACCCCGAATTCGCCCTTCGGATGCTCCACCGCGGCATACGCCTCGCCCTCCGGCAGACACATGCCCTCGGTGAACAGCTTGAAGTGGTGGATCAGGGCCTCCATGTCGGCCTTCATCTCCTCGCGCTTGGGCGGGGTGATCTTGTGATCCTCCAGCAACACCGGCCCCGGGTTCTGGCGCAGCCAATCGACGCACTGGCGAATAATGCGGTTCGACTGGCGCATCTCCTCGATGCGCACCAGGTAGCGGTCGTAGCAGTCGCCATTCACGCCCACCGGGATGTCGAAGTCCAGTCGGTCGTAGACCTCGTAGGGCTGCTTCTTGCGCAGATCCCACTCGACGCCTGAACCGCGCAGCATCGGCCCGGTAAAACCCAGCTGCTTCGCACGGTCGGGGTCGACCACGCCAATACCGACGGTACGCTGTTTCCAGATACGATTGTCGGTCAACAGGGTCTCGTACTCGTCGACACAGCCGGGGAAGCGCTCGGTGAAGGCCTCGATGAAGTCCAGCAGCGAACCCTGGCGGATCTTGTTCAGGTCATCCACCACATCCTGCGACTTCCAGGAGGACGGCTGGTACTTCGGCATCGTGCCGGGCAGGTCCCGCGCGACGCCGCCCGGGCGATAGTAGGTCGCGTGCATGCGCGTACCCGAGACTGCCTCGTAGCAGTCCATCAGGTCCTCGCGCTCGCGGAACGCGTACAGGAACACAGCCATCGCACCGATATCCAGCGCGTGCGCGCCCAGCCACATCAGGTGATTCAGGATACGGGTGATCTCGTCGAACATCACCCGGATGTACTGGGCTCGCAGCGGGGCCTCGATACCCAGCAGCTTTTCCATCGCCAGCACGTAGCCATGCTCGTTGGCCATCATGGACACGTAGTCAAGACGGTCCATATAGCCGATCGACTGGTTGTACGGCTTGCTCTCGGCAAGCTTCTCGGTACCCCGGTGCAGCAGGCCGATATGCGGGTCGGCGCGCTGCACGACCTCGCCGTCCATCTCCAGCACCAGGCGCAGCACACCATGCGCAGAGGGATGCTGCGGCCCGAAGTTCAGGGTGAAGTTACGAATCTCAGGCATTCTCGGCTCCTTCGCCCGGCTTCTCACCCTCGCTGTAGCGATGGTCGTCCCGGATCACCTTGGGCACCAGCACGCGCGGCTCGATGGTCACCGGCTGGTACACCACGCGCGCCTGCTCGGCGTCGTAGCGCATCTCGACATGCCCGATCAGCGGGAAGTCCTTGCGGAACGGATGCCCCACGAAGCCGTAGTCGGTGAGGATCCGGCGCAGGTCCGGGTGGCCGGAGAACAGGACGCCGAACAGGTCGAAGGCCTCGCGCTCGAACCAGTTGGCCGAGGCCCAGACCTCCACGAGCGACTCGATTTCGGGGAATTCCTCGTCGTCCAGCCAGGCACGCATGCGCACGCGGCGGTTGTGCTCCACCGACAACAGATGGGCCACGACCGTGAAACGCGGCCCATCCCAGTTCGAGTCTTCCGGCGCATCGTCGAAGGTGAAGCGCCCGGAGGTGGCCGCCTCGACCCCGCGCGAGAACCCGGTGTTGGTGGCCGACTCGGTGCCCCACTCGTCCTGGCCATATTCGAGGTAGTCCACCCCGCACAGATCGATCAGGATCTCGAAGCCCAGGGCATCGCGGAGCTTCTCGCCCGCCGCGCGCCAGGACTCGGGAACGATATCGACGGTGATCTCGTCGTTCGCCTCGTGCAGGCTCTCCAGGGCATCGCCCAGTTCCGCCCGCAGGGCGTCGATCCAGTTGTCTTGTTCAGCCATCGGAAACCCCGGGTGCGTCAGCGCGCGATGGTATTCGTGCGCCGAATCTTGTTCTGCAGCTGGATGATGCCGTAGAGCAGTGCCTCCGCGGTTGGTGGGCACCCCGGCACGTAGACATCCACCGGCACGATGCGGTCGCAGCCGCGCACCACGGCGTAGGAGTAGTGGTAATACCCGCCCCCGTTGGCGCAGGACCCCATGGAGATCACCCAGCGCGGCTCGGGCATCTGGTCGTAGACCTTGCGCAGGGCCGGGGCCATCTTGTTGACCAGGGTACCGGCCACGATCATCACGTCCGACTGGCGTGGACTGGGCCGAAAGATGATCCCGAAGCGGTCGAGGTCGTAGCGTGCCGCGCCAGCGTGCATCATCTCCACCGCGCAGCACGCCAGGCCGAAGGTCATCGGCCACAGGGAGCCAGTACGGGCCCAGTTAATGAGCTTGTCCGCCGAGGTGGTGACAAAGCCCTTCTCAAGAACGCCTTCTATTCCCATTCCAGCGCCCCCTTCTTCCACTCGTAGATGAACCCGATGACCAGAATGACAAGAAACAGGGCCATCGCAAGAAGCCCGAACAGGCCAATGGCATCCAGGGACACCGCCCACGGGAACAGGAATGCGATCTCGAGATCGAAGATGATGAACAGGATCGCGACCAGATAGAACCGGACGTCGAACTTGAGCCGCGAGTCCTCGAAGGCCTCGAAACCACACTCGTAGGGCGAATTCTTCGCCGCGTCCGGCTTGTGCGGGCCCACGGCCATGCCGACAACCAGCGGCACGATCCCGATCACGATACCCACTGCAATGAACAGCAGGATAGGTAGATAACCTTCCAGCATTTCTCTCTCCCGTACACCGCCTCGGGCGGGCAGGTTCGCAGGGCGTCGCGTGGATCCGGCGCACCGGCGAGCCGTTCAGCGTTGCTGGTGATATGCGCGAGCGCGGGACCAGGCCGAGCGTTCGGGGCCGGGGCGCGCACCGGGCACGGAGTCTAGGTGAAGCGGAAAAACGGTGTCAAGTACCTGTAATTTTTCAGGTTATTGATTTTTCGAGGTTTTTTGAACCGGGCTCATCGCCCGACACAAACACAGAATCTGGTGCAGATGGTGGGACTCGAACCCACACGGCTTTCGCCACTACCCCCTCAAGATAGCGTGTCTACCAATTCCACCACATCTGCAAAACTTGGGCGGACGGCCTACTCGGGCACGTCTGCCGGACGTCCCGGCGAGCTGCCTGCCCCGTCACCCGGCAGGTCCTGCACCGGAAGGTCCGGAGGGAGATCCTCGTCCGGCACCTGTTCCCGGGCCTCGAGCTGATCCAGCAGGCTCTCGGCCTCGGGGCTGGAAGAAGCGAGATAAGCCAGCGCCAGACTGTTCAGGAAGAACACCACCGCGAGCACGGCCGTGGCCCGGCTCAGGAAGTTGGCTGATCCCTGCGCACCGAAGACCGTGGACGAGGCCCCGCTGCCAAACGCGGCACCGGCATCCGCGCCCTTTCCGTGCTGCATCAGGATGAGGGCAATCAGCGCGATCGAGACCGCGACCTGAACCACTAGCAAAAGACCGTAGGTCATGCCGACTCCGCCGCGGCGCGCGCGATCGCAATAAAGGCATCCGCATCCAGCGAGGCGCCACCAATCAGGCCACCATCGATATCGGCCAGCCCGAACAGCCCGGCCGCATTATCGGCCTTGACGCTACCGCCATAGAGGATGCGCAGGCCGGCCGCCACACGCGGGTCGCGACTGGCAACACGGTTGCGGATAAAGGCGTGGACTTCCTGGGCCTGCTCGGGCGTCGCGGTCAGACCGGTACCAATCGCCCAGACCGGCTCGTAGGCAACTACCGCTCGTTCGAAGGCCTCGACACCAGCGCCATCCAGCACCGCGTCCAGCTGTTCGGACACCACGGTCTCGGTGCGACCCGACTCGCGATCTTCCTTCTGTTCACCCACGCACAGGACCGGGATCAGGCCAGCAGCCTGAGCAGCCACGAACTTGGCGGCCACCCAGGCGCTGTCTTCGTTCTGCCGCTGACGCCGCTCCGAATGCCCGACGATCACGAACCGGCAACCGGTCTCCGCCAGCATCGACCCGGCGATCTCGCCGGTGTAGGCCCCGGAGGCCTGGTCGGAACAGTCCTGACCACCGACCGCAATGTTGCTGCCGGACAGGCGGTCGGCCACCTCCGGAAGGTAGACCGCGGGCGGGCAGACCGCCAGCTCGACCGCCTGCAGGTCACCGAGGCCGTCCCGCAGCGCGGACAGCAGCTTCGCGTTCGCGTCGCGCGAACCGTTCATCTTCCAGTTGCCGGCGACCAGCGGCTTGCGCATGCGGATCTCCCTCCTGCCGTGACCGGGTCCGGGATCGGACACGGTAATCGATCATGATGATGCGAGCGGCGGGATGTTACCGACGCACCCGGTGCAAATCAACCGGCGCCCGCAGGACCGCCGCTCAGACGACGGCGCGAATGCAGTCGGCGATACGTTCCGCAGCCTGGCGGGCCTGGTCGGCATCTTCGCCCTCGACCATCACCCGCACCAGCGGCTCGGTCCCCGACGGACGCAGCAGGACCCGGCCGCGCCTGCCCAGTTCGGCCTCGACCGCGGCGACCTCCGAGCGGACGGCCTGCCCTTCCAGACAGCCGTTTGCGCCCCCGGGCACCGGGACATTGACCAGGCTCTGTGGCAGACGCGGAATCGCGGCGGCCAGCTCCGCCAGGGGCCGGCCGGTTCGGTGCATCATGTAGGCGACCTGCAATGCTGCCACCGTGCCATCCCCCGTGGTGGTGTGTTCCAGACACACGATGTGGCCTGATCCTTCGCCACCCAGCGACCAGCCATGGCGCCGCAGCTCTTCCAGCACGTAACGGTCCCCGACCCGGGCCCGCGCGAACGGGATCCCCGCCGTCGCCAGGGCATTCTCCAGCCCCAGGTTGGTCATCTGGGTCCCGACCACGCCGCCCCGCAGCAGCCCGGCGGCATACCGATCCAGGGCCAGGATCCCCAGAATCTGGTCGCCATCCACGATGCTCCCGTCGGCTGCGGCCAGGATCACCCGATCGCCGTCGCCGTCCAGGGCGATACCCAGATCGGCACCCAGTCCGCGGACCCGCGCGCCCATGACCTCCGGGTGCAGCGCGCCCACGCCCTCATTGATGTTGTAGCCATCCGGAGTCGCCCCCAGGACCTCGACCCGCGCGCCCAGCTCCTCGAACACATGTGGGGAAACGTTATAGGTGGCCCCGTGTGCGCAGTCGATGACGATGTGCATACCCCGCAGCTCGGAACGTGCCGGGATCGCGCTCTTGCAGAACTCGATATAGCGCCCGGCGGCATCGGAGATGCGCACGGCCTTGCCCAGGCGCGCCCCGTCGATCGTCTGGGCAGGCTGTTCCAGGCGCGCCTCGATGGCCGCCTCGGTTGCGTCCGGCAGCTTGTCGCCTTCGGGGGTAAAAAACTTGAAGCCGTTATCCTGGAAGGGGTTGTGCGAAGCGCTGATCACGACCCCGGCAGTCGCTCGGAAGGTCCGTGTGAGATACGCGATCGCCGGGGTCGGCATCGGGCCCAGCAGGGCGACGTCCAGGCCGGCCGCGGACAGCCCCGCCTCCAGCGCCGACTCGAACATGTAGCCGGACACCCGCGTATCCTTGCCCACCAGCACCGGCCCCTGGCGATGGCCGTTCTCGCCCAGCACCTCGCCCACGGCATAGCCCAGCCGCAATGCAAACTCCGGTGTCATCGGCCATTCGCCGGTGCGCCCGCGGATCCCGTCGGTTCCGAAAAACTTGCCCATCAGTTCCCCCGATCGTCATTCCCGTCGCTGCCATCCGACCGCAGCGCCAAGTATAGCGCCAGGGCATCGCGGGTCGCCGCGACATCGTGCACACGCAGGATGCGGGCCCCGGCCTGCGCCGCCAGCATCGCAGCCACCGCACTGCCCGGCCCGCGGCCGGCCACCGGACGCTCGCCCAGCAGCTGCCCGATCATCGACTTGCGCGAGACCCCGACCAGCAACGGGAGCCCGATCCAGGCCAGCTGCGGCAGGCCGCGGAACAGCGCGACATTGTGCTCCAGGGTCTTGCCGAAACCGAAACCCGGGTCAATCAGGATCTGCCCGCGCGGCACCCCCGCCCTCTGCAGTTCCGCCACGCGCTGACGCAGGAAGTCGCCGACCTCCGCGACCACATCGCGATATTGCGGGGCCTGCTGCATCGACTGCGGCTCTCCCTGCATGTGCATCGCGCACAGCGCGACGCCATGCTCGCGGGCCGCGACGAGCGCCATCTCCCGCGCGCCGTCTGCGCGAAACCCGTTGACGTCGTTCAGCAACCCGGCGCCGGCGTCCACCGCCTCGCGCATCAACTCCGGCTTCATGGTATCGACCGACAACGGAACGTCCAGCTCCGACCGCAGGGCCTCGATCACCGGCAGCACCCGTCGGCGTTCTTCGTCGAGCGTGACCCGGGTCGCGCCGGGGCGGGTCGATTCGCCGCCGACATCCAGCAGTTCTGCGCCCTCGGACAGCATCACGCGAGCGCGTGCCAGCGCCTGATCGACCCGGGTGTAGTGCCCGCCATCGGAGAACGAATCGGGGGTCACGTTCAGGATCCCCATCAGTCGGGGACGCGTCAGGTCCAGGCGGCGATCCCCGCACTGCAGGACGGTTGCATCGGTGGCCACTGTCAATCTCCCTGAAGTCCAGGCGGCCCTTTACTCAACCAAAAAAGGCCGCCAGGAACGGCCTGGCGGCCTGCTGAGGCGACCGGGTCGCCGCCAGTCGTCGGCGCCCTGTTCAGGACTGCGGGGCCGGGCCGCCGACCAGACCGCGGTCGTCGTCGTCCTCCGAGTCGCCGGAGTCGCCGGATTCGCCGGATTCGCCGTCGGTGGCGCCGCTGTCATCGACCTTCGCACCGGAGCCGCCGGATTCGTCATCCCAGTCAGCCGGCGGCCGCGGCTCGCGCCCGGCCATAATGTCCTCGATCTGCTTGTCGTCGATGGTCTCGTATTTGACCAGCGCACCGGCCATCGCATGCAGCTTGTCGATGTTGTCGACCAGGATCTGCTTCGCCTTCTGGTAACTCGCATCAATGATGCGGCGGACCTCGGCGTCAATCTCGCGCGCGGTCTCGTCGGACATCGGCTTGGACTTACCCATCTGGCCGCCGAGGAACGGGTGGCCCTCTTCCTCGCCATAGTCGAGCGGGCCCAGCTTGTCCGACAGGCCCCACTTGGTGACCATGTTGCGCGCGATCTGGGTGGCGCGCTCGATGTCATTGGAGGCGCCGGTAGTGACCTTATCGTTGCCGAAGATGATTTCCTCCGCCAGACGCCCGCCGAACAGACTCGCCAGCTGGCTCTCCAGACGGGTCCTGGAGTGACTGTAGCGATCCTCCTCAGGCAGGAACATGGTCACGCCCAGGGCACGCCCGCGCGGGATGATGCTGACCTTGTACACCGGGTCGTGCTCCGGCACCGACAGGCCGACGATCGCGTGCCCGGCCTCGTGGTAGGCGGTCAGCTTCTTCTCGTCCTCGGACATCACCATGGACCTGCGCTCGGCGCCCATCATGATCTTGTCCTTGGCACGTTCGAAGTCGGACATGTCCACCAGGCGCTTGCCGGCGCGTGCCGCGAACAGCGCGGCCTCGTTGACCAGGTTTGCCAGATCTGCACCGGAGAAGCCCGGCGTGCCGCGCGCGATCAGCTGTGGCTTCACGTCGTCGGCCAGTGGGGTCTTCTTCATATGGACCTTGAGGATCTGCTCGCGACCGCGCACATCCGGCGGCGGCACCACCACCTGGCGGTCGAAGCGACCCGGACGCAGCAGTGCCGGGTCAAGCACGTCGGGGCGGTTGGTCGCGGCGATCACGATGATCCCCTCGGTACCCTCGAAGCCATCCATCTCGACCAGCAGCTGGTTCAGGGTCTGCTCGCGTTCGTCGTGACCGCCGCCCATGCCGGCACCGCGCTGGCGTCCCACCGCGTCGATCTCGTCGATGAAGATAATGCAGGGGGCGTGCTTCTTGGCCTCGGAGAACATATCGCGCACCCGCGAGGCGCCCACGCCGACGAACATCTCGACGAAGTCGGAGCCGGAGATGCTGAAGAACGGCACCTTGGCCTCGCCGGCGATCGCCTTGGCCAGCAGGGTCTTCCCGGTACCGGGTGAGCCGACCATCAGCACGCCGCGCGGGATCTGGCCACCCAGCTTCTGGAACTTGCTCGGGTCCTTCAGGAAGTCGACCAGTTCGGAGACCTCGTCCTTGGCCTCGTCACAGCCGGCCACGTCGCCGAACGTGACCTTGACCTGGTCCTCGGACATCAGCTTGGCCTTGGACTTGCCAAACGACATTGCGCCCTTGCCGCCAGCACCGCCGCCCTGCATCTGGCGCATGAAGTAGATCCACACGGCGATCAGCAGCAGGATCGGGAACCAGCTGATCAGGATGCTCATCAGCAGGGAGCGTTCGGCCTCCTCCTGGGCATTGATCTCCACATTGTTCTGCAGCAGGTCGCCGATCAGGCCGGTATCGTCCGGATTGACCGTCGTGAACCGCTCGCCCTCGATGGTCCGGCCCTCGATCTTGTCCCCCTCGATGGTGACACTGTCGACCCGGCCACCCTGCACGTCGCGGATGAACTCGGAATAGGTAATGCTCCGGGTCTCCTGCGGCGCCTCGGGACTGAAATTGTTGAAGATGGACATCAGGACGACAGCAATCACCGCCCAGATGATCAGATTCTTGGCCAGACCGTTCAAAACGACACCTCGAAAAGCATTCAATCGTTAGCTTGGGGCAGCTTTACACATCCCGGGGCTCACGCGCCAATACATACACTTCGCGTGACCGTGGGCGCGAAGCCTTCGGCTTGCGCACCCTGACGCTCTGAAAGCGCCGGCGCACCTCGGCCAGGAAGGCATCCGAGCCCTCGCCCTGAAACAGCTTGACCAGAAAAGCCCCCTGCGGGTTCAGCACACGCAGGGCAAGATCCAGGGCCAGTTCACACAAGTGGATGGAACGGGGCTGGTCTACCGCATCCGTACCGGTCAAGTTGGGGGCCATATCGGAAAGCACAAGGTCGGCACCTTCGTCGCCCAGGTTCGCCAGGATCGCATCCAGCACCGCGTCCTCGCGGAAGTCGCCGGTGACGATCTCTGCCCCCGGTACCGGATCCATTGGCAGGATGTCCGAGGCCACCAGCACGCCCTTGCGGCCGATCTTCTGCGCGGCATACTGGGTCCAGCCGCCCGGGGCCGCGCCCAGGTCCACCACACGCATGCCGGGCTTCAGCAGCCGGTCACGCTCGTCGATCTCCTGCAGCTTGTAGACCGCACGCCCGCGGTAGCCCTCCTGCTGGGCCCGCTGGACATAAGGATCGTCGAAGTGCTCCTTCAGCCAGCGCTGGCTGGAGCGGCTACGCCGGGGCATCGCAACGTTCCACTGGAACGGGCGGCAACATGCTAGACTCTGAACGTTTCAACACAGAACAAGCCTCTCGTGGATCTTACCGACGCCCAACGCCGCCACCTGCGCAACCTCGCCCACCCGCGCAAGCCCGTCGTGACCATCGGCCGCAACGGTCTCACCGATGCCGTACTGGCAGAACTGGAACAGGCGCTGGCGCATCACGAACTGGTCAAGATCAAGGTCAACATCGGCGACCGCGACCTTCGCAACGGGACCGTGCAGGAACTGTGCGACCACACACGTTCGCAACTGGTACAGCGGATCGGTCACGTCGCCACTCTGTTTCGCCGCAATCCGGACGAGCCGAAGATCAGTCTCGACTCGGCATGACCGCAACGGCAGCCCGCCCGCTCAGTTGACGTAGCGGACCTCCAGGATCTCGTATTCGGTCTCGCCCCCCGGGGCCTGCACGGTCACCAGGTCACCCTCTTCCTTGCCGATCAGCGCCCGCGCGATCGGCGAGGATACCGAGATCATGTTCTGCTTGATGTCAGCCTCGTCGTCACCGACGATCTTGTAGGTGACCTGGCGCCCATCCTCGGTCGCCTCCAGCACCACCGTGGTCCCGAACACGACCTTGCCGGTCTGCGGGAGCGTGGTCACGTCGATGATCTGCGCATTCGCCAGAGTCGCCTCCAGCTCGCGGATGCGCCCCTCGATGAAGCTCTGCTGCTCGCGCGCGGCATGGTACTCGGCATTCTCCTTGAGGTCGCCGTGTTCGCGGGCCTCGGCGATCGCATTGACCACCCGCGGACGGTCCTCGCCCTTCAGCTTCTTCAGCTCTTCCTTCATCTTCTCGGCGCCGGTTACGGTCAGCGGAGTCTTGTTCATGCGCGCTTCCCTCCGAGGTTTTCCTGGTGAAGATCCTGCAGCCGGAACACGTCATTCGCCCCCAGATGATCCAGGGCCTGCACGGTTGCCCGCGCGCCGGCAATGGTGGTGGTATAGCCCACCTTGTGCATCAGCGCCTCGCGGCGAATGGTGTAGGAGTCGGAGGTCGACTGCTTGCCCTCCACGGTGTTGATGATGAAGCTGACTTCGTCGTTCTTGATCATATCCACGATATGCGGGCGCCCCTCGGTGACCTTGTTCACGCGCGTCACCGGCACACCGGCTTCGTCCAGCAGCTTCGCGGTCCCCCGGGTTGCCAGCACCTCGAAACCCAGTTCCACCAGACGCCGGGCCACCTCGGCCACATGCGGCTTGTCGATGTCGCGCACCGACACGAAGGCCTTGCCGGTGGACGGCAGCAGCACCCCCGCGCCCAGCTGGCTCTTGGCAAAGGCCTCGGCAAAGCTGCGGCCGACCCCCATCACCTCGCCGGTGGATTTCATCTCCGGCCCCAGAATCGGGTCCACGCCCTGGAACTTGGCGAACGGGAAGACCGATTCCTTCACCGAGTAGTAGTCGGGGTAGACGGCGTCGCCCACGCCCTGCTCGGGCAGGGTCTGGCCGGCCATGCAGCGTGCGGCGATCTTGGCCAGCGGGCGGCCGACGCTCTTGGAGACATACGGCACGGTGCGCGAGGCGCGCGGGTTCACTTCCAGCACGTAGATGTCGTCACCCTTGATGGCGAACTGGGTGTTCATCAGGCCCACGACCTTCAGACCCAGCGCCATCTTGCGCACCTGCTCGACCATCGCGTCCTGCAGCGCCATGGACAACGAGAACGGCGGCAGCGAACAGGCGGAGTCGCCGGAATGCACGCCGGCCTGCTCGATGTGTTCCATGATCCCGCCGATGATCACATTCTCGCCATCCGAGATCGCGTCGACGTCGACCTCGATGGCGTCATCCAGGAAGCGGTCCAGCAGCACCGGCGCATCGTTGGAGACGGACACCGCGTTCTGCATGTAGCTGCGCAGATCCTCGCGGTCGCGCACGATCTCCATCGCGCGCCCACCCAGCACATAGGAGGGGCGCACCACCAGCGGGTAGCCGATCTCGTCGGCCAGCTTCTCGGCCTCTTCCTCGCTGCGCGCGGTGCGGTTCGGCGGCTGCTTGAGCCCCAGCTTGTTCAGCAGGGCCTGGAAGCGCTCGCGATCCTCGGCCAGGTCGATGGAGTCCGGGCTGGTGCCGATGATCGGCACGCCCGCGGCTTCCAGGTCCCGCGCCAGCTTGAGCGGGGTCTGCCCGCCGTACTGCACGATCACGCCGGCCGGCTTCTCGGTCTCCACGACCTCCAGCACGTCTTCCAGCGTCAGGGGCTCGAAGTACAGACGGTCCGAGGTGTCGTAGTCGGTGGAGACGGTCTCCGGGTTGCAGTTGACCATGATGGTCTCGTACCCGTCCTCGCGCATCGCGAGTGCGGCGTGCACACAGCAGTAGTCGAACTCGATGCCCTGGCCGATGCGGTTGGGCCCGCCTCCCAGGACCATGATCTTCTGCCTGTCGGTCGGCTCCGCCTCGTTCTCCTCCTCGTACGAGGAGTACATGTAGGCGGTGGTGGTCGCGAACTCGGCCGCGCAGGTATCCACCCGCTTGTAGACCGGGCGTACGCCGAGTCCGTGGCGGTGCTTGCGCACCGCCTTTTCGGTCTCGTTCAGGATCGTCGCCAGGCGCAGATCGGAGAAGCCGCGCTGCTTCAGCCGGTACATCTCCTCGGCCTTGATGTCGCCCAGGATGCGATCGCGCAGGCCCTTCTCGACGTCCACCAGTTCCTGGATCTGCGCCAGGAACCAGGGATCGATCGCCGTCAGGTCAAAGATGTCCTGGATCGAGAAGCCGGCGCGGAACGCGTCGGCCACGTACAGCACCTGATCGGGACTGGGGTTGGCCAGTCGGGTACGCAGCTGGTCGACCACATCGTCGGCTTCCGGGTCGATGCGCTCGTCGAGACCGTCCATGCCGGTCTCCATCGAGCGCAGCGCCTTCTGGAACGACTCCTGGAAGGTACGCCCGATGGCCATGGCCTCGCCCACCGCCTTCATCTGCGTAGTCAGGCGCGCCTCGGCCTGCGGGAACTTCTCGAAGGTGAAGCGCGGGATCTTGGTGACCACATAGTCGATGGACGGCTCGAACGAGGCTGGGGTCAGCCCGCCGGTGATCTCGTTCTTCAGCTCGTCGAGGGTGTAGCCCACCGCCAGCTTGGCCGCGACCTTGGCGATCGGGAAACCGGTTGCCTTGGAGGCCAGCGCGGAGGAGCGCGACACCCGCGGGTTCATCTCGATCACGATCATGCGCCCGTTCTCCGGGTTGATCGCGAACTGCACGTTGGAGCCGCCGGTCTCCACGCCGATCTTGCGCAGCACCGCCAGTGAGGCGTCGCGCATGATCTGGTATTCCTTGTCGGTGAGGGTCTGCGCCGGGGCCACCGTGATCGAGTCTCCGGTGTGGATGCCCATCGGATCGAGGTTCTCGATCGAGCAGATGATGATGCAATTGTCCGCCTTGTCGCGGACCACCTCCATCTCGAACTCCTTCCAGCCGAGCGCGGACTCCTCCAGCAGCACCTGGTTGACCGGCGAGAGGTCGAGCCCGTTCTTGACGATGTACTCGAACTCCTCGCGGTTGTAGGCGATGCCGCCACCCGAACCGCCAAGGGTGAACGACGGCCGGATGATCACCGGGAAACCGATCTTCGGCTGGATCTCCTGCGCCTCCTCCCAGGAATGCGCGAGCATCGCCGTGGGAGTGTCCAGGCCGATGTCGGCCATCGCCGCCTTGAAGTGATCGCGGTCCTCGGCCATGTCGATCGCGGCCTCGTTGGCGCCGATCATCTCCACGCCGTACTTCTCGAGCACGCCCTCTCGAGACAAATCCAGCGCACAGTTCAGCGCAGTCTGCCCGCCCATCGTTGGTAGCACCGCATCCGGGCGCTCCTTCTCGATGATCTTTGCGACCGTCTCCCACTCCACCGGCTCGATGTAGGTGGCATCCGCCATCTCCGGGTCGGTCATGATCGTCGCCGGGTTGGAATTCACCAGGATCACCCGGAAACCCTCCTCGCGCAGGGCCTTGCAGGCCTGGGCACCGGAGTAGTCGAACTCGCAGGCCTGGCCGATCACGATCGGGCCGGCCCCGAGGATCAGGATGCTCTGGATATCGTTACGCTTGGGCATGGAGCAGCTCTCGCAGGCTGTCGAAATCGGAAATCGGGAAAACGGTCTAGCCGCGCGCGGCGCGCATCATCTCGACGAAGTCGTCGAACGCCGGGGACACGTCATGCGGGCCCGGACTGGCCTCCGGGTGGCCCTGCAGGCTGAAGGCCGGGCAGTCGGTGCGGGCGATGCCCTGCAGCGTGCCGTCGAACAACGAGCGGTAGGTCGGCGTCAGCGTCTCCGGCAGGTTGTCCTCGTCGATCGCGAAGCCGTGGTTTTGCGACGAGATCATCACCCGCCCGCTGGCCTCGTGCCGGATCGGGTGATTCGCCCCGTGGTGGCCGAACTTCATCTTCACGCTCTTGCCGCCACTGGCGATGCCGAGCAGCTGATGCCCCAGGCAGATTCCGAACAGCGGCAGCTTGCGCTCGCAGAAGTCGCGGATGGCCTCGATCGCATAGGTGCAGGGCTCGGGGTCGCCCGGACCATTGGACAGAAACACGCCGTCCGGCTTGAGTTCCATCACCGCGTCCACGGGCGTCTCGGCCGGGACCACGGTCACGCGGCAGCCACGATCCGCCAGCATGCGCAGGATGTTCCGCTTCATGCCGAAGTCGTAGGCCACCACGTGATACTTGGCGGTCTCGGGATCGACCCGGGCAGGCGCCTCGCCGAGCTGCCAGGTGCCTTCCAGCCACTCGTAGCCGCTGCGCGTGGTGACCTCGCGCGCCAGGTCCATGCCCTTGATCCCGGGGAATTCGCGCGCTGCGGCCAGGGCCGCGGCCTCGTCCACCTCGCCAGCCTGGATGCAGCCGTTCAGCGCGCCCTTCTCGCGCAGGATGCGAGTCAGCTTGCGGGTATCGATCCCGCTGATCGCCACGATACCGTGGCGCAGCAGATAGTCCGGCAGCGACTCGCGCGAGCGCCAATTGGAGACCAACGGCGGCAGGTCGCGGATGATCAGCCCGGCGGCATGAGCGCGCGCGGATTCGTCGTCCTCCGGGTTGGTCCCGGTATTGCCGATATGCGGATAGGTCAGCGTGACCATCTGACGGTGGTACGACGGGTCGGTCAGGATCTCCTGATACCCGGTCATTGCGGTGTTGAACACCACCTCGCCAACCGTCTGGCCCAGGGCGCCGATCGCCTGACCATGAAACACAGTGCCATCTTCCAGGACAAGCAGAGCAGGCGCGGACACGGGGGACCTCCGGATGGTCTGGGTCGGGGCCGCCAGGCGATTTGCCGACAGCGATACTGCGATTCGTTCGGGATCTACGACCCGGCCTTGCCCGCACCGTTTCAGCGGGGACTGGGCCCCGTTTGGGCAACAGTGTGGTGCTTGCAGGGCGGGCGCGAATCCGCCTCCAAGTGTACGCGAGCGCCGCGCGCGACGTCCAACGGAACCGCCGGTTCCGACATGACCGGGATACCGACCCGGCGCGGGTGCCCAATCGGGCATGTACCCCCCCCGATGTCCGGGATCGGGTCAGCACTGCTCCCAGGGCAGACCGTGGTAACGCCACCCGCCGCGAGTGGAGCGCTGGTGGTTGTCATCCAGTGGCCCCTCGAAACCCTCGTCCACCGAATAGACCTGCTCGATGCCGGCCTCCACCAGGGCCTGTCCGGCGGCCTCCGAACGCTTTCCGCTGCGGCAGATCAGGTAGACCGCCGGTGCATCCTCGCCATGATCGGCAACCCCGCCCAGTAGCAGTTTGCGCACCTGGGGCACAAATTGGGGATTGACGGTCCAATCGGGTTCGTCGATCCACGGGACGTGTACAGCACCCACCGGGTGGCCGATGAACAGGTGCTCCATGGTCGAACGGATGTCGATCAGCAAGTCGCGGGGGCGTTCCTTCAGACGCTGGTGGGCCTCGACGGGGGCGATGTGGCGCAATCCGCCGGTTTCGGCCGGGCCCTTCTCCTTTGCGTTCATGGCGCTGTTCCTTTCGCGTGACCGTGACGCCCCGCGGGGCGCCACACATCCGGGAACGCGAGAACGTGATGGGCTACATCACGAAGTCGAGGCGTTCCTGTACCGAATCGATGCCGGCCTGGGCGCATTCGCGGTCCAGGTCGCCACCCGGGGCGCCGGAGACGCCCACAGCCCCCAGCATCGAGCCCGCGGCCTCGATCGGCAAACCGCCGTCCAGCATGATGATGCCATCCACATGGTTCATCTCCATACGGATATCCTCGCGACTTTCGCGGAAGCTGCCGGAATCGGTGCCGGACATCACGGTCGCACGGGCCTTGTCACCGGCGATCTGGATGGTCATCGGGGCGGCGAGGTTGTCGCGCAGCACCACGCGGTCGTTGCCGCCGCGGTCCACCACCACGGCGCTGGTCTGGTAACCCATATCGCGGCAGGCCTCCACCGAGGCGCGTGCGATGTCCTGGGCCAGTTCCATGGTCATCATACGCTGATTGAAGACATCGTCGGCCTGCGCGTTGGCGGCCAGACCCAGACACAGGGCAGCGGTCGTACCGAGCCCCAGACGGGAGAGGGATGGATGCATGTTCGGTCTCCTTCGGTTTTGAGTTTTTGCTGGGAGGAGAAAATTCCCGTTATTCGGACAGTGCGAGTATGGACTTGTTCCTGCACGATTGATCAGTGCGGGGCCGCAGAATGGCCACGGCGCTGCGCGACACGCCTTGGCTCGGAAAACCTGGAGCGCCAACGCGAACGTGTACATTGATCGGTGTTTCCCTAACAGGCGACAGCCCGCCGGTCCATCGCTACACTACGCACATGTCGGGAAACAGCTTCGGGCGACTGTTCGTCGTCAGCACCTTTGGTGAGAGTCACGGGCCGGCCCTGGGCGCGGTGGTGGACGGCTGTCCGCCCGGTCTGGAGCTGTGCGAGGCGGACCTGCAGTTCGACCTGGATCGCCGCCGGCCTGGGCAGTCGCGTCACACCACCCAGCGCCGCGAACCGGACCAGGTGCGCATCCTCTCGGGGGTGTTCGAGGGGCGCACCACCGGCACGCCGATCGGGCTGCTGATCGAGAACGTGGACCAGCGCTCCAAGGACTACAGCGAGATCAAGGATCGCTTCCGTCCGGGGCATGCGGACTATACCTATCACCAGAAATACGGCGTGCGCGACTATCGCGGCGGCGGTCGCAGCTCCGCGCGCGAGACCGCGTTGCGGGTGGCGGCCGGCGGCATCGCCCGGCGTTACCTCGAACAGCGCTACGGCATCACCATCCGTGGCTGGCTGTCCCAGCTGGGCCCGATCGAGCTGGAGCCGAAGGAGCCCGGAATCGCGAACGACAACCCATTCTTCTCCCCGGACCCGGACAAGGTACCGGAGCTGGAGGAGTACATGGATGCACTGCGAAAGTCGGGCGATTCCATCGGCGCGCGGGTCACCGTCGAGGCCGCCGGTGTGCCGGCCGGCTGGGGCGAGCCGGTGTTTGACCGCCTGGACGCCGAGCTGGCGCACGCGCTGATGAGCATCAACGCGGTGAAGGGCGTGGAGATCGGCGCGGGCTTCGACTCCGTAACCCAGCGCGGTACCGAGCATCGCGACGAGATGACCCCGGAGGGGTTTCTGTCCAACCACGCCGGCGGCGTGCTGGGCGGGATCAGCACGGGCCAGGTGGTGCGGGCCAGTATCGCCATGAAGCCGACCTCCAGCCTTCGTCTGCCCGGGCGCAGCATCAACACCGCCGGCGAGCCGGTGGAGGTCGTGACCAAGGGGCGGCATGACCCCTGCGTGGGCATCCGCGCAACTCCGATCGCCGAGGCGATGATGGCGCTGGTGCTGATGGACCACGCCCTGCGCCACCGGGCGCAGAACGCCGACGTGGCGGACACCGGCCTGGCGCTGCGCGACCATCCCGACGAATGACGCGGCCATGCGGCCGTATCCTCGCGAACCGGTAGCGGACCCGCCATGGCCGTGACCCAGAACGCGCGCCTGTCCGCGGTTTACTTCTTCTATTTCGCCAGCCTCGGCGCGTTCATGCCGTTCTGGGGGCCGTATCTCTCCGAGGAGGGGTTCAGCGGCGCCCAGATCGGCGAGCTGATGGCGATCGTGCTGGCGACCAAGATCATTGCACCCAATGTCTGGGGCTGGCTGGCCGACCGCGCTGGCGCGCACATGCCGATTGCCCGCTGGGGCGCGCTGGGCGGGGCGGTCGCCTTTGCCGGTGTGCTGCTGTACACCGGGTACTGGTGGCTGGCGGTGGTGATGGCCGCCTACAGCTTCTTCTGGAACGCGATCCTGCCGCAGTTCGAGGCCACCACCATGCGCTCGCTGGGGCAGGACGCGCATCGCTACGCGCTGGTGCGGCTGTGGGGCTCGGTTGGCTTTATCGTCGCGGTCGCGGTACTCGGCTGGGCCTTCGACCGAATCGCCGTGGCCTGGCTACCGTGGATCGTGCTCGCGGTGCTGATCGCGGTGGCGGTGGCGTCGCAGTTCGTGCGCGAGCCGACGCGCAACCACGAGGAAGACAACAACGCCCCGCCGCTGCTGGCCGTGTTGCGCCGGCCCGAGGTGATCGCGCTGTTCGTGGCCTGCTTCTTCATGCAGGCCAGCCACGGGCCGTATTACGCCTTCTTTACCTTGTACCTGGAAGAGGCCGGCTACTCGCGCTCGGTGGCGGGGCAGTTGTGGGCGCTGGGTGTCGCGGCGGAGGTGGTGCTGTTCCTGCTTATGCCGCGCCTGATCCTGCGCTTCGGCGCCTGGATGCTGGTTTCGGCAGCGCTGGTGTTGACCACCCTGCGCTGGGGCCTGCTGGCGGCGGTCCCGGATTCCTTGGGGATGCTGCTGTTCATTCAGATCCTGCATGCGGCGAGTTACGGGGTGTACCACGCGGCGGCCATCTCGCTGATCCACTACTTCTTCCCCGGGCGGTTGCAGGGACGCGGGCAGGCGCTGTACTCGTCGCTGGCCTTCGGGCTGGGCGGGGCGATGGGCTCGCTGGTGGCCGGCTACCTGTGGGACGGCATCAGCCCGGCCTCGGTGTACGTATTCGCGGCGTTCCTGGCGGCGGCCGGTGTGATCGCCTCCGTGTATGGCGAATGGCGTTTCCGAACTCCGGTGCGGAGCCTGTAGACGGGGGAAGCCCCCCGCGATACGTCCGGCATCCCTGCAAACTGTCACCGCTCATGATTTACCGCATACAAATCGGTCATGAGGCGCGGGAGAGACCCGCCATGATGGGTACAGCAGAACGCCAGTCGGGGTAAACTTTTCTGCAACGCAGCCCACCCCACTTTTCCGGGCACACATGACGGATCGGATTTGTAGCCGACGAATCGGGAAGTTTTTCTGCCATCGCCGTTACTGGGCAATCCCGCTGGCGGTCTGGTCCCTGGTGGTCGCGGCGTCACTGCTGAGGAACGTGCAGACCATGCAGCGCCACAGCGAGGATATCGCGCTGCAGCAGGCGCGGTTCGTCTCCCAGATGATCGAGACCTTCCGCCTGTGGAATGCCGGCCATGGCGGCGTCTATGTCCATGCCGACGAGTTCGCCCTGCTCATTGCCGGCCTGACCCGACTGGAAAATGTGGATCGAGTCGCGGAGAAGGTCCTCGAAAGCGTGGGACGACCATATACACTCGACGGTCGCGAGGTCCGTATCTCTGCCTCTGTCGGGGTCGCCGTGTACCCCCGCGATGGCGACGACGGAGCGACACTGCTGCAACAGGCCGACGCAGCGATGTACCGAGCCAAGCGCTCCGGCAAGAATGACCACCGCCATGCCCATGCGGCAACCGGCCCGGACACCCGCGATGGCAATCCGGTCTGACCCGATGCCGGACCGTGCGCGCGGGGCCTGCGGTGATGCAGGAAACCGGACGGGGGTCATGCGATGAGCGACGGGTTTCGGCTGGCGATCTGCGGGGACATGTATCCGGGGGAGTACGAGCCGCGATGGGCGCCCGGCGACGCCCCGAATGCAGAGCGTACGCTGGTCAACGAGATGCGGCCGCTGCTGGCGGGTTGTGACGAGGTCATCGTGAACCTCGAAACGGTGCTCGGCGAGGCGCCCGGCACCCCGATTGCGGGCAAGGTCGATGCACGCTGTGCCGCGCCGGCACCCACCACTCGCCTGCTGAGAGCGCTCGGCGTGACTGCCGTGACACTGGCCAACAATCACTCGATGGATTTCGGGACCCGGGGGCTGCGCGAGACCATGGCGCACCTGCGCACCGCCGGGATTGCGACCGTGGGCGCAGGTGAGCGCCTCGCGGCGGCACGTGCACCCCGGTCGATTGCGTGGCAACACGCACGAGGCACCACTCGCATCCACATATTCAGTGGGATGCGATCAACGCGCCGGTATGTCGGCTACGGATTCTTCGCCGGCGCCCGTCGGCCGGGGGTCGCCAGCACCAATTTCGATGCGCTGGCGGATCGCGTTCGCCGCTTGCGGCAGGAGGACCCGCACAGCCTGATCCTCGTGATCCCGCACTGGCAGGGGATCGAGTATCGGGATACCGGCGCCATCCACCAGCGATGGTGCCGCGGCATGATCGACGCTGGCGCCGACTGTGTGATCGCGCATGGCAGCCACACTCTCGATCGGGTCGAGCGCTACAGACAGGGGTTGATCTGCTATTCCATCGGGAATTTCGTGTTCAGCCCTCCGGGCCGATTCGACGACACCGGGACCATGCGAGTGGGCGCGGTACTACAACTGTCCCTCGAGCTCCAGGACAACGGGAGACCCCGGGTGCGGGAAACGCTGATTCCGATCGCCAGCGGCAACCGGGACACGCCTCTACGGATCGCGCCACTGCGGCCGGTGGACTTTGCCCGCTACGGGCGTGCGCTGGAGTCCCTGATCGGCGAGCATCATGGGGTGTCGGTCCGCTCCCGGCCGTCCGCGACCCCGATAACGGATTTCCTGGCACGGATCGATACCCGGGTCCCGTGGGAATATCACGGGGATCCGGCAGCCCCGATGGGGGGACTGGAACTCCGTCCCGGTCCGTGCGACCCGCGCTGTTTCCATATGCTGGTCGATGAAGCCTGGCCCCGGAATATCTGCAAGGTCTCCCGGCTGGGGCGGCGAAGCCTGCCGGATCTGCTGAGGCGCTTCGACAAGCACCCGCGTGCGGGGCTGGTCATCGCACGACGACACTATGACCCGACCCTGCTGCGTGGTCGCAACGCCCTGGTGGTGGAGGACGGCTTTCAGTTCTTTCTCGATACGGCGCGATCGCTTCGCAGGGTCGCGCCCGCGCCCGTAGTAGCCGTGACCGGATCGGCGGGCAAGACCACTACGCTTGGCATGCTGCAGGACCTGCTGGAGCAGGTCGCCCCCGGCTCGCGGTTGCTGATGACCGAGAGCAACCACAACCTGTTTCGCGACAGCCTGAGCAAGCTGACCCGGCTGTTGAACTACGACCTGGCCCTGCTCGAGGTCGCTGCCGCCAATGCCTATGCCCATCATGGCTTCCACATTGCACCGGATATCGCGGTCCTGACCGGAATCAGCACCGCGCATCTCGAATATCTGGGGGATCTCGAGAACGTCGCACGGGTCAAGAGTCGACTGTTCGAGGGCATGCCGCGAGACGGAACCGCGATCATCAACGCAGACAGCCCCTTCCTGGACCTGATGCGGGACAAGGCCCGGAGACAGGGTTGCGACGTCCTGCTGTATGGTGAGGCCCCGGGTGCGGACATTCACCTGGAGCATTATGATTTTGCCACCGGCGAGGTGCGCGCGCGATTTTCGGGCGAACGATTCGTCTACTCGGTCGGGCAGGCCGGCCGCCACATCGCGGTGAATTCGCTGGCCTGTCTGGCGGTGATGGCACGGCTGGGGCTGGACTGGAAGGCCGCGAGCGCGGCCCTGGCAAGGTTCCGCCCGATCGCAGGCCGCGGGCAGGTCCTCGCGCTGAACCTTCGGGGTCAGTCAGTGACCGTTCTGGACGAGTCCTACAATGCGAATCCGCTGTCCATGCGGGCGGCACTCGGCCTGCTGCGGGACCACAGTCCGCAGGGTTCCGGACGACGCATCGCGGTCCTGGGCGATATGCTGGAACTGGGCGAGCAGGCAACCGCCCTGCATGCCGGTCTGATTGACGATGTGCTGGAGTCCACGGCCGAGCAGATCGTGCTGGTCGGCGAAACAATACAGGCCCTGTGGCCGCTGATACCGAGCGAGCGCCAGGGGGGCCTGCTGCCCGACACAACGGGATTGCCGGAACTGCTGGAGCGCATCGTGCAGGATGGGGATATCGTGCTGTTCAAGGCCTCCAACAAGGTCGGGCTGTCGGATGCGATTGCGCGCCTAGAGAAACACTGATCAATGTACACGTTCGCGTTGGTGCCCCAGGTTTTCCGAGACAAGGTGCGGTCCGCAGCCGGTAGTGGTTCTACCGGCAAGGGGCGCAACGCAGGCTCGAGGAACCTGGGGTGCCAATCCCACACGTCATTGAGTGAAAGGGGTTCGGCCGCCCGTTGTTGATCCAAAACGGGCGCGCGCACGGCGTTGCGGCGCACCTGTAGCAGAGTGACCGCACGGCAGTCGCCGCGCCTTGTTCACACGCAAAAGCGACTCGAGCGCGAACGTGTACACGGATCAGTGTTTCCCTGGCAGCACGCGGCTGACCCGGTGCGGCGTACCGGGTGGCCGGATGCCGGCCGGGCCGTGCCGTGCGGCGGCTACCGGGCCCCTGTGCCAGGCCGGTTCGGGCTGTCCCGTATCACGGTGAGAGGAAGATGCGGTGAGCGACCTTGATCTGTCGGACTGGCTTGAACGCCCCGCCTGTTTCGGGCACTTGCGTTATGCGCAGGCCGATCCGGCGGATCTGGTGCAATACAGCGAGCGGGTGCGCCTGCATATCCGTGCAGCCGAGGCCTTTCTGGCGATGAGTCATGCAATGAGCCGGGCCGGCTGTCCGGTCGTCATTCACGCCGGCTTCCGCTCCCTCGCGCAGCAACAGCGTGTCTTTGACCGCTTCGCCAGGGTCCGGGGGCTGGGTTTCGACGAGACCATCCACCGGGTCGCCCCACCGGGTTTCAGCGAGCACCACACCGGCTACGCCATCGACATCAAGTTGCCCGACTCGTTGCTCTGGGCACGGCCCGACCTCAAGCTGTCGCGTTCGCCGGCCTATGCATGGCTGCGCGCCCACGGTCATCGCTACGGATTCTGCAACAGCTTTTTCCGGAACAATCCGTTCGGCATCCAGTTCGAGCCGTGGCACTGGGCCTATTGCGGCGACGCAGAAAGCCGGGAGATCTTCCGGCGGCGTGATCGCTGGCTGGCCTGTGCCGACCGGATGCCGCGGGATCTGGTTACGCTGTTGCGTTCACCGAACCCGCTGGAACAGGACGGATATGCGCTGGACCGGGAGGCACGGCAGATACTGGAGTCCATCCTGGAGCATCCGGAGGCCCCGTAGGCGGTCCGTATCATCGGCGTCGTGCGCCGTGGTTCCGGGGCTGCATTGTACCGCACCGGGGGTTATATCCGGGCACAGGTCTGGTGTAATGCAGCGTAGATTCGTAGGGTGGCGGCTCTCCAGGAGGCGCGGGACGTTGTTTCCTGAACTTTGGCTGACAGGGAGATGGGATGATTCGAATTGCAATTGCGGGTACCGCCGGGCGCATGGGCCAGAATCTGGTACAGGCGGTAGACGACCACCCGGAGGCCATTCTGGGCGCAGCCAGCGAACGGCCGGGCAGCGAGGCGCTGGGTCAGACCGTGGGCCGGGAGGGTACGGTCCGGGTGGTGGAGGACCTGGAGCGGGTCGTGGATGATTTCGATGTCCTGATCGATTTCACCAGCCCGGAGGCGACCATGACCCACCTGGAGCTGTGCCGTGCCGGTAGCAAAGCCCTGGTGGTGGGGACGACCGGCCTGGATGCAGCGCAGGAAGAACGACTACGCATTGTCGGCGAATCCCTTTCGATCGTCTACGCGCCGAATATGAGCGTGGGCGTCAACCTGACCTTCAAACTGGTGGAGCTGGCCGCGCGGGCGCTGGGCGACAGCGTGGACGTAGAGATCCTGGAGGCACATCACCGGCACAAGGTGGATGCGCCCTCCGGCACTGCGTTGAAACTGGGCCGCATCGTGGCGGAAACCCTCGGGCGGGACCTGGAGCACGACGCCATCTACGGGCGCGAGGGCCAGACCGGCGCGCGGGACCGGCGCACCATCGGCTTCGCGACCATCCGCGGTGGCGATATCGTCGGCGAGCACACCACCCTGTTTGCCGGGGATGGCGAGCGCGTGGAGATCACCCACAAGGCCTCCAGCCGCACGGTGTTCGCATCCGGAGCGGTGCGTGCGGCGGTGTGGCTGGCGGGTGCCGGAAACGGTCTGTTCGACATGCAGGACGTGCTCGGGCTGCGCGAGCTGTAGCCGGCCGGTCCGGTCCCGGGAGTTCGGGGCTTCGCCCGGCCGTCTGCGGCATCGTGACGGTTTACCCGACAGACCGCCGGGTGTCCCCTCTCAATCACCCGTCCGCGCGGCGAACCAGCCCCGCAGCGTCGGTACATCCACCACCACCGGCCCGGAACGCGGGGGACCCGCCAGCACCCGGGCCGGTCGCTCCGGCTCGCCAAATCCGTCGAGCACCGCCAGGGCCCCGGAAAAATCCTGGTCCCGAGTGTAATCGTTGGTGGTGACCACCACCGCGAGACCTGCACCCCGGGCCGCATGCACCCCGTTATCGGAATCCTCCAGTGCCAGACAGGCTTCCGACGGCAGTCCCAGTGCCTCCAGCGCATGGGTAAAGATATCGGGCGCCGGCTTCTTCTCGGGCACCACATCCCCGGCCGAGATGACTTCGAAGCGCCAGGGCCCGCCCTCGCCGAGCGTTGCGCGCAGCAATGCGGTCACGTTCTCCGGGGTAGTGGTGGTCGCGATCGCCAGCCGGATCCCGACCTGCTCCGCCTGGTCGAGCAGTCGCTGCACGCCGGGGCGCAACGGGATCGAGCCCCCCTCCAGCAGCCTCACATAGTGACCGGTTTTCGCCGCGTGCAATGCGCGGATGCGCTCTTCGATCCCCGGATCCGCCAGCATCTCCGGATGGTCCTCGGACAGGTACTGCCGAATGCGCTCCTTGCCACCGGTCACGCGCAGCAGCTCGCCATAGCGTTCGACACTCCAATGCCAGTCTAGCCCCGCCTCGGCGAACGCCTGATTAAAGGCCACCCGGTGGCCATCCCGTTCGGTATCCGCCAGGGTACCGTCCACATCGAAGATTAGTGCGCGCAGTTCCTGCATGCCTCGGTTCTCCCGAAAACCGCCGTAACTCGATGAAAAACCATTCACAATGCCCGAGCCCCCGAACACCGGCCCGGTTCGGTGGTGGCACAGCACTTGCCCGGGCGCACCTTCTCTGGTACTAAGTGCGCCTTATTTTTCCAGCCGGAGAAAGCCCGCATGGCTGCAGACAGCAAAACCGCCAAGCCCTCCACCCAGCACATGGTGGCCGGGGGCATCGAGCCCTACGTGCCGAAACCGGACGAAGAGTACATGAATCCGGACCAGCTGGAACATTTCCGCAACCTGCTTCAGGCATGGCGCCAGGAACTGGCAGAGGAGGTCGACCGCACCGTGGGCCACATGCGCCAGGACGCCGCCAACTTTGCCGACCCGGCCGACCGCGCC
This sequence comes from Pseudomonadota bacterium, assembly GCA_051747025.1. Lineage (GTDB taxonomy): Bacteria > Pseudomonadota > Gammaproteobacteria > Ectothiorhodospirales > Ectothiorhodospiraceae > Thioalkalivibrio. Next base: position 70,722 of record JBNJFQ010000003.1, read on the forward strand.
ACCCAGGAAGAGGAATTCGGGCTGGAGCTGCGCGCCCGCGACCGCGAGCGCAAGCTGTCCAAGAAGATCGACGAGGCCCTGCGCAAGATCGACACCCACGATTACGGCTACTGCGAGACCTGCGGCGTCGAGATCGGGATCCGTCGTCTGGAGGCCCGCCCGACGGCGACCATGTGCATCGACTGCAAGCAGCTCGACGAGATCAAGGAAAAGCAGCGGGCCTGATCCCGGCCGGGCCGTGACTGCCACGCCCGAACGGAGCCCCCGGGCCAGCGACTATATCGGCCGGTTTGCCCCTACACCGTCCGGCCCGCTGCACGCGGGCTCCCTGCTGGCCGCAGTGATCTCGTGGCTGGATGCCCGAGCACACGGCGGACGATGGCATCTGCGGATCGACGACATCGATACCGCGCGCATGCGTTCCGGGGCGGCCGATGCCATCCTTGCCACCCTGGAGGGCTTTGGCCTGACCTGGGACGGGCCGGTCACCTGGCAGAGCCGGCGTAGCCACACCTACCGGACGGTACTGGACGCCCTGCTTGCGCAGGACCATGCCTTCCCCTGTGGCTGCACCCGCCGCGACGTATCCGCCGCCGGACGCAAGGGCTGGGAAGGTCCGGTCTACCCCGGCACCTGCCGCCATGGTCTGCCCCGCGGACGCACCGCCCGCGCGGTGCGGGCGCGCGCCACGCACCACCACTGGAGCGTGCAGGACCGGTTTCTCGGGCCGGTCGCATTCGATCTCGAGGCCCTGGGCAGCGATTTCGTGATCCGCCGCGCCGACGGCATCATGGCGTACCAGCTGGTCACGGTGGTCGACGACCTGGAACTCGGGGTCACTGATGTCGTGCGCGGAATCGACCTGCTCGGATCCACCCCGCGCCAGCTCCAGTTGTATACGGCCCTCGGGGCCAGTGCCCCGCACTACGCCCATCACCCGGTACTGACCGTGCCGGGCGGTGCCAAACTGGCCAAGGGCAGTGGCGCCGAGGGCCTGCGCGGCGACGCCGCCCGCGCCGAACTGGCTGCGACCCTGCGCCGGATCAACCTGCCCCCCAGCGACCCCGACCATCCGGACGCCCCGCCCGCACAGCTCGCCGAGGCCCTGGATCGGCTGACTGAGGACCCGCTGCCGGCCCGGCTGCCCCTGACCACCGCGCTGCCCGCCACCCGCACGCGCAGCGGATCGGTGTAGACCCCGAATACAGATGCCCGCCAGGGAAACATCCGGGTTGCGTTCGGAGATGGCCACCGCCCCTGCGGGGCCTCTCCATGACGGAGGCAGGAAGAAGCCCTGCCATCGCGAGGAGTGCAGCGACGTGGCGATCTCCATGGCCGCCCCCGGCGGCGACCGGCAAACCCGACAGACTGCCCAGTCTGTCGGGTTTGGACGATCGTCACGAGCGTGTACATTGATCACTGTTTCCTTGAGGCACAGTGACTGACCCATGCACGCGTCGCGCACCATCCTGGTGGTTCTGCTCGGGATCCTGCTGTTCCTCAGCCCTCTGGTGGTGTGGATGGCCCACCTGTCCCCGGCCTGGTGGTGGCCGTTCGTCGCCTGGGGCGCCTTCATCGGCCTGATTGCACTGGCCTCGGGCGAGCGACGTGACCCTTAGCCTCGGTCTGATCTACGCAGTCGGCGTCGCGTACCTCGCGCTGCTGTTCGGGATCGCGTTTCTGGCCGACCGCATACCCCGGGTGGGACGACTGGCCGCCAACGGCTGGGTATTCAGCCTGTCACTGGGCGTCTATGCGACGTCCTGGACCTTCTACGGCAACCTCGGGTTCCTGGCCGATCACGGTTACCTGTACCTGACCATCTACCTCGGGGTAACCCTCGCATTTGCCGCCACTCCCTGGCTGCTGCGTCCGATCCTGCGGCTGACCCGCGAACAGCAACTGACCTCGCTCGCAGACCTGTTTGCGTTCCGCTATCGCAGCCGGATCACCGGCCCGATGGTCGCACTGTTCATGCTCGCCGGGGTCCTCCCCTATATTGCACTGCAGATCAAGGCAGTGGCCGAATCCGCCGGAGTGCTGACTGCGGAGACCCCGCCGCACCTGCTGGCCCTGACCTTCAGTGCCACCATCGCACTGTTCACCATCCTGTTCGGGACCCGGCATATCGCGCCGCGAGAGAAGCACACCGGACTGGTGCTGGCGATCGCGTTCGAATCGCTGGTCAAGCTGGTCGCGATCCTCGGCATCGCGGGGGTGGCCATGTATGCGGTATTCGGCGGGTTCACCGGTCTCGGCACATGGCTGGAACACAACCCCGAGGCAGTCGAGGCCCTGTACGCCCCGGTCCGCGAAGGCGGCTGGTTCGGCATGATGATCCTGGCGTTCGCGGCCGCCTTCCTGCTGCCGCGCCAATTCCACATGCTGTTTACCGAGAACATCAATCCGCAGGCCCTGAACCGCGCGGCCTGGGCCTTCCCCGCCTTCCTGCTGCTGCTGAACCTGCCGATGCCGATACTCTACTGGGCCGGTCAGGGGGCCGGGCTGACCGTCGACCCCAACTACTACGCCATCAGCATCGCGGCGCTGCTCGATTCGCCCGCCCTGGCGCTGCTGGTGTTCGTCGGAGGTCTCTCCGCGGCCAGCGCAATGATGATCGTCACCACCCTGGCACTGGCCCACATGGGGACCAACTACCTGTCGCCCATGACCCGCCTGCATGACGAGGACAGCGCGGCCGCCAACCTCTACAGCCGGCTGCTGTGGGGCCGACGCCTGTGGATCGTGCTGATCATCGGGCTCGGCTATGCGTTCTACGGGCTGCTGCAGATGGTCGAGGGGCTGGCTCAGCTCGGGCTGATCTCGTTTGCCGCGGTAGCCCAGCTTCTGCCCGGTCTGGCCGGGCTGATGCTGTGGTCACGTGCCACCCGCGTCGGCTTCCTGCTCGGACTGGCGGCCGGGATCACTGGCTGGGCCTTCACCCTGGTCCTCCCGCTGCTGGCCGACGCCGGGATCGCCACCGGCTTTCCCAATCCACAGGCCCTGCTGCGGGCCGAAATGCTGGATGGCTGGACCTTCGCGCTGATGCTGAGCCTGGGGATCAACGCAGTGCTGTTCGTGCTCGGCTCGCTGCTGACCCGCCCCAACCGCGAGGAGGTCGAGGCCGGACGCGCCTGCTGCCCCAACGAGTCGTCGGCGAGCGGCGGCGGGCTGCCCCTGGCCGGCGATGTGGCCGAGATGGAGACCGCACTGGCCGCCACCCTCGGAACCAGCGCCGCGCGCCACGAGGTCCAGCGCGCCCTGGATGAGCTGGGACTGCCGCGCCACACCCGCTCGCGCGGCGACCTGCGGCACTTGCGCGAGCGCATCGAACGCAACCTGTCGGGCCTGCTGGGCCCGGTACTGGCGCGCATGATCGTGGATCAGCACCTGCGCCTGGATGCAGCCGGGCGTCATACCCTCAGCGAGAGCCTGCGGCGCGTCGAGGAGCAACTCGAAACCCGCTCCCTCCCGTTATCCGGTCTGGCCGCGGAGCTGGACGCCCTGCGCCGCTTCCATCGCCAGATCCTGCACGAGCTGCCGCTGGGGGTTGCCAGCCTGGCCAGCACCGGGGAGGTTACTGGCTGGAATCAGGCCCTGGCCCGTCTGACTGCCATTCCCACGGCACGCGCCGTTGGCCATAACCTCGCGGAGCTTGAGGAGCCCTGGAGTGGCCTGCTGACCACGTTTATCGAGAGCCCCGACCGCCAGTGGTACAAACTGAATGCGGACCTCCCGGGCGGAACCCGCCGCCTGAACCTGCACAAGTCGGACCTGCAGGATGCCGAGGGCCGGCTGGAGGGACGAATCATCCTGATCGAGGACGTGACTGCGCGCGCCCAGCTGGAATCGGAGATCGCGCACGGCGACCGTCTCGCGTCGATTGGCCGTTTTGCCGCCGGAGTCGCCCACGAGATCGGCAATCCGCTGACCGGGATCACCTCGCTGGCCCAGAACCTGCCACTCGAGGAGGATCCTTCAGAGATCCGTGCCACGGCCGACGACATCCTTGCCCAGACCCGCCGCATCAATGCCATCGTGCAGTCTCTGATCACCTTCGCCCATGCCGACGAAGGACCATCCGGCGGCCGATTCGAGATCATCGCGCTGGCCGACCTCGTACCCGAGGCGATCCGTCTGACTCGGCTGGCCGGGCGCAAGGATCTGCACTTCGAGATGCACGGGCTGGCGGATCTGCATATCCGGGGGGCACGCGCCACCATGCTGCAGGTCTTCATCAACCTGCTGACTAATGCCGAACAGGCCTCCCCCGAGGGCAGTACCGTCGTGATTGCCGCCATCCGCGACGGCAACCAGGTCCGGATCACCATTGACGATGCCGGCCCCGGGATCCCCGGAGACAGCCTCGAACGCCTGTTCGAACCCTTCTTCACCACCAAACCGGCCGGCCAGGGCACCGGGCTCGGCCTCCCGGTGGCCTACAGCATCGTGCGCGACCACGGTGGTACCCTGATGGCCAGCAACCGCCCGGAGGGCGGGGCCCGTTTTATTCTGACACTGCCATCCTGCGAGCCATGACCCGTATCCTGCTGGTTGACGATGAAGCCGCGATCCGCCGGGCCGTGGGGCGCTTCCTGGAGCACCACGACTTCGAGGTCGGAACCGCGGAGACCCTGGCCGAGGCCCGCGCCCTCGCCACCGCGCAGCCCTACGACCTGCAACTGGTGGATCTGCGCCTGCCGGATGGCGAGGGTATTGCCCTGCTGCCCGAGTTTGCCGACACCCCGACGGTCATCATGACCAGCTATGCCTCGGTGCCCTCGGCGGTCACGGCGATGAAGGAAGGCGCGGCCGACTACATCGCCAAGCCATTCGATCACGATGCCCTGCTGCTGACCCTGCGCGCCGCGCTGCGGGCGCGGGCGAGCACTGCCAGCCCTGACGCCACACACGCCGGTGCCCCCCCCGATGCCGGTGATGACCTCGGCCTGGTCGGATCCAGCCCGGCGATGCAGCATCTGCGAGAACAGTTGCGCCGGGTGGCCGCAACCCATACCACGGTGCTGCTGCGCGGCGAATCCGGGACCGGCAAGGAACTGGCGGCACGCGCGCTGCACCGCCTCAGTCCGTGCGCGGACGGGCCGTTCGTCGCGGTGAACTGCGCGACCATCCCCGAAGGGCTGGTCGAGGCGGAATTGTTCGGGCACGCCCAGGGCGCCTATACCGGCGCGGTCAAGGCGCGTACTGGCCTGATCGAGGCGGCGCACGGCGGCACGCTGTTCCTCGACGAGATCGGCGAACTCGCCCCGGCAGCACAGGCCCGCCTGCTGCGGGTGCTGCAGGACGGCGAGATCCGCCCGGTGGGCGCCAATCAGAACCAGCGCGTGGACGTGCGCCTGGTGGCCGCCACCCATCGTGATCTGGAAGGGATGATCGCCGAACAGGCCTTCCGCGCCGACCTCTACTACCGCCTGCGGGTGCTGGAACTGGCGATCCCGCCCCTGCGCGAGCGGCGCGAGGACATCGAGCCTCTGGCCCGGCATTTTCTCGAATCCGCCGCACCAGACACTCCGCGTCCCGTGCTGAGCGATGCCGCGCGCCGGACCCTGACGGCCCACGACTGGCCAGGCAACGTGCGCGAGCTCGCCAATGCGCTGGAACGCGGGCGCGTCCTGAGCCCAGACGGCGAGATCACCCCCGAACACCTGGGGCTGGCACCAGCTTCCCCCGGCGGTCCAGATCCTGCCACTGGTGCCAGCCTGAACGACTATTTCCGCCGCTTCGTGCGCGACAACCAGGCACGGATGACCGAGACCGAACTGGCGCGCGCCCTGGGGATCAGCCGCAAGACCCTGTGGGAACGCCGCCAGCGCGAGAACCTGCCGCGCCCCCGCGGCGATACCGGTTAGCCTTGCACGCCGAGTCCCCTCCGCCTCGCCAGCGGCGCGTTTTCCTCGCGCTGTGGCCCGACGATGCCGTACGCGACGCCCTGGCGGAGCACGCCCGGTCGCTTGCCGGATCGGGGCGTCCGGTGCCGCGCGAACACCTGCACCTGACCCTGGCATTTGCCGGCACCATCCCGGAACCCCGGGTCGCCTGCCTGCGAGAACGGATCGGGGAGTTACAGACCGCCCCGATCCCGCTGCACCTGGACCGGCTGGGCCATTTCGCCCGTGCGCGGGTCACCTGGATCGGCCCGCGCCGGGTACCCGCGGCACTGGAGGCCCTGGCCACCCGGGCCACCGAGCTGTGCAGCGCATGCGGAACCCCCGTCCACACCGACGCGTTCCGACCGCATGTCACCCTGCGCCGATACGCCAGCCACCCCGAACACGAGATCGCGAGCCCGCCCGTGGACTGGGAGGCACGCGAGGTGGTACTGATCGAGTCCGGGGACGCCGGCAGGCCGGGCCCTTATCGCATCCTGGCGCGAACCGGCATCAGTTCTTCAGAGTCACCGGGGTCGTGAACATCAGCAGGCCGTAGTCATCCTCGTACTGCTCCCTGAAGTGGGCTGCGATGCCATCGCACAACTCTTGCGACCCGATGACCTCCATACGGATGTTGCCGCCCTGGCGCCAGTTGCCACGCCGCTTGCCGTGCCGGCCCCAGCCCCGCGCATCAGTGACCGTGTAGCCCGCCGCGCCCAGGCGGCGCACCTCGTCGATCAGCATGTCCTCCAGCAGGGCTTCGGCGACCACCGTAAGCAGAAACATCTCACCGGATTCCGATTGCATCGCACTAGCCTCCCAACGAGTAGAGCCACTGGGTCATCCAGAAATACAGCGGGACCCCCAGAAAAATGTTGAACGGAAAGGTCACTCCGAGGGATGCCCCGATCGACAGCGCCGGATTGGCCTTGGGGACCGCAATGCGCATCGCGGCCGGGGCCGCGATATAGGATGCACTGGCGTACAGGGTGGCCAGCAGCAGCGTCCCCCCGGGGGACATCCCCAGCGCCCAGCCAAGCAGGATACCGAGGATCGCCGAGACCACCGGCATCACCACGGCAAAGCTGACCAGGAACACCCCGTACTGGCGCACATCCGCAATGCGATTGGAGGCGACCAGGCCCATCTCCAGCAGGAACAGCGCGAGCATGCCCTTGAACAGATCAAAGAACAGCGGCTCCAGCGGCTCGATGTGCACCGGCCCCGCAACGAACCCGATCACCAGACCACCGGCCAGCAGGAAGATACTCTTGCCGAAGAACACCTCGTGCATGGTCTGGCCCCAGCGGGTCACGCCCTTGCTACCGATACGCGCCAGCAGGATACCGATGATCAGCGCCGGCATCTCCAGCAGCACCAGGAACACCACCATGTGGCCCTCGTAGTCGACCCCGCGCGAGGCAAGCAGCGCCACGGCAACCGAGAAGGTGACCACCGAGACCGAGCCGTAGTGCGCAGCAATCGAGGCAGAATCGGCGCGCGGCATGCGCCCCAGCCAGCGCAACACCGGGAACGCCATCAGCGGGATCAGCGAGCCCACCGCCAGCACCGCCAGACCGGGCAGCAACAGCGGCAGGAGCTCACTCTCGGCCAGCTTGACCCCGCCCATCAACCCGATCGCCAGCAGCAGGTAAATCGACAGGGCCTCGTAGATCGCCATCGGGATCTTCAGATCGGACTTCGCCAGCCCGGCGACCGCCCCGAGCAGGAAAAACAGCACGACCGGATCGAACTCCATGCGCCCCCCTTGGGTCGTTTCGGACTCAGACCTTGAATCGACCTACAAGATCCTGAAGTTCCCGGGCCAGACTGGACAACTCGTCCGCAGCCCGGCCACCCCGGTTCGCGCCTTGCGCATTCTGTTCCGCCTCGCCGGTCAGCGTGGTCACGTTGCGGTTGATCGTCTCGGCGACCTGGCTCTGCTGTTCCGCCGCACTGGCGATCTGATCAATCACCCCGGCAATGGCGCGCACCGATTCACGGATATCATTCAGGGCCTGATCCGCTTCTCCTGCCGTTGCCACCGCATCCCGGGCCTTGCCCTCGCCCGCCTGCATCACCTGCACGGCATTGCGCGTGCCCGCCTGCAATTCTTCCACCGTACGGCGAATCTCGCTGGTGGAGTCCTGGGTCCGCGAGGCAAGCGCACGGACTTCGTCCGCCACCACGGCAAAACCGCGCCCGGCCTCCCCGGCGCGCGCGGCCTCGATCGCCGCATTCAGTGCCAGCAGATTGGTCTGCTCGGCAATCTCCTGGATCACCTGCAACACCTTCCCGATACTCTCGGAATCCGCTTCCACCCGCTGGATCGCCTCGGCGGCCCGGTGCACCTCGGCCGCCAGATCCTCGATACTGCCCATGGTGCGACTGACCACCTCCTGGCCGCCTTCCGCGGACTCCAGTGACCGATGCGCCGACTCCGTCGCGGACTGGGAGTTGCGCGCGACCTCCTGCGCGGTCGCACTCATCTGGTTCATCGACGTGGCCACCTGTTCGATCTCGCGTCGTTGACGTTCCCCGCTGTCGCGGGTCTGCCCGGACACCTCCTGCACCTCGTCGGCCGCAGACGACAACTGGGCCATGGACCCGACGATTCCACCGACCAGCGTACGGAACTGCTCCATCACGTCGTTGAATGCGGACGCCGCCGCGCCGACTTCGTCCTCCCCGCGCACATGCAGGCGTTGCGTCAGATCGCCGCCGCCGCCGGCAATATCGCGCAACCCGTAGGTCATGGCCCCCAGCGGGCGCGTCACGAACCGGCGGATAAACAGGAAGATCACGGCCAGCAGTGGCAGACTGGCCAGTACCGCCGTGCCCAGCAACTGCATGCCGAAGCGATTCGACTGTCCGTACACTTCGGACAAGTCCAGACGCAGGCTGGTGGCCCCCAGTACAGTGCCCTCCCCAGCCGGGGCATGGCAGGTCACGCAGTTGCGCCCGAGCAGATCGCGTTCGGCCCGGATCGGGGAGATCACATGCAACTCGCCGAGATCGGATCGCACCTCCACAAAGGGCTCGCCGGTCTCCAGCGCCCGCCGCTCGACTTCACTGCGCGGCTGGCTGGCGGGGGTCCCTTCCCCGAACTGATCGATCACCGCCTGGGCACGCAACGCCCGGAGCTCGCGGACCGTGCCCATCTCCTGGATCTGCTCCATGAATTCGTGCCGCTGCCCTATGGTGCCGGTAATCATCAGGGTCGTCAGTCCGGCCCAGGTCATCTCGTGCAGACTGTCGGCAAACTCCGCCGCCTGACTTTCCGCGGTGGAACGCTGCTGCAGTACGGTCCAGGCAATCATGCTCGACCACACCACCACCAGCATCAGCCAGATCGCGCCCAACAGGCGCAACCAGATCGGAAGATTGTAGAATCGTCTCAGCATGTCCCCGTCCTTCGTGGCCCTGTATCAATATACCCATATTTACAATGTGTTTTCGGCCACCAAGCCCGGAACTTGACCCGACTGTCCGCCCCCGCCTCGGGGCCAGCCAGGCCGCCGGTCCCGAGACCCGGCGCCCGTACATGCCGATCCGCACGGAGGGAACGCGATGGCACAGCGCATCATCATCCTTCAGGGCCATCCCGATCCGGCGGGCGGGCACCTGGACCATGCCCTGGCGGATGCCTACCGCGACGGCGCGGAGCAGGCGGGTCGGCCGGTCGAAACCCTGACCATCGCCCAGCGCAATTTTCCACTGCTGCACAGCCAGGCGGAATTCCTAGACGAGACTGTCCCGCCGGCGATCCTCGAGGCGCAGGAGGCCATCCAGGCCGCCGACCACCTGGTGCTGATCTACCCGCTGTGGCTCGGCGACATGCCGGCACTGGTGAAAGGCTTCCTGGAGCAGGTGTTCCGCCCCGCGTTCGTGGCCGAGGGCGATATGAGCCGGCCGCGACATACCCGCCTGCGGGGCCGTTCGGTACGCATCGTGGTCACCATGGGCATGCCGGCGCTGGCCTATCGCTGGTTCTACCGGGCTCACAGCCTGAAGAGCCTGGAACGCAACGTGTTTCGTTTCTGTGGCTTCGGCCCGGTCCGGCATACCCTGATCGGGCTGAACGGCGGAAATGCCACAGCGCGCCAACGCTGGCTGGAGAAGATGCGGAGACTGGGACACCGCGCAGGATAGACCATCAGCCGGTACACTCGGCCCCTACTTACCCCGACCGGATTGCGTGAACCACAACGACCACCCGCTGAGCGAAGTACCGGACGGCGCCCGCAAGGGCTTCTGGTCGATGACCGTGGTGTTGTTCGGGTTCACCTTCTTCACCTCCACCCTCTGGGCCGGCGGATCGCTGGGCATGGCCTTCGGCTTCGGCGAACTGATGCTGGTGATCGCGCTGGGCAACCTGCTGCTGGGGACCTACGCAGCCATGCTCGCCTATATCGGCTGCAAGAGCGGCCTGCACACGGTACTGATGGGACGGTTCTGCTTCGGCGAATGGGGCAGCAAACTGTCTGACCTGCTCCTCGCATTCACCCAGATCGGCTGGTACGCCTGGGGCACCGCCACCGTCGCACTCATTCTGGTGGAAACCACCCCGCTGCCGGACCCGATGGAAACCGGACTGATGGTAACGTTCGGCTTCGCCTTCTGTATCACCGCGATGATCGGATATCGCGGCCTCGACTGGCTCTCCCGCATTGCGGTTCCGGTAATGCTCCTGTTCGTGCTGTTTACGCTGTTCGTCGGCATCGGCGAGGCGGGCGGGCCCGCTGGCCTGCTCGCCCAGTCCCCGAGTGCCGACATGAGCTTCGGGGCCGCACTGACCATCGTGATCGGGACGTTTGTCGGTGGCGCAACCCTCGCCACCAACTGGACACGCTTCGCCCGCACCCCGCGCATCGCGGTCATCGCAACCCTGGCTGCCTTCGTGCTCGGAAACGGGCTGATGGTACTGACCGGCGCCCTCGGTGCCCTGATCTACCGGGAGACCGACATCATCCACGTGATGCTGGCACAGGGCTTTGTGACCTTCACCGTACTGATGCTCCTGCTGAACATCTGGAGCACCCAGGACAACACCATCTACAACGTCGGGGTCGCCGGCTGCAACCTGCTGCGCACCCGGCGCCGACGGCTGGTGACAGCGCTCGGCGCCGCGATCGGAACAGGCCTGGCCGTGCTCGGGATGCACGACTTCCTGGTGCCATTCCTGATCCTGCTCGGCACCTTCATCCCACCCCTGGGCGGCGTGGTCATGGCCGACTACTGGCTGCGCCATCGCGGACATTATCCGCGCCTCGACGAGGCGCGCCTGCCCGCCATTCACTGGCCCGGCCTGCTGGCCTACGCCGTCGGCTCCGCCGTGGCCTGGTACGCGCCCGTGGTACCCCCGCTGGCCGGTGTCCTGGCCGCCACTGCAGCCTACGCGATGCTTGTCACTCCGGCCCTTCCTGCCGCGCTGCGCGCCCGACCGGGACACGAATGACCGGGAGGCGGGCCGGTGCCAGGACATCCGATCGGGCCCGGGTCTTCATGGAAGCTTCGCGGCGATCTTCTGCGCCGGGGCTGGCAGACCCGCCCCCCCCGGGAACGAATCGCCCGGCCGGCCACCGCCGAGGCAGGCCGGACCGCACCTCGGGGGCTCTCCGGCGGGGCCGAGGCGATCGGGTACTCAGAGCGTGGCGCGCAACGTCGACATCGGTTGCGGGCGCCCGAAAAGATACCCCTGCGCATGATCACAGCCCAGTTCCCGCAGGATATCGGCCTGCTCCCGGGTTTCCACCCCCTCGGCGAGGACGGTCAGATCCATCGCCCGGGCCATACCCACCACCGCGCTGGCAATCTCCCGGTCCGCCGCGTCCTCCGCAAGATCCCGGACCAGGGAACGATCCAGCTTCAGCTTGTGGACCGGCAGGCGCTTGATCGTCGCCAGATTCGAGCAGCCGGTGCCGAAATCGTCCACCGCGACCCGGCCACCCTCGGCCCCCAACTGCAGCAACACGCGATACAGCTCCTCGGGGCTCTGTGACAGGGCACTCTCGGTCAATTCGAACTCGATCCGTTCCAGCGCCACGTGGTGCGACCCGGCGATCGCGCTGAGCACACCCGCAAAATCCGGCTGGCCGTCCAGCGCCGGGTGAATCTGCAAGGGGGACACGTTCACCGCAAACGACAGGGTATCGAAGTCGCAGGACAGCGGCTCCGAGGACAACTGGGCCACGTCGCGCATGGCCCGTTCGAATACCCCGACGCCCAACTCCTCGATCAGCCCCGACCGTTCCGCCAGCGGTATGAACACGTCCGGTGGGACGAAACTCCCGTCCGCGGACTGCCAGCGGGCCAGCGCCTCCAGCCCGACCACCCGTCCGGAGTCCAGCTCCACCTGCGGCTGCCAGTCGAGGGTGATCCATCCTTCCGCGATGGCGCGGCGCAATTCCGAGGTCAGCCGCACGCGCTCCACGAACTGGTCGTAGCCCGAGGCGGAAAAGAACCGGTACCCGGCGCGCTGATCCGCCTTGGCCTCGTACAGGGCATTGTCCGCCGCCATCAACAGGTTTTCGGCCGTGCCCGCATCATGCGGAAACAGGCCGATCCCCATGCTGGCCGAGGTACGCACCGCCTCGCCGGTCGCCGCCAGCGCGAATTCGCAATTCACCCCCTCGAGCACTCGCTGGACTACCCCGCTCACGGAGTCCGTGTCATCGCAGTCCGGCAGCAACAGGGTGAACTCGTCACCGCCGAAACGCGCCACACTGTCCACCTCGCGCACCGCACTGCGCAGGGCGTCGGCGACATTCCGCAGCAACTCGTCACCGGCCGCATGGCCCCGCGTGTCGTTGACCTCCTTGAATTCGTCCAGGTCCACGAACACCACCGCCAGCCCCTTGCCGTCCCGCCGGGCATCCCGCAGGGCCTGCTCCAGGCGATCCATGAACAACTGCCGATTCGGCAGACCGGTCAGGGCATCGTGATAGGCAAGGTACTGCAACCGCTGGCGCATCTCGAGTTGCCGGGTGGTGTCCGAGAACACCCCGACAAAATAGTGAATCTCGCCATCGTCGCCGCGAATCGCGTTGATATGCAGCCATTCCGGATACACCTCGCCATCCTTGCGGCGATTCCAGATCTCGCCTTCCCAGGCATCGGTCTGCTGCAGGCTCTGCCACATCGCGGCGTAGAAACCCGGGTCCTGTACGCCGGAGTGGAGGAGCGCCGGTGTCTTGCCCATCGCCTCCTCGCGCGACCAGCCGGTGGTGCGCTCGAAGGCGGGATTCACCTGGACAATGCGCTGTCGGGCATCGGTGACCATGATGCCCTCGCTGGTGGAGTCGAACACGGCAGCGGCGATCCGTTTCTGCTCCAGCTCGTGGCGGTAATCTTCCAGCAGGGCCTCCAGTTCCCGGCGTTGCTGCTGCTCGCGATGCATCAGTGTATCCGCGATCGAAAGCCGCGATACCACACCGGCGAATGCCCCGTCCTCGCTGGCCACTGCCAGGTAGTCCACCGCGCGCCGGTCCATCTCGCGCAGGGCGTCGCCCAGGGGCAGGTCATGGGGTTCCAGCGGACCGGGTCGCTGGAACAACAAATCGGCAAAGATCCGCCTGGGAAACAACGCCGCCGCACGTGCGGTCACCAGCCCCCGGTACTGTCCTTCCTGGTCCATGACCACGAACACCGACTGGCTACCCGTGCGGGCGACGTCTTCGAAGCAGTCGAAGGCATCGACCCGCAGCGCACGCGCGTCGATGCAGTCCAGGATCCCCAGTTCGTCCATGCGTTATCGCTCCACTTCCAGATCGACTTCCACCTGCAGGTGCAACTGGATAATCTCTTCCGCGCCCATCACCGGCTTGATCTCGGCGACCACGAAGGCGGATCTGGTCCTCCGACATCTTGCGCAGGATCGAACTGCGGACCAGGATGTCGCCGATCACGTCATCCTCGATCTCCACATGTCCGAACGAGCGCACCGACAACAGTTCCAGCGCCCGTCCCACCGCCACATGCCCGATCGGGGACTCGCGCCCCAGGACCAGGCCGTCATTGATCGGCGGCAGCACGAATTCCCGCAGACTCGCCCGGATCCGATGGCGCCGCTGGTATCGTTCTTCCGAGGACATCGCCCGACCTCCCTGCATTCCGGAATGCCGGATTGTCGGCTATCGCATCCGGCCAGGCCGGAAGTGGGTCGACATGCATCTCGGCCAGTGGTGCAAGGCGCAGTGGACACCTGGCGGTGCCTTGGCGTATTTGCGCGCAAATCCGGCAAAGACTGCACCGGCAGGAGTACGCCCTGCGCCCCCGTGTACTAACCCGGGTTCGGCAGAATCCGCGGGAGGCTCACCACAAACGCTCCACCACCCAGCACGCTATTATTGCGCAGCTCGACATGACCTGTATGCGCCAGATCAAATAAAGGTGAATCGTCGCCAGCCACGCCCGATTCAGGGGCGCCGTGCAACTGCGCGACGACCGCACAGAAGTACAACCCCAGCCCGGTACGACCCTCCGAGCGATCCAGTACCCCCTGTTGATCCGCATCGCGACGCCCGAGCATCGACGCCGGGAACCCGGGGCCGTCGTCCTCGATACGGATCTGCAGCCAGTCTCCATCACGCATTGCGGCCAGCAGGATATGGCCAACGGTATAGCGAATCGTGTTGGTGATGACGTTCTCCAGCAGCCCCCCCATCAATTCGGCATCCAGGGGCCAGGTCAGGTCCTCGTCACAGTCGATTTCGCAGACCACGCCGCGATAGTCCATCAGCGGCTTCTGACGCAGGGCGTGCTCTTCCAGCAGGTCATAGACCGGAGTGGGGGAAAATTGCGGGGTATAGAAGCCTTCGTTGCGACGGTAGAGGGTCAGCAACTGCACCAGGGTATCGTTGACCCGCTGCGCCTCGTACTGCAGATGGATCAGGCGCTCGCGCTCGCAGCGGCACTCGCCGGTGTCCGGATCCACCAGCTCGGAGATCGTGTTGATCACCGCGTTCAGCGATCCCTTCATGTCGTGGATCCCGATCGCCATCAGCGTATTGAAGTCCACCCGATTCACTGGGCGCCCCCCGTTGCCGGGCCGCTCGCGGCTGTACCGCCGGGGTTGATACGCGCCGGCACCGGGATTGACAGCACGGCCTGCATCAGTGTCTCCCGAGCTCTTCCAGCAGGCGGTTGAGCGGCTCGCGCACCGGTTCCGGCATCGCCGCCTCCGGCAAGGCCTCCAGTTCCCGCAGGGCGCCGTCCTTTTCGTCACTTGCCCCGTTTGCAGCCAGTCGCAGACGGGCCAGCACCGAATACCAGGCCCGGTCCGGATGGCTGGCGAAATCGCGGTCCAGGTCCCGGATCGCCTGGCGTGCCTTGCGACCCGCGCCACTGGCGATCAGGGCCGCAATGCGCCCCACGGCATCGGCAGGATGCGCCTGCCCCATCTGCCCGGCGATCCGGATCGCCCGCCGCCACGCCTGCAGGGCCAGCTCGGCATCCCCGTGTGCCAGGGCCAGTTCGCCCAGGAAGCGCTGCCGCTCCAGCGACTTGGGCGACCGCTCCGCCGCGGCGCGCAGGATCTCCATGGCCTCCGACCCGCGACCCTGCTGTTCCAGCAGACGCGCGAGATGGTCATGCGCAGGCATGAACTGCGGGGTCTCCCTCATCACCTCGCGATAGCCGGCTTCGGCCGCCTCGACCGCCCCGGCCCGCGCATCGAGGTCGGCGAGCAGGGTGCCCGCCCAAGCCGGGCGCGAGCCTTCCCAGGACGCCGTTGCGGCGTCCCGCGCCTGCTGCGTGCCTCCGGTCTCCCAGGCCCACAGGGCACGCAGACGCAGCAGGTCGGCCTCGCGGCCCTCGCCCTCCACCAGCATCTGCCCGGCTTCGCGAATCGCCCCCTCGAGATCGGCACGCCGCAGGAATGGATCGAGACGCTTGAGCGGTTGCTTGCGGCGCAGCCCGCGCGCCAGCCGGACCGCCAGAAGATCCTTGCTGAACGGCTTGGACAGATAGCCGTCGGGCATGCTCTCGACCGCCCCCATCACCATGTCGCTGGTGGTCTCCGCCGTCACCATGATGAACAGGGTCGAGAGGTCGACCAGCCGCCGCGCGCGGGCCACGTCGAGGACCTGCTGGCCATCCAGCCCCTCGCCGAGGTTGTAGTCGCACAGCACGATCTCGTAACGGCGCTGCCCCATCTTGTCGACGGCATCCTCGCCGTCCACCGCCATGTCGATCTCCTCGTACCCCGCGGTCAACAGCATCTGGCGCAGGGTACTGCGCATGTTGTGGAAATCATCCACCACCAGGACCGGCATCCGGGCCTGGGCACCCAGAGGCGCATTGCCCGCCGCATTGCCTATGGTCGTTCGTGTCATGCCCCCAGTCTCGCGCAGTGCCGGTGTTTTTCCCAGCCCCGACCGTACGGCCCCTACTGCAGCATCATCTGCTGGAACAGCGCACCAAGGATCACCAGCGAGAAACCCGCATAGATACCGGCCACCACGTCGTCCATCACGATGCCGGTACCGTCGTGCCAGTTCCGGTCGAAATAGCGCGCCGGCCAGGGCTTGAGGATGTCGAACACCCGGAACAGCAGGAAGCCCACCAACACCCAGGCCAGCCCGGCCGGGGCAAACGCGAGGGTGATCAGCATCCCGGCCCACTCGTCCCAGACAATCCCGGGGTGGTCGTGCACCCCGAGCTTGCGGGCACTCTCGCCGCAGATGTGGAACCCGGCCATGGTCACGACCACGGTCACCGCGAGATAGGCCCACTCCGGGAAATTCATGATCGCGAAATACAGCACAAGCGCGCCCAGCGAACCGGTGGTACCCGGCGCCCAGCGCGACAGACCGCTGCCGAAGCCGAAGGCCAGCAGGTGGACCGGATCGCCGAATACCGTCTTCGCGGGCGGCATTTGCGGTTTCGTGGATGCGGGCTTGCGCGTCGTCTTGTGCCTGGCCATGACTCCCCTTCGTTTCTCGCTACCCGACGAAATGATCGTGGCCCGCACGGCCCGGCTCCAGCCGTGCCCCACTGGCATCCACGACCGCGAGCTCGTCGCCCTCGGTCATCTCGCCAATCACCGTCAGCGGGGTATCCACACTGAAGGCCAGCAGGTCCAGGGGCTCGTCCGCAGGCAGGGCAAACAGCAGCTCATAGTCCTCGCCACCGGACAGGGCACAGGCACGCGCCTCGCTCTCGGCCATCCCCGCCAGCAACCGATCCTGCGGCACCCGCGACCACTCGACCCGCGCGCCACATCCGGAGGCCGCACACAGATGCCCCAGATCGGCCAGCAGACCATCGGAGATGTCGATGGCGGCCCGCGCGCGATTGCGCAGAGCGCGGCCCAGGACCAGCCGCGCCGGCGGCCAGAACAGGCGCGCGCAAGCCGGCTCCCCGGCATCCGCAGGCACCTCGGCTCGCGTGCGCCGCCGGGTCTCGTGCGCGAGACCCGCGGCGGCGCCACCGAGTGCGCCACTGACCACCAGGCGATCGCCCGGTCGGGCCCCGCCACGCCGCAGCGCCTGCCCCGCGGGCACCTCGCCCAGCACCGTCACGCTGATCGCGAGCGGTCCGCGATTGGTATCGCCACCGACCAGCGGCACCCCGACCTCGCCGGCCAGCGCCAGAAATCCATGACTGAAACCCGCCAGCCAGTCGTGGTCCACCGCCGGAACGACCAGCGACAGCACCGCCCCGAGCGGCTCGGCCCCCATCGCGGCCAGATCGCTGAGATTGGCAGCCAGCGCCTTGTGGCCCAGGCTCGCCGGGGGATGGTCGGAAAAGAAATGCGTCCCCTCGACCAGGGTATCGACGGCCACCACCAGCTCCTGGCCGGGGCGAACCGCCAGCAGCGCCGCGTCATCGCCGATGCCCAGGCGCAGCCCGTCCGGCGCCTGTGCGGCCGCGGCCGGCTCGGCGAAGTACCGCCGGATCAGCTCGAACTCGGAATCGGCGCCAGGCATCGCGCAGGGCAGACCGCAGCTCAGCGCGGCCCGGAACGTTCGGGCGCGCGCAGCTCCGCCGACAGTCGATCCAGCACGCCATTGATGTAGCGATGCGACTGCTCGGCCCCGAAACGCTTGGCCAGGTCGACCGCTTCGTTGATCACCACGCGATAGGGCACCTCGATACGCTCGACCAGCTCCCACTGCCCTAGCCACAGCAGCGCATGTTCCACCGGATCGAGCTGATCCAGCGGGCGGCCAAGGTACGGTTCCATGCGGGCGTCCAGCGCCTCGCGATCGCGGGTGACGCCGATCAGGAGCTCGCGGAAGTATTCGGCATCTGCCTTGGCATGTTCGTCATCCTCTCGGAACTCCGCCAGGATGTCCTTCGGTTCGGCACCGGTCATCTGCCAGGAATACAGCGCCTGCATCGCGCGGCGCCGCGCCACCGAACGGGCATGGCGCGCACGCTGCTCCGGCGTGGAGCGCGGACGCTTGCCGCGCGCGCTGCCGGCCGCGGCCTTGCCGGTGCCCTGCGGTTGGGGTTTGCGGGGTTCGCTCACGTCGACTCGGGCATCCATCCAGCGGTCAGGAACCGGCGCGCAGCTTGCGCATCAGACTGACCATTTCGATCGCGCCCATCGCCGCATCCGCGCCCTTGTTACCGGCCTTGGTGCCAGCGCGCTCGATCGCCTGCTCGATCGAGTCGGTCGTCAGCACACCGAAGCTGATCGGCAGTTCCTCGGCCATCTGTACCTGCGCCAGGCCCTTGGCCGCCTCGCCGGCGACATAGTCGAAATGCGGGGTCGAGCCGCGGATCACGCAGCCCAGTGCAATCACCGCGTCGTACCGCCCGGAACGGGCCATCGCCTGAGCCGCCAGCGGCAGCTCGTAGGCACCAGGCACCCGGGTAATAGTCAGATTCGTGTCCTGCGCGCCATGGCGCTTCAGGGTATCGACCGCGCCTTCCAGCAGGCGCTCGACGATCAGGCTGTTGAAGCGGGCCAGCAACAGGCCGTAGCGGTGGTTGGCGACGTCCGTGAACTCGCCTTCCAGGGTCTCGATCTCGGACATGGTGTGATTCCGGTTGGGACAAGGCCGGGCCGCACGCCCGGAATGGTGGATACAGGAAGCCCCGAACGAAATCACGCGCTCGCTTGGATCCCTCGCCTTTTCAACGCGCAAAATCGGCTCGAGCGTAATCGCGTGACTGGTTCAGAGCCGCCCTAGTGTAGCGCACCCGGACCCGGCATCGTAGGACCCGGGCGCGACAAGCGGACGCGATCATCCCTTGAACTTCACCAGCCGGCTGACCTGGATATCCGAGATGAACACCACGCCGCTGTGTTTGTTGAAGAACGGGGTAAAACCCTCCAGGATCGGTTCCACCAACTCCTCGGGCACGGCGGCAATGATCATGATCAGCACCTCGTCCTCGTTGAACATCAGGTGCCCCTCGTGGAAGCCCTGGCTGCCCTTCCCGGATAGGTTGCCAATAATGGTGTAGCCCTTCACGCCGGCCCGGTCGAGGAGATCGGTGGCAAAGGCCTGGTGCTCGCCCTCGAGGATGATCTCGAGCTTTTTCAAAGGATTGAGGTTCAGGTCGTTCATGAAGGGGCCTCCTCCGCAGCAGATTCGTCCGTTGCATCGCACCCGGCATCCGGCAGGGCGTCCTCGCGCCATTCGCCCGCCACGAACCGGTATAACCGATCCGTTTCGGGATCCAGGATCATGACCAGAATCCAGCCGTTGACGACCAGGCTCCTGACCTTGGCGACCCCGTCGATCGCCGCACGGGCGTGTTCGAAGGGGGCCTCGATCAGGGTCAGCAGGCGCACCGGATCATGGTAGGGGCGGCCATCCTGCAGCACCGTCTGCGAGGGAAGTCCGGTACGCAGGTCACTGAGGTTGCCGGTGATGACGCCAAGACGGCAGGCCACGTTGTGGTACACCTTGCTGCCACTGCCGTAGCGTTCGTTGTCGACCGCCGAGAAGTAGTGCTCCATGTTGATCCACTGAGCAACCACCAGCGGGCCGGTCAGGATGTTCTCGAGCAGGCGTCCCCGGGGGTCGAGCCGGTAGTCGTAGGAATGCAGGAAGGCACGGCCCTCGAGATCCGAGGCCTCGGTCAGATGGCGACGCCCGATGATAAAGCCGGCGTTGCGCGACAGACCCCATTCAGGGCGCACCTGCGCCCAGTCCACGGTGTTGCGCTCGGCGATCCGCGCGGCGCGGATCGGGTCGGGCCCCGGCACACCCTCCGGCAGAAGCGTCGGCACGCGCTCGGCCGCGGACCGGCGCTTCGCCGCGTGCAGCCCGTTGCGCAGCCGTTCCAGATAGACGAGGTGGCTGGCCGGCAGCAGGTCCAGGTCGTGTAGCTGGATCTGGTCGGATGTGGTGTTGTGAAACGCCGGGAGGAACCAGGCATCGTCCGGGATGTGGATGCCCTGCTCCCGTATGCGGCGGCGCACCGCCGGCTTGTTGGCCATGTGCGCGAGGACCCGGGCGCTCACGAGGCCGTGGCTGCCGCCACAGGCACCGCAGTCGAGCGCCGACTCGTAGGGATTGTTGTGCGAGTGACTGCCATGCCCCGTCAGGATGACAAAGCGCGAGAACGGGCCGGTCAGGCCGATCGAGCGCAGCGCCTGGGCCACGAAGTAGGTCTGTTCGTCGAGCGAGAAGCCGATCCGACCCAGGCGCTCAAGCTGCATCTGGGCGTAGGAGCGGTTAATCCGATAGTCCCCCTGCAGCGTGCGAATAAACCGGGATTCGGCGCTCTCGCTCAGCGCAAAGTCACGCGCGAACTGGGTCTGGCCCGCATGGTTCTCCATCGCCGCCTCGCGCAGTTCGCGAATCATCGAATCGGTAATCGATTCGCGCTCAATGCCGAATTCCTTGTGAATCGCCTCGACAATAATGACCCGCTGGAGGGCGCGAACGACCGAGTCCGCCTGCTCCCGGGTGAGCTTGTCGACCAGCAGCCGGGTCGAGGGCTTGTCGGTCTCGATCTTGTGACGCCACCGATTATAGGCGCGCGGGGCAATCGTCTTGCCGACCAGGTCGAACCCGAACAGCAGACCGATCGCCTCCACCGTGAAGTAGGGCGAGAGCACCGAGTGCTTCAGATCGTGCAGGAGATGCTCGGCCGACGAGTACAGGTCGGTATCCAGCCTTTGGGCCCCCGTACTCACCTCAAGCACCAGGTTCTTCGGCGTGACCACCACGGGGCAGAGATGATCCTCGCTGCCCTTGCCGAGTGCGATGAAACTGACCGGCACGCCGAAAAATCCGGCAATGCCGTAGGTCTGGTAGTCGCCGATGGTCTCGAGCTGGCGACGGATGCGCTCGGAGCGCACATCGATACAGAACAGCAACTGTGCGAACGGGCGCTTGGCGCGCGGCGCGGGCGGCTCCCGACGCAGTCCGGCGAGCAGCGAACGGCGATACCCGGCCTCCAGGGCCTCCAGCCAGACCATGCCCTCGCGTTTCTCGAATGCGGCCAGGTCGTCGAGCACCCGGCCCAGGTGGTCCCGGTCCAGCCGGCGGAAAAGATCCGGCTTACCGACGTGTTCCGCCAGGTCGTCGAGTGCCCGAGCCTGACGCTCGCTCTCGGCGCGCCGCCGGGCCGGGACGTACCGGTTGAGCAGCGTGGCGACCTCGGCGGGCCGGCCACGGGCGACGACATCCTCGACGCGCTCGGCCAGCGCCGGGAGCGCCATACCGGTGAACAGTTCGTGGCGCAGGTAGCACTCGGCCGGGCGTTCGGTGATCAGGGCCTCGAGCTCGGGGCGGGTCCCGGGCATCCGCCAGCGCAATGCGTGCTCGCGGACGAGCGCCAGCGCCAGAACCAGGCGAATGGCCAGAAAGTCCACCAGGTCGGCGGGATACTCCCGCGCCCAGTAGTAGTGACTGGTTGTCGCACGCCAGCGGATGAAGCCGGCCCAGCCGTGCAGGTGTGTCAGCTCGCGCACAATCAGGTCCGACCAGGCATCCTCGGGGATGCCCAGTTCGTCGAGGATGAAGGCGATGATCCCCTCGGGTGAATCGGCCTGTCCCAGGATCCTTTGCACATGCAGCCCGCGCAGGAACAAGCGCAGATTGCGCCGAGCCAGACGACTCCAGGCGGTAAACAGCCCCTTCTCCCGGCCAGGCATCGGCCAGGCGGACTGCCCCTCGTCAAAGAAGTCCAGGCAGGTCTTGATCAGGAGCTCGTCGAGCGTCTCGCCGGCCCGGGTACCGAACAGCGCGTCCAGCGTCTCGTAAATCGGTCGTTCGGGCGGGAACTCGCCGCGCAGCTGTTCGGCGAGCGCCGCGACATTCACGGCATCCAGCGCGTGCGGTGCCTCGCCTGCGAGCGTTGCAGCCACATCATCCACGCTGGCGAGCGTGCGTGGACCGATTACCGGATCGCGGCGGCGGGTCAGCAGGGCATGGACCAGCGCGTCGCCCTCGATCGATTGCAGGGCCGGGTACTCACCAAGGGCCGAGTGAATGCTCGCCTTCAGCGAATCGTGATCGATCCGCCCAAGGGCGAGCCACCGCTGGTAGTCGGCACGCTTCAGGAATCCACGCCCGTGGAACAGCGCCTCGCCCCGCTCGACCGCTTCGGGGAACGGCAGATCCTCCAGCCCGTGCAGTGGGTTGTGATGAATGAAAGTGCGCATGGGCCAGAAATTCGGGATCGGCTCGGCGGCCATGTGCACCATCGACCGGATCTTCAGTCGGCGTCCCAGGGAAAGGCTCACAGGGCACCTCCGATCCAGGCCAGGCCGGCCGCCACGATCAACCCGATCAGCAGAGCCAACGCCCAGGCCGCGGGAACCGGCAAATCTGCGGCGATCGGGCCGCTGCGCGGACCGAACACCGTGCCCTCCAGCAGCCGTACGCCCGCCCAGCTCCACAGCAGCCAGGTCAACAGGATGCTCATCGCCATCCAGAGTGCCGCCCCGCTCAGCACGGCGAGAAGGGCGAAGAACCCCGGGAACAGCGGCAGGGCCATGGCCGCAAGCGTGGTCACCACAATCACCCCGGACAGCCGCGGAAGATCCTGGGCAAGTCCGCCGTGCAGGCCGGTGTAGGCGGCCTCGAGGCGGCTTGCGAGCGCCGCACACACCAGCAGCATCAAGACCGGTGCGGCCGTCAGGGCCAGGGTGAAAGCAACGAGGTTCGGCGCACCCGGCGTCTGCAGGGCATACAGCCAGGCCAGCGACCAGGCGGAACTGGCCAGCATGGCGCTCCAGCGGCCCACTTCCCGCACAGTCAGCATCCGGAAGGCGTACAGGAGCGCGCTGAGCACCGCCCAGGCCGCGATCAATCGCGGCGCCACCGCAAGATCGCCCCACAGGATCAGCAGCACCCCGATCTGGGGCCAGAAGATGAACAGGGCCAGCCGCACCACGAGGTGGTCACTGGCGGCCGCCAGCCTGTTGAACACGACGCTGGCCGGAAACAGGGGAAGAAAGAACGCCGCGAGCACCAGCAGGAGACTGGACATTTCAGCTCCACCTCATCCAGATATTCAGGCGCTTCGAGAAATCCAGCAGACGGGCCGTCACACGCTCGAGAACGTCAGCCACATACAGTTCGCGCGAGAACAGCGAGTACATGATCAGCCAGGCGCTGCCTTGGCCCGTATCCACGGGCTGACGGCGGACCCTGGTGAAGTAGGCTCCCATCCAGCCAAGCACCATGATGATGGCCAGCACGGCCACCAGCATGTCGAAGGTCAGCTCATGGATACCGGCAGCCGAGTAGAGTGCGTCGCGGAACGCGG
This sequence comes from Pseudomonadota bacterium, assembly GCA_051747025.1. Lineage (GTDB taxonomy): Bacteria > Pseudomonadota > Gammaproteobacteria > Ectothiorhodospirales > Ectothiorhodospiraceae > Thioalkalivibrio. The sequence continues at coordinate 94,298 of JBNJFQ010000003.1, forward strand.
CATCGGGGTACAGGAAGGCCTCGAAGGTATGGCCAACCACGACATAGCCCACCACGACCACCGTAAACGACAAAATGATCAGCGCCATCATGCGCAGAGGGTTTTCCGTGTCCAGGCGGTAGGCGGAGAACAGGACCTGGACACCGGCAACCCAGCCGAAGAACAACAGGACAATGGCCCCCTGCTGCTGGAAGACCTCCTGCGCGACCCAGGCATGAACGATGACCAGAATGGCCAGCGGCACGATCAGCGTAATCGCCGCGATCATTAGCCATGGAAGGCGGGTTGGCGCGGACTTGCGCTCGACCAGGAAATCGTAGAGCGCGTCGTTGGGAACGCCATCGTGCTTGCGTGCGGCATTGATGACGTTACCCGCATTGAGAAACAGGGTGCCCTTGAACAGGCCGTGGGCAATGAGATGAAAGATCGCCAGGGCAAAGGCCCCGGCGCCGGCCTCCATCACCATGAAGCCCATCTGCCCCATCGTGGAGTAGCCCAGCGCCTTCTTGATGTCGTTCTGCGTGAGCATCAGCACCGACCCGATCAGCGCCGTCAATAGCCCTACCACGAACAACAGATGCAGGATCTCGCCGCTGTGGACAAAGACCGGGGCAAATCGATTGATGATAATGCCACCGGCGTTCACGACGCCGGCATGCATCAGGGCGGAAACCGGTGTCGGACCCTCCATGGTGTAAGGCAGCCAGATGTGCAACGGGAACTGTGCAGACTTGGCGAACGCGGCCAGGGCGACGAGGAAGGCCACGCTGCCGGTGACCGGAAGACCCAGGAATGTGCGGGCGTCCGGCATCGCGGCGATGCGTTCGAACAGACTCGGGAAGTCCAGCACGCCGTAGGCCTGAAACAGGATCACCGCCGCCAGGACCAGCGGCAGATCCCCCAGCCGGTAGGCAATGAATGTCGAGAACGCGTACCGCTGGGTGCGTGGGGGCTCGGTGTTGTGCCCGAGCAGGAAGTAGAGCATCACCCCGATCAGATGCCAGGCCACCAGCAAAGTAATCAGATCGCCGGCCATGACCATCAGCAGGATCGACCCGGTCATCAGGTCGAGCAGCATGAAAAAGCGACCGTACCCGGGCTCCTCGACCATGTAGCGGACCGAGTAGATGTGCACAACGAGGCTGATGCCCGAAACCACCAGCGCCATGATTGCGCTCAGCGGGTCGATCTGCAGGCTGACCCAGCCGCCCGCCAGAGCCGCCCATTGGGGCCCGGCGTCCGCCGCGATGAAGTGAAACAGCTGGTAGGCCGCGATGACCAGGACGACCAGGTTGAGTCCCACGCTGAGGCGCGCAACCTGCTGGCCCAGCCGGCCGGAAAGGAGGTGCACCAGCAACGCTGCGACAAAGGGCAGCAGGGGTATCAGCCACTGCAGCTCGATCATCGATTCACCATGGTTCGGCTCACCTCCCGCTCGTCGAGCTTAGCAGGAAGATTCCTGCAGGGTGGATGATCCTTTCGCCCGAGAACGCGCCGCGTCAACCCCCGGGCAGGACCGCTCGCCCGGCCGCCGCCGTGCGCCAACCCCGCTGAAGGTTGCAGCGCTTGGCAGACCTTGTGGGGATTACGCAACCGGCCCTCCGCCGCGTTGCCCCCGGTCGCGATGCCTGGCCGCCGCGGCGGCGAGGGCCTATTCGTGGACGTAGTCCACCACCTCGAGCCCGAAGCCCCCGAGCCCGTGAAAACGCTTCGGCGCAGACATCAGCTGCATGCGCCCCACCCCGCAATCCGCAAGGATCTGCGCACCAATACCGTACATCCGCCATTCCGCCGAATTCTCGCGGCCTCCCCGCTCCTCCTGCGGCGGCCCGCCCAGCTGATCCAGCCGCTGGATCAGCGCCTCGGCGCCTTCGTCCTTGCGCAGTACCACGACGACCCCCTCCCCGGCCTCGGCGATCCGCCGCAGCGCATCATCCAGCGGCCAGCCGCGATCCGGACCGGCATAACCGAGGGTGTCCTGGAGGGTATTCTCCAGATGCACCCGCACCAGGGTCGGGGCCTCGGGACTCGGCTCACCGCACACCAGCGCGAAATGCACCTGGTGATCGACCTCGTCCTGGAATGCAATCAGCCGGAATTCGCCATGCGCAGTCGGGAAGGCCCGTTCGGACAGCCGGGTCACGGTCTTCTCGTTCTCGATGCGATAGCGGATCAGGTCCTCGATCGTGCCCATCTTCAGGCCGTGCTCGGCACAGAAGCGCTCGAGGTCCGGGCGCCGGGCCATGCTGCCGTCCTCGTTGAGGATCTCGACAATCACCGCAGCCGGTTCGGCGCCTGCCAGGCGGGCCAGGTCGCAGCCGGCCTCGGTATGCCCGGCGCGCACGATCACCCCGCCCGGCTGCGCCATCAGCGGGAATACATGACCGGGCTGCACGATGTCCCCGGGCTGGGCGTTGGGTGCCACCGCGGTGCGGATGGTATGCGCGCGGTCGTAGGCCGAGATCCCGGTGGTCACGCCCTCGGCGGCCTCGATCGACAGGGTAAAGTTGGTGCCGTGCACGTCGTTGGTGTCGGTCACCATCAGCGGCAGCGCAAGCTGCTTGCAGCGCTCGCGCGTCAGCGTCAAGCAGATCAGACCGCGGCCGTACTTGGCCATGAAGTTCACGTCCTCGGGCCGCACGTGCGAGGCGAGCATCAGCAGGTCGCCCTCGTTTTCGCGATCCTCGTCGTCGACGATGACCACCATGCGTCCGGACTGCAGTTCTTCGAGGATGGTTTCGGTATCGGAAAATTCCATGCGTGCCTTCGGTCGGGGGGCCACGGAGTCAGTCTCGCGGCCCGGAATGATTGGGAAATCCCTGCTCCGCCAGCCAGGTCTCGGACAGATCCCCGCCGACACCCGGCTCGGCCGCGCGCTCGCCCAGCATCAGGCGCTCCAGGTAGCGCGCGATCAGGTCCACCTCCAGGTTCACCGGGGTACCCACGGCATACACCGAGAACCGGGTCAGCGACCAGGTATGGGGGATGATGTTGACCTCGAACTCGACCCCGTCCACGCGGTTCACCGTCAGGCTGGTGCCGTCGATGGTGATGGATCCCTTCGCTGCGATATAGCGGGCCAGCGCCTTCGGCGCGCAAAACCGCACACGGGTGGAACGCGCATCCGGCTCCATCGCCACGACCGCGCCGACGCCGTCCACATGCCCGGATACCAGATGTCCGCCCAGGCGGTCGCCGAGGGCCAGGGCGCGTTCCAGGTTCACCCGGGCACCGGCGCCGAGACCGCCCAGCGTGGTCACATCGAGCGACTCGCGCGAGACATCGGCCGCAAAACCGTATCCGCTAAGGTCGGTGACGGTCAGGCACACGCCATTGACGGCGATGGAGTCACCCGGGCGGGTATCCGAGAGGTCCATTCCGCTGGCATCCACATGCAACCGCACATCGCCATCACCAGGCGTAATGCGTTCCAGATGTCCGAGGGTCTCGATGATTCCGGTGAACATGGGCATCCATGAGGTCGTTGGCGTAGAGCGGCGGACGCGAACGAGGCATCTCGCGAGACCGGGCGCCTATCATAGGGAAACACACCCGGCTTCGCACGGAGCCGGCACCCCGCGCCGGGGCAGCCCACGGAGATCGCCACGGCGCTTCACGCCTCGCAATGACGGGGGCAGGGAGAAACACCGTCATCGCGAGGCCGCAGGGGCCGTGGCACAAAAGCGCGAAGCGCGTTGAACGGCCGCAGGCCGGCCCGAAGGGCGAGCGCAGCGAGTCACCTCCCAACGAAATCCCGGGCGCCCGCCGAACCCGTCCCGGTCGGGATTGGCCTGGGGAATTCCCTACCGCGGGCGCAGTCGCAGGCGCAGGCTGTCGCCGATCTGACGGACCTCGATCAGATCCAGTTCTGCGCGTTCCTCCATGCGTGCCAGCGGCCATTCCAGCAGCGGTCGAGCGGTGGAACCCAGCAGCACCGGCGCCTGATAAAGCACCCATTCGTCCACGCAGCCGGCCCGCGCCAACGCCCCGGCCAGACCCGGCCCGCATTCCACGTGCAATTCGTTGATCTCGGCGCGGGCCAGCTCCGCGAGGACCGCACCCGGTTCCAGTCCGCCCTCGGGGTACTCTTCCATCAGCGGCACCGGACGCACCTCGGCGCCCTGGCCGCGCAGGACCGCCGCGGCCGGGGTCTCGGCCTGGGCCGGACTGGTCAGAATCCAGGTCGGGGAATCGCGCAGGATCTGGGCCCCCGGTGGTGTACGCAGACGTGCGTCCAGAATCACGCGCAACGGCTGGCGTCCCGGGAGGCGGGCAAATTCGGGCGCGTCCGCGAACCCCGCGGCGGCCGCCAGCTCCGCAGGACTCAGACGCACGTTAAGGCGCGGATCATCGGCTACCACCGTGCCGCTGCCGGTCAGGATCGCCCCGGCCCGTGCCCGCCACAACTGCACATCGCGGCGCGCGGCCTCTCCGGTGATCCAGCGCGATTCCCCGGAGGCCATCGCGGTTCGTCCATCCAGGCTCGCCGCCAGCTTGACCCGCACCCACGGTCGCCCGCGTTCCATCCGCGCCACGAACCCCGGGTTCAGCGCGCGGGCCTCCGCCTCCAGCAGCCCGCTCTCGACCTGTACCCCTGCCTCGCGCAGTTGCGCCAGGCCGCTGCCGGCAACCCGGGGGTTGGGGTCCTGCATCGCCACCACCACGCGGCTCACCCCGGCCGTAAGCAGTGCCTCGGTACAGGGCGGAGTCCGACCATGGTGACTGCAGGGTTCGAGAGTGACGTAGGCCGTGGCACCACGCGCTGCCTCGCCCGCTGCACGCAGGGCGTTGACTTCCGCATGCGGCTCCCCCGTCCGCCAGTGCAGGCCCGCGCCGACCTCGCGCCCCTCGCGCACCAACACGCAGCCGACGCGTGGGTTGGGATCGGCACTGAAACGGCCGCGATCGGCCAGCTCCAGCGCACGGGCCATGTGCCGGCGATCCGCTACCGGGGTTTCGTCACGATCCGTCATGCCCGTCCTCCCGGGCGTCCGGCGCCCCGTCGGGTATCGCGGGGCGATCCTCCGCGTCCTCGTCAATCAGCCGCAGTTGCGAACGCCGCATCTCGGGGCTCAGATCATCCTCCAGACGCTCGATGGCCTCGCGGAAGGATTGCACGCTGGCAAAGCTGAGATAGATCGAAGCAAACCGGATATAGGCCACATGGTCGAGTCCGTGCAAGGCCTCCAGCACCATTTCGCCAATCCGGTCGGACTTGACCTCCGGCGCACTGAGCGACGACAGACGCGCCTTGATGGCATCGATCACGCCTTCGACGTCCTCGGTCTTCACCGGCCGCTTGTGCAAGGCCCGCCGCAGACCGCTGCGCAGTTTCTCCTCGTCGAACGCGACCCGTTCCCCGGAACGCTTGACCACCCGCGGCAGGCTGAACTCCGCCCGTTCGAAGGTGGTGAAACGCGCGCCACAGACGCGGCACTCGCGCCGACGGCGAATCTGTTCCTGCTCCGGCCCGGCCACCCGCGAATCGACCACGCGGGTGTCCTGGGCACCACAGGCCGGGCAGCGCATCGGAGGCGCCCGCTACCGGGATCAGGACCCGGTGGTATACACCGGGAAGCGGCGGCAGATCTCCAGCACCTTGTCGCGGGTGGCGTTGATCACCTGCTCGTTCTCGTGATCATCCAGCACGTCGGCGATCCAGCCGGCCAGCTCGCGGGATTCGGACTCGGTGAAGCCGCGAGTAGTCAGCGCGGCGGTACCGATGCGGATACCAGAGGTCACGAACGGCGACTGCGGGTCGTTCGGGACCGCGTTCTTGTTGACCGTGATGTTCGCGCGCCCGAGGGCTGCGTCCGCATCCTTGCCGGTCATGCCCTTGGATACCAGGCTCAGCAGGAACAGGTGGTTGTCGGTGCCGCCGGAGACGATGTCGTAACCGCGCTCGACCAGGGTCTCGGCCATCGCGCGGGCGTTGGCGATCACCTGCTTCTGGTAGGTCTTGAATTCCGGTTCCATCGCTTCCTTGAACGCCACCGCCTTGCCGGCGATCACATGCATCAGCGGGCCACCCTGGGTGCCCGGGAAGATCAGCGACTGGAACTTCTTGTTCAGTTCCGGCTGGCCCTTGGAAATGATGAAGCCGCCGCGCGGCCCGCGCAGGGACTTGTGCGTGGTCGAGGTGACCACATGGGCATGTTCGATCGGGTTCGGGTACTCGCCGGCGGCGATCAGGCCGGAGACGTGGGCCATGTCCACCATCAGGTAGGCACCTACGGAATCGGCGATCTCGCGGAAACGCTTCCAGTCCACCACGCGCGAATAGGCGGAGAACCCGGCGACGATCATCTTCGGCTGGTGCTCGGTGGCCAGACGCTGGACCTCGTCGTAGTCGATCAGGCCCTCGTCGGTGATGCCGTACTGCACCGCATTGTAGATCTTGCCGGAGAAGTTCGGCTTGGCACCGTGGGTCAGGTGGCCGCCGGCGTCCAGGCTCATGCCCAACACGGTATCGTGCGGCTGCAGCAGCGCCATGTACACGGCCGCATTGGCCTGCGAACCGGAATGCGGCTGCACGTTGGCGTAGTCGGCCCCGTACAGCGCCTTCAGCCGGTCGATCGCAAGCTGCTCGACGATGTCGACATATTCGCAACCGCCGTAGTAGCGCTTGCCCGGGTAACCCTCGGCGTACTTGTTGGTCAGCACCGAACCCTGGGCCTCCATCACGCGCGGGCTGGTGTAATTCTCCGAGGCAATCAGTTCGATGTGTTCCTCCTGGCGCTGGGCTTCCTTGCTGATCGCGCCCCAGAGTTCGTCGTCGTAGCCGTGGATGCTCATGTCGATCGAAAACATTCGGTTCTCCCGTTCAAGCTGCTGGATTCGGATTCCCGGCGCGCCCAGCGGAACGGGGCGCTGCCAGGGCAGAAAGACGGGTAATCATACGGGATTCGGCCCCCTTTTTCAGGCCGGTGGCGTCGCTCGAAGGCTTCGCCGGCCCTGCGAGACGGCCAGCAGGGGCGCATTCCCGGGCGCCAGCAGGCTGTCGGACGCGGGGTCTTTCGCGGCCTGCGCACCGGCTGTCAGGGCGGGCTGTCCCCGGACTCGGCGTCGGGGTTTGCGGAGGCTCCGGCCGGGTCGCCTGGCGGGGATGGTCGCTGGTGCGGGAGCTCGTCCTGCCGGATCCCGCACCCGGGCCAGGGTTGCGCACACACGGCATGATTTGGTCCATAATGGAACCGGACGCGTCACTGCGGCGTTCGATTGTGGCCCGGTGGTACCCTTGAGCCTTAATTCTTCACCACGGGACCGAGTACTTCCGTTTCGCTGTGCAGGTCCGTCTTCGAGCGGAAAGCCTAAAGATTCGGAGACTTCTCCCACCTGAACCTCAGGTTCAAGGTCAAAGGTCACGCCGGCGCCCGCGGGGCGCGTCCACTTCTTTTTGATCCCCGTCTTTCCATACCGATCCCCTTATGCCTGCGGAAACCGACTCCGTTCACGATTCGCTATCGCCCGACGATCTGCGCGCCCTGCGCCTGCGCCTGCGCCGCGCGCGCGCCGCGCTGTCGGACGCCCAGCTCGACCGGCACTCCGCCGCCATCTGCGAGCACCTGCTGCGCTGGTTCGAACGCTGGCAGCCGCGTTGCGTGGGCGCCTATCGCGGCCTGCGTGGCGAGGTCGACCTGACGCCCCTGACCGTGGCCCTGGCCGGACGCGGCACCCGCATTGCCCTTCCGGTGATGGACGCCAAGCATCCCGGACGCATGCACTTCCATGCCTGGACCCCGGGCGATGCGCTGTGCCACAACGGCTTCGGCATCGCCGAGCCCTGCCCGGATGCCCCGCGCATCTGGCGCCGCGAGATGCAAGTAGTACTGATGCCGCTGGTCGCCTTTGACTCCGCGGGCAACCGCCTGGGCATGGGCGCTGGCTACTACGACCGCTACTTCGCCCGGCGCCGCTTCGGCATCCGCCGGCCGAAACTGATCGGTGTGGCCCACTCGCTGCAGGGCGTCCCGGCGCTGCCCACCCAACCCTGGGACGTCCCGCTCGATGGCATCGTCACCGAGCAGGGCTGGCATGCGCTCCCGGACCGCGCGCGGCACAATACGCCGGACTGACCCCCCTGGAGGAGCCCGCATGGCCTACTGGCTGATGAAGTCCGAGCCCGACGAGTTCAGCATCGACGACCTGGAGCGCGTCGGGGTGGAGCCCTGGGACGGCATCCGCAACTACCAGGTGCGCAACATGATGCGCGACGAGATGAAGAAGGGCGATCTCGCCTTCTTCTACCACTCCAACGCCAAGCCCCCGGGCATTGTCGGCATCCTGCGCATCGAGAAAGAGGCGTACCCGGACACCTGCGCCTTCGACCCCGAGGACCCGCACTACGACCCCAAGAGCGACCCGGACAACCCGCGCTGGCTGCGCGTGGACGTCGCCTTCGAGGAGAAATTCGGCGACATCATCACCCTGGACTGGCTGAAGCAGCAGCCGCAGCTCGAGGACTGCCCGCTGGTGCGCCGCGGCAACCGGTTGTCGGTGATGCCCATCACCCAGGACCAGTGGGACTTCATCCTGAGCCACGCCCAGCGCGGCCATACCCATCGAGGACAGTAACCGCGTGGCCACGCTCTACCACTTCCCGCACGACGCGAAGGCCGACCGCCTGCGCCTGGCCTGCGGCTACAAGGGCGTCGCGCTGGAGACCCGCGCGCTGGACTGGTTCGACGACGAGACCTTCTTCGAACTGGGCGTGGCCCGCCAGTCCCCGATCCTGCAAACCGACGACGGTACGCTGCACACCAACACCGTCACGGCACTGCGCGACATCGACCACCTGTTCCCGAGCGGCGAGCCACTCTCTGACGGCGTAATCGCCGAGGACGCCTGGCAGGCCCTGGTGGACTGGCGCGCCAAGGTGGAGATCGTGCTGGACCGACTCTACGCCCCGCTGGCGCCGGGCTTTCACGGCATCGGCGAGAGCGCCGAGGCCCTGGCCGACTTCAAGGCGCATGTGCAGCGCCGCTTCGGCCTGTCGCTGGAGGAACTGGCCAACGACCGCTACGACGGCTACAACCAGCTCGCCAAACTCAGCCACCTGCCGGAACTGGCCAAGCACCTGGCCGCCAACCGCTTCTACCTCGGCCACCCGTCCATCGCCGACTGCGTGATCGCCGCCGACCTCTACCCGCTACAGATGCACGACGGCATCAACCTTCCGGTCGACATGCTCTACTACCTGCGCCGCGTCGAGGAGATCTTCCACACCCCCCTCGACACCCACTGGCTCGCCCGCTGACCTGTTGGCGACAACCCTTCAACGGGCCATGCCCCGCGTCCCTCATCCACAGCACTCAGACTCGTCGTCATCGCGAGGAGCGCAGCGACGTGGCGATCTCGCAGGGACCCCGGCCCAAGCGCAGGCCAGAGTCATTCACCCAAAACGGTAGTGCTTGCGGATGTCGCGGTGGATCTCCCAGGTGCAGTCCATGCCCTCGGGGAAGGTCACCAGGTCGCCGTCGCCGACCGTGACCGGCTCGCCGCCGTCCGGGGTCACCGTGACCTGGCCTTCCAGGATGTAGCAGACCTCGCGCTCGTCGTAGTGCCAGGGGAAGGTCGAGACCTCCTTCTCCCAGACCGGCCAGTCGAACACCCCCAGGCGTTCCAGATAGTCGTGGTCCGGGCGATGAATCACTTCGATCGACATATCGTTCTCCCGTATGGATACCCGTCCTGCCCATTCTGCCGGAGCCCGGAGGCCGCGCGCATGCCATCACGCGCGACGGGCAGGGCACCCCCGGTTTGCCCCGGGCCCTCGATCCGGCTAGGTTGCCGCAGCATGGAACACGATCACATCCAGTACCTGCGGCGCAATCATCCGGGCTGGCGCCTGCTGACCTCGGACAATGCCCCGCTGATCCTGGGTTTCCTGCACCAGGCCTATATCGAGTCCAACGCGCGCGCCCTGAGCGAGCAGGAACTGGTCGGCAAGCTGGAGGACTACCTGTTCCACCTGCGCAACCAGGAAGGCGAGGGCCTCTATCCCAAGGCGGCACGCGACTACCTGAACGACTGGGCCGCGGACGAACGCGGCTGGTTGCGCCGCTACTACCCGCAACAGAGCGACGAGCCCCACTTCGACCTGATGCCGGCCACCGAGCAGGCCATCCACTGGGTCGCGGCGCTGGAGGAACGCCCGCAGTTCGTGGGTGCGGAGTCACGCCTGCGGATGGTCTTCGACCTGCTGCGGGAACTCGTCCACGGGGCCGAGACCGACCCGCAGGCCCAGCTTCTCGAACTGGAACGCCAGCGTGCCGAGCTGGACGCACGCATCCAGAACCTGCGCGACGGACAACTGGAACGCCTGGACCCCACCCGACTGCGCGAACGTTTCCTGCAGGCCGAGGGCACGGCGCGCGGGCTGTTGGCCGATTTTCGTCAGGTCGAGCAGAACTTCCGCGACCTCGATCGCCAGGTCCGCGAACGCATTGCCACCTGGGATGGCACCCGGGGCGACCTGCTGGGCGACATCTTCGGCGAGCAGGATGCGATCGCCGAGTCCGACCAGGGCCGCAGCTTCAGCGCCTTCTGGGACTTCCTGATGTCGCCCGCGCGCCAGGAAGAACTGAGCGACCTGCTGGAACGCGCACTGCAGCTCGAACCTGTCACCGAACTACGGCCCGACCCGCGGATCCGACGCATCCACTACGACTGGCTGGAAGCCGGCGAGACCACCCAGCGCACGGTCGCCCGGCTCTCTCAGCAATTGCGCCGCTTCCTGGATGATCAGGCCTGGCTGGAAAACCGGCGCATCATGGACCTGATCCGCGACGTCGAGCAGCAGGCCCTGGCCCTGCGCGCGTCCCCCCCCGGTGGCGGTGTCATGGAACTGGACGAACCGGGTCCGAGCGTCGAACTGCCCATGGAACGCCCGTTGTTCGTCCCGCCGCTGAAGCCGGACATCCAGGACACGGTCCTGATGGACGGCGAGACCGACATCGACCCGGCCGCGCTGTTCGAACAGGCCTGGGTGGATCGTGATCTCCTGCGCGGACACATCCGCCATGCCCTGCACCGACACTCGCCCGCCAGTCTCTCCACGGTGCTGGAGGCCCACCCACTGGAGCAAGGCCTGGCCGAGCTGGTGACCTACCTGGCGATCGCCACCGAGGATCCACACACTGTGATCGACGAGACCCGCAGCGAATCCGTCACCTGGATCGACCCGGATGGCCAACAGCGACGGGCCCGCCTGCCGGTAATCCTCTTCACTCGCGAGGGAGTCCAATGAACGACGAAGCCCGGACAGCAGCCATCGAGGGCGACGATCGCCTGTCGCTGGTACTGGTCACGCTGTTCCGCGGTGTCCTTCACCGCGACGCCGCCCCGCAGGCCTGGCAGGGGCTGCTGGACCTGCAAGCACGCGTGCGCGACTACGTGGCGGTCCTGGGGCTGGAGTTGATGCTGGACGAGGCCGAGGGCTACGCCTATCTCGCCCAGCGCCCGCGCGACGAGGAGGCCCCCGACCTGCCGCGCCTGGTGGCCCGACGCCAGCTGAGCTATCCCGTGAGCCTGCTGCTGGCGCTGCTGCGCAAGAAGCTCGCCGAGCACGATGCCACCGGTGGCGATACCCGTCTGGTCCTGAGCCGCGAGGAGATCGCCGAACTGATCCGCATCTTCCTGCCCGAGACCGCCAACGAGGCCCGCCTGCTGGACCGGGTCGAGAACCACATCAACAAGGCGGTGGAGCTCGGCTTCCTGCGCCGCCTGCGCGGCCAGGAACAGCGCTACGAGGTGCAGCGCATCCTGCAGGCCTTTGTGGACGCGCAATGGCTGGGCGAATTCGACGAACGCCTGCGCGCCTACCGCGCACACGCCGAGGGGCACACCGAGGGCTCGGCCTCCGACCCGTCCGACCGCTGAAAAAAACGCTGACGAATGGCACTCGACAGGGACCAGAACGTTACAATGCAGGGCCATCCGACTGCGCGCAGGAAGACCTTTCATGGGTGATGCCGTCAGCCGCAACGCGACCTACGAGGACCTGCTCCGCGCCGACCCCAACCAGGTCGCCGAGTTGATCCGCGGCCAGCGGGTCACCAGCCCGCGGCCCGCACCCCGGCACACGCGCGCCAGCTCGCGCCTGGGGGCCGAACTCGACGGCCCGTTCGACCGCGGTCGCGACGGACCGGGTGGCTGGTGGATCCTGGACGAACCCGAGCTGCATCTCGGCGCGGATGTGCTGGTCCCGGACCTGGCTGGCTGGCGACGCACTCGAATGCCGAGCCTTCCGGAGACGGCCTGGTTCGAACTGCCGCCGGACTGGGTGTGCAAGGTCCTCTCGCCGGCAACCGCTCGCATGGACCGGGTGGAAAAGCTCCCGATCTACGCGGCACATGCGGTACAGCACGCCTGGCTGATCGACCCCGAGCTGCGAACCTTGGAGGCCTATGCGAACCACGACGGCCACTGGCTGCTGCTCGCGGCGTTCGAACAAAAAAACCCGGTCTGCATCGCGCCCTTCGATGCCATCACCTTCGATCCCGACGGCCTGTGGGCCGACTGACTCGCCCGGCACCCGCACCCCATGGAAGAGCAACTCCTCGATTTCGCCGCCAGTGACCAGCGTGCAGGCTTCCGCCTGCACCGGGTCGAGCTGTACAACTGGGGCACCTTCCACGACCGGGTCTGGTCTATCGAGCCGGGTGGCGACAACGCCCTGCTGACCGGCGACATCGGGTCGGGCAAGTCCACCCTGGTGGACGCCATCACCACCCTGCTGGTGCCCGCTCAGCGCATCACCTACAACAAGGCAGCCGGCGCGGAGGCCAAGGAGCGCTCCCTGCGCTCCTACGTGCTCGGCCATTACAAGTCGGAACGCGACGACACCGGAGCGAATGCCCGCCCGGTCGCCCTGCGCGACCACAACAGCTACTCGGTCATCCTCGGGCGCTTCCACAACGAGGGGTTCGACCAGACCATCACCCTCGCCCAGGTCTTCTGGATCCGCGACCAGGGCCAGCCCCAGCGCTTTTACGTGATCGCCGAACGCGGCCTCGGCATCGCCGAAGATTTCGCCGACTTCGGCCCCGACCTCAACACCCTGAAGAAGCGTCTGCGCGCCACCGAAGGCGTCCAGGTGCACGACAGCTTCCCGCCCTACGGCGCCGCCTTTCGCCGCCACTTCGGGATCGGTGGCGAGCAGGCCCTGGAGCTCTTCAGCCAGACCGTCTCCATGAAATCGGTCGGCAACCTCACCGAGTTCGTGCGTACCCACATGCTGGAAGCGGCCCCGGTGGACGACAAGGTGGATGCCCTGATCGGCCACTTCGACGACCTCAACCGGGCGCACGACGCGGTGGTCAACGCCCGCGCCCAGATCGAGGCCCTGGAGCCGCTGGTCGCCGGGGCGCGCGAACACGCGGACCTGGCGCGTCGGGCGGACGAATGGCGGGCGGCGCGCGAGGCCCTGGAACCGTGGTTCGCCGGGGTCAAGGGACAACTGCTGGAACAGCGCCTGGAGAAACTGGCCACCGATGTCGCCCGCGCGGATACCCGCATCACCCAGCAGACCCGGCAGCGCAGCGAACAACTGGCACGCCGCGACGACCTCAAGCGCGACATCGCCGCGCACGGCGGCGACCGCCTGGAGGCCCTGGCCCGCGAGATCCGCGAAAAGGACGAGGAACGCCAGGCACGCTACCAGCGAGCCACCCGCTACAACGCCCTGGTCCATTCCCTGGAACTGCCCGAGGCGCGCGACGCCGATACCTTTCTGGCCAACCGCCGGCGCGTCGACGCGGAGACGGAAAAGGTCGATGCGCGCCTGGGCGAACTGCAGAATACGCGCACCGAGGCCGAGGTCGACTTCCGCCAGCTGCGGGAACAGCACGAGGCACTGGAGACCGAACTGGAATCGCTGCGCGACCGCGAATCCAGCATCCCCTCCGGCATGCTCGCGCTGCGCGAGCGGCTGTGCGAAGCCACCGGCCTGGACACCGCCACCCTGCCCTTCGCCGGCGAACTGATCCAGGTCCTGGAGGAACAGCGCGACTGGGAAGGGGCCGCGGAACGCCTGCTGCACAACTTCGGCCTGTCCCTTTTGGTACCCGACCGGCACTACTCCACGGTGGCCGACTGGGTGGACCGCACCCACCTGCGCGGCCGTCTGGTCTACTACCGGGTCCGCGAGCCGGTGGAGCGCGATTCCGGCGCCGCCCGGCTGCATTCCGAATCGCTAGTGCACAAGCTGGCGATCCACCCGGACTCGGCGTTCTACCCGTGGCTGGCCGCGGAACTCGCCCGGCGCTTCGACTACGCCTGCTGCGACGACCTGGAACGCTTCCGCCGCGAACCGCGCGCGATTACCCGGTCCGGCCAGACCAAGGCCGGTGGCGAGCGCCACGAGAAGGACGACCGCCACCGCATCGACGACCGCTCGCGTTACATCCTCGGCTGGAGCAACCAGCACAAGATCGCCGCCCTGGAGCACCAGGCCGAGAGCCTGCAGGCCCGAATGCAGCAGATTGCCGACCAGCTGGCCACCCTGGAGCAGGAATCCCGAACCTTGAACGAGCGTCGCGTGGCCCTGGGCAAGCTGGAGGTCTACGACGACTTCCAGGCGCTGGACTGGCAGGCCCTGGTGGCCGAGATCGCGGCCCTGGAAGAGGAGAAACGCCGCCTCGAGGAAGAATCCGACACCCTGCGTGCCCTGCAGACCGAGCTCGAGTCCCTGGAAGAGGCGATCCGCGAACACGAACAGGAGCTCGACCGGCTCAAGAACGAGCGCAGCCGGCTGCAGGAACGCCAGGAACGCACACAGGAGGCCCTGGCGGCCGCCCGGGAGCAGCATGCCGGTGCGACCGCCACCCAGCGCGAGGCCGTCTTCCCGCGCCTGGACGAGCTGCGTGATGAGGCGCTGGGCGATCGCCGCGTGACCGTGGAGTCCTGCGACAACGCCCAGTCGGAGATGCGCGCCTGGCTGCAGAGCCGCATTGACCGCGACGAGCGGCAGCTCAAGCGCCTGGCGGAACGGGTCGTCAATGCGATGGCGGACTTTCGTCATCGCTGGCCGCTGGAGAGCCGCGAGATGGACGCCCACCTGGACGCGGCCGACGAATACGCCAGCCTGCTGGAGCACCTGCGGGGCGATGACCTGCCGCGCTTCGAACAACGTTTCAAGGAACTGCTCAACGAGAACACCATTCGCGAGGTCGCGCAGTTCCACAGCCAGCTGCAACGCCAGCGCGAATCGATCCGCGAACGCGTCGACACCATCAACGCCTCGCTGCACGGCATCGACTTCAACGAGGGACGCTACATCCGCCTGCTGGCCGACCCCGCCGCGGATACCGAGATCCGCGACTTCCAGCGCGATCTGCGCGCCTGCACCACCGGCACTACCGATGCACAGGGCGAGGCCGACTACTCCGAGTCCCGGTTCCTGCAGGTGCGCGCGATCATCGAACGCCTGCGCGGGCGCGAGGGCACGGCCGAGCTGGACCGGCGCTGGCGGCGCAAGGTGACCGACGTACGCAACTGGTTCACCTTCTCCGCCGAGGAACGCTGGCGCGAGGACGATGCGTCCCACGAGCACTACACCGACTCCGGCGGCAAGTCCGGCGGGCAGAAGGAAAAGCTCGCCTACACCGTGCTCGCCGCCAGCCTCGCCTACCAATTCGGGCTGGAGGAAGGCACCCGGGGCAGCCGCTCGTTCCGCTTCGTGGTGATCGACGAGGCCTTTGGTCGCGGCTCCGACGAATCCGCGCGATTCGGCCTGGAACTGTTCGAGCGGCTCAAGCTCCAGCTCCTGATCGTCACGCCACTGCAGAAGATCCACATCATCGAACCACATGTCGCCAGTGTCGGCTTTGTCCATTCCCCGGACGGGGCCCGCTCCCTGATCCGCAACCTGACCATCGAGGAATACCAGGCGGAAAAGGCGGCCCGAGCCGCCGGCACCGCAGGCTGACATGGGCGACTGGACGCGGCCCGCCGGAATCCTCCGGCAGCTACAACGGCGCTGGGAGCGCGGCGAGATCCTCGCCGCGCGCGTGACCGGCGCACCGCTGTTCCCGCTGGAAATCCCCCTGACCCGTCCCCGCCCACGCGAGGTCACGGCCGACTTCGGCCGGGTGATGGACTGGGTGGCCGAGTTGCGCAAGGGCGAACGCAGCCAGCGCGGCTACGGCTTCGAACTCCTGTGGGAGACGCAACGCAACCGGGTCCACGGCAGCAACCCGCTGCCGCGCGCGGCCCGCGTCCCCGACGCCGACGATGCCCTGCGCCTGCTGGGGCATACCCGCGATGCCCAAAGGTTCGACGCCCTGGTGGCCGCCACGTCCGAGCGCTGCCCGGCCCTGCTCGACTGGGTCGCGCGGCGGCCGCTGACCGCCCTGGACCAGGCCGATGCCTGGGATCGCATCCTCACAGTCGTGGAATGGTTCCGGGCCCACCCGCGCCCCGGCCTCTACCTGCGCCAGCTCGACATCCCCGGGGTCGACACCAAGTTCATCGAGGCGCGCCGGCGCCTGCTCGGCGAACTGCTGGATCTCGTCCTGCCCGCCGCAGCGGTCGACACCCGCCACACCGGAGCCCGCGGATTCGAGGCCCGCTATGGCCTGCGCACCCGGCCCGTAACCCTCCGGCTCCGACTGCTCGACCCGACCCTGTATCTGCACGGCCTGAGCGACCTCAGTGCCCCGGTGGACGAACTCGCGCAACTCGACCCCTGCGCCTGGGCCACGCCGGTGGAACGGGTATTCATCGCGGAAAACGAGATCAATGGCCTGGCCTTCCCCGAGCACGCGCGCGCCCTCGTCATCTTCGGGCTGGGCTATGCCGTCGAGCACCTGGACCGGCTCCCCTGGCTGCGGAGACTTCCGGTCCACTACTGGGGCGATATCGACACCCACGGATTCGCTATCCTTGATCGCCTGCGCGCCCATCTGCCTCGGGCGCAATCCCTGCTCATGGACCGCGACACCCTGGAGGCACACCACAACCTCTGGGGCCAGGAACCCGAAGACCGCCGCCACACCCGCGACCTCAGCCGTCTCACCCCCGCCGAGGACGAACTATTCCGCATGCTGCGCGACAACATCCCGGGCGAACGCGTGCGCCTGGAACAGGAACGCATCCCGTACGGCTGGCTCCGCCAGGCCCTCCAGCACCTCGATTGACGCATGCATGATCCGCAGTGCCTCTTGGCTGCGGACCCATGTGCCAACCTGCATTCCGGCCTCCAAACACCTCTTTGCTCGTGACTGTCATACGACCCGTTTCGCGCAGTCAGCTCCGGCATGTCCACCGCGACGGACGACGGGTCGGAACTCATCGCCCTTGAATTTATCTTGGGTAACGGATGAGGTAGACCGTGCCAGAAAGCGCCCCTGTCTCGTGCACGGAAGTGGCTGAGCATCATGTCCGGCGGGACAAGACAGTGCTGACATCATGGCGAGTGCGATTTATTCGAACGCGCGAACGTAAACGAACGGCCTAAGCGCATTGTCAGGCCATTTTTTGCAGATGGTGAAAATCTTCAATTGAGGCCAGCTCTTTTGCCTCATTGGCTTG
>JBNJFQ010000004.1:0-108304 GCA_051747025.1 Pseudomonadota bacterium
CCACCAGACAATCGGGCACTGCCCGGTCCATCAACTCGCGGGTTCGCTGGAGGCGTTCGGCAATCTCCGGACGGCGTGCCGACAGGTTGCGGATCCATTCGTCATGGATGTCGTCTGTCCACTTCGCGGAGAAAAGGCCGGTACGGGCCAGACGGATCAGGAAGTCACGCAAGGGGGCCGGATACAGGACGCAGGCATCGTAGATGACGACGAAACGCATGCATCAATAGCCCATGTCCAGCTCCTGCGCTTGCGCGGCCAGAGCATCCATTGCTTCGTGGCTGTCGGCGTCCATGCGCGCCTTGTAGTTCATGAGGTCTTCATAACGAATGCGGCGGTGCGTGCCGGCCTTACGAAACGGGATGTCACCCCGCTCGAGCAGTTTGACGACAAACGGCCGCGACACGTTGAGGATCGTAGCGGCTTCCTGGGTGCTCAGTTCCGCGTGGGTCGGGACAATCGTCACTGCGTTGCCCTGGGCCATTTGGGCAAGAATGTCGCGCAACAGAGAGACCGCCTGCCGCGGTACGATCAGGTCAGCTCCATCCAGACGGATCTGCGCCCGTTCCGCCTCGGGCTTCTCCGCGAGCAGCCGGGCCAGCTCGCTCGCGCTTTCGCGCGCCAGCGCGGCGGCTTCAGGGTCAGGCAGTCCGTTGTTCCTTTCGTGGGCGCTCATCGTCGTTCCTCTCGTCTTATGCTGATAATAGGCGCACCGGGAACACAAACGCAATAAACGAAACAACACCAACGGACACCATAGCGGCGGCAGCCCGTGCGGCGGTGGGAGACGGGTGCTGGCAACACGAACCCGGGGGTTCCCATGCAACGCAACACGGTTCCCGTTTTCCCGATCAGGCCCGGTGCGTATTCCGGTGAACGTGACCGCTGATTCCGCTGTTCGTGACCGATGCGCGGCACAAGCGGTTGAAGCTCAGGCTCCGCATTCAGTAACCCGCCTCTTTCTGGTGCCGGAAGGCGAGGACATACACGGCGTCGTCGGCCGGTTCGTGACGGTAGAGGGCCACAAATCCGGAGTCGCCGAAGGCAATCACCAACTCACGCAGTTCGGGGATTTCAGGGTCCGGTCGCCCAATATCGGGGGCCGTTTCCAGCAGCAGGAATTGCCGCTCGATCACCTGACCCGCGCGCCTGGCCGCATCCGGAGCTTTAGTGGCGAGAGCGCGCCTGCATCGCTCCAAACCTTCTGCGGCGCCTGCGGTGACGATTACTCGTGGCACTCGGGCACGGCGCCTTCATCGTCAGTGCCCCATGTACTCAACCAGTCTCGGGCTTCCTGCCCGGTTAGGTGCTGGCCGGTTTCCCGGTAGGCCGACCAGGACGCCAAGGCTTCCTGCCTGAAACTCTCTCGGGCTTCCTCGCGGTCAACGTATTGGCGGATGGCTTCGAGCATGATCCAGTGGGGCGACCGTCGGCGTTGGGCGGCGAGATCCTGGAGGCGGCCTTTCAGTGCGTCATCGATTTTCAGGGACGTTGCCATGGTGGACCTCGTATTACTGGGTATTACCTTGTGTTAAGTTAGCGCGGCATCCGGCCCCGAGTCCACCCCTACGATCACTGAGCGGGGAGTCTCGAAAACGATCGACACCAGGACACCCAGGGGCAAGGTCGTTTTCCACGTCTTTGACGCCGTGGCCAAGTTCGAGCGCCCTCGGGGCCATTCGCGGGGCCATTCGGGTCGGACCAAGGTAACCCACTGCAGGAAGGCGACTTTCGTCCTCTCAAGGGCAGTTTCTGGGCCTTAAACGAGCCATTTGGCCCGCGAAATGGGGCCTTCATGGGTCGGGAGAAAGAGGGCACTCATCTTTCCGGTCAGATCCGGCACCACCAACGCGCCCGGCAGGCGCTCGGGCCGATCCGGGAGATTGCCGCGGCCTCTGGGAGGCCTCGCAATAACGGGGCCCTGCGCTGGTCCGGGCATGATGAAGGGCGCCGGTTGGAGTGCACTACACTTGGCACGGACTCCTTCCGACGACGCAATCCATCATGCTGTTCACGTTACTGTTCATGTTTGCCGTACTGGGGCTGGGCCTGGCGCTGATGCTCTGGCATGCACGACTGGTGTTTTCTGTCGAGCTTCACGATGGCACGGCCCGCGTGCGGCGCGGCAAACCGCCGGCCGGGTTCGTACGCGGCTGCGCGGACGTGGCGCGACAGTACAGGCTGACGCGGGGCCGGATCGATGCGGTGCGCACCGATGGGGGTGTGTAACTGCGCTTCTCGCGCCATCTGCCGGCGAAGACACACCAGGCTTTTCGCAACGTGTGGACGCCGCCACCCGGTGGCGGGGGCGGCGGTATGCGCGCGACCGGATAGCGGGTCGCTCCCGCCGATTGCCGCGGCCCCTGCGGGACCTCGCAATGACCAGTAAGGAAACACCGTCATCGCGAGGAGCGCAGCGACGTGGCGATCTCCCTGGACGATGGAAAAGCGATGGAAAAGGGGACAGCCCAGTAGTGTCCCAACGTTTCCGTCCGGGGTGCTCGTAAGTATCTGATTGCGACGGTAGCGTAACCATTGAGGGGGTGTCACCGACTTGAGCTCCAGCTCGACGGAGCGTCACTCTGCCGATGGAAAAGGGGACAGACCCCTTTTCCCGGGCTTGCGGCGTGAGCCGGGAGGCCGTGACATCGAGGCGTGGCCGGTAGAACGCGGGGCGGATGATTACGGGGCATCCACGGGTGCACGGGGCGCGCGGCGGGTCAGTTCGTGCAGGCGGGTGGCGAACGCTTCGTGGCGGGGGTCGATGGCGGCTGCGCGCTGGGTGGCGGTGATGGCGGCGGCGATGTCGCCGGCCTGCAGATGGGTCTGGATGATGGCCTCGGCGGTGCGGTGAAACTGGCGGCGCAGGTTCGGGCCGAGTGGCTCGGGCCATTCGCCGGCCGGGGCGCGTGCCTGTTCGGCGAGTTGCAGGGCGGCGGTCCAGGCGTCCGGGTCGTCGCTGGCGGCGCGCTCCAGGTGGTGGCGCAGGGCGGCGACGTCGGTCCAGCAAACGGCGGGATCGAGCACCAGGCGCTGATCCCGCAAGCGGATGGCGTCCGGGCTGTCGAGCTTGCGGCGCAGGCGATGCAGCAGGGTATCGAAGGAGCGCCTTGCGCGGTCGCCTTCGGCGTCCGGCCAAAGCGTGTCCAGGACCCGGGTCTCGGCGATGCCGCTCTCGCCGGCACCGGCCAGCCAGCGCAGCAGGGTGGCGCCCTTGCCGGTGAGCGGGATGGGCCCGTCGGGCCCCTGGACCGCGAGGTTACCGAGTGCGTGCATGCGCAAGGGCCAGGCATCCGGCGGGGCGTGGTCGGGGGGCTGCCACTGCGGCAGACCGTTGCCGTGCGCGAAGGCGTACAGGTAATCCGCGTCGATCCCGAGGTCCAGGCCGCGCCGGCACAGGCGATCGAGTTCGTCGGGTGCGCACCAGGGCAGCCAGCGGTAGCCCCGGGCGCGGCCTTCGGTCAGAGACTGGGCAAGGAGCCGGTCCGCCCAGGTTGCGCGTCCGCAGTCGGCCAGGGCCTGGGCGGCGGTCAGCCGTGCCATCCAGCGGTACAGCGTCGCATCCATCTGGCGGGCCTTGCGGTCCACGGCGATCGCCTCGGCCAGCGCGGCGCGCGAGCGGCCGAGCAGGCGGTGCGTGCGCGCGACGGCCAGGCGGGACAGGAGCTGGGCGTTTTCCGGCCCGCGGCCGGCGATCAGGCGCCGCGCTTCTTCCGCCAGGGTGGCCGCGCTGGCCGGGTCGCCGGTGTGCAGCAGCGTGGCGCCGCAGACCCAGGCCTGAAAGCTCGAATCGGTGGGCTGGGCGGGCTGCGTAGTGTGGCGGGTGCGTTCCAGCCATTGTTGTGCGCGGGCGCCGTCGCCCCGGCGCAGGGCGGCGCAGGCGCCCAGGGCCTCGAGCTGGAAGTCCCACAGGTGCATGCCGTGCTGCCGTGCGCGCTCGAGCGCCAGGTCGACGGTGTGTCGTGCGCCCTGCGCGTCCGGCTCGAACCACAGCTGGTAGCCGGCCACTGCGGCATGCCACATCTGCTCCTGCAACGGCGGGAGGGTGGCGCGGGTCTGCACGATCCGGCCCTGTTCGAGGGTGCGCGTGGCGCGCGGGCGCTCGCCGTATATCCAGGTATCGACCACCAGCAGCACATGCAGCACGCGCAGGCGCTCGCTGTCGGGCAGGGGCTGGCGGGCGACGGTCTCGGCGGCGGCCAGCCAGCCTGCGGCGCGGGGGTCGCCGGGGCCGATCACGCCGAACAGCAGCAGCGCGGCCGACACCAGCTGCGCCGCAGCCGCGGGTTCGATGGCGTCGATGCCTTCCGGGCCCAGTGGATCGAGTTCGTCGAGCAACCGGTGCAGGTGATCGAACGTGCCCCACTCCAGCCAGGCCTGGTCGACCAGCCCCGCCCAGGCCAGCGCCGCCCCGGAGCGGTCGCCGGCCTCGCGCAGGGCCGGGAGGGCGGCTTGCAGCGCCGGTTTCGCGGCGGCGGCATCGCGCGGCGCCAGCGCGAGTCCGTACCAGAGCTGGAGGCGCGAGCCGGCCGGGCGCAGTGCCGCGGGCAGGGCGCCGATGTACCCCGCCAGGTGGTCGTGGTCGCCGCGCTGGAGCAGGACGGGCGCAATCCGGACCAGGGCCTCGGCCGCGGGCTCCGGCGCTCCGGCGCGCAACCAGCAGTCGATCGCCGCCTCGGGCCGGCCGTCGGCCGCGAGTACATCGCCGAGGCTGCGCTGCTGCGCGGCACCCACCCCTCCGGTGCGCTGCAGGTAGTCGGCCAGCTGTGGATGCAGTGCGAAGCCCGGTTCGTCCTGCTCCAGCAGGCGGTTGGCCCGGGCCAGTTCGCGCAGGCGATCCACCCCGGGCGCGCCCACCAGGGCCTCGAGTGCGGCGACCGGGATGACACTGTTGGTCAGGGCGAGGGTCTGCAGCAGTGCGCGGTCTTCGGCCGACAGGTCAGCCAGCAGTTCGTGTTCGAGATACTGATCGAACAGGGCCGGGTCCTGTCCAGCCGCCTGGTGCAGGATGGCGAGGAACCCGGCGAGCCAGCCCCGGGATTGTTGCCAGGCCTGCTCGGTGCGGGCGGCATCGCTTTCGGGAAGCTCGCCAAGCGCGAGGGCGCGCGCCTCGTCGCGGTCCAGTTTCAGGTCGTGTGCGGCGATGTGTTGTACGCGCCCCTCCATGCGCAGGCGGGCGAGGCTGCACGGCGGCGGGAGGCGCGAGGTCACCAGCAACATGGCATTGCCCGGCAGGCTGGTGGCGAGCCCGACCAGCAGCTCGTGGAAGGCACCGTCCGCGGTGACGCGTTCGGCGGCGTCGAGCACCAGGGTGCAGGGGCCGAGCTGCGCCAGCACCCCGGCAATCCGCTCGCCCGGGTTGGTGGCAGGGAGGGGCGGCAGGCTTGCTGAGAAGGCGGGGGCAAGCGTCGCCCTCGCGGCCGCGATCGCGGCCAGGATGTCCTGTTCGAGCCGCTCGCGATCCCGGTCGCGAGCGTCCAGTTGCAACCAGACGCGCAGGTCGTCGCCCGCCTCGAGGGATGCCGCGGCCAGCATGCTCTTCCCGGCCCCCGGCGGCCCTTCGATCCAGAGGGAGCCGGAAGGCCCGGTGTGCTCGAGACGCGCGCGCGCCCAGCGCCGCAGCCCTGGGCGGACGATCGGGGGCACCACCCGGGCCGCCGCGATCGCCGGCATGTCCGCTTCCGTTGTCTGCCTGTGCATCCGTTCCATGGAGCCCCCGCCCGTCAAGGCCTCGGCATCGATCGCCCTCCCTGCAGGCGTGCCGGGGAGGGCCTCTTTCATCCTACGCCGGGGTATGACGGCTTCCAACCGGTGGCCGGCTCAAGGGCAGGGCCTTGCCGGCCACGCTACACTACGGGACATCCCGAGCCGGGCAGCACAGTGTTCAGCAGGCGAGAGGGAGTTCCCGACAGCGTGTCTGCCCGATCGGGCCTTGATCCCGAAAAACCTGAACAAAGGAGTTTCCCGATGCCCCTCAAGCGCCATTTCGTCGCCATCCTGCTGGCGGGTCTGCTCGCCGTCGCCAGCGGGAGCGCCCTGGCGGCCAAGGCCGATTTTCTGGTGGATGCCGACTGGCTCGAACAGCATATCGACGATCCCGACCTGGTCGTCCTCGAGGTGCGTTACTACCCGCATCGCTACCTTACCGTCGGCCATATCGAGGGCGCGGTACAGGTGCAGCGATTCGCCGACCTGGGGGACAACTCGCGGCTGCCGATCATGTTCCACCCGGACCGCGAGACCTTCCAGGAGACGTTGCGCGGCTGGGGGGTGAACGATGACTCCACCGTCGTGCTGTACGACGACTCGATGACCGCGCTGGCGTCGCGCGTGTACTACCTGCTCGATCTGTTCGGGTTCGACATGAACCGGGTCCGGCTGCTCGAGGGCGGAACCGTGGAATGGACGGCCTTCAACGACCTGGTGAAGGAGCCGCACGAGGTGGAACGCGGCAACGTGACCCTGTCGCCCGCCAACCCGGATCTGCGCGTCGAGTGGCAGGAGATCTACTCCGACGTGGTATCGCAGCGCGATCCGTCGATCACCCTGCTGGATGCGCGTCCGGAGGGGCAGTACACCGGCGAGATCATCGCGGGGGCTGCGCGCGGCGGGCACATCCCGGGTGCGGTGAATATTGTCAGTCTCGACGCGACGCACCCGCAGACCCAGACCTGGTACGACATGGACGGGCTCGCGGAAGCCTACGCGGATCTGGACCCCGACCAGACCATCTACGCCTACTGTCACGACGGCTTCCGCTCGACCCTGGCCTACATGCAGCTGAAGGCCCTGGGGTTTGACGACGTGCGGGTCTACGACGGTGGCTGGTCCCACTGGGGGCGCGCGCTGTCGCTGCCGGTCGTCGAGGGCGATCAGCCCTACGACGCGGACTTCGAGTTGTAAGCACCTGCCGTATTCGCAGCCTCGGCGTTGCAGGCTCCGGTTCCCCGACTGATCGGGGCCCGGCCAGGGCAACCCGGGCGGCGAAGAAGATCTCTTGTGCTACCGTTCGCGCTACGTTTGGATTCCCCGTCTCGCATGGAGAAGGTTGCGGATGTTCGAGGCTGCCGAAGTGGGGCGCTCCGTCAGCAAGGCCGATTTCAAGGAGGCCGAACCCGATCTGCGTCTCGCGCTCCTGCACGCCCAGCGTCAGGCTCGCCGCCAGGGTCTTCCGGTTCTCCTGCTGCTCCATGGAGTGGCCGGTGCCGGCAAGGGAGCGATGGTCAACCAGTTGCTCGAATGGTTGGATTCGCGCGGGGTGCAGACCCATGTGTTCTGGGACGAAACCGACGAAGAGCACCAGCGACCGCGCTGGTGGCGGTATTGGCGCAAGATGCCCGCGGCCGGCAGCATCAGCGTGATGTTCGGGGCCTGGTACGGCCGGCTGATCGAGGACTTCCAGCAACAGGCGATCGACGCTGACGGGGTTGGTGCGGAGCTCGACCGCATCCGTGCGGTGGAGCAGATGCTGATCGAGGGCGGGGCGTTGCTCGTGAAGTTCTGGCTGCATCTGCCCAGGGACGAACAGGCGCGCCGGGTCGAGAAGCGCCGCAAGAATCCGCAGAGCCACTGGCACATGGCGCCGGAGACGGCCCGTGCCGCGGAACACTATGACGCGTTTATCGGCATCGCCACCCGCGTCATACGCGAGACGGACACCGGCATTTCGCCCTGGTATCTGATCGAGGCGACCGATCGGCGTTTTCGCGACCTGACGGCAGGCAAGACTTTGTTGCGCGCGATCGAGACCCGCCTCGCCTCTGCCGAGGGTACGGAGCATGCCCACACCTCGCACACCCCGGCCCTGCCCGACAGCGCCTCGGCACAGGTGACCATCCTCGACCAGGTGGACCTGCACCAGCAGCTCGACAGGGCGCAATACAAGAAGGCAAAGAAGGCGCTGGACCCCAGGATCAACCGGCTGGGCTGGCTGGGTTTCGAGGCGCGTCATCCGGTGGTCGTGGTGTTCGAAGGCTCGGATGCCGGCGGCAAGGGCGGCGCGATCCGTCGGCTTATCGAGGCCCTCGACGCCCGCCTCTACCAGGTGATCCCGGTCGCCGCCCCGAGTGACGAAGAAGCGGCTCACCACTATCTGTGGCGATTCTGGCGGCGGGTGCCGCGTGACGGCTACTGGACCATCTTCGACCGTTCGTGGTACGGTCGGGTGCTGGTCGAGCGAGTAGAAGGTCTTGCCCCGGAAGCGGAATGGCGTCGCGCCTATCACGAGATCAACAACTTCGAGGCGCAGCTCGCCGAACATGGCGTAACGCTCCTCAAGTTCTGGCTGAGTATCGATCCCGACGAGCAGCTACGGCGCTTCGAGGCGCGCAAGGAAACCCCGTACAAGAAGCACAAGATCACCGACGAGGACTGGCGCAACCGTGAACACTGGGACGATTACAAGGCGGCGGTCAACGAGATGGTCATCCGCACCAGTACCGAATACGCGCCCTGGCACATCATCCCGGCCAACGACAAGCGGTATGCCCGTATCGCGGTGATGCGCATCGTCAGCGACACGCTGGCGCAGGCGCTCGGGGACGACGACCATCAAGGCAGCACGGACTAGCCCGGATCTCCCGCGTCGGGGTACCCCGGCATCGAGATCCCGGATCACCGCTACGCGGTTTCCGGGATGACGAAGCAGAAGGCGCGGGGCGCCGCTCTCCCATACGCGCAGCAGATCAGTCCCAAGTCCGACAGGCTTCTAGTCCTGTGTCAGCAGGCGCTGGAGGGTTTCGGCGTCGATCGGGAGCTCGTCGGTGGCGGCGGGGTCGTCCTTGCCGTGGACGTGGTCGGCGAGCTGCTGTTTCTGCGCCTGCAGGGCGAGGATCTTTTCTTCCACCGTGCCTTCGGTGACCAGCTTGTAGACGAACACCGGCTTGTCCTGGCTGATGCGGTGAGCGCGGTCGGTCGCCTGGGTCTCGACGGCCGGGTTCCACCACGGGTCGTAGTGGATGACGGTGTCGGCTTCGGTCAGGTTGAGGCCGACCCCACCGGCCTTGAGGCTGATCAGGAACAGGTCGACCTCGCCCTGACGGAAGCGCTCGATGGTCTCTTCGCGCTTGCGCGTCTGGCCGGTGAGCTTGGTGTAGGCAATACCCTGCTGTTCCAGGTGTTCGCCAATCAGCGTCAGCATCGAGGTGAACTGCGAAAACAGCAGGATGCGCCGTCCCTCTTCCAGCAGTTCGGGCACCAGCTCCATGAGCATATCGAGCTTGGCGGAGCGGATGTTGTGGGTGTCAAACTCCGAGGTGCGGACCAGTCGCGGGTCGCAGCAGACCTGCCGTAACTTGAGCAGGGCGTCCAGGATGGTGATGTGACTGCGCGCCAGACCCTGGCGCTCGACGGCCTCGCGAACCTTCTTCTCCATGCTCAAGCGGATGCTCTCGTACAGCGCACCCTGGCGGGCGTCGAGCGTGGTGGTGCGCAGAAGTTCGGTCTTGGGCGGGAGTTCGCGCGCCACACGGTCCTTGGTTCGGCGCAGGATGAAGGGTGCGGTGCGCTGACGCAGGCGTTCCAGGGTGCCGCGGTCGCCTTCCTGCTCGATCGGCTTGCGGTAGCGCTGGTTGAAGGTCTTCTGGTCGCCCAGAAAGCCCGGCAGCAAAAAGTCGAACTGGGCCCACAGCTCGCCCAGGTGGTTTTCCATTGGGGTGCCGGTCAGGCACAGCCGGTGGTTGGCCTCCAGGGTGCGCACCACCTGGGCGGAGCGGGCCCGCGGGTTCTTGATCTGCTGGGCCTCGTCGAGGATCAGGTAGTGCCAGCGGCGATTCAGCAGTACCTCGTCGTCGCGGCTGAGCAGCGGGTAGGTGGTCAGCACGAGGTCGTGATCCTCGATCGCGTCGAACCATGCACGTCGGTCCGGCCCCTGCAGCACCAGCACCCGCAGTTTCGGGGTGAACTGCGCCGCCTCGCGGCGCCAGTTCCCCAGCAGGCTGGTGGGGGCGATGATCAGGCTGGGGTCGCGCATGCGCCCGGCACGCTTCTCCACCGCCAGATGCGCCAGGGTCTGAACCGTTTTGCCCAGCCCCATGTCGTCGGCCAGGATGCCGGCCAGTTCGTATTCACGCAGGAACTGCAGCCAGTCCAGTCCCCGTTGCTGATACGGCCGCAAGGTTCCCTTGAAGGTGCTCGGCGGTGAGACCGAGCGGACCCCTTCGAAATCGCGCATGCGGCGGGCCAGTTTTTTCAGGCGTTCGGCACCGCGCAGGCGGGCGGCATCGAATTCCAGCAGGCGCGGGGCATCCAGGCGCGACAGATGCAGCGCCTCGGTGCTCGGCTCGCGGTCGAACAGGTCCAGCAGCGTCTTCAGGACCGGGCGGAGCATCGCGCCGGGCACGGCGATGTAGTGCCCATCCCCGGCATCCAGGTAAAGCGTCTCCGGCAGGTCGTCCACATCCACCCGCCCGATCAGTTGCGCAACCAGGGGCAGCAGGGGGATGCGCTTGCCCTCGACCTCCAGGTCGAAACGCAGGTCGAACCAGTCGCGGTCCGAAGATTCGACTTCCGCATCGAGACCGTCGGCGCGGCTCAGGATCGGGGCATTGACGGCGTCCGAGACGATTTCCCAGCCGCGTGCCTCCAGGCCGGAAATGGAGGTTTCCACAAACTGCAGCCAGTGATGCAGCATGGCGTCGGCATCGGCTGCATCGACATCCAGCTGGAATTGGTGCGGCCTGCCGGAGAAGGGGCGGGTGGCCATGCCGAGCAGGGTGTCGCGCGCCGCGTGTTCCGCCTCGGGATTGCGCTGCACGCGTACCAGGCGCTCGCCCGCCTCGTGCAGCGGAGCCGCTTGGGACTCGCCCGGCTCCAGGATGACCTCGGCATACCGAAACCCCAGCGCCAGGTGGGCCCCGAATGGCGCGTTGCTGTCGAACAGCAGATGGAGGCGGGGGATCGGCTCGACCGCGAGGGTGTCGACCTCCACCGGCTCGGGGGTGGGCAGCTCGGGCGTGCGCAGCGCCAGGATGCGGCTGATCCGCGCGGCCTCGCTCGCCGGCACCGGCGGGGCCTGCGGCAGGCCGGCGAGCAGTCGTGCATCGACCCCCTGGGGCAGGCGCAGAGGGCCGGCCTCAAGGCGCCCGGTATCCACATACGCCGGAGGGTCGAGCTGCGGGTAGATGTCCAGCGAGGGGTCGGCAAGGCCCAGGCGATATGCCTCGCCGTCGGTTGTCCAGGCCAGTTCGGCGGCGCGCTCGGCTCCGGCACGCACGGGCTGTTCGTACGTCCTGCCCCAGAACAGACGCCCGGTTTCCAGCATCAGTTGCAGGGCCATGGCGCCGGCCACCCCCTCCAGGGTGGCGTCGCCGCCGTAAAAGAAGGGCTCCGCGCTCGAGGCGCGCAGCAGGGACAGGATTTCAACGTCGTCGGGCTGGACGTAGGCGCCGCGTCGCCAGGGGTCACACAGCGAACTGAAATTCACCGCGCGCCCGTACCCCCAGGTGCCATCCCGCTTGCGCCGCGCGACAGAGAAGCTCACTGCGAGTACGTGCCCGCCACTGCGGTCCGGTGCGAGCTCGTACAGCAGACGATTGTTCGTGTCGCCGGACGCGGAAGCGGCCGGGTCCTCGTTTGTCACTCGGGCAAGCCAGGCCTCGAAACCCGTACCCGCCTGCACGGCGACGTCGGCCGTTTCGCGCCAGGCCAGGCACACGGCCACCACGTGCTTGCACTGATAGCCCACCGGGCAGGAACAGTATCCCTCGATGTCTATCTGCGAACCGTATTCGCGGATGTGCACGTCCTGGGTATAGGTGCGGGAGCCGCTGCCCCGGACGCTGGAGAGAAGCTCCAGCTCACCCTCTTCGTCCATGAAGCCGAGCTCCTGCACTCTTCCTTCATGGACATAATCCAGCCCGCGTTCCAGGAACAGCGGGTCGAAGATTTCGAGCAGCAGGGAAGGGGTCAGGCGGGACGGGTCCATTTCGCAATCGTATACCGGTGTCGGAGGGGGCAGGCGGCCCGCCGTGGGCCGCGCGATGATAGCAGGGGCGCCCCGCTCGAGTCAGGCGATCCAGACGGTCTTGGCGTTGAGGAATTCGCGGATGCCGAGTTCGGAGAGCTCGCGGCCGTAGCCCGAGTCCTTCACCCCCCCGAACGGCAGGCGCGGGTCGCTCTTGACGATGCCGTTGACGAAGGCGCAGCCGCATTCCAGGCGGCGCGCCAGGGCCTCGCCCCGTACGCTGTCGCGGGTCCACACGCTGCCGCCCAGGCCATAGCGTGAGGCGTTGGCCAGGGCGATGGCGTGGTCGGCATCGCGGGCGCGGGTGATGGCCGCGACCGGGCCGAAGGTCTCTTCGTCGAAGGCGGCCATGCCGGGCTCGACATGATCGAGCAGGGTGGGCGGGTAGTAATAGCCAGGGCCGTCGAGCGGGCGACCGCCGACCAGGCAGCGGGCCCCGGCGTCGATGCTGCGCTGGACCTGGTCGTGCAGTTCGTCGCGCAGGTCCCCGCGCGCCAGCGGGCCGATATCGGTGGTGTCTTCCAGCGGATCGCCGACCCGCAGGGTCTGGATGGCGGCAGTGAAGCGCTCCGCGAATGCGTCGGCGATCGACTCCTCGACAATGAAACGCTTGGCGGCGATGCAGGTCTCGCCGTTGTTCTGGTAGCGCCCACGCACCGCCTGCGCGACGGTGTGTTCGAGATCCGCGTCCGCCAGCACCACGAAGGCGTCCGAGCCGCCCAGCTCCAGCACCGAGGACTTGAGCGCCTTGCCGGCTGCCGCCCCGATGGCGCGCCCGGCGGTCTCCGAGCCGGTCAGGCTGACTCCCTGCACCCGCGGGTCGGCAATGATGCCGGCGACCGCGTCGGACCCGACCGGCAGGTTCTGGAACACGCCCTCGGGCAATCCGGCCTCGGTGAACACCCGCTCGATATACATCGCGCAGCCGGGCACATTGGAGGCATGCTTGAGCAGTACGGTATTGCCCGCCAGGGTGGCCGGGATCGCCTGGCGGAACGCCTGCCAGTAGGGGAAGTTCCAGGGCATAACCAGCAGCACGGTGCCGAGCGGCTGCCAGGCGACGAACGAGCGCGAGGCGTCGGAGGCCAGCATGGTGTCCTGCAGGAAGTCGGGGCCGCGATCGGCATAGTACTCGCAGGCCAGTGCGCACTTGTCGATCTCCGCGCGCGCCTCGGCCAGGCGCTTGCCCATCTCCAGGGTGGCGGTCTGCGCCAGGGTGTCGCGCTCGCGGCGCAGGACCTCGGCGATGTCGCGCAGGCACTGTGCCCGCACTGTGACCGGATGCGCTGCCCAGTCCGGAGCCGCGCTCGCCGCACGCGCCAGTGCGGCCTCCAGACGGGCTGCGTCCATGCGCGGATACCGGTCCAGGGTTTCGCCGGTAGCGGGATTGATGGCCGTCAGTTCGCTCATGGCTGCCCCCTCGATGCTGCCGAGCCACGCCGCGCGGAACCCGGTTTGAACAATGGATGTCACCCGAGTATAAGGGCGTTGCTGCTCGTCGGACATCGTCCCCCCCGGTGCCGGTTTGGCATTCTTCGCAGGGGCGTCGACCCTATCGGGCCCGGGCGGCACTGCCCCGATTCATCGCATTCGCTTTTGCAAGGACTCGGCTATATGTCCATCGACTCGATTCGAACGGTCTGCCTGCTGGGCGGCACGGGCTTTGTCGGCCACCACATCATCACGCGCCTGATCGCGCGCGGGCTGAAGGTGCGCGTGCTGACGCGCCGCCCGCATCGCCATCGCGACCTGCTGGTCAATCCGGAGGTCGATCTGGTTGAGGGCAGCGTCCACGATCCTGACACTTTGGAACGGGTGTTTGCCGGGCAGGATGCCGTGATCAACCTGGTCGGGATCCTGAATGAACGCGGGCGGGACGGCTCCGGCTTTCGGGCCGCGCATGTGGAGCTGACCGAAAAGGCGCTGGCGGCGGCCGAACAGCAGGGCGTCCGCCGGTTCCTGCAGATGAGCGCACTGAAGGCCGACATGGACGACCCGCCCAGCCACTACCTGCGCACCAAGGGCGAGGCGGAGCGGGCGGCGCTGGCCACCACCGCGTTCCCGGTCACGGTGTTTCGGCCGTCGGTGATCTTCGGTCGGGAAGACTCGTTCCTGAACCGCTTCGCCACACTTCTGCGATTTTCCCCGATGATGCCGCTGGCACGCGCGCAGGCTCGCTTCGCTCCAGTGTACGTCGGCGACGTGGCCGACCATTTCGTGGATGCCCTGGAGGACGTGGAGACCCATGGTCAGGGCTTCGAGTTGTGCGGGCCGCGGGTATACACGCTGGCCGAGCTGGTGCGCTATGTTGGTCGCCTGACCGGCCACCGGCGTCCGGTGGTACCGCTGCCGGACTGGGCGGGCGCCCTGCAGGCCTCGGTGCTGGAGTTCGTGCCGGGGAAGCCGCTGTCGCGCGACAATTTCGCCTCGCTGGGCGTCGACAGCGTGTGCGAAAGCACGATGCAGCTTCCCTGTGATACCCGGCTCGAGACCATCGCCCCGGAATACCTCGGTGGCGGACGCGAGGCGCGCAAGCAGGAGCGGCGCACCCACCTGCGCCAGGTTGACCGGGGCTGACGGCCCGCACGTTTCCCGACCGCCATGCAGACCTATCTTGTCGGTGGCGCGGTCCGCGACCAGCTCCTCGGCCGTCCGGTGCACGAGCGTGACTACGTGGTGGTCGGCGCCACACCGGAGGCCATGGAGGCCGCCGGCTATCGCCCCGTGGGCCGCGACTTCCCGGTGTTCCTGCACCCCGATACCCACGAGGAATACGCGCTGGCGCGCACCGAGCGCAAGACCGCGCGCGGCTATCACGGCTTCCGGTTCCACGTCTCCCCGGAGGTCAGCCTGGAGGCCGATCTGGAGCGTCGCGATCTGACCATCAATGCCATGGCGCAGGCCGATGACGGCACCCTGATCGACCCTTATGGTGGTCAGGCCGACCTCGACGCCCGCCTGCTGCGGCATGTGTCGCCGGCATTCGCCGAGGATCCGGTGCGCCTGCTGCGGGTGGCACGCTTCGCGGCACAGCTCGCGCCATTCGGTTTCGAGATTGCCGACGAAACCCGCGCCCTGATGCGCCAGCTGGTCGATTCCGGCGAGGTGGATGCGCTGGTCCCGGAGCGGGTCTGGTCGGAGTGCGAGAAGGCCCTGAAGAGTCCGGCACCGCGCCGTTTTGTCGAGGTCCTGCGCGAGGCTGGGGCGCTGGCGGTCCTGCTGCCCGAGATCGAACGTCTGTTCGGGGTTCCGCAACCGGAACGCTACCATCCGGAGGTCGATACCGGCGTGCACACCTTGATGGTGCTGGATCAGGCGACCCGGCTGTCGGACTCTCCGGAGGTGCGGTTCGCCGCGCTGGTTCACGACCTGGGCAAGGGCACCACCGACCCGGCGATCCTGCCCAGTCATCACGGCCACGAGGAACGCGGGGTGGGTCTGATCCGCGAGCTGGCGGAGCGCCTGCGTGTCCCCAACCGCTACCGCGACCTTGCGATCCGGGTCGCGCGTTATCACGGGCTGGTGCATCGCGTGTTCGAGCTGCGCCCGAAGACCGTGCTGAAGCTGATCAACGGACTCGACGCACTGCGCCGTCCGGACAACGTCGAACCGTTCCTGCTGGCGGTGGAGGCGGACTATCGCGGCCGCACCGGCTGGGAGGACCGCGCCTACCCGCAGGCCGACGCAGTGCGCCACGCGGTCGCTGCTGCCAGTGCGGTGGACCCGCAGGCCCTGATGGCCCGGGGCCACAAGGGCAAGGCGCTGGGCGATGCCCTGCAGCGCGAGCGCATCTGCGCGATCGCCGAAGCTCTGGACGATCGCCCCGAGGCATAGTGCTTCCCCCAGGCCGGTAAGGGCGAGGACGAGGCAACGATCGTCGCGGGGCTCGCCTCTTACGGTTCCGTGGCCCCGGGCGCGCAGGAGCCCAGCCCCTGGGCGATGGGGCGCTGGTGATGCCCGGATTGGCGAGAGGGCGCGCCTCCTACTTGCCTGTGTCGGCGTGCGAACGTAATCTTGCGCGGCTACTGGTTGTCGACGAGGAAACCGCGATGGATTACGCCCTGGCCCGGATGAACATGGTCGAGCAGCAGGTTCGCCCCTGGGATGTGCTGGATATGCGCGTGCTGGACGTAATGGAGACGCTGCCGCGCGAGCGCTTCATGCCCGAGCCGTATCAGGCGCTGGCCTACGCGGATTCCGAGATCCCGCTGGGGCATGACGAATTCACCCTGCTGCCGGTAGTGATCGGCCGCCTGCTGCAGGCGGTGGCGCCGCAGCCGACCGATACCGTGCTGGAGATCGGCACGGGCTCCGGCTACGTGACCGCCTGCCTGGCGCACCTGGCGGCGCAGGTCGACAGTGTCGAGCGGATTGACGAGCTGCGTCTGGCCGCGCGCAACCGGCTGACCGCTCTGGGGATCGAGAATGCGAATCCGCGTACCGCGACAGTGACCCCGGACTGGGCCCCGCCGCGTCCGCGCTACGACGTGATCGTGCTGACCGGCGCCATGGCCGAGTACGATGACTTCCTGGAGCCGTATCTGACCCTGGGCGGACGCCTGTTCGTCATTACTGGTACCGGGCCGATCATGCAGGGTCGCCTGATCACGCGCACCACCGAGGACGATACCCGCGACGAGATCCTGTTCGAGACGCGGGTGAAGCCACTGGTAGGCTTCGAGGCGCAGCCCGCGTTCGAATTCTGAGAGTCGGCATCGCCGCAATCGCGGCGCCGGAAGTCCCATGCCGGCACCGGCTCTGATAGGATGACGTTTTACTAATATCGTTCCGGAGCCGCGCCCATGAACCGTCTGTCGTCGCTTCTCGCCGCCGCCGGGCTGGCCCTTCTGGTCTCGTCCCCCGCGGCTGCCTCCAGTCTGCTCGAGGTCTACGAACGCGCCGCGTCCGAGGACGCCGAGCTGCGCGCGGCCGAGGCCGAGTACCGCAGCGTGCAGGAGACGCGTCCCCTGGCCCGTTCCGCGCTGCTGCCGCAGATCACCGGCGAGGCCGAGGCCGGTGCCTTCTACAACGATCCGGACGGTATGCCCAGTTCGGATGGACGCCAGACGCGTTTCGGGGTATCGCTGAACCAGAGCGTCTATGACCGCCGCAACTATATCGATCTGGCGCAGGCAGACCTGCAGGTGGTACGCGCCGAGGCCGAGCTGGAGGGGGCGCGCCAGGATCTGATCCTGCGGGTCTCCGAGACCTATTTCGACGTGCTGATTGCGCAGGAGAACTTGCAGTTCCGCGAGGCGGAGCTGGAGGCGATCGAACGCCAGCTGGACCAGACGCAGCGCCGCTTCGAGGTCGGACTGATTGCCAGTACCGACGTGAAGGAGGCCCAGGCCCAGCGCGACATCGCGGAGGCCGAGCGCATTGCCGCCGAGAACCAACTCGATATTGCCCGCGAACAGCTCGCGGTGATCACCAATCAGCACTGGGATACGCTCGACCCGTTGCACGAGGATGCCGAACTGACCCCGCCGGAGCCGGCCGACCCCGATGCCTGGGTCGCGATTGCCATAGAGAACAACCTGGAACTGGCTGCCCAGCGCCTGAGCACGGATACCGCCCGCGAACAAATCCAGCGCCAGCGGGCCGAAGGCCTGCCGAGGATCGGGCTGAATGCCTCGGTCTCCGATACCTCGTATCACGGGTTCGACACCACCGGCGGCACCGGGACACGTATCGACGGGGTCGATGCCCAGGTCGGTCTGCGCCTTGAGATGCCGTTCTATACCGGCGGGCGCGTGAGCTCCCTGACCCGCCAGGCGCGCGAGGATTTCCAGGCGGCACAGGCCGGACAGTCGCTGGTCGAACGGCGCACCACACAGCAGACCCGCAGCGCCTATTTGACGGTGCTGGCGAATGCCTCGCGGGTCCGGGCACTGGAACAGGCCATGGCCTCGACCCAGGCGGCATTCGAATCGGCCGAGGCCGGGTTCGAGGTCGGCACGCGTACCCAGGTGGACGTGCTGCTGGCGCTGCGCGAGGTGTTCCGCGCCGAGCGCGACTATGCCGAGGCCCGCTACGGCTTCCTGTTTGCCTCGCTGCAGTTGCAGCGCGCGGCCGGACGCCTGAGCGTGGCCGATCTGGAAGCCATCGACGCGATGCTGGAGTGATGGCGGCGTCGGGCAACACCCGCGCGCCCCTCGGCGCGCGTTGCGAGCGAGCGCGTTCGCGACTGCTGCTGATCGACCTGCAGGAGCGGTTGCTGGCGGCGATGCCGACCGAGGTGCGCGAGGCCGTGGAACGCAATGCCGGCCGGCTGATCCAGGGCGCGCGCGAGCTGGGTGTGCCGATCGAGGTGTCGCGCCAGTATCCGCAGGGTCTGGGCGATCTGGTCGAGCCGCTGCGCACGGCACTGGAGGACTCGGCCTCGGTCACCGACAAGACGGCGTTCTCCTGCTGTGCGGCGAGCGACCTGGAACAACGCCTGCACGACAGGGGCCAAGTGGTGGTCACCGGGGCGGAGACGCATATCTGCGTGGCTCAGACGGTGCTGGAGCTGCTCGCGGCCGGGGTCGAGGTATTTGTGGTCGCCGATGCGGTCTGCTCGCGCGATCCGACGCTGCGGCACAACGGGCTGGAACGCCTGCGCGCGGCAGGGGCGGTCATCACCAACCACGAGTCGGTGCTGTTCGAGTGGCTGCGTGACGCGTCCGACCCGCAGTTCCGCAGCGTCAGCCAGCTGATTCGCTAGGGAAACACTGATCAATGTATACACTCGCGTTGGTACCCCAGGTTTTCCGAGACAAGGCGCGCCGTGCAGCGGGTAGTGGTTCTACCCGCAAGCGGTGCAACGCAGGGTCGGGGAGCCTGGGGCACCAACCCCACAAGCCATTCAATGCAGGGGCTCGGCCGCCCGTTGTTATCAAAAACGGGCGCGCGCACGGCGTTGCGGTTCCCTTGTGTAGAATGACTGCACGACGGTCACCGCGCCTTGTTCGCACGCAAAAGCGACTCGAGCGCGAGCGTGTACATTAATCAGTGTTTCCCTAGGGGCCACGCATGCGTGTACTGGGCAATATCCTGCTGGGGAGCTGGCTGATCCTGTTCGGGCTGCGCGGTCTGCTGGGATTGCAGTTCCAGTACGATCACTACGTCATCAGCGGTCTCGCCGTCGCCGCCGGCGTGGCCTTTCTCCTGCGCCGCTAGGGAGGCGTCATGCGCCTGACACCGGAGGAATACCGACAACAGGAACATCACCGCATCACCCTGCTGGGGATGTCCGGGGTGGGCAAGACCCGGCTGTCCAACATGTTGCGCCGCGAGGACTGGTTTCACTATTCCGGCGACTACCGGATCGGTACCCGCTACCTCAGCGAACCGATCCTGGACAATATCAAGGCCCAGGCCATGGGGGTGCCGTTCCTGCGCGAACTGCTGCGTTCGGATTCGATCCAGATCATCAACAACATCACGGTCGACAACCTGCATCCGGTGGCCAGCTTCCTCGGCAAGCTGGGCAACCCGGAACTGGGCGGACTGCCGCTGACCGAGTTCAAGCGTCGCCAGCACCTGCACCACGAGGCCGAGGTGCAGGCGATGCTGGACGTACCGGATTTCGTCGAGAAGGCGCAGACGCTGTTCGGCTACCCGCATTTCGTAAACGATGCGGGGGGCTCGGTTTGCGAGCTGGACAGCCCCGGGGTGCTGGAGACGCTCGCCGAGCACACCCTGATCCTGTATATCCAGGCCACCGACCAGGACGAACGCGAACTGATCGAACGCGCCGAGCGCGATCCCAAGCCGCTGTACTACCGCGAGGCGTTTCTCGATCAGCAGCTCGCCGAATACATGCGCGGCGAGGGGCTCGATTATGTGGCCCAGATCGACCCCGATGCCTTCGTGCGCTGGGTGTTCTCGCGCCTGTTCCGAGCGCGCCTTCCGCGCTATCAGGCGATCGCCGAGAGTCATGGCTACACCATCAGCACCACCGAGCTGGCCCAGGTGCAAAGCGTGTCCGATTTCGATGACCTGGTCTGCTTGGCCCTGGAACGCGAGGCCCGTGTGTAATGCCGCTTGTCGCCCATTCCGAACTGCCGACCTTTGCTCGCCTGCGCAGCGAGGGCGAGTTCGTCCTGCCCAACGATTTCGCGCAGCAGCAGGAGATCCGCGCGCTGCATATCGGGTTGCTGAACATGATGCCCGACGCCGCACTGGCTGCCACCGAGCGCCAGTTCTTCCGGCTGATCGGCGAGAGCAACCAGATCGCGCAGTTCTATATCCACCCGTTCACCCTGCCGCAGCTCAAGCGCGGGGCAAAGGGTCGCGAGCATATCGAGAAGTACTACGAGGACTTCGAGGCCCTGAAGGACGAGGGACTGGACGCCCTGATCATCACCGGTGCCAACGTGACCCAGCCGGATCTGGCCCTGGAACCGTTCTGGGAGCCGCTGGCCGAGGTTGTGGAATGGGCCTGGGAGAACGTCACCTCCACCCTGTGTTCCTGCCTGGCCACGCATGCGGTGCTGCAGGCGCGTTATGGCGAGCATCGCCGGCACATGGGCGAGAAGCTGTGGGGCGTGTTCCCGCACCGCGTGGTGGACCGCGGCCATCCACTGGTCACCGGGGTCAACACGCGCTTCGATGTCCCGCATTCGCGCTACAACGACGTCTCGCGCGAGCAGTTCGAGCGTCACGGCCTGCGTGTGCTGGTCGAGAGCGAGGACGCCGGTATCCATCTCGGCGCATCCCCCGATGGCTTTCGCATGGTGTTTTTCCAGGGGCACCCCGAATACGACTCGATCAGTCTGCTCAAGGAATACAAGCGCGAGGTCGTGCGCTATATCGAGGGGCATCGCGAGGCCTATCCGCCGCTGCCGGCCAACTACCTGATGCCGCAGGCAGCCGCGATCCTGGACGAGCATCGCGAGCAGGTGGAGGCGGCGATGGAGCACTGTACCGAGATCCCGGCACTGCCGGAGGCGCTGCTGCTCGATCGACTCGACAATACCTGGCATGACACCGCGCTGGCGGTAATGAACAACTGGCTCGGGGCCGTCTACCAGCTTACCAACCTCGACCGGCGCAAGCAGTTTCGCGACAGCGTCGACCCCGCCGACCCGCTCGCCGGGCGTCGATAAGACCCCACATGGGGCCGAAGCCCCGTCATTGCGAGGATCGCAGCGACGCGGCAACCTCCTTCCGAAACCACCGAGTCCCGCCGCTCTGCCAGCGTCCGGGGGTTGCCACGTCGCCTTCGACTCCTCGCAATGACGACGCGATACGAATGGCGCTCTGACAGGAGGAACCGATGTCCGAGACCGGCCAGGCCCCGCGCCCGATCATCGCACTATACGAGATCATTGCGGGGGACGAAGACGCGCGCATCTGCAAGGACATCCCGGAGAACGCCTGCCGCGCGCAGCCGGTCAATTTTGTTGTCCACCTGGTCGCCAACACCCTGAGCAAGATCGGTGACGAGCTCGCCTCGGCGCGCCTGGTGCTGGCCTGGTTGCTGGGGGCCCTGGGGGCGCCGACGGCGTTTGCCGGATTCCTGGTGCCGATTCGTGAATCCGGGTCGCTGCTGCCGCAGTTGTTCGTTGCTGCGTCGATCCGCCGCCGGGCGATTCGCAAGGGCTTCTGGATGGCCGGCAGTGCGCTGTCGGGCGCGGCGGTTGCGCTGATGGCCGTGGTTGCCCTGACCCTGGAGGGGGCGGCAGCCGGCTGGGCGATCCTCGCCCTGCTGGTGGTCTTCGCGCTGGCGCGGGGGGTGAATTCGGTCGCGTCCAAGGACGTGCTGGGCAAGACTATCGCTAAACAGCGGCGCGGGACGGTGATGGGCTATGCCGCCTCGCTGGCCGGCTTCGCGACCCTGGGCCTTGGGGTGTACCTGACTCTGGCCAGCCTGGAGGACGCCGGGACCGACGTGTTTGTCGCATTGCTGGCGGTCTCGGCGGGGGCCTGGTGGATCGCCGCCGCCACCTTCGGCCGGCTGCGCGAGGACCCCGGGGCGACCGAGGGCGGGGGCAACGCGATCGCCGAGGCCGTGGCCCAGTTGCGCCTGTTGTGGACCGATCGCGCCTTCGGGCATTTCGTGTTGACCCGGGCATTGTTGATGAGCACGGCGCTGGCGCTGCCGTTCTATGTGCTGCTGGCAGAGGATGCCACCGCCGGGGACCTGAGCACGCTGGGATTGCTGATCCTGGCGAGCGGGCTGGCCTCGGCGCTCAGTGCCCCGGTCTGGGGACGCCTGTCCGACCGCTCGGCGCGCTGGGTGATGATCCTGTCCGGCCTGCTGGCATCACTGTTGGGGATTGGCGTGGCGCTGGGCACCTGGTTTGTGCCGGTGGCGATGGATGATGCGCTGGTGCCGGGGGGCTGGGTCTATGCCGCGCTGTTCTTCCTGC
Organism: Pseudomonadota bacterium; assembly: GCA_051747025.1. Lineage (GTDB taxonomy): Bacteria > Pseudomonadota > Gammaproteobacteria > Ectothiorhodospirales > Ectothiorhodospiraceae > Thioalkalivibrio. The sequence goes on from JBNJFQ010000004.1 coordinate 22,321, forward strand.
TGGGCGTCAGTCATGCTGGCGTGCGCCTGGGGCGCAAAACATATCTGGTGGACATGGCCACGCAGGAGACCCGCGCGGCGTTTACCGCCGTCAGCAATACGGTGATTGGTGTACTGCTGCTGGTGGGCGGGTTGTTCGGGTTGATTGCGCAGCTCGCCGGGACCGAGGTGGCAATCTTCGTGCTGGCCCTGATGAGTCTGGCGGGTGCTGCCAGCGCCTGGCTGATGGGCGAGGTCTGACGACCCGCCGCACCACCCGTCATCGCTGGCGGACGGGGCAAGCCCACACAGAAAGGCCCGGCGCCTTGCGGGGCCGGGCCTCTTGGCGAGCGAGGTGCGGCGCCGGCCACAGCCGGCGGGCGCGATCAGCCCTCGCTGTGGTAGCGGGTCACCCGCTCCACTTCGTTCTTCGCGCCCAGGACCACCGGCACGCGCTGGTGGATACCCTGCGGATCGATGTCCATGATGCGCTCGCGACCCGTGGTGGCGGCCCCGCCAGCCTGCTCGATGATGAAGCTCATCGGGTTGGCCTCGTACATCAGACGCAGCTTGCCCTCCTGGCCCTTGGCCATGGTCTTCGAATCCAGCGGGTACATGAAGACGCCGCCGCGCTGCAGGATGCGGTGCACCTCGGCGACCATCGAGGCGACCCAGCGCATGTTGAAGTCCTTGCCGCGCTCGCCGTCCTTGCCGGCCAGGCATTCGTCGATGTAGCGCTTGACCGGCTCCTCCCAGAACCGGCTGTTGGACATGTTGATCGCGAATTCCTGGGTGTCTTCCGGGATCGAGGCCTCGCCCTTGGTCATCATGAACTCGCCGATGTCCTTGTCCAGGGTGAACATCTTCACGCCCTGCCCCGTGGTCAGCACCATCATGGTCGAGGGACCGTACAGGCAGTAGCCGGCGGCGACCTGGCGGGTGCCCGGCTGCAGGAAGTCCTCGGCGCGCGGGTTGGCCACCCCTTCAGGGGCGCGCAGGATGGAGAAGATCGTGCCGACCGATACATTCACGTCGATGTTGGACGAGCCGTCCAGCGGGTCGAACAGCACCAGGTAATGCCCGCGGATCGCGCCCTCCGGCAGGTTGATGACCTCGTCCATCTCCTCCGAGGCCATGCCCGCGACGTGGCCGTTCTGCGACAGGGCCGAGATGAAGACCTCGTTGGAGATGACATCCAGCTTCTTCTGGGTCTCGCCCTGGACGTTCTCGGATTCGGCCGAGCCGAGTACGTCGATCAGGTCACCCTTGTCGACCAGGTCGGAGATCTTCTTGCAGGCAACCGAGATATCGTTGAGCAACCCGGTGAATTCGCCGGTGGCGGTCTTGATATTGCGCTGGGTCTCGATGATGCAGTTGGTCAGTGTGGTGCCGATGTGCATGATGCTAGTAGCCTTGATGGTTGATGAATTCCGCGCGATCGGGAGACCGGGGCCCCCGGCGCGCCGGGCAAAAGACGCGGTAGTGTAGCAAATGCTCCGCAGCGCCCCGCGACGTCCATACACAAAACGAGAGGTTTTCCATGCCGCAGAACGCCCTGTATGCCCAGTCCGGAGGAGTCACCTCGGTGATCAATGCCAGCGCCTGGGGCGTGATCGAGGCCGTGCGCGCGCACCCCGCGCATTTCGGGCAGATCTATGCAGCGCGGGACGGCATCCTGGGGGTGCTGCGCGAGGAAATCATCGACCTTGACCACGAGGACCCGCTGACCCTAGCGGCGCTGCGGCATACCCCGGGCGGGGCGTTCGGTTCGTGCCGCTTCGACCTCGGCGACCCGGACCGGGATCCGGAACAGTACGCGCGTCTGATCGAGGTATTCCGGGCGCACGACATCGGCACCTTCTTCTACAACGGGGGTGGCGGCTCGATGGATACCGCGCTGAAGATCGCCAGGATGGGCGAGCGCATGGGTTTCCCGATCAAGGCGATCGGCGTGCCCAAGACCATCGACAACGACCTGGCGGTGACCGACTCGAGTCCCGGGTTCGGGTCGGCGGCCAAATTCATCGCCACCACGGTGAGCGAGGCCAGCCTGGACGTGGAGTCCATGCACACCAGTTCCACCAAGGTGTTCGTGATGGAGGTGATGGGGCGCCATGCCGGCTGGCTCGCCGCAGCCGCGGCTCTGGCCCAGGAGTTTGACGGCCAGCCACCGATGCTGATCCTGTTCGCGGAGATCCCGTTCGACCGGGACGACTTCCTGGAGCATCTCGAGCGCACCATCGAACGCCACGGCTATTGCGTGGTGGTGGTCTCCGAGGGCATCAAGAACCCCGATGGCAACCTGTTCTCGGTCGCACAAAGCCACGACGTATATGCCTACACCCAGCTGGGCGGAGCCGCACCGCGCCTGGCCGAACTGATCCGCGAGCATACCGGCCACAAGCTGCACTGGGCGGTGGTCGACTACATCCAGCGCGCGGCACGGCATATCGCGTCGCGGGTCGATGTGGAGCAGGCCTACGCCTGCGGGCGTGCAGCGGTGGAAGGGGTGGTCGCCGGCGAGGATGCCTTCATGCCGATCATCCGTCGCGACTCCAGCAAGCCCTATCGCTGGAGCATCGGGTTCACGCCACTGGAGACCGTGGCCGATATCGAGCAGGGCATGCCCCGCGAATACATCACCCCCGATGGCTACGGCATTACCCAGGCCGCCCGCGACTACCTCCGTCCGCTGATCCAGGGCGAGGACGCCCCGCCGTTCGACCGGGGCCTGCCGTGCTACCCGCGTATCCGCGGCGAGTTGCTGGCGAAGCGCTGCGCGCCATTCGAAGTGAAGACCGACTAGGAGCCTGTCGGACTTGGATCAGGCGCCGGTGTTTACGTTGGATTTGGCCTGGCGTCCTGCCCGATGATGGCTAGGCCTGGATCCGGGACAAAGGCACGCAAGCGACCGAGGACGAACCAGGCCCGGCCGGCAGCGGCACAGACCGCCGAGGCGTCAACTGTCGCGCAGGACCAGATGGCGCGGGCGCATGCCCGCCACCCACAGACTCGCCCCCAGGCTGCCCACCCCGGCAACGATCAACCCCGCCAGCCCCAGCAGACGGGCGCTCACCGACCACTCGGTCCACTGGCCGAAGGCGGGTGAGAGCCAGACCAGCACCGCGGCCATCACCACCAGCGCTGCCGGCAACCCGAACCGCAGGCGCGCCAGCCCCGGCCCCGGCTGGTAGATGCCCTCGCGGATCAGTCCGCGATACAGCAGGCCCGCATTGATGTAGGCCGAGGCAGAGGTCGCCAGGGCCAGGCCCGCATGTGCCCCCGGCAGGCCCGACAGATACCAGGGCAGCACGAAGGCACCGTTCAGGACCATGTTCCAGAGCATGGCAATGATCGCGATCTTCACCGGGGTGCGGGTGTCCTGGCGGGCGAAGAAGCCGGGTGCGAGGACCTTGATCAGGATGAAGCCGGGCAGACCCAGGGCATAGGCCGCCAGTGCCATCGCGGTCATCCAGGTGTCGAACTGGGTGAATGCCTGGTACTGGATCAGGGTGGCGAGGATCGGGACGGCCAGGACGATCAGCCCGACCATTGATGGCAGCGCCACCAGCATGGCCAGCCGCAGGGCCCAGTCCAGGGTGCGACCGAATGCCGCTGGATCGGCCTGGTTGTACTGGCGGGACAGGCGCGGGAGGATCACGGTGCCGATCGCGATGCCGAACAGTGCCAGCGGCAGCTCCACGAAGCGGTCGCCGAAATACAGCCAGGAGATCGAGCCTGCGGCCAGGAACGAGGCGATCAGGGTGTCCACCAGCAGGTTGATCTGGACCACCGAGGTCCCGAGGATCGCTGGCAGCATCAGCCGGATGATCCTGCGTACCCCCTCGTGCGCCCGCCGCAGTCGCGGCCGTGGCAGGAGTCCGGCGCGCCACAGGAAGGGGATCTGGAACGCGAGCTGCAGCGCCCCGGCGACGAATACTCCCCAGGCCAGGGCGACGATCGGTTCGTCGAACATCGGCGCCAGCCACAGGGCGGCCGCGATCAGGGCGAGATTCAGAAAGACCGGCGTGAATGCCGGCACCGCGAAACGGCCAATGCTGTTCAGGATGCCGGCCGCCATGGCGGTGAGCGAGATGAACAGCAGGTAGGGGAAGGTGACGCGCAGCATCTGCGCAGCCAAGTCCTGGCGACCTTCCTCCTGGGTGCCGAGTCCCGGGGCGAATACCCAGATCAGCAGGGGGGCGGCCAGCACGCCGATCAGCGTGACCACCGTAACCACCGTCATCAGCGTGCCGGCGGTGTGGTCGAGCAGGTTGCGCAGGGCCGCTGTGCCGCGTTTTTCGCGGTATTCCGCGAATACCGGCACGAAGGCCTGGTTGAAGGCGCCCTCGGCGAACAGGCGGCGCAGGAAATTGGGGATGCGGAACGCGACGAAGAACGCGTCGGTGGCCGGTCCGGCGCCGAACGTGACCGCCAGCACCATGTCGCGCAGATAGCCCATGATCCGGGAGATCATGGTCATGCCACTGACAACGGCGGTGGAGCGGAACAGTCGGTTCATCAGGGGATCGCTTGGCGCACACCCGGGCCCGGTCCGGAAAGCCCCGCAGTGTACTGAAACCTCGGGCCCGGCGCCCGGGTCAGGGGTGGGCGTCGGGTCTCCCGGCGCCGAGCCACCACGCCCCGGCGGCCAGCGGGGCATAGGCAATCAGGACCGCCAGCGCTCCGTCCAGGTGCCCCAGGGCGACCAGGGCTGCAACCGGCAACAGCCACAGCAGGGTCAGCAGACCCGCACCGAGTGCGACCGGCAGGTGCGCCCCGAGCATCCGGGCCGCATGCTGGTAGGCATGGCTGCGGTGTGCCTGATAGATGCGCTCGCCGCGCAGCAGGCGGCGCAGCAGGGTCAGCGTGGCATCCACTGCGAATACACCCAGCAGCACCAGCCACATCCAGAAGTATTCCGGTGCCACGCGGGCGGCCTGGATCGACAGTAGCCCCAGCATCAGGCCGAGGAAGCCGCTGCCGCTGTCGCCCATGAAGATGTGCGCGCGCGGGAAATTCCACAGCAAAAAGCCCAGGCTGGCGGCGGCCAGCAGTGCCGGTGCCAGCCAGTGCCCGTTGCCAGCAAGCCAGCCGAGCAACAGCGCCGCGCCGGCTCCGACGGCGAGCGCTTCGATGCCGGCGATCCCGTCGATCCCGTCCATGAAGTTGTAGAGATTCAGCAGCCAGACCAGATACAGCAGGACCAGCAGCTGTCCCGGCCAGCCCGGCTCTACCGGTGTGCCGAACAGCACCAGCGGCGGCAGTCCTCCCAGCCAGGCCAGCCCCCAGGCGGCGGCCAGGAAATGCGCCAGCAGCCGCCAGCCCGCCGGGACATGTCCGCGGTCATCCAGCCAGCCGACCAGCGCGACCAGCAGCCCGGCGCCGCTCAGGGCGACCAGCACCGACATGCTGACGACCCCGGCGAGCGCCAGGCCGGTCAGCCCCGCGACGAACACCGAAACGATCGCGACCCCGCCGCCGCGCGGCGTGGGCCGGGCATGCGAGCTGCGCGCATTCGGTACATCCAGCCAGCGATGCCGCAGTGCATAACGTCGCAGAATGGCGGTCAGCGCGAATGCGGCCACCGTGGACGCCAGCAGCATTGTGATCCAGACCAAGCGTTGGGCCTCCCCTGCTCCGGGATTCATCCGCCCGGGACATCCCCCCGATAAAGACCCGCCGGAAGCGCCCGACGGGCCCCCGACCTTAGCGGCGCCGGGGTCACCCCACAAGCGGCGGGAGCGGGCGACGGCGGACAGCCACCATCATCGCGAGGCGCACAGCGCCGTGGCGATCTCCGTGGATGGCCCCGACGCTGATCGGTGTTTCCCTAGCGCTCGGGGTCCAGTCGGGGGCGGCGCGGTCCGGGGCGCAGGCTGGCAAACAGGATCAGTGCGCCGAGCAGACCCAGCGGCCAGACCGGCCAGGGGGTGCCCAGCCAGGTGGTGACCTCGAGCTGGGTGGCCAGCCCGGCAAGCGCCAGCAGGGCCACACCGGCCCAGCCCTCGTTACGTCGGCGGGCCTGGCGCTGCAGGCCGCGTTCCAGCTCGAGGATCTGCTGGCGCAGGGCGGCGTCGCGCTCGGCCCGCTGTTCCTCGATGCTCAGGGCCTTTTCCAGGTGCATCGGCAGTTCGGGCAGATGTGCGAGCAGGCGCGGCAGGTGCTGGCGGGCATTGTGGAAGAACGCACGTACACCCATGCGCTCGTGCATCCATTGTTCGATGAACGGCTTGGCCGTGGCCCACAGGTCCAGTTGCGGGTAGAGCTGGCGGCCGAGCCCCTCGATATTCAGCAGGGTCTTCTGCAGCAGCACCAGTTGCGGCTGGACCTCCATGTTGAAACGGCGTGCGGTCTGGAACAGGCGCAACAGTACCTGACCAAACGAGATCTCCTCCAGCGGACGCTGGAAGATCGGCTCGCAGACCGTGCGGATCGCGGCCTCGAATTCGTCCACCCGGGTGTCCTTCGGGACCCAGCCGGACTCCACGTGCAGCTCCGCGACCCGTCGGTAGTCGCGGTTGAAAAAGGCGTGGAAGTTCTCCGCCAGGTAGCGCTGGTCGGAATCCAGCAGGCTGCCGACGATGCCGAAGTCCACCGCCAGGTAGGTCGGGTCGTCGGGACGGGTCGCATCGACAAAGATGTTGCCGGGGTGCATGTCGGCGTGGAAGAAGTTGTGCCGGAATACCTGGGTGAAGAAGATCTCCACCCCGCGCTCGGCCAACAGCTTGAGGTCGACGTTGTGGCTGCGCAGGGTCGCGATGTCGGCTACCGGGATTCCTTCGATGCGCTCCATTACCAGCACGTTGCGGCGGGTGTACTCCCAGACGATCTCCGGGATGTACAGCACGTGGCTGTCCTCGAAGTTGCGGTGAATCGCCGCGGCGTTGGCCCCTTCGCGGATCAGGTCCAGCTCGTCGGTGATGGTCTTCTCGTATTCGTCCACCACCTCGCGCGGGCGCAGGCGCTTCGCCTCCGACCAGTAGCGATCGGCCAGCTCGGCGACGAAGTGCATCACGTCGAGGTCGGCACGGATGGTCTTCAGGATGCCGGGCCGGACCACCTTGACCACCACCTCGCGCCCGTCCTGCAGGGTCGCTGCATGTACCTGGGCGATGGAGGCCGACGCGATCGGGGTGTCCTCGAAGCTCGCGAACGCAACCGCGACCGGGCGTTCCAGTTCGCGTTCGATCAGCGCGCGGGCGCGGTCGCTGGGGAACGGGGGGACCCGGTCCTGCAGGCGTGCCAGCTCGACCGCGATGTCGTCCGGCAGCAGGTCGCGGCGGGTCGAGAGCATCTGCCCGAACTTGATGAAGATCGGGCCGAGGTCCTCCAGCGCCCGGCGAATGCGCTCCCCACGGGTGCCCTGTGTGCGCCGGAACCAGTTCCACGGCGCGAGGTAGAGCAGGAAACTGAGCGGCCGCAACGGCTTCAGCGTGAACAGGATGACGTCCAGGCGGTAGCGGATCAGGACCCGCGCAATGGTCCACAGCCGCAGGCCCCGGTACAGTGCGCGTCGCATCAGCCCTGCCGGTCGTCGTCGGGGGTCGCACCGCCGGTCTCGATCCGGCGCAGGCGGGCCTCCAGCCGGGCGACATCGTCGCGCAGGTCGGCGACGTCCTCGGCGAAGGCCTCGAACGCCCCGCCGGGTGGCAGCCATCCGGCCTCGTCGCGCGCATAGTCGACCACGTCCTCGGCACCCCGGCGGGCGCCATGGCGCAGCCCGGACAGCGTGCCCTCCAGCAGGCGGCGCACCGGGGCGGCCGCGCCCACTCCGGCGATGCGCTCGAACAGTACCTCCCAGTCGTGTTCTGCTGCGTTCAGCGCGTGGCGCAGGTCCGACAGGACCGCCGCGTCGCCTGCGAGTGTCAGGCCGGAGCGGTCATCGCGCCCCAGCGCGGCGGCCAGCGCCAGCGGCGAGCCGGCAAGCTGTACGTCCGCGGGTTCCTCGATCCCGCCGACCACCTGCAGGCGGTCGGCCGCCCCGATCAGCGAGAAGGCGATGCCGGGCGGCTCGATCCGCACCGCGATCGCGCGTCCGGCCAGGCGTGCGCGGGCCTCCGGCGGGGCCGTGCGCAGGCGCTCGTTCAGCAGGCGTTCGGCAACCGCGGTCAGCGGGCCGGGGAGGGGCAGGGGTTCGGCCATCACGCGGGGTCCGGCTCGCTACAGGCGGGTCGCGCGGTGCAGCGCGACGATTCCGCCGGTGAGGTTGTCGTACTCCACGCGCTCCAGCCCGGCTTCGCGCATCATTCCGGCCAGGGTCTCCTGATCCGGGTGCATGCGGATCGATTCCGCCAGGTAGCGGTAGCTGTCGGCGTCGTTGGCCACCACCTGGCCCATCAGCGGCAGCAGCTTGAACGAGTAGAGATCGTAGGCCGGGCGCAGCGGCGCTACCGGATGCGAAAACTCCAGGATCAGCACGCGCCCGCCCGGCTTCAGCACGCGGCGCATCTCGGACAGGGCGCGTTCCTTGCGGGTCACGTTGCGCAGTCCGAACGCAATAGTGACCCGGTCGAAGGATTCGTCCGGCCAGGGCAACTGCTCGGCATCGGCCTGCACGTAGTCGAGATTGCCGACATGGCCTTCGTCCAGCATGCGGTCGCGCCCGGCCTCCAGCATCGAGGCGTTGATGTCGCAGACCACCACCCGGCCCTCGGGCCCGACGCGCGGGGCGAAGGCGCCGGCCAGGTCGCCGGTGCCGCCCGCCAGGTCGAGGATCCGCATCCCGGGACGCACACCGGCCCGTTCCACGGTGTGGCGTTTCCACAAGCGATGGATCCCCATCGACATCAGGTCGTTCATCAGGTCGTAGCGTGCGGCCACCGAGTGGAAGACCTCGCCGACCCGGGAGGCCTTCTCGGACTCCGGGACGGTCTGGTAGCCGAAGTGGGTCTTGCCGGATTCGTCGTTCATTCGGTTCGCCGCTTCAGTGGGTCTTGCGCTCGTGGCCGGCTTCCTGCAGCCGTTCCAGGTAATCCTGCCACAGGCTTTCCTGTTCCGTTCCCAGGTGGTGGAGGTAGTCCCAGTCGTAGATTCCGGTGTCGTGGCCGTCGGAGAACACCAGCTTGACGGCGTAGTTGCCGACCGGCTCGATCGCGGTGATGTTCACGTCCTCCTTGCCGACCTGCAGGGTCTCCTGGCCGGGGCCGTGCCCGCGCACCTCGGCCGACGGCGAATACACCCGCAGGAACTCGCAGGGCAGTTCGAAATGCGAGCCGTCACTGTAGCGCAGCTCGAGGATGCGCGACTTCTGGTGCAACTGGATGTCGGTAGGGCGATGGGTGCTGCCGCTCATGGTGCCTCCCGGGGTTTCAGGGACTCGAATCAGAGAATGTAGCGGGAAAGGTCCTCGTCCTGCACCAGGTCGCCGAGGCGCTGGTCGACGAATTCGCGGTCCACGACCACCGGTCCGGAGACATCGGGGGCTTGATAGGCCACTTCCTGCAGCAGACGCTCCAGGACCGTGTGCAGCCGCCGCGCACCAATGTTCTCGGTGCGTGCGTTGACGTCATGGGCCACCTCGGCCAGGCGCCGCACGCCATCCTCTTCGAACCGCAGTTCCACGCCCTCGGTCTTCATCAGCTCGGTGTACTGCTCGGTCAGCGAGGCGGTCGGCTCGGTCAGGATGCGCACGAAGGCACCCACCGACAGCGCGTCCAGTTCGACCCGAATCGGCAACCGCCCTTGCAGCTCCGGGACCAGGTCCGAGGGCTTGCTCAGGTGGAAGGCGCCGGAGGCGATGAACAGGATGTGATCGGTGCGCACCATGCCCAGCTTGGTGGATACTGTGGTGCCCTCGATCAGCGGCAGCAGGTCGCGCTGCACGCCTTCGCGGGAGACCTCGCCGCCGCTGGCCTTCTCGCTGCCCTTGGCGACCTTGTCGATCTCGTCGAGGAACACGATGCCGCTTTGCTCCACGCGTTCGATTGCCTTCAGTTTCAGTTCTTCCTCGTTGACCAGGCGTGCCGCCTCCTCGTCGATCAGCAGCTTGCGCGCATCGGCGATCTTCAGTCGCCGCGAGCGGGTCTGCTGCCCGCCCAGGTTCTGGAACATCGACTGCAGCTGACTGGCCATCTCCTCCATGCCCGGCGGGGTCATGATCTCCACGCCCTGCGGATGCTGGGAAACCTCGATGTCGATCTCGCGCTCGTCCAGGCTGCCCTCGCGCAGGCGCTTGCGCAGCTTCTGGCGGGTCTCGCTGCTGGAGTCGTCCGGCTCGGACTCGGAGAAGCCGGCGTTGTGGGGACGCGGCAGCAGGGCATCCAGGATGCGTTCTTCGGCGGCGTCCTCGGCCTGGTTGCGGTGCTGCTGCATCTCCTCGTCGCGCAACTGCTTGATCGCGGCCTCGGCCAGGTCGCGGATGATCGACTCTACGTCGCGCCCGACATAGCCGACCTCGGTGAACTTGGTGGCCTCGATCTTGATGAACGGGGCGTGGGCCAGCTTGGCCAGGCGGCGGGCGATCTCGGTCTTGCCGACGCCGGTCGGGCCGATCATCAGGATGTTCTTGGGCGTGACTTCGGGCTGCAGCTCGGCCGGGAGCTGGCGGCGCCGCCAGCGGTTGCGCAGGGCAACCGCGACCGAACGCTTGGCCTCGTCCTGGCCGATGATATAGCGGTCCAGTTCCTGGACGATCTCGCGGGGGGTCATGTCGCTCATGGGATAGACAGTCCTGAAGTGGGGAGAGGGAGGCCGGTGCCGGTCAGGCGTCCTCGGCGTCCAGGCTCTCCAGCGTGATGTGATGGTTGGTGTAGACGCAGATGTCGCCGGCGATGTTCAGGCTCTTCTCGACCACCTCGCGCGCCGACAGCGTGGTGTTGTCCAGCAGGGCCTGAGCTGCCGCCTGGGCGTAGGGTCCGCCCGATCCGATCGCGATCAGGGCGTTCTCCGGCTCGATCACATCGCCGTTGCCGGAGATCACGAACGAGTTCTCGCGATCGGAGACCGCCAGCAGCGCCTCCAGCCGACGCAGGGCGCGGTCAGTACGCCAGTCCTTGGCGAGTTCGACAGCGGCGCGCGTGATATTGCCGGAGTGCTTCTCCAGCATGCCCTCGAAACGCTCGAACAGGGTGAAAGCATCGGCGGTGCCGCCGGCGAAGCCGGCCAGGATGCGGTCGTGGTAGACGCGCCGCACCTTGCGCGCGTTGCCCTTCATTACCGTATTGCCCAGCGAGACCTGGCCGTCTCCGCCCAGGGTGACCGCGCCGTCCCGGCGCACGCAAACGATGGTCGTCCCACGAAACTGCTCCACGGGTGTCTCCTGCCGGAAATGGATGGGAATGGCTGCGGATTGTAGCGGTTCAGCCGGGGCGACCGCGTTTCCCGCGTCGCGCCCGGGGATGGGCTGCATCATACACCTGTGCCAGGTGCTGGTAGTCCAGATGGGTATAGATCTGGGTGGTCGCCAGATTCGCATGGCCCAGCAGTTCCTGGATCGCACGCAGGTCGCCACTGGATTCCAGCAGGTGGCTGGCGAAGGCGTGGCGCAGGCGGTGCGGGTGCAGGCGCACCTCGAGGCCCGCGCGCTGACCCGCCGCCGCGACCCGCCGCTGCACGCTGCGATTGCCAATGCGCGTGCCACGCCGGGTTACGAATAGCGCGGGTTCGCCGACGGCGGCCCAGTCGCCGCGCAGCGACAGCCATTCGCGCAGCGCGGCGCGCGCCATGCGTCCGACCGGTACGCTGCGCTCGCGCCGGCCTTTCCCCAGTACGCGCACCAGCCCGGCGTCCAGGTCCAGGTCGGCGCAGTCCAGCCCGGTGAGTTCGGACAGGCGCAGCCCGGAGGAATACAGCAGTTCCAGCATCGCCTGGTCACGGCGTAACAGGCGTGGGGGGTCCGCGCGCGGGTCCGGATTCGCGGGTTCGGCCAGCGCGCGCTGTGCCTGGTCGACATCCAGGTCGCGCGGCAGCGGGCGTCCGGCGCGTGGCCCGCGCAGGCCGGCCGCCGGGTTGTGCGCAATCGCTCCGGTTTCGACCAGCCGTGCGAGAAAGCCGCGTACCGCGGAGAGGAAACGCTGGATCGATCGCGGGTGACGGCCCTTCCGCGCCAGTTGCCCGGTGATCCGGCGGACATCCGCCGTGGTCAGTTCGGCCCAGGCTCCGTGATGCAGCTGCCGCAGCAGTGCGAGGTCCCGCCGATAGGCCTCGCGGGTGTGCACGGACAACCCGCGCACGTCGCGCAGGTGGGCGAGAAACGCCGCGATGTCGGCGTCTTCGGCGGAGGTTTCAGGCAGCGGCGGAGTTCCGCTCGACATGGCAGCGGATGGACTCGGCCAGCAATTCGCCGATATGGGTCACGAAGTAGGTGCCCATGTCGGGCTGGAAGCGGTCCGCGGACTCGCTGGCCAGACCGAGTACGCCGATGCGGTCGGCGTCACTGCCCAGGGGCATCAGGATCGCGGAACCGATCGCTTCGGCGTCGTCGAACAGGACGTCTAGCATCTCCGCCGGTACCCGGCCGCACTGCGCCTTGCCGCGCGCGAACAGCGAATCGAAGGTGGTGAGTTCGCCTGCCTCCAGCGCATGCAGCGGGTCGGCCTCCGGATCGGCCAGGCGGATGCTGACCCGCTCGGCCGCCAGTTCGTTGCGCAACGCATCCTGGGTCAGGGCGAGCACTGCATCCAGGCTGTCGGCCCGCATCAGGGTCTTGGCCAGTTCGTGCAGGTGCAGGCCCACCCGCTCGTTGTCGCGGGCGCGTTCCACCAGTTCCGTCATTTGCTGTTCCAGGGCGCGGTGCTTGTCGCGCAACAGCGTGATCTGGCGCTCCAGCAGCGATACCGCGCCGCCAGCTGGATGCGGCAGGCGCAGGATATCCAGCAGCGGCAGGTGGTCCTGGAAGAAGTCGGGGTGCTCGCGCAGGTAGGCCTCGACGTCGGCCGCGCAAATGGACATTGTCGTGTCTTCCGTGGCCCGGGTCCTGGCGGTGGTCTTGCTCGTGGAGGCGTTGGAGGATTGCCCAGTCATAGATCGATCCAGCCGTTGAATACCGTGGTGGCCGGCCCGGTCAGCCAAACCGGTGCCTCGGCCTGTCCGTTCCAGCTTAGCATAAGGGTCCCTCCCGGCAGGGTCACCTCGACGTCGTCGTCGACCAGCCCGCGGCGGCGCAGCACGGCCATGGCGGCGGCCGCGCCGCTGCCGCAGGCCAGCGTCTCGCCGACCCCGCGCTCGAATACCCGCAGGTCGACATGGCCGCGGTCGCGAAGCGCGGCGAAGCCGACATTGACGCGGCGGGGGAAGCGCTCGTGGCGCTCGATGATCGGGCCGATCTCGGCGACCGGCGCGCGGGCGACGTCGTCGACCAGGATCACCGCATGCGGGTTGCCCATGGAGACCGCCCCCAGGGTGATCGAATGGCCCTGCACATCCAGGGTGTAGGCATCGGTCTCGGCCTCGGCGACCAGCGGGATGCGCGCCGGTGCGAACTCCGGACGGCCCATGTCGACACGTACCTGTTCGTCGTCCTCGATATGCAGCACGATGCGCCCGCCGAGGGTCTCGACCGGGATCTCGCGGGCCTCGGTCAGGCCCTGCTCGCGCACGAAGCGGGCGAAGCAGCGCGCGCCGTTGCCGCACTGTTCGACCTCGGAGCCGTCGGCATTGAAGATGCGGTAGCGAAACAGCGCCTGCGCCGGGTCGTCCGGCATCTCCACCAGCAGGATCTGGTCGCAGCCGACGCCGAAGTGGCGATCCGCCAGATGGCGCAACGTCGGCTCGTCCAGCCGGACCTGCTGGCGGATGCCGTCGATCACGACGAAATCGTTGCCCAGCCCGTGCATCTTGGTGAATTCCAGGCGCATCAGGCACCCTCCGGCAGGCGCCCGAAGATGATCATGTGCCGGTCCGAGGTGACGCGGATCGCGAAACTGTCGAGCCCGGCGGCGGCCAGTTGCCCGAGGACCTCGTCGGGGGTGAACGCCGCCTGCAGGGAGTGCTCGAAGTCGCGCCGGAGTACCGGCGGGTCGTTGGCCGCGTACTGCGCCACCAGGGCCTTGACCGCCTCCGTCGAGTGCGGGCGTCGCAGATCCATGATGAACACCGCCGCACCCGGTGCGCCATCACGCCGGATCGCCTCCCACAGCACGGCCGGATCGTGCAGGTGATGCAGCAGGGAGTTGCTGATGAGCGTGGCGTACGGGGCGCGCGGGCCGCGCGCCTCGGGCAGGCAGCCCTCCCGCAAATGCACACGGCCGGCCGCCGGGTGGCCGGCCATCAGCGCCTCGCCGGCGGCGAGCATCGCCGGGGCGCCGTCGAGGCCGTCGACCTCGCAACCCGGATAGCGCGCGGCGAAGCGCAGCGAGACATCGCCCGGACCGCAGCCGAGATCCAGCACCGGCCCGGTTATCGGGTCCGGGAAGGCCTCGGCGAAGGCGTCCACGAAGCCCTCGTGCGGGGCGGCGAAGTCGGCCTCCGCGTAGGCGCGGGCCTGCTCCGGCTCCAGCATCAGCTCCGGTTCGGGCTGGCGCGGGATCACGGGGCCACGTTCCCGGGCGGGTTGTCGTCGACCGGGCCCGCATCTTCAGGGTCCCGGGGGAGCATGCTCTCGCGCATCATCAGGTGGTCGACCTGCTCGCGGCGATTGATAATCTGGAAGTGGTCACCGTCGACCATCACCTCCGGTGGGCGCGGGCGCGAGTTGTAGTTGCTGGCCATCACGTAGCCGTAGGCCCCGGCCGAGCGCACCGCGAGCAGGTCGCCGGTGGCCAGCGCCAGTAGGCGTTCGCGCCCGAGGAAGTCACCGGTCTCGCAGACCGGGCCGACGATGTCGTAGGTGCGCGTGGGGGTGTCGTGGCGCTGAACCACCGGCACGATCTCCTGCCAGGCGCCGTACAGCGCCGGGCGCAGCAGGTCGTTCATCGCGCCGTCGACGATCGCGAAGTCGTGCGCCTCGGTATGCTTCAGGTATTCCACTCGGGTGAGGAATACGCCGGCGTTGGCGGCGATCGCGCGCCCCGGCTCCAGCAGTACCTTCAGCGGGCGCTCGCCCATCACTTCGCGCAGGGCGCTGGCCCAGGCATCCGGTTCCGGCGGGGTCTCGTCGCGGTAGCGCACGCCCAGGCCGCCGCCGACGTCGATGTGCTCCAGCTCGATGCCGTCCGCGGCCAGCTGGTCGACCAACGCCAGTACGCGCTTCAACGCATCGGTGAACGGATCGATGCGGGTCAGTTGCGAGCCGATGTGGAAATCGACGCCAGTTGCCTCCAGGTGTTCGCTGTCGCGCACCCGGGCGTACAGGGCCGGGGCTTCCTCGATGGCGACGCCGAACTTGTTTTCGCGTAGCCCGGTGGCGATATAAGGGTGGGTCTCGGCGTCCACATCCGGGTTCACCCGGATCGACACCGGGGCCTGTACTCCCGTTTCCGTGGCAACCGCCTCCAGCCGGTCCAGCTCCGGGGCGGATTCGACGTTGAAGCAGTGAATACCGACTTCAAGCGCGCGGCGCATCTCGGCCGAGGTCTTGCCGACCCCGGAGAATACGACCTTTGCCGGGTCGCCGCCGGCGCGCAGCACCCGCTCCAGTTCGCCACCGGAGACGATGTCGAATCCGGCGCCCAGACGCACGAGCACGTCCAGCACGCCCAGCGCGGAATTTGCCTTTACCGCGAAGCAGACCTGGTGCGGGGTGCCGATCAGGGCTTCGCTGAACGCGCGGTAGTGGCGCTCCAGGGTGGCGCGGGAGTACACGTAGACGGGCGTGCCGACCAGTTCGGCCAGTCGGTCCAGGGCCACCCCCTCGCAGTGCAGGGTGTCGCCGTGATAGTCGAAGTAGTCCATCTAGTGGTCCTTCAATGGGATCATTACGGGTTCAGCGCTCCAGTGCCTGCGCACCGCGCCCTGCCCGGAACGTGTACGTTAATCAGTATTTCCCTGGCGACGCTCTTCGGTTTCCTCGTCATCGGGCAGGTAGAGATCGCCCTTCTGGCCACAGGAGGCGAGCATCTGCATTGTGCCAAGCACGACGATCACGGCAATCAACAGCCATTGGGCCTTGCAGGAGAACATGGTCGGGTCCGGGGTTGCGTTGCATCAGAGGGCGATAGTGTGCCATTGATGGTGCGCTGGCTTCAGGGCCTTCGCCGTGGAATGCACCGATTTCCCTCGCGGGATACCCGTTCATCGTTGATTCAGCGAACTCTGGGACGATAGCTCTGCATGGCCAGCAAATGACCACTTCAAAGGCTGGTCAGAGGGCGGGAATACAGCGCTTCGGCGTTCCGTCCATAGCACAGGCTCGAGAGCGGCCCTGGGCCGTGATTGCGCCCCGGACTTTCCGGAACTGACCCAAAAAGATGAGAGGAGAACTCCATGATTAGCACCAAGCGTCGTGTCTTCCTGAAAGGCACTCTCGCCGCCGGTACCGTTGGTGTTGCCGTTGGCGCCGGTCTGCTGGCTCCGAGCAAGCTGCTGGCCTCATGGCCGGCCGACATGATGCAGGCCGAAGGCCTGGACAATGCGATGCAGGCCGCGCTGGGCACTACGGATGTGCCGGACGGTGACATCGAGCTGAGCGCCCCGGAAATCGCCGAGAACGGCGCTGTCGTTCCGGTATCCGTGGAAACCGGCATGAGCGACGTGACCGAGATGGCGATCTTCGTCGAGCTGAACAACAGCCCGTTGACGTCCCACTACGTCCTGGCCTCCGGTACGCGTCCGACGATCTCCACCCGTATCCGTATGGGCGAGTCCTCCAACGTGATTGCTGCCGTGAAGTCCGGTGGCGACTGGTACAAGGCGGTTCAAGAAGTGAAGGTCACGGTTGGCGGCTGCGGCGGCTAGTGCCGACCCCGAACTGCTGATCCGAACACTACTGGAGGTTTAAGATATGTCTATTCGAGTTCGCGCCCAGGAAAGCAACGGCGTCGTCAATCTGCGTGCCCTGATCAGTCACCCGATGTTGGTCCCGGACGACGATGATGGCCCCAACTTCATCGAAACCGTGGAAGTGAAGCGCAACGGCGACGATGTGATGACCGCCAACTGGAACTACACCATCTCCCGCAACCCGTTCATCCAGATCGAGTTCGACGGCTCGTCCGGCGACACTGTCAGCATCTCCTGGACGGATACCAACGGCGATTCCGATTCGACCGAGGTGGAAGTACGGTAAGGGAGCCTTTCGGCTTCCCTGCACGAGCCGGTGCCCTCGCGGGCCCCGGCTTTTTTTGTGCCGGTTAAACGCGGAAGGCCCCAGGCAGACATGTCCGGGGGCCTGCAGCTACACTTCGGAAAAAGGTCTTTGTGCATACTGGAGGGCTCTGCATGCCTTCGCCACCCACTGGCCCCGATGTCCCGATGCCGACGGAGCCGCGTCCGGCCCTGCTGCTGGAACCCGTGCAGCCGCTGTGGCAGCGCCTCCCGCGGCGGGATGCCGAGGGGCGCCGCCTGGCCGACTTCATGATGCTGATCCCGCACCTGAACCGGCGGTCACGCAGCGATCTCCACGCCCGCGCGCATGCGCTGGAGCGGGTCCTGCACGGCTATGGCGACCGCGTCGCGTTCGTGGAGCTGAACCTGCGCCTGAACACGCTGTGGGTATCGGTATCGCCGATCCCCGGGCTTTGTCGCGAACTGCCGATCGCGATCCAGCAGGTGATCCCGGAGGCATTGCTGGTCGGTCCGCGCCCGGTCACCGGCGACTGAGGCATGGCGTTTCGGGGGGTATCCGCGAGCCGCGGGTACGTGAACCCGCAGATGCAGGGCCGCTGTCATACCGGCGCGTCTCCAGCCTTGCTACACTGCGCCCTGGCTACCGCAGAATATGCAAGATGACTGAACGTATCGCATCCGTCCGCCGCGACACCCTGGAGACGCAGATCGCCGTCGACCTGAACCTCGACGGCACCGGTCAGAGCAAGCTCGAGACCGGGGTACCGTTTCTCGATCACATGCTCGATCAGGTGGCCCGTCACGGACTGGTGGATCTCGAGATCCATGCCCGCGGGGACCTGCATATCGATGCCCACCACACTGTGGAGGACGTTGGCATCACTCTGGGCCAGGCGCTGGCACAGGCGCTGGGCGACAAGAAGGGGATACGCCGCTACGGGCATGCCTATGTCCCGCTGGACGAGGCGCTCTCAAGGGTGGTGATCGACTTTTCCGGGCGTCCGGGGCTGGAGATGCATGCCGATTTCCGGCGCTCGCATATTGGCGAGTTCGACGTCGATCTGTTCCACGAGTTCTTCCAGGGCCTGGTGAACCATGCCTGGATGACCCTGCACGTCGACTGTCTGCGCGGGGACAATGCGCATCACGTTGCCGAGACCATCTTCAAGGCGTTCGGGCGGGCCCTGCGCATGGCCGCCGAGCCCGATCCGCGCAGTGCGGGGATGACACCATCCACCAAGGGCAGTCTGTAACGCTCCAGCGATCGGGGAATCATCGGCCATGGAAACGGTTGCCGTCATCGATTACGGCATGGGTAATCTGCACTCGGTGGTGCGCGCGCTGGAGCACGAGGCCGCGGACCACCAGCGCGTGTTGCTGAGCGACGATCCCGCCACCCTCGAGGAGGCGGATCGCCTGGTGTTTCCCGGGCAGGGCGCCGCGGGCGATGCGATGCAGGCCCTGTCGGCCCGCGGCCTGGACCGGCTGCTGCCGGGGCTGGCAGCCTCGCGTCCGTTCCTCGGGCTGTGTCTGGGGCAGCAGATCCTGATGGATCACAGCGAGGAGAGCGGCGGCGTGGACCTGCTGGGGGTGTTGCCGGGTCGGGTCGCGCGCTTTCCGGAACTGCGGGATGTCCACGGACGCCGTCTGAAGATCCCGCACATGGGGTGGAACCGGGTGATGCCGGAACGCGAGCATCCGCTCTGGCACGGCCTGCCGGAGACCCCGTGGTTCTATTTCGTGCACAGCTACCGTGTCCTGCCACATGATTCGCTGGTGGTGGCCGGACGTACCGACTATGGCGAGACCTTCGCTTCGGCACTGGCGCAGGGCTCGCTGTTCACCATGCAGTGCCACCCGGAAAAGAGTGCGGCCTGCGGGCTGCGGCTGTTGCACAACTTTCTGCGCTGGGACGGCGACGGGCCGGCCGCGCCGCAATAGGAGCCGATCATGCTGGTCATCCCCGCAATCGATCTCAAGGAAGGCAAATGCGTTCGCCTGCGCCAGGGCAACATGGACGAATCCACGGTGTTTGGCGACGATCCAGTGGAGATGGCGAAGCGCTGGGTGGATGCCGGGGCCGAGCGCCTGCATATCGTGGATCTGGACGGTGCGTTTGCCGGGCGTCCGCGCAACGCCGAGGCGGTGCACGCGATCGCCCGGGCATTCCCTGATCTGCCGATTCAGATCGGTGGCGGGGTGCGCGACGACGACACCGTACAGGCCTATCTGGATGCCGGGGTGGAATATGTGATCATCGGTACCCGCGCGGTCAGTGCCCCGCACTTCGTGAACGACCTGTGCCTCGAGTTCCCCGGCCGTATCATCGTCGGCCTGGATGCGCGCGACGGCAAGCTGGCGGTGGATGGCTGGTCCAAGCTCTCGCATCATGACGTGATCGACCTGGCTCAGCACTTCGAGGCCGACGGCGTGGTGGCGTTCGTGTACACGGACATCTCTCGCGACGGCATGATGGAGGGACCCAACGTCGAGGCCACCGCGCGCCTGGCATCCAATGTTCGCGTGCCGGTGATCGCCTCCGGCGGGGTCAGTTCGCTGGACGATATCGAGCGCCTGCGGGAGCGCGAGGACGACGGGATCGAGGGCGTGATTGTGGGACGCGCGCTGTACGAGGGCGCGTTTACCCTGGAACAGGCGCGCACTGCGGCCGGGAACTGAAATGCTCGCCAAGCGCATCATCCCCTGTCTGGATGTCGACGCCGGGCGCGTGGTCAAGGGTGTCAACTTTGTGGGCATCCGCGATGCCGGCGACCCGGTGGAGATCGCCCGGCGCTATAACGCCCAGGGCGCGGACGAGATCACCTTCCTCGACATTACCGCTTCCAGCGACGACCGCGAGACCATCCTGCATGTGGTCGAGGCGGTTGCCCGCGAGGTGTTCATTCCGCTGACCGTGGGCGGGGGCGTGCGCGCAGTGGAGGATATCCGCCGCCTGCTGAATGCCGGGGCCGACAAGGTCTCTATCAATACCGCCGCGGTGCACCGCCCGGAGCTCGTTCGCGAGGCCGCCGACTGGGTCGGCAGCCAGTGCATCGTGGTGGCGATCGACGCCAAACAGGTCAGCGCGGGGAATGAACCGCCGCGCTGGGAGGTCTTTACCCACGGAGGCCGCCGCGAAACCGGGCTGGACGTGGTCGAGTGGGCGCAGCGTATGGAGTCCCTGGGGGCCGGCGAGATCCTGCTGACCAGTATGGACCGCGACGGCACCCGTATCGGCTTCGATCTGCCCCTGACCCGCGCGGTCAGCGATGCGGTCGGGGTGCCGGTGATTGCCTCCGGCGGTGTCGGTGAACTGCAGCATCTGGTGGAGGGCGTGACCGAGGGGCACGCCGACGCGGTGCTGGCGGCCAGTATCTTCCATTTCGGGCAGCACACCGTGGGCGAGGCCAAGGACGCGATGGAGGCCGCGGGTGTCCCCGTGCGGCCGAACGATGTCGGGGTGGCCGCGCAATGACCGGTTCCCCCGCCGATCGTTCCGCCGGGGCCGAGGTTCTTGCCCTGCTTGCCGAGGTAATCGAGCAGCGCCGCCAGGCGGACCCGGACCAGTCCTACGTTGCGAAGCTGCATGCCCGCGGGCTCGACGCGATGTTGAAGAAACTGGGTGAGGAATCGGCGGAGACGCTGATCGCCGCCAAGAACGAAGACACCGACGCGCTGGTGTCGGAAATGGCCGACCTGTGGTTTCATGCCCTGGTAGTCCTCGTGGCGCGCGGACGACACCCGGACGATGTCCTCGACGAACTGGCACGCCGATTCGGCTTGTCCGGGGTGGCGGAGAAGGCAGGACGTACCCGCGACGGGCAGCGCTCGGACAAATAATTGTGTTTTGTTGATTATCGGCCTGGGCCCGTTCAGGCTAACCAAAGAGTCGCTTTCTGGAGAGAGTTCATGGGTATCGGTGGTATCAGTATTTGGCAGCTTCTCATTATCCTGCTGATTGTCGTGTTGCTGTTCGGCACCAAGAAGCTGCGCAACATGGGCGGGGATATCGGCTCGGCGCTGAAAAACTTCCGCTCGGCGGTCAAGGATCCCGAAGGCGAGGAGAAAAAGGAAGGCGAAGACGAAGACGGCGAGCCGCGCGAGGTCGAGGACCAGACCGAAGGTAATGGCCGGGTCGTCGATGCCGAGGTGAAGAAGAGCAGCGGGCAGGACAGCGACGCCTCGCAGTCGGACAAGAAGTCCTGATCGGCACCGCGCGCAGTCGCGATTGGCGGTAGGCCATGTTCGACGTCGGCTTCTGGGAGATCATTATTATTGTCCTGGTGGCGCTCCTGGTCGTCGGACCGGAGCGTCTGCCCGGGCTTGCGCGCGAGATCGGGCGCTGGGTCGGAAAGACCCGGCGTTTTGTCCACAGCGTGCGTTCCGACTTCGAGCAGGAACTGCAGACTGACGAACTGCGCAACATGCTGAAGAGTCAGGATCGCGAGATCCGCCAGCTCAAGAACATGCTGGACGATACCGAGACCAGCCTGCGCGAGGATATCGAGGATACCGAACGCCACCTGCGCGAGGACATCGAGGGGGCATCCTCCGGTCCGCGCAAGGGCCTCTCGGAGCGCGAGCAGGAGGCACTGTCCGGGGGCGGAGGGTCCGGCAAGCCGCCGGTTCGCGACAAGCCATCGATGCACGATTCGACGCCTGCGAGCGATGCGCAGGACAGCGAGTCCGACAAGCCGGAGGTGCGCCGCGTCCCCACCAGCGGCGACCTGGATGGCAATCTGATGACCGATGACCCGGCCCTGGCCGCTGAGCAGAAGGCACGCGCGTCCGACGGGCCGCGTCCGGAGCACGGGAAGCCGGCCGTGCGGGAACGCCGGAACCCGGATCCGGCAAACAAGGCGTCGGACCCTGACTCGACGACCGACACCACCCACGACGACCAGACCCCTGACAAGCACTCATGAGCAAGACCAAACCGGGGGTCGAGCCGAGTCCGGAGGCCACCGAGACCCTGCTCTCCCACCTGATCGAGCTGCGCGACCGCATCCTGCGGATGTTCATCGCCATTCTGGTCGTGTTCCTGGTGCTGTTCCCGTTCGCCAACCCGATCTACACCTGGCTGGCCGATCCGCTGATGCAGCACCTGCCGGAAGGTACCAGCATGATCGCGATCGATGTCGCGGCGCCGTTCCTGATCCCGTTCAAGCTGGTGCTGCTGCTGGCAGTGGTGGCCAGCATCCCCTACCTGCTTTATCAGGTCTGGGCGTTCGTCGCGCCCGGGCTGTACACCCACGAAAAGAGCATGGCGCTGCCGCTGGTGGCCTCGTCAACCGCGCTGTTCTACCTGGGCATGGCGTTTGCCTACTTCGTGGTGTTCCCGCTGATCTTTGCGTTCTTCACGGCGACTGCGCCCGAGGGCGTGTCGGTGATGACCGACATCTCGCGCTACCTGTCGTTCGTGATCATGCTGTTTATTGCGTTCGGCATCGCCTTCGAGGTCCCGGTGGCGACCATCCTGCTGGTGTCGATGGGGGCGACCACCCCGGCCAAGCTGGCGCAGAAGCGGCCCTACGTGATCGTCGGCGTGTTTCTGGTCGGGATGGTGCTGACCCCGCCGGACATCATCTCGCAGACACTGCTGGCGCTGCCGATGTGGCTGCTGTTCGAGATCGGTCTGATTCTGTCGCGCATCATGGAGCGCAGGAAGGCCGAGGCCCGCGCCGGGCGCGCGGATCCGGATGCCGAGGACGATGGCGACGGTCCCGATGATGATGGCCCCGGCGGGCCCGCGGGGGGCAGTTCCGGGGGTGGGCCGCGTTCGCCCGCAGGTCGTTCCGGGGGCACCGCCACGGGCTCCGGTTCGGCCCCTGCGTCCGGCGTCGGCGCCTCCGCCGCGGTCGGATCGGCAGCCAGCGGGGGTGCCAGTGCTGCTGCGCGCACCGGTTATACCCCGATGACCGAGGACGAGATGGACGCCGAGCTCGACCGTATCGAGGCCGAGGAGTCGGCGGCCCGCACACCGCCGGCGGCGGATGTCGACGCAGGCACGACTCCCGAGGACCCGGCCCGCAAGCCGGACTGACCCGGCACTGCCGGACGGGGATTCGATGTCTCCGGGGCCCCATTCAAGCATTGGAACTTGCTAAAATAGCCGGGTAACCCATTGACCCAGGCAACGATCCCGCGATGGCTGACCCGCGTTCGACCCCCCGCCGCCCCGTCCTCCTGATCATCATGGATGGCGTGGGCGTCAATCCGAGCAAACGCAACAATGCCTATGCCGAGGCCAGGACACCGCGTCTCGACGAGTATCTCTCCACTCACACCCATACCACCCTGGACGCCTGCGGCCGTGCGGTCGGGCTGCCCGACGGGCAGATGGGCAACTCCGAGGTCGGCCACCTGACGCTGGGTGCGGGCACCGTGATCAACCAGGATCTGGTGCGGATCGACGATGCGATCGCGGACGGCAGCTTCTTCGAGAACGATGCCCTGGTCAGCGCCGCGCGCGCCGCGCAGGCCAGCGATCAGCCCCTGCACCTGATCGGCCTGGTCTCGGACGGAGGCGTACACTCGCATATCCGTCACCTCCTGGCCCTGGTGGAGATCTGCCGCCGCGAGGGCGCGCGCCCGATGGTGCACATGATTACCGACGGCCGCGACACTGCACCCCGTTCGGCGCTCAACTACCTCGATCCGCTGGAAGAGGATCTCGCCAGTGCCGGCGGCCGCATCGCGACGGTCTGCGGCCGCTACTATGCGATGGACCGGGACAAACGCTGGGGTCGTACCGAGAAGGCGTTCCGTGCGATCGCCTATGCCGAGGGCGAGCCCGCGAATTCTGCGCGCGAGGCCATCGAGGCGGCGTATGCCGCCGGCGAGGACGATGAGTTCATCAAGCCACGCATCATCGGCGGTGGTGCCCCGCCGGGCCAGGATGCGGTCTGCGTGCTGTTCAATTTCCGCAACGATCGTCCGCGCCAGTTGACCGCGGCGCTCGGGATGGACGATTTCGACGGCTTCGATCGCGGCGATTTTCATCCGGTCTCGGAGACCTGTCTGACCGAGTACGATCCGCGTTTTCTGTCGCCCATCGCGTTCCCGCCCGAGCGTCCGTCGACCACCCTCGGCAGCACGATCGCCTCGGCCGGCATCCCGCAGTTTCACTGCGCCGAGACCGAGAAGTACGCCCATGTGACGTTTTTCTTTAATGGGGGCAAGGAAGAGCCGTACGCCGGCGAACAGCGGATGATGGTGCCTTCGCCGGCTGTGGATACCTATGACCAGCAGCCGGAGATGAGCGCGGCGGAGGTGGCTGACAAGACCATCGAGGCGATGGCCAGTGGCCGCTACGGCTTCATCCTGGTGAATTTTGCCAATGGCGACATGGTCGGGCACACCGCGAAGCGCGAGGCCCTGCTCCGCGCGGTGGAGACCCTGGATCGCGAGGTCGGGCGGGTACTCGACGCCGCCCGTGAACACGACTATTCGGCAATCGTGACCGCCGATCACGGCAATTGCGACGAGTACGTGGACCCGGTCACCGGTGCGCCGCATACCCAGCACACCATCTATCCGGTGATGTGCATGCTGCTCGACTCGCAGCGCTGGCGCCTGAGGACCGGTGGCGGTCTGGCGGATGTTGCGCCCACGGTGCTGGAGCTGATGGGCGTGCCCGCGCCGAGCGCAATGGGCGGGCGCAGCCTGTTGCTCGAGGAAGTCCCGGAATCCGCGTGAGGCCGACGATGCATACCCGTTACGCCGATATTGCCGCCTTCGAGACCAAGGACGGCTCCGAGATCCGGGAACTGATGCACCCGGATACTCATGGCAACGTGACCCAGAGCCTGGCCGAGGCGGTGGTCGCGCCGGGCGCCGAGACTCGTCTGCACCGCCATGGACGCAGCGAGGAGCTGTACCACATCACCCGGGGCTTCGGCCGGATGCGCCTGGGCGAGGAGACCTTCCCGGTCACGGTCGGGGACACCGTCTGTATTCGGCCCGGTACGCCCCATAACATTCGCAACACCGGGTCCGAACCGCTGCACATCCTGTGCAGTTGTGCCCCTGCCTACGCCCACGACGATACCGAGTTGCTGTAGCGGTTCGATTTCCGAAAGCGCGCAGTGCAAGGGCAGCAGGGCTGCCTGGCCTGCGCTACCTCTGGCAGGTCGGACAGTAGGTGCTGGCGCGCTGGGCAATTTCCCGGTTACGCAGGGTGTCCCCGCAGACCGGGCAGGTCTCGCCAGCGCGTCCGTAGACGCGCAGCGATTGCCGGAAATAGCCATGACTGCCGTCCTCGCGCAGGAAGTCACGCAGCGTGGTTCCGCCCTGGGCGATCGCTTCCGCGAGTACCGTGCGGATGCGCTGTGCCAGGCGCTGGTATTCGCCCCGGGTGACCCGGCCCGCCGCACGTCCGGGGCGGATCCCCGCGAGGAACAGGGCCTCGGTTGCGTAGATGTTGCCGACCCCCACGACCACCGCCTGGTCCATGATAAAGCCCTTGACCGGCCCGCGCCGCCCGCGGCTTAGCCGGAACAGCGTCGCGTCGTCGAAGCCGGGATCCAGGGGCTCCGGCCCCAGCCGGGCCAGTAGCGGATGCACATCGGGCGGGGCCGGGAGTGGCAGGCAGCAACCGAAGCGGCGCGGGTCGTGCAGGCGGACTTCGAAGCCATTGTCCAGATGCAGGCGCAGGTGGTCGTGCTTGCGCAAGGGGGTGTCGGGTTCGCAATGGCGCAGGCTTCCGGACATGCCCAGGTGCAGCAGGAGCCCGCCGCGGTCGGTATCCAGCAGCAGGTATTTGGCACGCCGCGCAAGGCCCCGGATCCGGGCCCCGGCCAGTTGTTCGGGCAGTCCAGCCGGGACCGGCCAGCGCAGCCGCGGTTCGCGTACCTCGAGCGCCAGGATGCGGCGATCGCACAGCAGCGGTTCCAGGCCACGCCGGGTGGTCTCGACCTCGGGCAGTTCAGGCATGCCGGTACCCGCCGCATCGTGGCCGACCATCGGAGGGCGGCGTGCGGCCGAATGCCGCGGCCCGGGGCGCGGTCGGGTGCACGGGCATTCCTTTCAGTCCCCCCGCAACTGGATCAGGACCTCCTCGGCCCAACCGACCGCCTCCAGGTACAGCTTTCCGGCATCCGGTGTCGGGATCGGCGAACGGTCCCGCGGCAGCGGTACCTCGGGCTGCTCGAATGCCGCCACCAGTTCCAGCACCGGTGCGAGTGGTCCCGTTCCGTGCAGCAGGGCGTCTTCCATCTCGTGGCTGAGATGCAGCTCGCCGAGCATGCGCTTCAGGGGCACCCCGAGCGCGCGCTCGAGACCCGACAGCATGCCGAGCGTGAAGTAGCGGTCCTGGACGGGGCCCGGCAGGTTCTGCGCGCGCGCCACCAGCAGGGCCATGCGTGCCCGGATCATTACCTGTTCGACCCCCTGACTGTCCCCGCCCGCGCCGTGCAGTACCAGCAGAAGTGCGAGGCGCTTGATGCGCGCCTGGCCCAGTCGCAGGATGGCCTGGTGCAGACTTTCGATCGGTTCGGCGCTGCGATAGATCGGGCAGTTCGCCAGCCGCAGGAGTTGCACCGAGAGTCCGGGGTCCGCGCTAATCAGGCGGTCCAGTTTGTCCGGTTGGGGATCCGGGTCCTGCAGGGCCTCGGTCAGGCGCAGGAGCGCGACTTCCAGGGTCTCCAGGCGCTGACCCTCGATGACGTGCGGGTGCGACAGGTGGAAGCCCTGGTAATAGCGAAAGCCCAGTTCCCGGCACTGGCTGTAGGACTCCGCCGTTTCGACCTTTTCTGCCAGCAGCTCCACGTCGAAGCGCCTGAGGTGGGCAATCTCGGCGCCCAGTCCGGCCGTACCCAGCGCCAGTACGTCGAGCTTGACCAGATCCGCCAGTTCGACCAGCGGCGAATGGGACTCGTTGAACTGGTAGTCGTCCAGCGCAATCCGGAAGCCCCGCTCCTTCAGTTTGCGCACCGCGGCGACCACCTCTGCGTTGATCTCGATATCCTCGAGCAGCTCCAGCACCACCTGGTCGGGCGGCAGGTGTTCGAGGACCTCGTGTTCCAGAAAGCTGCGGGTCAGGTTCACGAACGCCAGGTGGTCGCCGACCAGATGTTCCAGTCCGATATCCACGAAGGCGCTGCGCAACAGGTCGGAGGTCGCGGTGTCACCGTCCTGGATGTCGGCATGGCGATGCTGGCCAGTGCGAAACAGCAGCTCGAAGCCGACGATACGCTCGCGGGCATCGAAAATGGGTTGTCGGCCGACGAAAATGGGCTGCATGCGTCAAGATTACCAAGAGATCCACGCCGGTGCGCCTGTGCCCGGCCGGGAAACGGGAGGCTCAGAGTACTATGGACTCGATTGATGCGCCGTACGGCGAGGTGGTGGAGCTGCGGCAGATCCTGCACGACTCGGGGGTCCCGCTGTTGCGGGTCATCATCCGCGACGGTGGACGCTACACCACCATCGAACTGGATCCGGCGACTGCGCATCGCTGGGGCCGCGTAATGACGCGGTGGGCGCAGACGGCGGTGGGCGAGGCGGAAGGCGGCGGATGAGACCCGGGGTCGGTGTACTGCCGGCACCCTGATACGCAAAAGCCCGGCCGAAGCCGGGCTTTGTGCAATCCGGAGTACGGGAAGCCGATTACTTGATCTTGGCTTCCTTGTACATCACGTGCTTGCGGATGACCGGGTCGAACTTCTTGATTTCCATCTTCTCCGGCATGTTCCGCTTGTTCTTCGACGTGGTGTAGAAGTGACCGGTGCCGGCGCTGGAAACCAGGCGGATCTTGTCGCGTGCAGTCTTGGCAGCCATGGATCTGTCTCCTTAAACCTTTTCGCCGCGGGCGCGCAGGTCGGCAAGGACCGCGTCGATGCCGCGCTTGTCAATGATGCGCATACCCTTGCTGCTCAGCCGCAGCCGCACGAAGCGGTTCTCGCTTTCCACCCAGAAGCGATGGGTGTGCAGGTTGGGCAGGAAACGCCGCCGCGTCTTGCGGTGGGCGTGCGAGACGTTGTTACCGGTCGCCGGGCGCTTGCCGGTTACCTGACATACTCGGGCCATCGAGAGACTCCGGAATTTCTGGCTTGCAAGAAAGACGGCGGATAATAGCCCAGCCCGGCGCGGCGGCGCAAGCCTGCGGCAGAAGGGGTACGATTCGGCTATGTTTCCTTAAGGCGCGCGCCGCCCGCCGGGGATCCTGTGCCGGGGGCGTGGCCCCCCGAACTCGGAGGTTCAACAGCATGCAATTCCTGATTCGTTCGCTCGTCCTGCTGGCGGTCACGGCCAGTCTGGCGGCCCCGGCCATGTCCGACAACGCTCACGACGATGCCAAGTGGTGGTGGGACGATGGCTGGTGGGAGGACGGCGTGCTCTACGCCGATGTGGAAAACCACGAGGTCGTGATCGAGCGTCTGGAATACGCCAGTGACGAGATCAGCGTGCCGGCCATGGTGGCGCGTCCCGCCGATGGCGAGCGCTACCCCGCGATCCTCTGGTCACACGGGCGGCGCGGGCTGGACCACCTGGCCGAACTGCATGTGAAGCGCCTGGCGGCCCGTGGATTCGTGGTGCTGGCACCGGACATGTATACGGGTCGGTTCATCGAGAGCCATCCGCTGGATCACGACTACGCCCTGGAGGGCGATCTGAACCGTGGCCTGGATGCGTTACTGGCGCGTGACGATATCGTCGGCGAGCGCGCCTGCCTGGTGTCGATTACCCGCGGTGGCTACAAGACGCTGAAGGTCGCGGTGAGCTTCGAGCGCCAGGTCGAGGATGCCGCCTGCTGGGCCGGCTACTATCCGCATGTCCAGGATCCCAATCTGGGCGAGCCCCACCAGGTCTACCGTTATGCCAGCGAGTTCAACGAACTGGAGATCCCGGTGATGATCCTGATCGGTGACGAGGAACAGTATCAGCGTCACCGGACGGCGATGATGGCGGCCGATGGTCTGCGCAGCCGCGGCGGGGATGTCACCGTGGTGGAGTATCCGGGCGTGGGGCGTGGGTTCGACTTCCGTAACGGCACGACCCGTACGTTCGCCGATGATCTGGCCGCGCGGGATGCGATGATTCGGGTGGCCAGGTTCGCCAAACGTCATCTGCGCGAGTGACGCCGTTCGGCCCGTTATCCCAATCGGGATATGGGCAAATACCCCCGGCTTCTAGTCCCCTACGGACTTTGCCGCCGCCAGCATGATGCCCGGGAGGGCCCGGGTGTGCGGTGGGCGGCCCGGGTTTTTCGTGCTGCAAGTCACTAAAGGAGGAAGGGATGGCCAAGGTTCTGATCGCCCAGGGTGGAGGCCCGACGGCGGTAATCAATCAATCCATGGTGGGTGCGGTCCTCGAGGCCCGCAAGTTTACCGACGTGGAACTCGTGTACGGGGCATTCCACGGGGTGCGCGGAATCATCGACGAGGAATTCCTGGATCTCACCCAGGAGACGACCCATAACCTGGAGATGGTCGCGGAGACACCCTCCTCGGCACTCGGTTCAACCCGCGACAAGCCGGACCTCGACTATTGCAAGGAGATCTTCAAGGTCCTGAAGGCCCACGAGATCACCTACTTCTTCTATATCGGGGGCAACGATTCCTCCGACACCGTACGCATCGTCAGCGAAGAGGCGCGCAAGGCGAACTACCCGATGCGCTGCGTGCATATTCCCAAGACCATCGACAACGATCTGGTGGAGAACGACCACACGCCCGGGTTCCCGTCAGCGGCACGTTTCGTGGCGCAGGCATTCATCGGTGCCAACCTCGATAATTACGCGTTGCCGGGGATCTATCTGGCGGTGGTGATGGGGCGGCATGCCGGCTTCCTGACCGCGGCCTCCGCGCTCGGCAAAAAGTTCCCGGACGACGGCCCGCATCTGATCTACGTACCGGAGCGGGTGTTCGAGGTCGACCGTTTCCTGGGCGACGTCAAGGCGACCATGGATCGTTATGGTCGCTGCGTGATTGCGGTCAGCGAGGGGATCCACGATGCCGAGGGCGAACCGATCGCGACCAAGCTGGCCAAGGACGTGGAGAAGGACGCGCACGGCAACGTGCAGCTCTCCGGTACCGGGGCGCTGGCCGACATGCTTTGCGACGAGATCCGGAACAAGCTGGGCGTGAAGCGCGTGCGCGGCGATACCTTCGGGTATCTCCAGCGTGCCTTCATCGGCTGCGTGTCCGACGTCGACCAGCGCGAGGCGCGCGAGGTGGGCGAGAAGGCTGTGCAGTTTGCGATGTGGGAGGGCCGCGATGGCTCGGTCGCGATCAAGCGCACGGGTTTCTATTCGGTCGATTACGAGTATGTCCCGCTGGAGGCCGTGGCCGGCAAGACGAAGGTGATGCCGGACGAGTTCATCGATGCCTCCGGTACCGATGTCACCGATGCCTTCCGCATGTATCTGCGGCCTCTGCTGGGCTCCGGCATGCCGGATGCCTACCGCCTGCGCCAGAACAAGGTGACCAAGGTGCTGGGGCGCTAGCCGTCTCCGCGGCCCCCGTCCATGGGGGCCGGGAAGGGAAGACCTGCGGGCAGCGGTAGCCGTTGCCCGCAGACACAAAACGGGCCTGCCCGGCGACCGGGCAGGCCCGTTTGCCTTGCTGCCCTGTGACTAGCCGAGGGCCCTGAAGATCTGGTCGCGGATGTCCTCGACCGAGCCGGTTCCGGGAATGTGAACGTATTTCGGCGCGGCGGGGTCGCCGCTGTCGGCCCACTTCGAGTAGAACTCGACCAGCGGCTGGGTCTGGCTGTGATAGACCTCGAGGCGCTTGCGCACCGTCTCCTCGTTGTCGTCCTCGCGCTGGATCAGGTCCTCGCCGGTGACGTCGTCCTTGCCCTCCACCTGCGGCGGGTTGAATTCGACGTGATAGGTGCGTCCGGAGCCCGGGTGGACGCGCCTTCCACTCATGCGCTTGATGATCTCGTCGTCGGGGACGTCGACATCGACCACGTAGTCGAGCTGGACCCCTTGTTCCTTCAGCGCCTCCGCCTGCGGGATGGTGCGCGGGAAGCCGTCGAACAGGAAGCCATTGGCGCAATCGGGCTGTTCCAGGCGCTCCTTGATCAGGCCAAGGATGATGTCATCGGAGACCAGGCCGCCGGCATCCATCACCTTCTTGGCCTCGAGCCCCAGGGGGGTGCCGGCCTTGACGGCCGCGCGCAGCATGTCCCCGGTGGAGATCTGAGGAATATTGTATTTCTCGGTGATGTACTGGGCCTGAGTGCCCTTGCCGGCGCCGGGTGCGCCCAACAGAATCAGTCGCATGAACTCGCTCCTTCGGGGGTTGTTGGTTGTGGTATGGTCGGGGCAGACGCTCCCGAACTGCGCAAGTTACAGTACAGCTCCTGTGGTTGCATGTACAAGCCCGGCTGTGCGGTTCTGGCACTGCACCCCCGCAAAGGAGTATCCGTCCGTCATGCAAGTTGGCCCCCGCGAGATTACCACGCCATTCCGGCCCATCCCCCTGGACATTCCGGAAGGCATGAAGCCCAACGAGTTCTTCAACAGTACCGAGAACCTCGCCGATCTGGTCAACAACAACGGGCTGCTGGTCAACCCCGAAAACCTGCTGCTCTATCGCAAGGCGCTGGGTCACAGCAACGAGTTCGACTGCTCCATCATCTACAACACCTCGCAGATGATCCTCGACCCGATGGGGCGGCCGGTGCGGCGCACCCAGGTCCCCGATCCGGTGCGGCATGTCTGGAACCGGATGAACGGGGTGATTATCGAGTACATGCTGGAGCAGTACCCCGACCCGGCCGAGGCCCTGGTGCTGGCGGGCGAGGCGAGCCTTGATGCCACCTGGCCGCTGACCGCCCCGGGGGTGCCCAGTATCCGCATGCTGCACAACCATTTCATGGTGTTCCCGATGGCGACGCTGAACGCTGCGCCGCTGGCGGACCCCGGCAATCCCAACCTGACCGATGGCGGCCAGCACAGCCTGTTCCAGGCCTACATGCGCGATGTCTACCGCGCATTTTTTACCCGGGCGCTGGACCTGAAAATCCTGCGCCCCGCGGCCGATCATGATGCACGCCTGGGGCTGACCGGGTATCCGCACGGTCTGCCGAGCTGGGAGATCCAGGGCGGGGTCGAGGCGCTCCAGGATATCCGGTTCTGGCGCGAGTACGATGCGGTCCTGAAGGGCTTTCTGGATTTCTACCGCACCTTCTTTTCGCAGGTTTCCACGCGCAATGCCCCGATGCCCGAAGGGGTCCATTTCCCCAGTGCGGTGGAAGAGGTCCTGCTGTTCAACAACGACTTCCTGAAGACCGCCAAGAAGGTCCGGGATCGCTGTTTCACCGACGCCAAGTACGCCCACGCGATCCGCTGGCAGCCGGCGTTCAAGCAGCTGATCTATCGCAACGACGAGGGTCGTCTGATCGTCACCATCAGCCAGAACTCGATCGGCAATGCGATTACCGAACTTCTGGGCGTAGTGGTCAACCGGGTGCCGGATGCGCAGGCCTACGAGCGCGTCGAGCCGGCCCTGATCGAGAAGTTGCTGGAAGTGCGCCGACGCCTGGTGGAGGTCGATCTGGGCGAGGGGATCGCGACCGACGGCTGGCCTGCGACCTGACGGTCGGTCCGTCCGTGGCATGCATGGGGGGCGGGCCGGGCCCGTCCCCCCGGGACGGCCTCAGGCGACCGACTGATAGTAGAGGTTCTGCGGGTGGTTTGCCTGGGCGAAGAAGAACCAGCGCTCCGCGACCAGCCCCAGGTACTGGATCACGAATGCGGCGATCAGTACGCCGGCCGGATCCATGCGCGTGGCCAGGACAATGATCAGCAGGACTGCCGGGATCACGAACGCACCGAGCAGGAAGATCCACTTCATCGCGCGCAAAAAGGCCGCCGACATGTGGTGAAAGAACTCGCGGGTGTTGAACGAGCCGCCCATGAACCCCTGTGCCTTTTGCTGGATCTGCGGGTGTTTCACGCCGATCGCGGTCTGCAGCGTGGACTTGGCCTTGATGCGCGAGTTGCGCACCAGCGAGGCGATCCGGGTGGCCAGTCCCAGCAGGGTCAGAACGATCGCCACCGTCGCCAGGAAATTCACCAGCGCGACGCCTGCCCAGGCCGCATAGGCGGCTGCCAGGGTGAAACCGGAGGCAGCCCCGAGCACCGTGTAGTTGATCACGGTCAGCGGCGAGTGCCATTCCTGCAGGAATTTCATGCAGGCATAGATCATTGCGGTGGTCACGTACAGGGCGATCGCGAGCAATGCCCCGAGCGCCCCGAGCAGTATGCTCGGGTGGACGGGGTAGCCACCGGCGACGGTGCCCAGTAGCGGATTGATCCCGAGCCAGTGGACGACGCCATAGAGAAACACCACACCCATGAACACCGGCAGCACGATCACCTCGCGTGAGAGCCACGAGGTGCGCCACTTGGTGGCGGTGCGCCAGGCGCGTTCCGGGCGACCCAGGTGGAAGAACGAGGCGACCAGCCCGAGCACCAGGAACGCCAGCGACAGCAGGGATCCAGGCGCCAGGAAGTCGGAGCCCGGTGCCGGGAGCACGCCCAGCAGGCCGAGCCATTCGGCGCCGAACAGGGCCAGGAACAGTCCCTGGCCGGCGCCAATGAGGGTGGTGAGGAAAATGACCGAGAAAGCAGGATGCATGATGGGTTCGTCCGTGTTTTACCAGCTGGTGACATCGTCGAGAGAGGGCTCTTCCTGGTCGGGCCGGGGCAGCTGGCTGTCGATCTTCAGCGGGTTGTCGGCGCGCTCCAGTTCGTCCTCGCGGATGGTGATTCGGGTCTTGCGCCGTGGCAGGTAGTGATTGGCCGGCTTGGTGCCCCATTCCGGCATCAACTGGTAGCCACCCGCTTCGCGGATCGCGCGCGAGACGACCGATTCGGGGTCATGGATGTCGCCGTACAACCGGGCACTGGTCGGGCAGGCGCGTACGCAGGCCGGCTTGCGGTCCCATTCCGGCAGTTCCTCGTTGTAGATGCGGTCCACGCACAGCGTGCACTTGGTCATCACCTTGCGTTCGGCATCCACTTCGCGCACGCCGTAGGGGCAGGCCCAGGAACAGTACTTGCAGCCGATGCACTTGTCGTAGTCGACCAGTACGATGCCGTCCAGCTCGCGCTTGTAGGACGCCCCGGTGGGGCACACCGGCACGCAGGGCGGCTCCTCGCAATGCAGGCAGGACTTGGGAAAGTGCACCGTCTCGGTATTCGGGTACTCGCCGACCTCGAAGGTCTGAACCCGGTTGAAGAAGGTGCCGGTGGGATCCGCGTCGTACGGGTTCTGGTCGACCAGCGGGCCGGCCTCGCCGGAGGTGTTCCACTCCTTGCAGCTGGTCACGCAGGCGTGGCAGCCCACGCAGACGTTGAGGTCGATGACGAGGGCGAGCTGGGTCATTTGCTGTCTCCTTTGGCTGCAAAGAAGTTCCACACACGGGGCCGCTTCGGCTGCCCGGGGTAGGGCTTGAGGGCCTCGAACTGCGGCGAGGTCATCTCCGGCTCGCCTTCCTCGGCCTTGTAGATGCGTACCCGCACGTCATACCAGGCGGCCTGCCCGGTCACCGGATCGGAATTGGAGATCGGGCCGTCGTCGCCGGGCAGTTCCTCCGAGATCAGGTGGTTCAGCAGGAAGCCCTTGCGGGACTCGTTGGCGCGCGGGGTGAGGTTCCAGGCGCCGGCGGCCTTGCCGATCGCGTTCCAGGTCCAGACGGTGCCGGGCTCGACCGCCTCCGAGTACTTGGCCATGCAGCGCACCCGGCCCCACGGGCTTTCCACCCAGATCCAGTCCTCGTCGCGGATGCCGGCGGTATGCGCGGTGCGCGCGTTCACATACAGCAGGTTGTGGGCGTGGATCTGGCGCAGCCAGGCGTTCTGGGAGTCCCAGGAGTGGTACATCGCCATCGGCCGCTGGGTGACTGCCGCCAGCGGGTAGGTGTGCTTGTCGGTGGTCTGGTATTCCAGTGGGTCGTAGTAGAACGGCAGCGGGTCGAAGAAGGTCTCGACCCGCTTGGCCAGGTGCGCCGGCGCCTTGCGCGACGGGCCCTTGCCCTGCGCCGCGGCACGGAACTTCATCAGTACCTCGGAGTAGAGGTGGATCATGATCGGTTCGCCATAGCGCGTGATGCGGTTGCGCTGCGACCACTCGAGGTAGCCCTTGTTCCAGTTGCGCATGTACTGATAGCTGCGTGGCAGTTCGTACTGGAACACGCAGTTGTTTTTCGCGTACATCTCCCACTGGTTCGGGTTGGGCTCGCCGCGCAGGGACTTCTCGCCGCCCTTGCCGCGCCAGCCGGCAAGAAAGCCGATCCCGGAGCCCGGTTCGGTCTCGTAGTTGACCACGAAATCCGGATAGTCGCGGTACTTGCGGGCCCCCTTCTCGTTGACGAAGGCCGGCAGTTTCAGGCGCGAGCCCAGCTCGATCAGCACCTCCTGGAATGGCTTGCACTCGCCCTTCGGTGGCACCACCGGGATGCGCACCGAATCCACCGGGCCGGTGAACTCGGAGATCGGACGATCCAGCATCGACATCACGTCGTGGCGTTCGAGATAGGTGGTGTCCGGCAGGACGAGGTCGGCAAACGCTGTCATCTCCGACTGGAAGGCGTCGGCCACGACCAGGAACGGGATCTTGTATTCCCCGTTGTCGTCCTTGTCGTTCAGCATCTTGCGGACCTCTTCCGTGTTCATGGTCGAGTTCCACGCCATGTTGGCCATGAAGATCAGCAGGGTGTCGATCGGGTAGGGGTCGCCACGCCAGGCATTCGTGATGACATTGTGCATCATGCCGTGCACGGCCAGCGGGTATTCCCAGGAAAAGGCCTTGTCGATCCGCACCGGCTGGCCCTGGTCGTCCACGAACAGGTCGTCGGGGTCCGCCGGCCAGCCAAGCACCATGCCGTCCAGCGGCTTGCCGGGCTGTACGCCCTCCGGGCTGTTCGGCGTGCGGGCGCAGGGCGGGATCGGGCGCGGGAACGGCGCCTTGTGGCGGAAGCCGCCGGGGCGATCGATGGTGCCCAGCAGCGACATCAGGATCGCCAGCGAACGGATGGTGTGGAAGCCATTGGAGTGGGCGGCCAGGCCACGCATCGCATGGAACGATACCGGGTTGCCGGTCACCGATTCGTGTTCCTCACCCCAGGAATCGGTCCACGCGATCGGCAGTTCAAGGCGCTGGTCACGTGCGGTCACGCCCATTTCGTGAGCCAGGCGGCGGATATCCTCGGCCGAAATGCCGGTGATCCGTGCCGCCCATTCCGGGGTGTACTCCGTGACCCGGTCCTGCAGCAGCTGGAATGCCGGCTTGGCCGGTGTCCCGTCGCTCAGGGTGAATTCCCCGAGCAGGAAGGGGTCGGCATCCGGGGTATGGGTCGGTACTGCGCGCCCGGTCCTGCGGTCCCACCACAGCTGGTTCTGCGGGTCGTAGCAGCCCTCTTCCGACGGGACCTCCGAGTGCAGGAACATCCCGAACTCGTCGTTGTCTTCGTCCGTGTTGACCAGCTGGCCGGCGTTGGTATAGCGCACCAGGAAGTCACGGTCGTACAGGCCCTTGTTGATGATCTCGTGGATCAGCGCCAGCAGCAGGGCGCCGTCGGTTCCGGGCCGGATCGGCACCCACTCGTCGGCGATTGCGGAGTAGCCGGTACGTACCGGGTTGATGGAGATGAAGCGCCCGCCCTGGCGCTTGAACTTGGAGATCGCGACCTTCAGCGGGTTGGAGTGATGATCCTCGGCGGTACCGATCATCACGAACAGCTTGGAGTGTTCCAGGTCGGGGCCGCCGAATTCCCAGAACGAGCCGCCGATGGTGTAGATCATCCCCGCGGCCATGTTGACCGAGCAGAAGCCGCCATGCGCGGCGTAGTTGGGGGTCCCGTACTGCTTGGCGAACAGTCCGGTCAGGGCCTGCATCTGGTCGCGGCCGGTGAACAGGGCAAAGCGCTTCGGGTCGGTCTCGCGGATGTGACCCAGCCGTTCGGCCAGGATGTCGAAGGTTTCCTCCCACGAGATCGGCTCGAATTCCCCGGCGCCGCGCTCGGCACCGGCCTTGCGCCGCAGCGGCCGGGTCAGACGCGCCGGGGAGTGCTGTTTCATGATCCCGGAGGCGCCTTTTGCGCAGATTACGCCCTCGTTGATGGGGTGCTCGGGGTTGCCATCGATGTACCGCACCTCCCCGTCACGCAGGTGCACGCGGATGCCGCAACGGCAGGCGCACATGTAACAGGTGGTGTTCTTGATTTCCTGCGACGGGGTCTGTGCCATGGATCGTTAACGCCTTGAAAGTTTAGACAATCACGATATAATCGTATCCCCCTGCATGCCGCCCCGGGGTTGCCCACACTATGCAGTTCCGGGGGACCCACCACAAGGGAAGCACGGATCCATGTACACGTTCGCGTTGGCGCCCCGGGTGTTCCGAGACAGGGCGCCTCGTGCAGTTGGTAGTGGTGCTACCTGCCTGGTTTGATGGCTTTGGGGCGCAACGCAGGATCGGTGAACCCGGGGCGCCAACCCCACGGGGCTCGGCCGCCCGTGGTTGACAAGGACGGGTGCGCGCCCGGCGGAGCGGATCGCCTGTGGCAGAGTGACTGCATGGTGCTCGGAACGCCTGTTCGCACGCAAAAGTAACGGAGCAGCGAGCGTGAACATCGGTCAGGCGTGGCCAGGGGTGTTCCGGTTCATTCCGTGATTCCCGGGGCCGGGCGAGATGGCCCGGGACTCCTGGGCGGGGGTTGGCCGAACCCCGCGCGCGCAAGCCGGGTGGAGATGCGCCGGATACGCATGTTTCGTCGGCCCGTGCCGGACGCGCAGGCGATCCGATCCATGACGACAACCAAAGGCGGCGAATCCCGTGAAGATATGCATAGTTTCCGACAGTCACGACCGCGGCCCGATGCTGGCCCGGGCCATCGAGGCGGGCATTGCCGAGGGTGCCGAGGCGGCCATTCACTGTGGCGATCTGATCGGCGGGAACACCCTGCGTGCATCGCTGAAGCTGGGGATTCCGATCCATGCGGTGCATGGCAACAACCTGGGCGACCCGGTGGCGATCTCGCGCATCGCCCACCAGTCCGAGGGTCTGCTCGCCTACTACGGGCATGATGCTGTCCTGACCCTGGGCGGCCGGCGCATCTTCGTGACCCACTACCCGCACTATGCCCACGCGATGGCGTGTACCGGCGACTACGATCTGGTCTGCTGCGGGCACAGCCACGAGACCGAGATCCGCCAGCAGCCGCATGTCCAGAACGGATCTACCTGGATCGTCAATCCCGGCACCGTGGCGGGGCTCGGTGCGCCGGAAGCGACCTGGGCGCTGGGCGACCTCGAGCGCATGGTTTTCGAGATCCGGCTGACACCCGATCCGGGCACGGGTTAAGGAAACACTGATCAAAGTACGCGAGCGCCGGAGATTGATGACGCCGGGGTGGCTCGCGTTCCTCTTCGGTCTTGCTCCATCAAAGTGGGTACCTGGGCTATCCCGGAAGAGAGGCCCGACTTGTCAGCGGTCGCGGGTCAGGGCATCGTCTGTGTTCCCTACACCGGATGGAGACAAGCCGATGACTGCAGAAAGCCCGCACAAGCCCCTCCCCTCGCACAAGGCGGCTCCCGCGACCGGTGTCCAGCAGGTGACCGAGGAAGCCCCCCAGGTGACGTTGTCGTCCTCGGCGCTTTGCGTGATGACAGACTTTCGCAAGGTCCCGGTGGCGACCATCGGTCCGGAGGCCATGCTGAACGAGGCGACCGAGGAAATGATCGCGAAGGGCGTCCGGTTGCTGATCGTGATGGACGACGAGCGTGTGCTCGGGTTGATCACCGCGCGCGATACCCAGGGCGAACGCCCCATCCAGATGGTCAGCGAGCGGGGCGTGCGGCATGGCGACCTGCGTGTGCGGGACCTGATGGTGCCGCTGCAGGATGTCGATCTGCTGGACATGTATCGTGTGATGCGCGCCGACGTGGGGGACGTCATCGCGACCCTGAAGAACTGGGGGCGTCAGCACGCACTGGTCGGACAGACGGACCCGACTACCGGGGAGACATGCATCCGTGGGGTGTTTTCGGCGACCCAGATCGGCCGGCAGCTCGGATTGCAGGTGCAGACATTCGATGTCGCGCGGACCTTCGCGGACATTCAGGCGGTGCTGTCGAAGGTGTACTGAGCCGGACCGGCGGCGGAGGTTCCGCCGCCGTCCGCGGACCCGGCAACGTGCGGTTGCCGGGTCCGTGCCTGCTACTGATTGAGGCTCTGGTAGTACTCCATCAGGATCTCGGCCACTTCCGGGCGCGAGAACTCGACCGGCGGCGCCTCGCCGCGGCCCAGCATCTCCCGCACCTTGGTACCGGACAGAAGCACGAAGTCCTCCTTCGTGTGGTCGGGTGCGTCGCACATCATGACCACGCGGTGGAGCTTCTTGGAGTAGGCCGTGTGGTCGGCACGGAAAATCTCGATCTCCAGGGCGTCGTCCGGCACCTCGGTGTCGAAGATGGTCTGGGCATCGAACGGCCCGTAGTAGTCGCCAACCCCGGCGTGGTCGCGGCCGATGATGAAGTGAGTCGCGCCCATATTCTGCCGGAACAGCGCATGCAGCACGGCCTCGCGCGGACCCGCGTACAGCATGTCGAAGCCGTAGCCGGTGATCATCACGGTGTTCGGGGGAAAGTAGAGTTCGGCCATCTTGCGAATGGCCGCGTCGCGCACCGGGGCGGGGATATCGCCAGGCTTGAGCTTGCCCAGCAGCATGTGGATCACTATGCCGTCGGCGTCCAGTTGCTCCAGTGCCATCCGGCACAGCTCCTCGTGGGCGCGGTGCATCGGGTTGCGGGTCTGGAACGCGACCACCCGGTTCCAGCCACGTTCGGCGATCTCGTTGCGAATCTCGACCGCAGTGCGGAAGGTGTCGGGGAAATCATCCTGGAAGTACGAGAAGTGCAGGACCTGAATGGGCCCGGAGACACAGACGCGGCCGACGCTGTTGAACGCGGCAACTCCGGGATGTTCCATGTCGGTCGTGCCGTAGACCTTCTGCGTCATGGCTTCCATCTGTTCGGGCGTGAACTCCTCAATGGCCTCGACCTCCTGGATGGCGAGGACCGGGTTGCCCTCCATGTTGGGGTCGCGCAGGGCGATTCGCCGGGCCCCGCGGATCGCGTCCGCGTTCTCCAGCAGGTTGACCACCGGAACCGGGAAGAACAGGCCGCTGGTGGTGCGCATGTTCTCCGCGCAGCTCATGGCGTCGGCGACATTCATGAAGCCGGTCAGCGGAGTGAAGTAGCCGCCACCCATCATCACCGCGTTGCCGGCGGCAGCAGAGCTGATCAACACGGAAGGGAGGCCTTCGGCCTCTTTCATCAGGGCATGGTGTTGCTCGGGGTCATAGACAAACAGGGGTTTCAGGGTGTCTGCACCGTGTGGTTTGATCATGTGGCTCTCTCTCCTGCCGACGATGGATTTTGGTTGTATGGATCGGCGGGCCGTCCCGCCGGGCTCAGGGAAACACTGATTGATGTACACGTTCGCGCTCGAGTCGCTTCTGCGTGCGAACAAGGCGCGGTGACTGCCGTGCAGTCATCCTGCTACAGGTGCGCCGCAACGCCGTGCGCACGCCCGTATTCGATCAATAACGGGTGGCCGAGCCTCTGCATTCAATCATTTGTGGGGTTGGTGCCCCAGGTTCCCCGATCCTGCGTTGCGCCCCTTGCCGGTAGAACCACTACCGGCTGCGGACCGCGCCTTGTCTCGGAAAACCTGGGGAACCAACGCGAACGTGTACATCAATCAGTGTTTCCCTAGGGCCGGGGCGCAACCGGCCGGGCCGGCCCCGAGGGCCGGCGTGGCCGAGCGTCGAACCAGAACGTAGCACAAGATAATCCATAAGGCCCCGGGTTTTTTGACGGCTGTTCGATCGGACGCCGCGGCTGTCGGCCATAAAAAAAACTGGGGCGGGCCAGTAGTCCCGTGTCCGGGCGGTGCATTTGAGCCTGCTCGACGGAATGCCCCTCTCGGTCAGCCTGCCGTCTGCGCCTCCCGGCTGGATGCGGCCTGGCCAAACCCCCCGTTGGGCCGGCAGAGTGCCGCAAGCCCATATAAGAACATCAGCATGTTACGGACCCAGAGCCGGGCCCCAGCAAGCTTGCGCCGAATTTGGGGCGGCTCAATGCTGTACGACGCCTCCGGGTTTTTCGCCGCGCCAACGCCGCAAAGCGCGCTCCCGCAGGCCCTTTTGGGGTCTATAAAACTTACTTATGCGAAGGCAAGTAAGTTTGATTTGAAGCGTCACTGTGATTGGCACAGACTCCGTGTGCTCATTGGACACTCGAGGAGGCCATACGCCGTGATCACAAGCAATCCCTTTGCCGAACTCGCCGCGGTCATTCCGCCGGCCGTCATGCAGGCTTACGTCGTACTCATGGTCGTCCTGGTGGCCGTCGGCACGATTCTCGACATGATGCACAAGCGCAGTGCGACGTACTTTTTCGAGAACGCCAAGAAGGCCGAGAAAAATGCCACCCACAGCGTGAGTGGCGGCGAGAGGTTCTCGCTGTTGCTGAAGACCATCGGGAAGGAGGTCCTGACCTCCGGCGAATTTGCCAACCCGAAACGCCGCATTTCCCATCTCTTTATCATGTACGGCTTCGTCGTGTTCGTGGTGACCACCGCGATCCTGATCTTTGCCTATCCGACGGATCCGGCCGCTCCAGCCATTCTGCCCCTGCTGTGGCACCTGGGCGCCCTGTCGCTCGCATTCGGTGGCTACTGGTTCTGGTTCTTTATTCGCGTCGACGTGAATTCCGAAGGCCGTCGCTGGTACCAGCTGGTGCGTGCCGACCTGTTCATCGTGTCGCTGCTGTTGACCGCGACCTTCGCGATCCTGTGGTCGCTGACGCAGGGTACCGGTGCCCTTGGCTGGCTGTTCTTCGTACTGTTTGTTGCCGCCGCGACCATGCTGTTCGGCACCGTCTACTGGTCCAAGTTCGCGCACATGTTCTTCAAGCCGGCTGCGGCCTACCAGAAGCGCGTCACCAAGGCCGATGGCTCTGCCGAAAACCTGCCCACCCTTACGCGTGACGATCCCGAGCAGCAGCAGCGCCATTCCATGGAATTGCTGCGCGACGCGCCGATGGACATGGGGCTCGGCATCAAGCGTGAAGCGCCGAACCACTACTAAGTCATTCACCCGAACACCAGCATCGATCGAGGATTGCCATGCCAACTTTCGTATACATGACCCGTTGCGATGGCTGTGGACACTGCGTGGATATCTGCCCGTCAGACATCATGCATATCGACGAAACCACGCGCCGTGCCTATAACATCGAACCCAATATGTGCTGGGAATGCTTTTCCTGCGTGAAGGCCTGCCCGCACCACGCCATTGACGTGCGGGGTTATGCCGACTTCGCGCCGCTGGGGCACAGCGTGCGCGTGGACCGCGACGAGCAGCGCGGCACGATTGCCTGGAAGATCAAGTTCCGCGATGGCCGGGAAAAGAATTTCCTGTCACCGATTACCACCAAGCCCTGGGGCAAGCACATCCCGCAGCTCGCGGACGTGCCGGCACCGGACAAGGGAATGCGGGACAGCCAGCTTCTGTTCAACGAGCCCAAATACATCCGCATGGATGAAGGGGATCTGCACACGCTGGAGGCCGCCGGTCTCAAACTGAAAGAAGGGGTGTACTACTGATGGCCTACAAGACAATCGTCGAAGACAACATCGACATCTTGGTCTGTGGCGCCGGCCTGGGCGGCACGGGCGCCGCCTGGGAAGCCCGCTACTGGGGCCAGAACAAGAAGGTCGTCATTGCCGAGAAGGCCAACATCGACCGCTCCGGCGCGGTGGCCCAGGGGCTGTACGCGATCAACTGCTACATGGGTACCCGCTGGGGTGAAAACAACCCCGAGGACCATGTTCGCTACGCCCGCATCGACCTGATGGGCATGGTGCGCGAGGATCTGCTGTTCGACATGGCACGTCACGTCGACTCCACCGTGCACCAGTTCGAGGAATGGGGTCTGCCGCTGATGCGTGATCCCAAGACGGGTGCCTACCAGCGTGAAGGCCGCTGGCAGATCATGATCCACGGCGAGTCCTACAAGCCGATCGTGGCCGAGGCGGCCAAGAAGTCGGCCGACACCATCTACAACCGCATCTGCGTCACCCATCTGCTGATGGACGAGTCGAAGGAAAACCGCGTCGCTGGTGCTGTCGGCTTCAACGTGCGCACCGGCAACTATCACGTGTTCAAGTCCAAATCGGTGGTCGTTGCCGCGGGCGGCGCCTCGATGATCTTCAAGCCGCGCTCCGTGGGCGAGGGCGCCGGTCGCGTGTGGTACGCCCCGTGGTCGTCCGGCTCCGCCTATGGCCTGCTGATCAACGCCGGCGCGAAGATGACCCAGATGGAAAACCGCATCGTGCTGGCCCGATTCAAGGATGGCTACGGCCCGGTTGGTGCCTACTTCCTGCACCTCAAGACCCGTACTCAGAACTGCAACGGCGAAGAGTACGAGTCCAAGTGGTGGCCAGGGCTGCAGGAAATGGTCGGCAAGGAATACCTGGATCCGGAGGTCTCTCACCGGACCCATCGGCCGATCCCGACCTGCCTGCGCAACCACGCGTTCCTCAACGAGGTCAATGCCGGCCGTGGCCCGATCCACATGGTCACCATGGAGGCCTTCCAGGACCCGCACCTTGAAGAGGTGGGCTGGGAGAACTTCCTCGGCATGACGGTCGGCCAGGCCGTGCTGTGGGCCGCCACCGACGTCGATCCCAAGAACGAGAACCCGGAGCTCACCACCTCCGAGCCCTATGTGATGGGTTCGCACGCTACCGGTTGCGGCGCCTGGTGCTCCGGCCCCGAGGATGTCTCGCCGCCCGAGTACTTCTGGGGCTACAATCGCATGACCAGCGTCGAAGGCCTGTTCGGTGCCGGCGATGCCGTGGGCGGGACGCCGCACGCGTTCTCCTCCGGCTCCTTCACCGAAGGTCGCCTGGCCGCGAAGGCTGCGTGCAACTACATCGACGACGGCAAGGCGGAAGGCATTCGCGTCTCCGATTCTCAGATCAACAAGCTGAAAGAAGAGATCTACAAGCCGCTCGAGCACTACAAGATCTACCGCAACGAGGTCGTTGCCGGTTCGGTGAACCCGAACTACATCAACCCGCGGCAGGGTCTGGATCGTCTGCAGAAGCTGATGGACGAGTACTGCGGTGGTGTGACGGTCAGCTACATGACAAACGAGAAGCTGCTCAACATCGGCCTGAAGAAGATGCACATCCTCGAGGAGGATCTGGAAAAGCTGGCCGCGGAAGACATCCACGAGCTGCTGCGTGCCTGGGAGCTGAAGCACCGCGTGCGCACAGCCGAGAGTGTCTTCCACCACACCCTGTTCCGCAAGGAAACGCGCTGGCCGGGGTACTACTACCGCGGCGACTTCCTGAAGCTCGACGACGAGAACTGGCATCACCTGACGGTTTCCCGTCGTGACCCGAAGACGGGCGAGTACACCATGGAGAAGGCGCCGTGCTATCACCTGGTCGACAAGGATGAGGCCCCGGCCGAGGCCGAGAAGGAAGAGGCCTAGGGTGCTACCCTTGACGGGGTCGGCAGTAGCGACCCCGTCACTACTGCCGGAAACAGCGAAGACCAACGCCCGTGCGTTGGTCTTCTTTTACAACTGCCACGTCCGGGGTTCG
The DNA here is from genome assembly GCA_051747025.1 of Pseudomonadota bacterium. GTDB lineage: Bacteria > Pseudomonadota > Gammaproteobacteria > Ectothiorhodospirales > Ectothiorhodospiraceae > Thioalkalivibrio. The sequence continues at coordinate 67,040 of JBNJFQ010000004.1, forward strand.
ACATGAACAACACAGCAGATGCACAGGCACTTCCGGAGACCTCGATGAACATCATCGATCACTCCGACGAAGAGATACTGGAAATCGCGCATCCGATGTGGAGCGACCTGATCAAGTACTCCAACAAGGGCCAGTACGGCAAGTTCATCCGCAAGTTCTCCTATAATCTGCTGTTCGGCCTCAACGAGGTCGAGGTGGGCAAGCAGTTCGCCAAAAGCGAACTGACGCGCAATCTCAGCGACGACTGGGATTACCTCGGGATTATTCGGCGCGGCGAGCACGTAACCGTGCTGTATCGGGTCCGGAGTACCAAGAAGGAAGGGGAATGGCTCGGCAGGATGGTGCTCGGCTACGAACAGGGCGAGGTACGCATCTTCGGGGCATCGATTTTCTGAAGGAGCGGATCCGGCATGAGTGAAGAAGTGATCAAGGACAACAAGTACGTCGAACTGAACTACCAGGTGATCGACGAGAAATCCGGTCAGGTCCTGACCGAGGTCGAGTTTCCGCTGGGCTACGTGCATGGCGTCAACGAGGTCCTGTCACCGCAGGTCATGGGCGAACTGGAAGGCCGCGCGCAGGGCGAAACCATCGAGGTGCCGATCGACTGCAATGCCCTCTATGGCCCGCGCGACGAGTCCCTGGTGATTACGGATGCGCTGGAAAACGTGCCCGAGGAGTACCGCGAGGTCGGCACTGCGATCCTGATGGAAAACGATCGGGGTCAGACCAAGAGCTTCCTGGTCACCCGGATCGACGACAACACCATTACCATCGACGGGAACAACCCCTTGTGCGGCCGGCAGGTGATTTTCAAGCTGAACGTCCTGCTGGTGCGCGATGCCACCGATGAAGAAATCGAGCACGGCGGCAAAGTGGAGTCGGGTCCGGATATCGACACCGGGCGTGCGGTCCCCATCGAATGACAGCATCGGAGCGTCCGGTCTGTCAGTGAGCCAGGGGTAGCGAGACGGGCGTTCTCTCTTCCCCTCTTTTTTCATCGCAGCGAGGTGAATGCATCATGAGTCAGGCATCCGACAAGAAGCACCCGGAAGTCCCGGACGGCAAGACGCGCTATCTGGTAACCCGCCAGATGAAGCCGAACGAGAAGGGCTTTGTTGGCTACGAGACCATCTGGGAACCCTTCCAGAAAGAAGCCAAGTACGAGACGCCCAAGCGCCCCTGAAGTCGGGGCGCGCTGGCGTTACCCCGGCCTCCACGGTCCGGGGCCGGTCTCTTGACCACCTAAAAGGCCCCCGCCGGGGCGTAGTCCGGCGGGGGCCTTCTTTGTTGCAAGCCTCCGACAGTCCTGGCTGTCGGAGGCTCTCGCCAAGGCGTCAGAAGTCGTAGCGCATGCCGATCGAAATGCCGCCGGCTGTCTCACCGTTCACGCCTGCCGCGGTGCTGTCCACCGTTCGGGAGTCGGAATAGGGCGTGCGTGCGACCGCATCGTCGTTGCTCACCGACGCGATGGTGCCGTGGAACCGCAGATTGCTGTCCAGGTGATATTCGAGGCCGAGGGCAAGGAGCGCGGCGTCGCCCTGGTCGATGTCCGAATCGTGCTGGAAGACATGACCCTTGAGGTAGAAATCGGGCGCGACGCGGATCTGCGTGCCGATCCCGTAGGTGTCGGATTTCACGCCAGAAAAATTGTCCGCCGCCTGGTACAGCGCGCCGACATCGATCGCCTTGGTGACCTTGTAGCTGCCGGCAAGGCGCCAGCCGTCGGAGCTTTCGTCCGCGTCGCCGTCCTCGCGGGTTTCGTAGGCGAGCGCCCCGGTAAGGTCACCCATGCGAAGGGTCAGCGAGGTGCTGACGGCTTCATTCGGGCGGCCGGACTCGGTGGTAGTCGAGTCTCCGCCCGTTTGCGGGCTGTATTGGACATCCCAGATCAGACCCCCGAAGCTCGGTGTGCGGTAGTGGATCCCGTTCTCGAAGCGGTTGTCGGAGGCGAAGTCGGAGGCCTTCGTCAGGTTGCGCATCTCGCCCAGCTGGTCGCCAAAGAAATTGGCAGGACCACGGGCGCGCTTGAACGGGGTATCGAATTCGCCGACCCGCAGCATGCCCCAGGCGTCGCCTTTCAGTCCGGCGAAGGTGTTGCGCGTGGCGAGCGTCAGGTCGTCGTCGTCCGCATCGAAGTCGATACCCTGTTCGATCTGGAACACCCCGATCAGCTGTTCGCGAAACTCGTGTTCGCCCTTGAAGCCCAGCCGGCTGGCGTTGCTGACGAGGCTGGGTTCGTTATAACTCGCCCCATTGTCGAGGTAATCGACGGAGATGTTGGCGCGGCCGTACACCGTCCAGTCGGCGGTGGCCAGCGCGGGGGTGAGCAGCCCACCCGCGATCAGGCAGGTCAGAAGGTGCTTGCGATTCATGAGGTTCTCCCTGTTTGCGTGACAAAGTTGGCGAGACGCGTGTGCTTCTCGACAGGGCGCAAGCATGGAGAGGCGGGTTGACAACCCGGTTAAGCGGCCATGAAGATCGTATTAAAAGGCGACACTGTTGCGGATCTACAACCCATCGTCCGGAAACCCCGGACCGATTTCGGGTTCACCGCGCCAACCGCTGACGCACGACGCTGATTCTGCGGCCGCAGGGAAAAGGGAGTTGTGCTTATCGCGACGTTCGGCGTCGATCATCCCCGGGTGCAGCCGGGTTGACTCCGGTGTAGTTGTCGCACCTGCAATCCACTTGCCGCGACGGCGCATGAGCCGGATCGAACAATCCACGAAACCCGGCCCGTGGCGTCTCAGGGGTCTGGCCGATCGCGCCGGTGCTCGTCCGGTGTCGGCGCGATCTCGTCCAGTCGCCCCTGCTCGATCTTGCGCAGGGTCTCAGGGTCGGTCCCGTCGTCCTCTTCCCAGGAGGACCGCCGTGCCGGGGGCAGTGGGTCGCGGCGGTACAGGAACCAGCCGCAGACCGCGCCGACCACGGCCCCGAACAGATGTGCCTCGTACGATATCCCGGGTGCGCCGGGGAATACGCCCCAGATCATGCTGCCATAGAGGAACAGGATGATGATGGCGAGCGCAATGGATAGGGAGTCGCGCCGTCGGATCCCGATGACAACGGCGAAGAACATCAGCCCGTGGGTCAGCCCGGATGCGCCGATGTGCGCCCCCTCGCGGGCGAACAGCCATACCCCCAGCCCGCCCATGATCCAGATCAGGGGAACGGCAACCCGGGTTGCGTGCGGGAAACCATAAAGCGTCAGAATCCCGAGGACCCAGAGGGTTGGCGCATTCGCGGCGAGATGGCCCCAGGAGCCGTGAATCAGGGGCGAGGTGAAGATCCCGAAGACGCCCGCCGGGTCACGCGGAAGGATGCCCAGGCGCGACCAGTCCCCCCCCAGCAGTTCGTGCAGGGTGTGCATCAGCACCAGGATTGCGGCGCCGAACAGTGGCCAGATCAGGGCGCGTCTCATGCGCTCCCTTTCGGCCTTCGGATCGACCGGGGGTGCCGGCCGGCGTAGGTTCATCATGCGTAAAGCCTGCCACGCCTGAGCTCAGCCTCCAATTTTTCCTGACCCCGGCGCCGCCAATGGCACCGTCGTTGCGAGGAGCCCAGCGACGAAGCACAAAAGCAACGGAGCTGGGTTGAACGGCCGCAGGCCGGCCCGAAAGGCGAGCGAAGCGCGAAACCTCCATCCTGCATTACCGGATCGCCCCTCGGTTCCGGTTACAGGAGGTTGCACCGCCCGCTTTGCCCCCTCCCGATGACGGGGGGTGCCCGAACGCCGCGATCAGTGCCCACCCGGACCCAGGTCGGCGCCCTTGTCGTGCAGGGCGAGCCTGTCGTGGAGTTCGCCGCTTTCGCCGCGCGGCGTTTTCACCTCGACCTCCATGCCGTTACGGCGGAACTTGCCGACCACCTTGTCGATCGCTGCCACCGCCGAGCTGTCCCAGAGCGAGGCGTGGGTCAGGTCGATCTCGACGTTATGGATACGTTCGCGGTAGTCGAAGCTGTCGATGAACTTGTCCACGGCGACGAAGAACAGCTGCCCGCGCACGGTGTAGATGCGGGTCTTGCCGTCCTCCGACAGGTCACTCTTCACTTCCACCGCCTTGACCATCTTGCGCGCGAAGAAGATCGCCGAGAGCAGCACGCCGGCGAACACGCCCATCGACAGGTCGTGAGTGATCACGGTGACGGCCACGGTCACGATCAGGACCACGGCGTCGGTGCGCGGCAGCTTGTGCAGGTTGGTCAGCGAGCCCCAGTCGAAGGTGGCGATGGAAACCATGATCATCACCGCGACCAGTGCGGCCATCGGGATGATCGAGACGAGATCCCCCAGGACCAGGATGAAGAACAGCAGGAACAGCCCCGCTGCCAGAGTCGACAGGCGGCCGAGACCGCCGGATTTGATGTTGATCACCGACTGGCCAATCATCGCGCAGCTCGCCATGCCGCCGAAGAAGCCGGTGACGATATTGGCGATGCCCTGGCCCTGCGCCTCGCGGTTCTTGCCCGAGGGGGTGTCGGTCAGGTCGTCGATGATGGAGGCGGTCAGCAGGGATTCCAGCAGGCCGACGATCGCCAGCGCGAACGCGGTCGGGAAGATGATCTGCAGGGTCCCCAGGTTCCACGGGATATCAGGGAACAGAAATACCGGAAGGCCGGAGGGCATCTCGCCCATGTCGCCGACGTCCAGCGTTGAAAGACCCATGAAGTAGACCACGATGGTCAGGGCAATGATCGCGACCAGCGGCGGCGGCAGCAGCTTCGGGTAGCCCGGGATCAGCGGCAGGCCGTAGAGGATGATCAGGCCGGCCGCGACCAGCGCCCACATGGTGGTGTCGCCGTCGACCAGGTACGGTACCTGGGACAGGAAGATCAGGATCGCCAGCGCGTTGACGAACCCAACCAGCACCGTGCGCGGGATGAACATCATGTACCGCGCGAGCTTGGCCCACGAGAACAGGAGCTGGATGATCCCGGTGAGAATGGTGGCCGCGAGCAGGTACTGCAGTCCGTGTTCGGCCACCAGGGTGACCGTGAGCAGGGCCATGGCCCCGGTGGCCGCCGAGATCATCCCGGGCCGTCCGCCGGCGAAGGCGATCACCACTGCCATGGTGAACGAGGCGTACAGGCCCACGCTGGGATCCACGCCGGCGATGATCGAGAATGCGATCGCCTCGGGGATCAGCGCCAGCGCGACCACGATCCCGGCGATAAGGTCGCCACGGACGTTGAAGAACCAGACCTTGCGCTGGCCGGACAGGAAGTCTTTCATGGTTTGCTGCACGCTACGTTCCCCAATACCAATGCGCGCCGAACCCGACCGGGTCGGGTTCAACGGGTGAACGAACAGGTGCCAGAGACTTGTGCGAAGTAGCCGGGCCCGGTTGCCACCACTGGATGGCGCGGTTGCAAGCGGTACCTTGCCAGTACAGACTGAAGACCGCTCAGGAAAGGCGCGAGAGTGTACCACTCTATTAGCCGATTCTGAAGTTTCCGTGACTCCGGGCGCGTGCGTCGGGTCTGATTCAAGCGATCGAACAGGGGATTTTCATGCTGCAGCGCGTCATCATCGCCATCGACTTCTCGCCCGCCTCGGCTTCGGCTCTGGCGGTCGCCCGCCAGCATTGCCCGGGTGCGAAGAAGCGGTTGCTGTACGTGATGAAGCCGTCGGAAGTGGCCGGGCCCAGTTCCGCGGGGGCGTTCAGCGGAGCGGGGTCCTCGCCACTGAACGCGAAGGAAATGCGCAACTCGGCGGAAGAGAAGGTGCGTGCGCAACTGCAGGAGTGGGCGGAGGAAGACGACGATGTCGCCATCGCAGTGGGCAGTGCACCGGAAGAGATCTCCCGCCATGCCGAGGAGTGGGGTGCGGACATGATCGTGATGGGGACCCGCGGGCGCAGCCAGATCGCGAGCATGCTCTCCGGCTCCGCGACCGAGTGGCTGGTGCGCAATGCACGCCTGCCGGTTTTGGTGGTGCATGATGTCCCGCTGTCGGACTCGATGAAGGAAAAGCTGCCGCCCGAGGGTGCGGTCGACTGACTCGGCTCGCATCTCCCGCGACACGCAGAAGGCCCGCTTTTCAGCGGGCCTTTCTTGTTCCTGCGGAACGCTCTCGCGGTGTCGAGGCCCCAGACATGCGAGAGGCCAGCCTCTGGCCGTTGGGGGGCCGATCAAGCCCCATCGCTCAGAGGCTGAGCTCATCGGGGGCGGGCCGCGGCCCGAGTGTTATTCAAGGTACCGTCATCGCGAGGAGTGCAGCGACGTGGCGACCTCCTTCCGAAACCACCGTATCCCGTGGCGTGCGAGCGTCAGGAGGCTTTCGCTTCGCCCGCCCTTTCGGGCCGTCAGTGGTCGATCGGCGCGTTGCGCGCTTTTGTGCCAGGGCCTCGCAATGACGGTGCGCGGATTCGCTGCCCTGCGATGGCGGTGATAGCGGGCGTCAGCCCCCGGTCATGGACATGAAGCGCATGACCTTTTCCGGGCGCTCGGAGAATTCGTGGCGCGCGGGTTTCAGGTTGACCGCCCTGACCACCAGGTCCTCCAGTTCGGAATCGGAGCAGCCCTCGCGCAGGTAGGGGCGCAGGTCCAGGCTATGGTCGTTGCCCAGGCAGGTGTAGATGATGCCGTCCACCGACAGGCGCACGCGATTACAGGTGTCGCAGAAGTGTTGCGAAATCGGCGTGATGAAACCGATGCGCACGTCGGTGCCGGGGATCTGCATGTAGCGCGCCGGGCCGCCGCCGGGCATCATGCCGGGGACCAGGTTGTAACGCGATTCCATGCGTGCCCGGACATCCTGCAGGTTCACGTAATGGCCGTCTTTCGCCTCGCGCCCGGTATCGCCCATCGGCATGGTCTCGATGAAACGCAGGGTGAAGCCGTGCTCGATGCAGAAGTCGACCATGTCCTCGACCTCCGGCTCGTTGATCCCGCCCATCACCACCATGTTGATCTTGATCGGATGCAGGCCCGCGGCCCTGGAGGCCATCAGCCCGTCCAGGACCTTCTCCAGCTTGCCGCCGGTGATCTCCTTGAAAACCTCCGGCTTGAGCGAGTCGAGGCTGACATTGATGCGGTCGACCCCGGCGTCCTTCAGCCCCTGGGCGTGGCGCGCCATGCGGGTGGCGTTGGTGGATAGCGAGATGTCTTCGATCCCGGGCAAAGCGTGCAGGCGGGCGGCCAGCTCCGGCAGGTTCTTGCGCACCAGCGGCTCGCCGCCGGTCAGGCGTACACGCCGAGTGCCCAGGCGGCCGAAGGCGCCGATCACACGTTCGATCTCCTCGAAGTCGAGCCAGTGGTCGGGTTCCTCGAAATCGCGGAAGCCCTTGGGCATGCAGTAGAAACAGCGCAGGTCACAGCGGTCGGTGACCGAGAGTCGGACGTATTCGATCCGACGGCCAAGGGTGTCGACCAGCGCGTTCTCCTCCGTGAGGCGGCGTTCCATGGCCTGATCCGTCCTGCTGATGGGGGCGATATGTTTCATGGCACATATCGTAGACCATTCGCTCGCAAATGCCACAACAAGGCCTCAACTTCATTATGGCAATAAATAAAATCTCTGGCAGATTAAGCTCGCTTATTTTCAGATAAGAACTTTTCGTTGGTCAAAAATCCGTTTTATGACCAAACTGCGCCATGAATAAGCAAACAATGATCTATGGGGTCGCCTGAATGAGTGCCTTGCCCGAATTCGAGAACCACAGCCAGCAGGAGATCAAGTACTCCACCTGCTATATGTGCGCCTGCCGCTGCGGCATCAAGGTTACCGTAGAGGACAACAAGGTCCGCTACATCCAGGGCAACCGGAATCACCCGATCAACAAGGGCGTGCTCTGTGCCAAGGGCAATGCCGGGATCATGAAGCAGCAGTCCCCGGCGCGTCTGCACCAGCCGATGCGCCGCAAGCCGGGTACCGAGCGTGGTGCCGGCGAGTTCGAGCCGATCTCCTGGGACGAGGCGATCGACATCCTGGCCGAGCGCCTGCAGAAGATCCGCGAGACCGATCCGCGCAAGCTGGCGTTTTTTACCGGTCGCGACCAGATGCAGGCCCTGACCGGCCTGTGGGCCACCCAGTTCGGCACCTATAACTGGGCGGCCCACGGCGGTTTCTGTTCAGTGAACATGGCGGCCGGCGGCCTGTACACCACCGGCTTCGCGTTCTGGGAGTTCGGCGATCCCGACTGGGACCGTACCAAGTACCACATGCTGTGGGGCGTGGCCGAGGACCATGCCTCCAACCCGATCAAGATCGGGTTGGAGAAGCTCAAGCGCAGCGGTGGCAAGTTCGTGGCCATCAACCCGGTGCGCACCGGCTACCAGGCGATCGCCGACGAGTGGGTGGGGATCAAGCCCGGCACCGATGGCCTGTTCGCGCTGTCGATGCTGCATGTGTTGCTGAAGAACGACCAGTTCGACTGGGACTTCCTGGTGCGTTACACGAACGCCACCCAGTTGGTGGTGCAGACCCCGGGCGAGCAGGGGCATGGCCTGATTCTGCGCGATGATGCCGGTAACCCCCTGGTCTGGGACCTCGAGCAGGAGGCATTCGTCGACGGCTCGCAGGTCGACATTAAACCGGCCCTGTTCGGCGAGTACACCGCGCCCGATGGCCGTCCGGTGAAGACCGTGATGACCCTGCTGGCGGAGCGCTACCTGTCCGATGACTATGCCCCGGAGCAAACGGCCGAGATCACCGGCGTACCGGCCGAGCAGACCGAGCGCCTGGCGCTGGAGATGGCGCACGTCGCGTTCAAGGAGGCGATCGAGCTCGACATCGAGTGGACCGACGCCTGGGGCCGCAAGCATGACAAGGTGTACGGTCGGCCCGTATCCATGCATGCGATGCGCGGCATCTCCGCTCACTCCAACGGCTTCCAGACCTGCCGCGCCATTCATCTGCTGCAGATCATGCTGGGATCGGTGGACTGCCCCGGCGGACACCTGGCCAAGCCGCCGTATCCGAAGCATGTCCCGCCGGGCATCAAGCCAGCGAAGGAATGCGCGCCGAATACCCCGCTGAAGAGCCCGCCGCTTGGCTTCCCGACCGCGCCCGAGGACTTGGTCATCGACGATGACGGAAACCCGCTGCGTATCGACAAGGCCTACTCCTGGGATGCGCCGATCTCCAATCACGGCCTGATGCACATGGTCGTCACCAACGCGGTGAAGGGCGATCCGTACCCGATCGATACCCTGATCTTCTTCATGGCGAACATGTCGTGGAACTCCTCGATGAATACCGCCGAAGTGATGGACATGCTGCGGGCGAAGGACGAAAGCGGCGAGTACAAGATCCCGTTCCTGGTGGTCGCGGATGCGTTCCACTCGGAGACGGTCAATTTCGCGGACCTGGTGCTGCCGGACACGACCTATCTGGAGCGCTACGACACGATCTCAATGCTGGACCGTCCGATCTCCGAACCGGCCGCGGCGGCAGACTCCATCCGTCACCCGATCCTGGATGTGGACCGCGACGTGCGCCCGTGGCAGGAGGTGATGGTCGAGCTGGCTGGGCGCCTGAAGTTCCCCGCATTCACGAACGACGACGGCAGCCGCAAATTCGAGGATTACAAGGACTTCATCGTCAACTACGAGAAGGAGCCGGGGATCGGCTTCCTGTCGGGGTATCGCGGCAAGGACGGCAAGAGTCACCTGCGCGGCGAGCCCAACCCGAAGCAGTGGGAGGCGTACATCGAGAATCAGGGGTTCTTCATGTACCACCTGGCGCCGAACCAGCAGTTCTACCGCTATGCCAACCGGGACTATCTGGAGCTGGCCAGGTACGCCGGCTGGGTGGGCAACACCGATCCGATCACGATCGAGCTCTATTCCGAAACCCAGCAGCGGTTCAAGCTGGCCGGCGAGGGTCTGTATGACGGCCCGCAGCCGACCCGGCAGGAGCACAAGGATCGCCTCACGCAGTTCTTCGATCCGTTGCCGATCTGGCACAAACCGCTGGAGCAGACCCGTATTGACGAGGACGAGTACCCGTTCTACGCGGTCAACCAGCGCCCGATGTTCATGTACCACTCCTGGGATTCGCAGAACGCCTGGCTGCGCCAGATCTGCGCCCAGAACTACCTGTACATGAACCGCGGCAAGGCGGAATCCATGGGCATCGAGGACCTCTCCTGGGTCTGGATGGAATCGCACAACGGCAAGGTCCGGGTGCAGGTCAAGCTGATTGAGGGCTGCGAGCCGAGCACCGTCTGGACCTGGAACGCGATCGGCAAGCAGAAGGGCGCCTGGGGCCTGAAGCCGGACGCGAACGAGTCCACAAAGGGCTTCCTGATGAATCACCTGATCAGCGAGCTGCTGCCGAAGAAGGGCGACCCGGTGGACGACATCACCAACTCCGATCCGGTCACCGGCCAGGCCGCGTGGTACGACCTGAAGGTCAAGATCACGCCGGCCGACCCGGCCGAGGCGAACACCTGGCCCGACTTCGAGACGGTCAAGCCGGCCCCGGGCATGTCCGAGGCCCCGGACCAGGTGCGCTATTCCACGCACAAGCCGGTGCATCTGAACCGCTCCATCCGCGACGTGCTGACGCGCGGCTCGCTGGACGAAGAACGGTAGGTATCACGGATCCGGGCCATGCCGCCGATTGCGCCCGGCGGCCCGATGGATTTTAAGGAGTAGCAGTATGCGACTTGGACTCGTAATCGATATGGACACCTGCGTGGGCTGTCACGCCTGCGCGGTGGCCTGCAAGCAATGGAATACCAGCGGTACCACGGGTGCGCTGACCGACTACCGCCCGTATGGCGAGGACCCGAGTGGCGTGTGGTTCAACCGCATCCGCCATTACGAGGTTGGCGACTATCCCAATAACAAGACGGTAAACATCCCGATGTCCTGCATGCACTGCCAGCATGCAGACTGCGTGAATGTCTGTCCGACCGGGGCCTCCTACAAACGTCCGGAAGACGGCATTGTGCTGGTCGACCAGGACAAGTGCATGGGCTGCAACTACTGCGCCTGGGCCTGTCCCTACGGCGCGCGCGAGCTGGATCGCGAGGACGGCGTGATGAAGAAGTGCACGCTCTGTGTGGACCGAATCTACGACGAGCAGCTGGCGCCGGAAGACCGGCAGCCGGCCTGCGTGATTACCTGCCCGGCGCATGCCCGGTTCTTCGGCGACTTCGATGACGAGGCCTCCGAGGTCAGCCGCCTGGTGCGCGAGCGCGGCGGCGTCAAGCAGATGCCGGAACTGGGCTACAAGCCGGTCAACACCTATCTGCCTCCGCGTATTACCCGCCCCATCCCCACCGACGATGTGCGCGCCAACCGACTAGTCACCTCGGTGAAGGACTGGGTCAACAAGATGGTCGCGCGCTAGGCGCGGCCCGATCGGGAGAGTACATCATGCATCCGGCGTTTTCCGTCATTCTGTTTACCGTCGTCTCGGGGGCGGGCTACGGCCTGTTCATCCTGCTGGCAGCGTTCCATCTTGCGGGTATCGGCCCGGCGATGAGCCACGGCGAGTTGCTTGCGCACGGTGTCGCGTCGCTCGGCATGATCACCCTGGGCCTGGTGTTTTCAACCGGCCACCTGGCGAACAAGAAGAACGCCTGGCGTTCGTTCATGCGCTTCAAGACCTCCTGGCTGTCGCGCGAGGCCGTGTTCGCGGTGCTGTTCTATCCGTTCGCCGGCATCTATGGCCTGGGTGTGCTGCTGCAGGGGCCGGCGATCGGCCCGCTTCCGGCCGTGGCCGGCGTGATCGCCAGCCTGCTGGCGCTGATCACGCTGTTTTCCACCGGCATGATCTACGGTTGTCTGAAGACCATCCGTCAGTGGAACACGGCGCTGACCCCGGCCAACTACATCATGCTGGGCATTGCCACTGGCACCACGCTGTTTGCCGCGATCGCCAGCGCGTCCGGAAATGCCACCACGCTGCACGCCGGTGTGGCGATCGTCGCGCTGGTCATGGCGGGTGTGCTGAAGGGGATTTACTACTTCTGGATCTCGCGCGTGAACGGGCCGACCATCAATACCGCGACGACCTTCAATCGCGCGACGGTCCGCTTGCTGGATACCGGTCATACGGCCGGCACCTTCCTGACCGACGAATTCGGCTACGACCCGCGCAAGGACACTATCGACAACGTCAAGATGGGCGTGTTTCTGCTCGGATTCGTCGCCCCGGTGCTGGTGTTCGCCTCGATCCTGTCCGGTGCGCCCGATAGCGTCGCGTGGCTGGCGATGGTCTCGAGCCTGATCGGGATCGGCATGGAGCGCTGGCTGTTCTTCGCCGAGGCCAAACATGTGGTGCGCCTGTACCATGGTGCCCAGACCTGCACCAGCGCTCTGACCCGGCCAGCCGGCGCCCGCCCGGAACCGGTACCCGTGCCGCAGGCCGCCGAGGCGCGGCGCTGGCAAATGGGTGAGACGCCCGGGGGCTCCGGCACCTGAACTCGCTCGGGCCCGGCGATCTACCCGCGTGTGGCGGGTAGATCGCCGGGATCGGGTCGTGATGCCAGGCCAAAAACGGTCCAGCCCGGGAGCTCTTCGGCATCCTGGCCCGTTATGGCCCGGCAAGCAGCGGCTGGATCGGCGTGCGTCGTGCCGCTACTTCTTGTCGTCCTGGTGCATGCCGTGAACGATGAAGTAGCCCACATACGCAAAGAACACCGCAATCCCGACCAGGGTCAGGATCGACAGAATGCCAATGGGCGACTGAAACAGGATTTCGGTCAGCATCGGGAGCCCTCCTTTCTGGGTGCCTGCTCACCTTCGACGCTAACGCCGCCGGGTATCCCGATCGTTGATCTGAATCAAACTACCCGTTCGTTCGTGTACCCCTGAACGGGGTTGGCCACCTCGCGGATCCTGCCGGTGGCGGCTCGGTTCCGTTTGCAGCCTTGTTCCCGGTGTTTTGTCTTTGGTCTCCACAAAAAAGCCCCGCCGGATATCGGCGGGGCCAGGCTGATCCGGGATGGAGCTCCGGCCGGTCAGATCTTGGTGTAGCGTAGGTAGGACCGGATCTCCTCGAAGCCCTGCGGGAACTTCTGCTGTGCGCCCTCGTTGCTGACGGTTGGCGGAATGATGACCCGCTCGCCCGGGGCCCAGTCGGCCGGGGTGGCGACGCCGTACTGGTCTCCCGTCTGCAGTGCATCGATCACGCGCAGGATCTCGTCGAAGTTGCGGCCCACCGACATCGGGTAGGTCATCATCAGGCGGATCTTCTTGTCCGGATCGATGATGTAGACCGAACGCACGGCCTCGGTCTCGCTTTCGCCGGGGTGGATCATCTCGTAGAGCTCCGAGACCTTCTTGTCAGCGTCCGCGACGATCGGAAATTCAAGGGTCGTGTTCTGCGTGTCGTTGACGTCCTCGATCCACTTGTTGTGCTCTTCCACCGTGTCGGTCGAAAGGCCAAGGGGCTTGGTGTTGCGGTTTGCGAACTCCCTGGCGAGCTGCGCGGTACGCCCCATCTCGGTGGTGCAGACCGGCGTGAAGTCGGCCGGGTGGCTGAAGAAAAAGCACCAGGAGTCGCCGATCCAGTCATGGAAGTCGATCTTGCCCTTGGTGGAGTCAACCTGGAAATTCGGTGCAGTGTCGCCCAAACGAAGTGCCATTGTGAAATCCTCTTTTGGTGAGTTCAGTACTCGGCGACCGTGTGCCGATCGCTTGACTGCCACTATATGATCCAATACTAATTCGGTGAATTCGATTTATCCAAAGAATCCGATAGCGGTCGGCTATTGAAGGCGGCGATCTCGGCGCCGATGCGGCCCGAGAGGGCACCGCAGATGGCGGATCGGTTGTTGACGATGGCCAGCGATTCGGTCTCCGGCATCCCGGCGATGGCCTGACCGACGCCGCTGCCGGCCATGATCCGGATCTGCTGATGCTCGCCGAACGACAGCGGTTCTGCCGCCGATATCATCGGGGCAGCCAGCAGCGCGGCGGACAGGGAGAGGGCAAGTGTGGTCTTGTTCATGAGTTGCGCCCCCCTTCTGATGGCGGCGTGGCTGTTTTTGTTGGAATATTCGAAGTTACCGATTAATCGCGCGATGTAGACCCCTTCCGGATGTACTCCGGCGTTCTTGTGGGTGCCTGAGGCTTCGACCCCCGGCGGGGGCGGTCAGGTGTCCGGCTCGTCGTCACCCGCCTCGATCTGGCGCAATCGCCGGTACAGGCTGCGTTCGCTGATTCCCAGCGCCCTGGCCAGGGTCCGTCGGTCGCCGGGATGAATGGCGGCGGCGTGTCGCAGGTACTCGCGCTCGATTTCGCTCAGCGGCCGCAGGCTCTCCGGGTGCAGCAAGCCGTGCAGGTCTGCGTGCATTTGGCCCGGCCTGGACGTCCCGGGTTTGCGGACCCGGTCCGGGAGGTGTTCGGGCCGGATCGAATCGCCATCCGTGAGCAGGGCCGCGCGTTCGAGGATGTTGCGCAATTCACGCACGTTTCCGGGAAACGAATACGCCTGCAACAGGCGCACTGCCTCCGATTCGAGTTCGGGGCGGGTGCCAAGCTCCAGGCGCTCGAGCAGGGCGTCCACGAGCAGCGGGATGTCTTCGGTCCGTTCGCGCAGGGCCGGCACCTCGATCGGGAAGGTGTTGAGTCGGTAGAAGAGGTCCTCGCGGAACTCGCCGGCGCGAACCATGGCCTCGAGATCGCGATGCGTGGCGCAGACCAGACGGAAATCGGCGCGCCGCGATTCGACACCGCCCACCCGGCGATAGGCGTGCGTCTCCAGCAGTCGCAGCAGCTTGACCTGCTGGCTCAGCGGGATGTCGCCGACTTCGTCGAGGAACAGTGTGCCCCCGGCCGCGGCCTCCACAAGTCCGGCCTTGACGGTCGCGGCGCCGGTAAACGCCCCCTTTTCGTGACCGAAGAGCTCGCTCTCGAACAGTGTCTCGGTCAGGCCCGAGCACTCGACCGGGACAAACGGCGCATCGCGTCGCGGGCTTTGCTCGTGGATTGCACGTGCCACCAGTTCCTTGCCGGTGCCGGATTCGCCCAGCAACAGGGCCGAGGCCTGGCTCGGTGCCACTCGGCTGATCATGCCCAGCATGGCATTGAAGGCGCGCGAGTGGCCTACCAGCCCGGTCGTGCCTGGGTGCGGGCTGGCGACCGGGAGGTGATGCAGCCGCTCGACCAGGTACTGTACATGCCCTTCGCTGCCGTGGATGGGCACCAATTCGACATCCACGTGCTCGCGTTTCGAGGCAGTATGGTGGATATGCAGCACGCGTTCACGATGCCCGCTGTCCAGTGCCGCGCGCAGGGGGCAGGATTCCCCTGCTTCGTCACAGGGGCGCCGGTAGCCGTGCGAGGCCTCGAAACAGGTGTGACCGGAGCCCCTGACATCGGTGCCGTAGACCCGCTGATAAGCGGTATTCGCGGCCAGGATCCGGTAATCCGGGGTCAGCACGATCGCCGGGTCGCGGAAGATCTCCAGCACCTGTCGGATGATGCCGCTGATACCCGCAGGCGCAGCGCTATCGCTCGTTGTGTTGCTGGTCACGTTCCCTCGCAAGGACCGGTCGTGGAACAGAGGCCCCAGGGCAACCGGGTGATTGCCGCGATGTCCCATGGACACGTGGATCCGCGCGACGTTCAGTGCCATGATCATGGTCTCCTGCTGCCCCGTGCCCGGGGCCCCGGGTCGAAGGAACGGATGCGAGTCCGCGATACCATGAGGCTCCGGCACGCAGCACCTAGTGATAGCCGCTATCCGGGGTCACCTTCCCGCGGAAGACCCAGTAGGTCCACGCGGTGTAGCCCAGGATGATCGGGATCACGAACAGCGCACCCACCAGGATGAACAGCTGGGCATCCGGCGACGAGGCGGCGTCCCAGAAGGTGTAGTCCGGCGGCACCACGTACGGCCACTTGCTCACCAGTAGCCCCAGGTAGGTCGTGACGAACAGGGTAATCGTGGCGACGAACGGGATCCCCTCGTCGCGCCGGCGCACTGCGCGGATCAGCACCCAGGAAGAGACCAGCGCCAGCACCGGGAGCACCCAGAGGTACTGCCAGGTTCCCATCCAGCGCTCCATCACCTTCGGATCGATGAACGGGGTGATGAGACTCACCGCGCCAAAGACGAGCAGCACGACGGCCAGCATCCACGGCGCGACCCGGTACGCAAAGGCCTGGGTCTCGCCCTCCGTCTTGACGATCAGCCAGGTGGCCCCCAGGAGGGCGTAGCCGGCCAGCAGCCCGATCCCGGTCAGCACGGTGAACGGTGTCAGCCAGTCCAGCGGTCCGCCGGCGAAGCTGAGACCGTCCATCTCGAAGCCCTGGATATAGGCGCCCACGACTGCGCCCTGG
This sequence comes from Pseudomonadota bacterium, assembly GCA_051747025.1. Lineage (GTDB taxonomy): Bacteria > Pseudomonadota > Gammaproteobacteria > Ectothiorhodospirales > Ectothiorhodospiraceae > Thioalkalivibrio. Next base: position 83,288 of record JBNJFQ010000004.1, read on the forward strand.
GCGAAGGCCGCCACCGCCGAGCCGATCGCGAACGCGGCATTCCACAGCCCCTTGGAGCGATGCGCCTTGAAGCGGAACTCGAAGGCCACCCCGCGGAAGATCAGACCCGCCAGCATCAGGAAGACCCCGATATAGAGCGCCGGCAGGAACACCGAGTACACCAGCGGAAAGGCCGCCAGCAGACCGGCGCCCCCGAGGATCAGCCAGGTTTCGTTGCCGTCCCACACCGGGGCGACCGAGTTCATCATCACGTCGCGCGAGGTTTCCCCCGGGGCGAAGGGGAAGAGAATCCCCACCCCGAGATCGAACCCGTCCATCAGGACGTAGGCGATCACGCCCACGGCGATGATGACGACCCAGATCAGCGTGATATCAATCGTGGTTTCCATGACTTAGCTCCTTTCACCGCTGGCCGCGGCGTCATCGATCGAGGTGTCGGCGGCCGACAGCGGACGCTTGGCGTGCGCCGGCCCATGCATGGCATCGGCCGGCTCCGGGCCCTGATGCACGATGCGGACCAAGTAGTAGATGCCTCCCGTGAACACCGCCGCGTAGACCGCGACGTAGCCAATCAGGGTGAACAGGGCCATGCCACCGGTCAGAGCCGGCGTAATGCCCTCTGCGTGGTTCATCACGCCGTACACCAGCCAGGGTGCACGCCCGGTCTCGGTCACGAACCAGCCCGCGACCACCGCGAGGAACGGCGCCGGGATCATCCAGGCCAGCCCCTTGAGGAACAGCGGGGAGGCATACATCCGGCGGCGGAAGCGCAGCCAGGCGCCGGCCACGGCGAACAGGATCATCACCATGCCGATCGCGACCATGACCCGGAATGACCAGAAGGTGATTGCGACAGGCGGACGTTCGTCCTCCGGAACCTCCAGCAGGCCCGGCAACTCGCCGTCCATCTCGTGGGTCAGAATGAAACTCGCCATCTTCGGGATGCCGATCTCGAAGTGATTCGTTTCGTTGTCAGAGTCCGGGATGGCGAACAGCAGCAGCGGGGCACCGCGCTCGGTCTCCCACACGCCTTCCATCGCCGCGACCTTGGTCGCCTGATGCTCGAAGGTGTTGAGGCCGTGGACATCGCCGACCACCAGCTGGGCCGGGGCGGCGAGCATCAGTACCCACATCGTGGTGCCCAGGGCCTTGCGGTTCATGACCACATCGCGCTGGCGCAGCAGATACCAGGCGGAGACCCCGGCGACCACGAAGCCCGCCGTCAGCAGCGAGGCCAGTCCCATGTGGAAGAAGCGCGGCCAGAAGCTCGGGTTGAAGATCGCGGTAATCCAGGACGTGACGTGGAACACGCCCTCCTGCAGCTCGAAGCCCACCGGCGTCTGCATCCAGCTGTTGGCCACCAGGATCCAGAACGACGAGATGAACGTGCCCAGCGCCACCATTAGCGCGGACAACACGTGCACGCCCTGCGGGACCCGTTCACGCCCGAACAGCAACACACCGAGGAAGGCCGCTTCCAGGAAGAACGCGGTCAGCACCTCGTAGGACAGCACGGGCCCGAGGAAATTGGCCGTGGCGTAGGAAAACGCGCTCCAGTTGGTGCCGAACTGGAATGACATAACCAGCCCGGAGACCACGCCCATGCCGAACACCACCGCGAAGATCTTGATCCAGAACTTCGAGATCTGGGTGTAGATCGTGTCGCCGGTCTTCCAGGCGCGGAATTCCAGGAACGCGATAAACGAAGCCAGCCCGATCGTGAAAACCGGGAAGATCGCGTGGAATGAAACCACAAACGCGAACTGGATTCGCGATAGCAGTATGGGGTCGAGCTCCATGGCCTTTCCTCCGTAGTCAGGGTCACGCCGACATGACGTATCGATGAATCTCCTAACAAGTATCGTGCCAGAGTACTGTTCGGATCGCGGCGGCTGGTTGCACGTGACAGACCCGTGTTTTCCCGCTGGGCGGGTGCAAGCAGCGACCCGCTCGATTCTGCCGTTTTTGGCAGGAACGCCTCCCATAACTGCCATTAATGGCAGCCTGATGCTGCCAATACCGGCACACAAGGCCCGGTGGAACGGCCTGCCGGTGTTGGCATGTAACTTGTAGGCAATCCGTCACACGAAGCGCCCGGAAGACGGCGCGACCATCACAACCGACCCGCCCGGTTTGCGGCGCGGCAGACGGATACGCGGAGAGAGCCATGCATCATCCCGAAAACCCGAAGCACCCCGAGAGTGAAAAGGCCCTGGCCCGTCAGGCCGACGAGACGTTGCGGGGACTGTCCCGGCGCGATTTCCTGAAAGTGGCCGGAGCCGCCGGCCTGGTGTCGGCGACGGGCATACAAGCCGCCCCGGCCCGCGCGGCGGTCTCCAGTCAGGCACGCATCGTCGTGCTGGGTGGAGGTGCCGCGGGGATGACCATGGCCGCCCGCCTGCGCGACCTGCTGGACGGAGCACGGATCATGATTGTCGAGCCGAGCGAGATCCACCATTACCAGCCCGGTTGGACCCTGGTGGCCGCGGGCGTCTACTCGGTGGGCGAGGTCCAGCGCCGCAACGAACGCTATATCCCGCACGGAGTGGAGTGGGTCCGCTCCGCGGTGGCGGCGATCGATCCCGAGTCGCAGCGTGTCGAGACCACCGGGGGCGAGCGGCTCGACTACGACTTCCTGGTGGTCGCGACCGGGCTGCATCTCGACTACGAGGCGATCGAGGGACTGCGGCGCGAGGACATCGGTCGTCCCGGACTGACCAGCCTGTACGCCAGCGCCGAGGCCGCGCGGGATGCCTACGAACAGATCCATGCGTTTGGCGAGCGCGGCGGCGTGGCGCGCTTCACCATCCCCAATACCCCGATCAAGTGTGCCGGCGCGCCGATCAAGGCGACCTTCATAGCCGACGACCTGCTGCGCACGGCCGGGCGGCGCGCCGGGGCCGACTTCCACTATCATACCGGTTCGGACACGTTGTTCAGCGTGCAGCGCTTCGACCGCATGGTGCGCGACTTGTATGCCGAACGCGGCGTGAGCGTGAACGACAGCGGCGCCCTGGCGGCGGTGGATGTCGACGCCCGCCAGGCCCAGTTCCGGACCCGTGACGGCGGACGCGAGATCGTGGACTACGACTACCTCCACGTGACCCCGCCGATGCGCGCGCACGACTTCGTTCGCGAGGCCGGCCTGGCGGTGGAAGACGGGCCGCTGGCAGCCGGCGGCTGGCTGGCGGTGGATGATCGCACGCTGCAGCATACGGTCTATCCGAATATCTTCGGTGCCGGTGACGTCGTCGCGACCGCGATCGGCAAGACCGCCTCCACCGTGCGTGCCCACGGCGCGGTGATGCCCGACAACCTGGTGGACGCGATCCAGGACCGCGAGCCGTCGCGCCAGTTCGACGGCTATACCTCCTGTCCGCTGATCACCGAGGTAGGCAAGGCCGCCCTGATCGAGTTCGACTACAGCCTGGAGGAGGTCCCGACCTTCGGTTTCCTCGACCAGGGGGAGCCCAGCTGGCTGTGGTGGCGCCTGAAGGTCCACATGATCAAGCCGCTGTACTTCAACATGCTGCGCGGGCGCTACCTGCGTTAGCCGATGACGCACGCGCCGGGAACCGACGCGCAGGCGACGGATGAATGTGCCTCGCCGGGGCAATGGCTGCGCACATGGCAGCAGCGGCACCGCCGCTGGCTCGCGTTGAGTGCCGCAAGCACGCTGGTGGCCGCGCTGGCCACCATCGCCCTGGCGGGCCTTGTGGCCTGGGCGGCGCACGGGACGCTGTTCGCCATTGATCTCCCGTACCTGCCGGGCATCCTGCTCACCGGCCTCGTGTTGCTCGCCCTGCGCTATGCCGCCCAGGCCCTGCGGGACCTGGCCGGTCACCACCTCGCCTTTGCGGTGAAGCAGCAGCTGCGCGCCGATCTCCTGCATCAGGCCCGTCGTGTCGGACCGGCGCGGCTGGCCGGACAGACCACCGCGGGTGCCTGGGCCGAGCAGTTCCAGACGCGGGTGGATGACCTGACCGGCTACTACGCGCGCTACCTTCCGGCGCGCCAGGCGGTCATCCTGACGCCGCTGACCATCCTGTTCGTCGCGCTCTGGCTGGACTGGCTCGCCGCCTTGTTGTTGGTGCTCGCGGCCCCGCTGATCCCGGTGTTCATGGCGATCGTCGGCATGGGCGCGGAACAGATCCACCGGCGCCAGCAGGAGGAGGAGACCCGCCTGGCGGGGCACTTTCTCGACCGCATCCGCACCCTGGACTGGCTGCGCCGGGCGCGCGCCATCGCCGCGACCGAGGCCGAGGTCGTCGAGCGCAGTCAGCAGCAACGGCGGCTGACCATGCGCACTCTGCGGGTCGCATTTCTGTCCTCGGCGATCATGGAGTTCTTCAGCGCGGTCGCGATCGGTATGGTCGCGATCTACATCGGCTTCGCCCTGTTCGGCGCCATCGACTACGGCCCGGCCGGCGACATCACCCTGTTCACCGGCCTGTTCATCCTGTTGCTGGCGCCGGAGTATTTCCTGCCGCTGCGTCAGTTCGCCCAGAGCTACCATGACCGCGCCGGCGCACTGGCGGCGGCGGAGAGCCTCGCCCCTGTGCTGGCGTCCTCCACGGGCCCCGAGGTTCCCGCCGAGACCGCCGCGCTCCCGGGTGCGGACGCGACCGCCCCCTGGCTGCAGCTCGAGGGGGTTACGGTGCACTACCCGGGGCAGCGCACGCCGGTCCTGAAGGATCTCGACCTCGCGATCCACGCCGGGGCTCACCTCGCGCTGACGGGGGCCAGTGGCAGTGGCAAATCCACCCTGCTCGCGGTGTGTGCCGGGTTCCTTACGCCTGCCACGGGCACGGTTCGGCGCCATCCCCAGGCCCGGCATTTCGCCTGGATCGACCAGGACGCCCATCTGTTCCACGGCAGCCTGCGTGATAACCTTCAGCTCGCCCGCCAAGCCACGATCGTCGATGCGGAGATGGCCGCGGCGCTGGAGCAGGCGGGGCTGCCCCTCGATGCACCCGAACTCCCCGACGGCCTGGATACCGCCATTGGCGAGGCCCGGTACGGGCTCTCCGGCGGTCAGGCTCAGCGGGTTGCCGTGGCACGGGCCCTGCTCTCGGGGCACCGGCTCTGGCTGCTCGACGAACCCACCAGCGCGCTCGACCCGGACACCGAACAGGCCTTGCTGGGCACGCTGTTTCAACTGGCCGAGGCCCGCGGCTTGACGCTGGTGATCGCGAGCCATCATGCCGCCATTCACCAACGCTGCCCGCAACGCCTGGAGCTGGCGCCGGCCACATCGGCGGCTCGCGATGCGTAACGGAACCCGCGCGGAACTGGCCTTTCTGCACCGCGTGTTCCGCCAGCGCCGGGGCTGGTACTGGGGCGCCTGGGGCCTGCTGGCGCTGACCTGGATCGCCGGTATTGCCCTGCTGGCGTTGTCGGGCTGGTTCATTACCGCCACCGCCCTGGCCGGCGCGGGCCTGCTGGCCACACTCGACCTCTACGTGCCGTCCGGTGCCATCCGCACCGCCGCGATCGGTCGTACCCTGGCGCGTTACTTCGAGCGTCTGGCCAGCCACGAGGCGGCGCTGCGCAGCCTGGCCGACCTGCGCGGCCGCAGCTTTCGCGGCCTCGCGGGGCTGCCCATGGAACGCATTCGCGCCTACCGCAGTGGCGACCTGCAGACCCGTCTGACCGGCGACATCGACACCCTTGATGCGGTGCCCCTGCGGGTGGTCGGGCCCATGATCGCGGCCGCGATCAGCCTGGTGGTCACGCTGATCATCGCCGTCTGGCTGGCACCCTGGCCCGCCGCGGCCGTACTCGCCACCTCCGGTATCGTGACGCTCGCGGTCTCCGCGCTGCTCGCCTTTGCCGGGCAGCGGCGTAGCCACGCTCTGGTGCAGGCCCGGGCCCGCGAGCGTGTCGGACTGTTCGACTACATTGGCGGCCTGGCCGAATTACTGGCCTACGACCGCGCCCGCGAACACGAGGCCACGCTCCGCCGGGAAAACGACGACTACGCGCACCTGCAACGCGCCCAGGAGACGTTTGGCGTCGGGTCCGAGCAGATCGTGCAGGCCGTGGTCGGTGCGTCGGCCCTGGTAATGCTGATGCTGGCGCTCGGCTGGTATCGCGACGGAGTGCTGAGCGCACCGGTCGCGGTGTTGCTGCCTCTGATGACCCTGGGTCTGGGCGAGGTCCTGGGCAGCTTGCCCGGGGCATGGTGGCGTGCCGGCGAGAGTCTGGAGGCCGCGGGGCGCGTGCAGCATCTGGAAACCCCTGCCCAGGCCACTTGCCCCGCCGAGCGTCTGGACCCGGTCCCTCCCGATAATGCCCCTGCGCTGCATGCACACGGTCTGACCATCGGCTTTCGCCGCGAGCGTCCGTTGCTCGAGCCCCTGGACTTCGAACCCCCGCGCGGTCGCCCCCTGGTGATCAGCGGGGCCAGTGGGCGCGGCAAGAGCGCGCTGCTGGATACCCTCGCCGGCGAACTCCCACCCCTGGCCGGCACTGTATTGCTAGGCGACGACGATCTGGAACGGATCACGGCCGATACCCGGTACCGCTATATCAGCTATCTGCCGCAGGGGCAGCAACTGCCCGATGCCACGATTCGGGAGATCCTGGTTGCCGGCCATGCGGGCATGGACGCGACACGGATGTGGGCGGCCCTGGAACAGGTGGACCTCGCGACCAGCGTGCGGGACACCGATGAGGGTCTGGACTACCGTATTGGCGAGGGGGGGCGCCAGCTTTCGGGGGGGCAGCGCCGCCGTCTCGCGCTGGCCGCCGTGATCCTCCAGGACCGGCCCGTGGTGCTGCTTGACGAACCCTTCGCCGGACTGGACGCTGCGACCCATGCTCGTGTGCTCGAGCGTATCGGTTCCTGGCTGGCTGACCGTCAGTGTGTCCTGGTTACCCACGCCCCGGAGCAACTTCCCGCTGGCTGGCCCCGTCTGCACCTGTCGTAACTGATGGTATCCCCTGCACCTGCGGTTACGGTGAGAAGGCTTCGGGACACGGTCCGGGAGAGTGAGCCGGGATTTCGCGAAGCACCGCTTCGCGCGGGCGAACGCCCGTGCCTGTCGCCGAGGCGTCGTTGTCGTCGGCGTAGCCGCACGCGCTCTGAACGATGCGCTGGCGCGGGAGCTTCTGGGGGGGCGATGTAAGCCGGATGGCGGGCGACGATCCACTCTGCCCGCGGTGTCCCTGGGCTCGTCTGCTTTGGCTTCGCCCCGGTCCCGTCCCGGTAGCCGGGCTCCTTGATGGAGCCGATCCGTCTGTGTCTCGATCGGGAGAGTGTGGCTGCCTGGACCTGACCCGTACCGACGATTTCATCGTCCGGCAGCCCGTCACGAATACCAACGGTCCCGTCCGTGGGGACACGAGGAGCCATTCCTCGCCCGAACCGGCGACACGCGTGTCATGGTCCTCATGCAGCTCATGAAACAGGGCCAGGAGATCGAACTGCTGGCCGTGGCGGTGGGGTCCGCTGCTCAACACATCAGCCCGGGGTTGTTGACCGGCCTTTGGTGGACGGCCCCACGCCGAACTTGATTGCCCCTGCGCGCGAATGGTCGGGCGTCCTGATGTGGTCGGGTTTGTTCCCGACCTGGAGGAGCGGGAATCTTCGAGTGCAAGTTCTAACGGGAGGTTGTGGGTTGATGCCGCGGGCTCCCGGGAACGGGATTCGGGCTGGTGGCGCGTCGGTTCTCCAGCCCGAATCGGTCATTTGACCTTGACGGTGACTCCCTCTTTGCGGTCGGGGCCGACCATGTGTACTGCGCATGCGAGGCATGGGTCGAAGCTGTGCAGGGTGCGCAGGATCTCCAGAGGCTGATCCACATCGTACATCTGGTGGTTGTCCATCAGTGCTGCCTCGTACGGGCCCAACTGGCCTTCGGCGTCACGGGGGCCCGCGTTCCAGGTGGTAGGTACCACTGCCTGGTAATTGGACAGTTTCCCGTCGTCGATGACCGTGTAGTGGGTGAGGGCGCCGCGCGGCGCCTCCATGAAGCCGACGCCCTTCGCATGCCGGGGCCACGTGCCGGGGTTCCAGAGATCTTCGTTGAAGGTCTTGAGATCGCCTGCACGCAGGTTGTCTACCAGGTTGTTGTACCAGGTCATCATGTTGTCGGCGATGATCTTGGTCTCCAGCGTGCGTGCCGCGGTCCGTCCCATGGTGGAGAACATGGCCTCCAGCGGGAGGTCCAGATCACTCAGGGCCTTGTTGGCCAAGTCCTGCGTGGGTTCGTGGCCCGAGGCGTAGAGCATCAACACGCGGGCCAATGGTCCGACTTCCATTGGCTTTCCACGCCAGCGCGGGGACTTGATCCAGGAGTAGTCGCCCTCGACGTTGAGGTGGTCGTAGGGCGCCTCGGGACCGGTGTAGTTCAGGCTGGTCTCGCCGTCGTGCGGGTGCAGGCCGACGTCCTTGCCCGCCTCGTAGTCGTACCAGGCCCGGGCGACAAATTCCTGGACTTGGTCCGAATCGTACAGATCGATGGAGTGCACCTTCGAAAGGTCGCGATCCAGGATCACGCCCGAGGGGACGAGGAAGCTGGACGCGTCGCCGTGGCCCTGTGCCGGGAAATCCCCGACGGTAAGGAAGTTGCCCACACCTTCGCCGCGTTCGAACCAGTCCTTGTAGAAGCCGGCGATGGCGAGGGTGTCAGGCAGGTACACCTGATCCACGAACTCCTGCATCTGGATGATGGCGTCGCGTACGATGCTCAGGCCGGTGTCGTTGAGGGTCGTCTGTCCACCGCCTTCCGGCCCGCCGCTGAATGCCGTGGGCGCTCCCCCCACCACGAAATTCGGGTGCGGATTCTTGCCACCGAACACCGCGTGCAGCTTCGCGACATCACGCTGCCAGGCCAGGGCATCCAGATAATGCGCCACCGCCATCAGATTGGCTTCTGCCGGCAGTTTGTAGCCGGGGTGTCCCCAGTACGCATTGGCAAAGATCCCCAGTTGCCCGGACTCCACCAGCCCCTTGACCTTCTTCTGTGCGTCGGCGAAGTAGCCGGGAGAGGAGTTGCGGTACGAGGACAGTGACTGAGCCAGCTCGGAAGTAGCCTTGGGGTCGGCGTCGAGCGCGGAGACCACATCGACCCAGTCCAGGGCATGCAGATGATAGAAATGCATCACGTGGTCGTGGATGTACTGGGCGCCAGTCATCAGATTGCGGATCAGCTGGGCGTTCGGCGGGATCGGGTAGTCGAGCGCGTCTTCCACCGAGCGGATCGACGCCATGCCGTGCACCAGCGTGCAGACGCCGCAGATACGCTGGGCAAACGCCCATGCGTCGCGGGGATCGCGTCCCTGCATTACGACCTCAAGGCCACGCACCATCGTCCCCGAGCTGTAAGCATCGGTGATCTTGCCCTCGGCATCGGTCTCGGCTTCGATGCGCAAATGGCCCTCGATCCGGGTGACCGGGTCGACAACGATTCGTTCTGCACTCATGACTTGGTGTCCTCAACAAGATTGTCTGCGACCAGCTCGAGCAGGCTGTTCATCTGCTTGTCCCAATGCAGTTTCTCGCCACTGTCATCGAAGTTCTGACGGCAGTTGGAGCAACTGGTCACCATCATCTCGGCGCCGGTACCATCGAGCTGCGCCAGCTTGTTGCCCATGATCTTGTAGCGCAGGGAATCCGCCCGGTGGATGGTGATCACGCCGCCACCGCCGCCGCAGCAGAAGTTCAGGTTTCCGGAGCTCTCCGGTTCGCGCAACTCGACCCCCAGCGCTTCCAGCACCTTGCGCGGGGCGGGTGTGGCCCCGCCGCGTCGCGAGACCTGGCACGGATCGTGAAAAGCCACCACCTTGTCCACCTTGTTCACGCGAATGGCGCCCGATTCGACGGCGTCGGCCAGGAATTCCGAGATGTGCTGGACCTTGAACGGCAGCGGCCGCCCCAGCATGTTGGCACCCTGCCAGCGCAGTGCCTGATAGGCGTGCCCGCATTCGGGCAGGATCACCAGTCCCGCACCGATCTTCTCGGCCGTGCTGATGATCTTCATGGTCATGTCCTTCTGCCACTGGGTGTTGCCGGACAGCATGCCGAAGTTGGTTGCCTCGTATCCCTCGGTATGAAAGGTCCAGGATTTGCCCATCTGGTTGAGGATCTTGCCGGTGGCGGCCATCGACTCCGGATACTTCTGGATCTCGATGGACGACATCAGCACAAGGACATCGGCCTTGTCCTGGTCCAGGGGCATGTCGACTTCGTGTTCGTCCTCCATCCATTCAACACGGTCGGCGAAGACCTTCGGAGTTGCCCCCAGCGGACTGCCCTCGCGTTCGGCCTTTTCGGTGACGGTGTACAGCTCGTGCGGGACCAGGCCTGCCTGGAACATGCCGTGGCGCGCCATGCCAACCAGGGTCGCGATATCGATGCTCATCGGGCAGACCAGGGTGCAGCGTCCGCACATGGTGCAGGTGTCGTACAGAAGCTCCTGCCACTCCTCCAGCTGCTCCACCGTGACCTTGGACTTCAGGTTGAGCGTTTTGTAAAAGAATGAGAGCGGTCCGGCCTCGCGCTTGTAGGCCTGCTTGAAGGGTTCGAGCTTCCAGATAGGCGTCAGCTTCGGGTCCGGGCTGGCTTCGTAGAATGGGCACGCATGGGCGCAGGCGCCGCAATGGACACAGGCCTCCATGTAGGTGGCGGCCACGTACCCGAAGTCCTTGGCGAAGTGCTGCATTGCCTTCTGGACGCGTTCGTCATCGCCCAGCTCGCCCTGCTTGTCGAAACGGATATCCGGCCGTTTGACTGACAGTCGCTTGGCCTCGAGATCGACCGGAATATCGGCGGTGGTTGCGTCACTCATGCCATGCCCCCCCTGCGTGCGAAGCGGGAACCCGTTGTATAACGGGAAACCCCGAACCAGAAAGCGTGCATCAGCTTGCCGAACGGGAAGTAGATCAGCAGCAGCCACACGCTCAACAAATGAATAGCCAAGCCGGTTTCATAGTGCCCCCACATGTTTGCGGCCGTCGCGAGACCGGTTACAAATGGCAGCGTGGTGACAAACCAGCTGAAGTAGTCATCGAAGTTGGACAGCATGCGCCGCACCGGATCGGTGATGCGATTGATGAGTGCGATGATCAGGGCGGCAACCGTGATCACTGCGATCGCCGTGATGGCGCCGTTGGGCAATGCCGGCCAGCCAAACCCGAAGATTTCCTGAAAGAACAGGATGTGGGGTTGGTAAAACAGGATGACGAAGAGCAGCCCCAGATGGATGACGTAGCCGACGACATGCTCCTTCACGAGCTTGGCGCGAAACGGCTTGTAGGGCCAGGCGTGTTGTACCAGTCCCTTGAGGCCGCCTTTCCAGGCGCCGGTCTGTCGCGGTTCGGAGAGGTCCGGCTTGTGGCGCAGGGCCCAGACCCCGACCAGCCGGAAGGTGACACCCAGAACGAGCACGATAATTGCGAACTGCATCGCCGGGCCGCGCGCAAAATCCAGCAATGTCATGACTTCTTCCCTCCCGAGAGCTTGTCCTGGTTCTTCCGCGACACGACGGCGGCCGCGACACCTGCTGCGGCACCGGCTGCGGCCGCGATCGCAATACCCTCGGCGGAGCCCCACTGGCCGGCAGAGAGTGGTTTGTAGAAGCTGTCCTTGTCCCAGAAATCAGGTTCGGAACAACCGATGCAGCCATGTCCGGACTGAACCGGCCAACTTGTGCCCTGGTTCCACTTGACGGTTGCGCAGGCGTTATGGGTGATTGGGCCCTTGCAGCCGAGCTCGTACAGGCACCAGCCCTTGCGCGCACCCTCGTCATCGAACGACTTCGCGTACTTGCCCTGGTCGTAGTACGGCCGGCGATAGCAGCGGTCATGGATCGTATCCCCGAAGAACGCGAGCGGGCGCTTCTTGCTGTCCACATCGGGGAGGCGACCGAACGACAGATAGCTGGTGAGGACGCCTGTCATCACCTCGGGCATCGGCGGGCAACCCGGTACGTTCAGAATCGGCTTGTCCGTGATGATCTCGTCGACGCCGACGGCACCGGTGGGGTTGGGTTTGGCGGCTCCTACCCCCCCGAAAGATGCGCAGGTACCGATCGCGACGATCGCGGCCGCGCCTTCGGCGACTTCCTTGATCGACTCCAGGTTCGTGTGACCGTCGACGGTGGAGTAGATGCCGTTGTCCTTGACCGGGATGGAGCCATCCACGATCACCAGGTATTCCCCCCAGTTGTCCTCCATCGCCTGATGCAGAGCCTCCTCGGCTTGACGCCCGGCGGCTGCCTGCAGCGCGTGCTGATAGTCCAGGGAGATGAAGTTGAACAGCATCGATTCCAGGGTCGGTGTGTAGGATCGGGTCAGGGACTCGATACACGCCGTGCATTCCTGGTACGACATCCAGATAACCGACTGGCGCCGCGCCCGGGCGAGCGATTCGGCCATGGCCGGCACCATGCTGGCCGGGATTGCCATGGAGGATGCGACGGCGGCGCAGAATTTCAGAAACGAGCGTCGACTGATGCCCTGGCGGCGCAGTTCTTCGCCCAGTGTGAGGTCATTGTCTTTCATGTGGTCCCCTTGGAAGGTGATCCCTTTCCACTCACTCTTCTGGTGTGCGAGGTCTTTTCTACTGCTGGGTCGATTCCAGTGAATCAAACAGCTCCGGGAAGCGCTGTGCGCTGTCTTCAATGTCGACCGGGTGCGCCTCCAGAATCATCGGAACCGGCCCGATTTCAAGCTGCTGGCTTACTAGGGACTCCGCATCGTTGAAGTATTTGACCCACCACAAACCGGCGAAGGCCGTCTCGTGGACTTCGGACGGTCCGGAGGCCGTGATGGTCGCACTGACTTCGCCACGCCCCAGCCTGTTTTCGAGGAGCTCGATGTCCGCGTCGCTGAGGGGCAGATTGCCGAGTTCGACCACCTGGCGCTCGCCGCCCTCGGCGACGCTCCGCAGGTGGGTCGCGATCTCCTGCATCAGTGCCATCACCATCGCGGTGTTTACGGAATCGGCTTCAGCGATTGCGGAATCGAGATCGACCCGGACCGGGATATCTTGCAGGCTCATGACTTCCACCTTTGAAGAATTTGGTCGACCGCTTCGCAGGCGGCGGGGATCGCGCTGGCGACCGCGGGGGTGGGATAGTCGCCCCAGTCGAAATTCTGCGGCTGGATACCGACCAGCGCGCGGCGCGCTGGCAACCGCCCCTCCAAGGCGGCAATGGAGAGGAGATCGGCCATGCTGACTTCGTGTACGCTGCTCTTGCCCCCATGCGCGATAAAATCGTCCATCGCGGCGCCCTCGAAGACTTGGATCGTGCCTGGTGGCGCGTCCAGGGCTGCGGTATCGACGATGATGAGATTGTGGGTGCTCACGATCGGGCCGGAAAGCATGAAGCTGATGGTGCCACCGTCCATGCACTCTACATCCGGCTGGTCGGCGTACTGGCGGGAAAGCTCCTGGACGACATGGACCCCCATGCCCTCGTCGGTGAGCAGGGTGTTGCCAATGCCCAGGACGAGCACGGATCCCTGCGCAACTTCGGGAGATGCCGGAGGGCTATGGCGTCGTTGCTGCACGAGCATCGTGGCGTCCTTGGGCGGGCCCCGCCCTCTGAACAGGCACCGAAGATATACTAAATCCCAGTGTCTACAAGGTCATTCGACTTTACTACATTGGTAGGTCACACGCTAACCTTGGCAGTCTTATAGCAATCTTGGCAGTGTTATAGCAATCTGGTGGTGAATGTGCGACGGGTCCCTTTCGCTCGTCGCATTCCCCCGGCGAGAGGACGATAACGCGGGAGGTGAGGCGGGATGTGCCTGGGAATACCGATGCGGGTGGTGGAACCCGGTGAATTTGTGGCGCTCTGCGACCGTCGCGGTGAACGCCGGCACCTGAACATGATGCTGGTGGGCCCGCAGCCAGCCGGGACCTGGGTGCTGGCAGTGATCGACCATGCCCGCGAGATCCTGAGTCCCGAAGAGGCGGAGCAGATCGATCGGGCTGTGTGTGGTCTGGAGGCGATGCAACGCGGTGAACGCGATCTTGACGGGTATTTCGCGGATCTGGAACTCCCGTCGGAAACGGGCCCGCCACGCTAGGGTTATGGAATCGTCTGCGGCAAGTGTCCGACGCCGGCTCGAGGCGTCATTCCGACTCGTTCAGGAGCAAAGGATGCGGGCGATGGCGCTGTGCAACCCGGTTCTTGGCGTGGAAGCCCTCGGATTCGGCGAGTTGCCCGACCGGGCCGGGCGGCTGGGCGTGCTGATCACCCCCTGGTCGATGAATCTGGTCCATTTTCCGGCAGGCGAAGTCCTGCCGCAGGGACGTGTCGGCAGCCGCGCGCTGCCGGCGGGCGCGGTCGATTTCGTTGGCGCGGACGAGGAGGGGATTGGCGCTTATGAATCCTGTTCCCTGTTCTCGCCCGTTCTGCAGTTTCCGGATCAACTGACGGCCCGGGCGGTTGCCAACGAGACCCTCGGTGTGCTGTTGGGGGAGACCACCGGGTCCGAGGATGCGGAGCGGAACCGCCTGCCGATGAAAGAGGGTCGCGCCGTTCGTGCGAGCGGTGGTCCGGTCGATGTCGCGGTCGACCGCCGGGGGTTTCTGCGCGGGGCATGGCGTGATGGCAGGCGCTGACGCCCCGGTCGAAGGCCAAGTCCGGATCCAGGTGGTCTGGGACGGTGCGCGTGTGGGCGCCGCGAGCGTGAACTCGCGGCGCCCACAGCCGCAGTCCCTGTTGCGCGGGCGGGAGCTGGTCGACGCGTCGGTAATCCTGCCGCGCCTGTACAGCATTTGCGGCGAGGCTCAGGGGGTGGCGGCCATGGCGCTGGAAGCCCTGACGAGATCCGGTGAGCTGGATCCCGCGGCGACGCAGGCCTGGCGCGAGCGTCTGCGCCTCGAGACGGTCCGCGAACACCTCTGGCGCCTGGGCCTGGACTGGGCACAGGCTGCGGGCTTCGAGCCCTGGCCCGAACCGGTGAAATCACTGCTGTCCGCCCGCGAGGACTTGCTCGAAGATCGGGATGTGGCCGCCGGGTGGGCACAGCAGACCCGGGAGGTCCTGTTCGGAGCAGCCCGGCCGGGCCGTATCGATGCCAGCGTGCCGGAGTCTCTTCAGGCCTGGATCAAGCGCGCCGATACTCCGCTCGCCGGATTGCTGCGAACCCTGGCCGGGCGACTCGAAGGCGTTGGCCGAGCCCGTTTCAGTCCGCTGCCGAGCGGGTGCACCGAATGGCTTCTCGCCGATGCGGCTCGGCGACTGCGGTCGGACCCGGACTATCACTGGCGGCCCGATGTCGCCGGCCAGGTGTTCGAGATGGGCCCCGTTGCGCGGTGCTTTGGCGGCGCCAGGGTCGATGATGCACGGCGCGTTGCCGGACGCACGATGGATGCATGGACGCGGGTTGTGGCGAGGGTATTCGAACTGGAACGCCTGCTGGATGCGCTCGAGAACCACTCGCCGGCCACGGGAGAACTGACCGGGTGTAGGGACGAGGATACCGCGGTGGTCGGCGTGGAAATGGCGCGCGGGATGCTGATGCACTGGGTTCGGCTGGAAGCGGGCAGGATCGCGGAGTACCGGATCGTCGCGCCCACCGAGTGGAACTTCCATCCGCAGGGCGCCTGCCGGGGGGGGCTGCTGGGAATGGAGGTCGGCGGAGAACAGGAACTGGAGGAACGCGTGAGGCTTCACGTGATGGCGCTGGATCCCTGCGTCCGCCACGAACTGGAGGTGTCTCGTGCATGAGATGTCCCTGGCCGAGGGAATCCTGCGTATTATCGAGGATCAGGCGGCGAACCGGGGTTTCCGGCGCGTGCTGCGAGTGCGGCTGGAGATCGGTGAACTCGCGGGCGTCGAGGTGGATGCCCTGCGCTTCGCCTTCGATGCCGTGAAGAACAACAGTCTGGCGCAGGGCGCGGTTCTTGAAATCGAAGCGGCGCCCGGCGAGGGTTGGTGTATGGATTGCGCAGCGACCGTTTTGATCGCGGCGCTGTACGCCGATTGTCCTGCCTGTGGCGGTTTTCGGGTGCGGGCGACGGGCGGCATGGAGATGCGTGTGGTCGATCTGGAGGTCGACGGGGGGGCAGCGGCCGCACCGGAGCCCC
The DNA here is from genome assembly GCA_051747025.1 of Pseudomonadota bacterium. Classification (GTDB taxonomy): domain Bacteria; phylum Pseudomonadota; class Gammaproteobacteria; order Ectothiorhodospirales; family Ectothiorhodospiraceae; genus Thioalkalivibrio. The sequence goes on from JBNJFQ010000004.1 coordinate 99,339, forward strand.
CCGGTTGAATGGGTTTCAGACGTTGAGGCGCCATGCGATCGAGCATGTCGATGGGGTCTTTCCCGATCCGACTTTGTGTTGATCGGGTCACGTAAAGCGATTGCGATTGCCGCCTTGTGCGGCAGCAACAAAACCGGGGGTATGGCGACGATGTGTACGGTATGCGGTTGCGGTCAGGACGAGACGCGGATCGAGGGCAAGACGCCACACGATCATGGGCATCCTCACGGTCATGAGCACGCCCATGGGCATGCTCATTCGCATGACCACGCTCACGGGCACACCCATGATCACGTGCACTACCACGAGCATGATCATGCCGACCGGCTTCATCCCGAAGGCTTGCCCGAGATGGACGGCGACAACGTGCACTTCGGGCAGGGCCCGGCGCATGCCCATGTGCCGGGGATGAGCCAGGAGCATATGGTCCGGATCGAGCAGGATATCCTCGGCTACAACAACGAATTCGCGAACCGGAACCGTGACTTCTTCCGGGAGCGCGGGATCCTGGCGCTGAATCTGGTGTCCAGTCCCGGCTCGGGCAAGACGAGCCTGCTGACGGCGACCATCGAGCAGCTTCAGGGTCGCTATCCGGTTTGCGTGATCGAGGGTGACCAGCAGACCAGCAATGACGCCGAGCGCATTCGCGCCACCGGTGTGCCGGCGGTGCAGGTCAATACGGGCAAGGGCTGCCATCTCGATGCCCACATGATTGAGCACGCGGTCGAGCACCTGCAGCCCGCCGATCGGACGGTGTTGTTGATCGAGAACGTCGGGAATCTGGTGTGTCCGTCCTCGTTCGATCTGGGCGAGGCGCACAAGGTCGTGATCCTCTCGGTGACCGAAGGCGAGGACAAGCCGATGAAATACCCGGACATGTTCCATGAAGCCGACCTGATGATCCTGAACAAGGCCGATCTGCTGCCGTACCTGGACTTCGATGTGGATCGCTGCATCGAATATGCCCATCGGATCAATCCCGATCTTGAGGTCATCCAGCTATCGGCGCTGCGTGGCGACGGCATGCAGGCCTGGCTGGAGTGGATTAATCGTGCGCGCGCCTCGGATGATGCTGCGGACGAGGTCGAAGCGTTGCGCCAGCGTGTCGCCGAGCTTGAGGCCGAGCTCGCGGCAGCGCGGGGTGCTCGCCATGAAGATCCGGCCTAGTCGCGTGCCTGCCTCTCCAGTCCTCAGGTCGAACGGATGGCGAGGCCTGGTGACGCACATGCCGGTCATACACCGGGTGGCGGGCGAGCGCACCCTCCGATAGCGGATATCCATCAACAATGCCCGTTTCCACCCAGCAGGCGACCGACGAACGCGACCCGGAGCAGGATGCGGGGGTGGCGATCGATGTTGCTGCCGGTCGAGGCGTCGAAGGTGGTGGGCCGGAGCGCCAGCGCGTCCGGGTTTCCGGGCAGGTCCAGGGGGTCGGGTTTCGTCCCTTTGTCCACGGCCTGGCCCGGCGCCTCGGTCTGAGCGGCTGGGTGCGCAACGAGGGGCACGGGGTCTTGATCGAGGTGCAGGGCACCGATGTTGGCCTGGAGGCCTTCGGGCGGTTCCTGCTCGACGAGCCGCCCCCGCTGGCTCGGATCGATCAAGTGAAGAAGGAGATGGCCGCGCCGGAGGCGGCTTCAGGTGGATTCGAAATCCTGCCCAGCGAGGGCGGTCGGGTGGACACAGAGGTGGTGCCGGATGCGATGGTCTGCGATGCCTGCCTGGCGGAGCTCTTCGACCCCGGCGATCGGCGCTATCGCTATCCGTTCATCAACTGCACCCATTGCGGGCCGCGCTATACGCTGACGCGGTCGCTTCCCTATGACCGGGAGCGGACCAGCATGGCGGTTTTCACCCAGTGCGGGCACTGCCTGGCCGAGTATGCGGACCCGGAAAACCGGCGTTTCCATGCGCAGCCCAACGCCTGCCCCGCTTGCGGTCCCCGCCTGCAATGCCTGGCCGCGGACGGTACGCCGCTCCGTGAGCAGGATCCTGTCGCGGCGACGGTGGCCCGTCTGGCGCGGGGCGAGATCGTGGCCGTGAAGGGCATCGGCGGGTTTCATCTGATGTGCCGCGCGGACGATTCGTCGGCGATCGCGCGCCTGCGCCAGCGCAAGCATCGCGACACCAAGCCGTTGGCGGTGATGGTGGCCAGCCCGGCGGACCTGGACGGGGCCGCCGAGATCGGCACCGAGGAGCGGCGACTGCTGGCATCGGTCGCGCGCCCGATTGTGCTGCTGCCGAAACGGACGGAATGTGATCCGCAGCTCCCCGGTGTCGCGCCGGGTCTGGCATGGCTGGGGGTCATGCTTCCCTATACCCCGCTTCACTATCTGCTGTTTCACGAGATGGCGGGGCGCCCCGCGGGTACGCAGTGGCTGCAGGAACGCGGTCCGGAGTCGCCCGGTTGGCCGCTGGTCTGCACCTCGGCCAATCCCGGAGGGGAGCCGCTGGTCACGCAGAACGACGAGGCGGTGCAGCGGCTGGCGGGGCTGGCCGATGCCTTCCTGACGCATGACCGCGACATCGTGACGCCTTGCGATGACTCCGTGGTGCGTACGGGTCCGCGTGGGCCGAGCTTGATCCGGCGGGCGCGGGGCCATGCGCCGGCCCCCATCCGGTTGCCGCATCCGGGGCCATCGGTGCTGGCCCTGGGGGGCTGGTTCAAGAGCACGGCCTGCATCACCCGCGGGGATCGCGCGTTCCTGTCACAGCACGTCGGCGACCTGGACAGCCCGGCCAGCTGCCGCGCGCTGGAGGCGATCGTGGACCACCTGCAGCGGTTGTTTGCGATCCGCCCGGAGCGTGTGGCCTGCGACCAGCACCCGGACTTTCATAGTTCGCAGCTTGCGGCCCGCCTGGCGGACCAGCTTGGTGTACCTGTGATCCGGGTCCAGCATCATCACGCGCATCTGGCGGCCGTGCAGGCCGAGCATGGTCTCACCGGCCCGGTACTCGGCATTGCGATGGATGGTATTGGCCTGGGCGCCGATGGGGCCCCCTGGGGCGGCGAGTTGTTGCGGCTCGACGCGGAACGCTTCGAGCGCCTCGGCCACCTGGCACCCCTGGCGCTCCCCGGGGGCGACCGGGCGGCGCGCGAGCCGTGGCGCATGGCCGCATCGGTCCTGCACCGTCTCGGGCGAGGCGACGAGATCCCGGACCGCTTTGCGGTCCAGCCCCTGGCACCCGGGATCGCGGACCTTCTGCGGCGTGATGTTCGCTGTCCGCCGACCACGAGTCTGGGGCGATACTTCGATGCGGTGGCTGGCTTGCTGGGCATCCGCGCGGTGGCGCATTTCGAGGGGCAGGCGGCGATGGAACTGGAAGGTCTCGCTCAGCAGTATGGCTCGGTTGAACCCATGGAGGGCGGCTGGTGCGTCGACGAGGATCGGGTGCTGGACCTCGCGCCGTTGTTGAACTGGCTGGCCGAACCGAGTGCGTCGGCCACACCCGCCGCACGCGCCCATGCGGCGGCCGTGTTTCATGCCACGCTGGCCAGGGCGCTTGCCGGCTGGGTCAGGGTAGTTGCACGCGAACACGATGTCCGGGATCTTGTATTCGGTGGTGGTTGCGTCAGCAATCAGATGCTGGTCCGGGAGATGGGCGCTTGGCTCGAGTCCGATGGGATGCGGGTGTACTGGCCACGGCAGGTCCCGCCCAATGACGGCGGTCTGAGCCTCGGCCAGGCATGGGTGGCGTGCCGGACCTCATCGGATGATTCCACGCACACCGGTCGGCGAGACCGATGAACGGTGCGCTCAACGGCTTGCAGGAGAGCGATCATGTGTCTGGCACTACCGGTTGAGGTCGTCGAGCTACTCGACGAGGAGCAGGCCCGCGTGGATGTGGGCGGGGTGCAGAAGGTCGTCAATGTGAGCCTGGTGGATCACCTTGCGGTGGGCGACTACGTCATTCTCCATGTCGGGTTCGCGATCAGCCGGCTGGATCAGGTCGAGGCCGAGCGGACTTTGGAGCTGTTTCGCGAGATGGCGGAGGCGGCATCATGAAATACATCGACGAATTTCGTGACGGCGGACTGGCGCGTGAGCTGGCTACGGCCATTGCGGCCGAGGTGCGGAAGGGCCGCAGCTACCGGTTGATGGAGTTCTGCGGCGGACACACGCATGCGGTCTCGCGTTACGGGCTGCGCGACCTGGTGCCCGACAATATCCAGTTTATCCACGGGCCGGGCTGTCCGGTCTGTGTCCTGCCCGTGGGGCGTATCGACAGCGCCATCGAGCTGGCTCGGGAGCACGGTGTCATTCTGTGCAGTTATGGCGATACATTGCGGGTGCCGGCTTCCGAGCGCATGAGTCTCCTGCGGGCCAAGGCCGACGGGGCCGATATCCGCATGGTGTACTCGAGCATGGATGCACTGCAGGTGGCCCGGGACAACCCCGACCGCGAGGTCGTGTTCTTTGCGATTGGGTTCGAGACGACGACGCCCCCGACCGCGGTTGCGCTGCATATGGCGCAGAGCGAGGGGTTGGAAAATTTCAGCGTGTTCTGCAACCACGTGCTGACCCCCGCCGCCATGGAGGCCATCATGATGGCCCCGGCGACCGCGGATGGTCGTCAGGTGGCCATCGACGGGTTTATCGGCCCCTCGCATGTATCCACAGTGATCGGCAGCCAGCCGTATGAAAAGGTGGCCGAGGATTTTCTCAAGCCGATCGTGATCTCGGGGTTCGAGCCCCTGGACGTGCTGCAGTCGGTGCTGATGCTGATCCGGCTCATCAATCACGGTGAATGCGGGGTCGAGAACCAGTTCACCCGAGCGGTCACCCGAGAAGGGAATCGCAAGGCGCAGGAGGTGGTGGCGAAGGCGCTTGAGCGGCGGGATGCCTTCGAGTGGCGGGGTCTGGGGCAGGTTCCGCACAGCGCCCTGCGGATCCGCGAGGCATTCGCGGCCTTCGATGCCGAACAAAAGTTCGATCTGCCCTACCGCTCGGTGCCCGATCACAAGGCCTGCGAATGTGCGGACATCCTGCGTGGTGTCACGGCCCCGCAGGACTGCAAGGTCTTTGGTACGGCCTGTACGCCGGACAATCCACTCGGGTCCTGTATGGTCTCGGCCGAAGGTGCCTGTGCGGCGCACTACACCTACGGGCGTTTCGAGCTCGGCCGGGCCGCGCCCCGCACTGCGACCGAACAGGCATGACCGGAGAGCACAGCCGGAAGTCCCACTACGCACGGCCGCTGGATATGCGTCGCGGGCGCGTCGAGATGGCGCATGGCGGGGGTGGTCGGGCGATGTCCCAGCTCATCGACGAGCTGTTTCGCGGCGCCTTTGACCATCCGGCGCTGCAGCAGGGGGACGACTGCGCGGTACTGGAGCAGCCGAACGGCCGGTTGGTGATGGCCACGGACAGCCATGTGGTTTCCCCCTTGTTTTTCCCGGGCGGCGATATCGGCAGCCTCGCGGTTCACGGGACGGTCAACGACGTCGCCACCAGCGGTGCCAAGCCCTTGTGGCTGTCGGCCGGCTTTATCCTGGAGGAGGGCTTCCCGTTGGCCGATCTGAAACGCATCGTCGAATCCATGGCTGCGGCGGCGCACGATGCCGGGGTCGGTATCGTGACCGGGGACACCAAGGTCGTGGAGCGGGGTCATGGCGACGGCGTATTCATCAATACCACCGGTGTGGGCGTAGTCGAGGGTGGCCTGCACCTGTCCGGCAGCCGGGTGTGTCCCGGCGATGCCATTCTGCTGAACGGGTTTCTTGGCGATCATGGCGTAGCGATCATGGCGTCGCGGGAGAACCTGGAGTTCAGTACCTCGATCCGGTCCGACTCGGCGGCCCTGCATGATCTGGTTGCAAGCATGACCGCCGCTGTCCCCGAGATCCACTGCCTGCGCGACCCGACGCGGGGCGGACTGGCGGCAACGCTGAACGAGATCGCCCGCCAGGCGGCTGTGGGTATGACGATCCGCGAAGCGGATATCCCGGTGCGCGAGGAGGTGGACGCCGCCTGCGAGCTCCTGGGTCTCGACCCCCTGTACGTGGCCAACGAGGGCAAGATCGTCTCCTTCTGCGCCGCCGAATCCGCGCCCCTGCTGCTGGAAACCATGCGCGGCCACCCCCTGGGGAAGGATGCGGCGATCATCGGAGAGGTCGTTGCGGATCGAAACGGTTTCGTCGAGATGGCGACGTCTTTTGGTGGCCGGAGGAAGGTGGACTGGATTGCGGGGGAGCAATTGCCCCGCATCTGCTGACAAGGGCCCGTTTCGCGGGTCAGGGCCGGCCGCATCGCAAGCTGGGCTTTCTGCCAAGCGGGGTGTCTGTGATCCACAGAACCTTTTTGTGAGCAGGCAAAACCGGGCTCGTCGTTCAGCAGGAGGAATCGGGGCTGAGCTGGCCGGGGATTTTCCCCGAACTCGTGTCCCCTGGGTGTGGATTGATTAGAAATTTCCGAAAGGATATCTTGGCTTGGAAATCGCTGCGCGGAGACCTCCGATATGATTCGTACCTTTATGGGCACTGCTTTGATTCTGCTTGGGGCGCCGGCTTTCGCCCACCCTGGACATGGTCACGGAGGCGGTCTTTCGCTTCTGCACGTAGCGAGTTCTCCGGAACACATCTGGCCATTGGCTCTCGGTGCCCTCGTGACCGGAGTCGCGGCCGGAGCCTGGTGGTACCGCCGGCGGTCGCGGCGCTGACGGCCCGGACTAGAGGTGTAGCCGAAGTGGGCTGTACGGCATAACCAAGGCTCGTAACAGCCACTCTGGTGGAGAGTCGCGCACCGCTACTGGAGTGAGTGACCGGCACGCCCCGAAACTATTGCCGAGGGGCGGCACTGGTTGCGCGACCTGCGGGCGCTTGGTCCTTCGGACCGGTACCGTTGCTTCGCCTCGACCGCGCGGTCCTCATCGGGGCATACCTCCATATAGAAGAAGGGCCCGCAAGGGGCCCTTCTTCTATATGGCGCTCTGTGCGTACTTCGGCTGCCAGGTTGGTGACCTCTTCGAATATCGTCGTGTGTCTTCGGATGCGGGCTGAGCGCAGGCGCGACCCGGATCTTCCGAGCCGGCATTGCTTGTCGGGGGGGGCTCACTCGCGCTTGGCGATGAGAGCGCCAGGGGATCTGGGGTTCTCTGTGGGTGCGATCCCCGCTCCCTGGAAGCAAGATGGTTTCGATCCACCGCGCAGTGTTTTCTGCGGTACCGTTCATGGAGGAACGAGTGATGTTGGTGCTCAGCCGGTACGACGGCGAGGGCTTCTGGATTGGGGAGGACCTCTTCGTCGTAGTGATCATGTATGGGTGGGGAGCCCGGCTCGCGGTGAGCGCGGTCAACCGAGAGGTCCATCAACCGGACGAACGGACGGTCGTTATCGACGGGCACATCGAGATCCGGGTACTCGAATGCAGGGCGGGGCGTGCGCGAGTCGGTATCGACGCCCCAGACTCCATGCGGGTTGTGCGCGAGGAGCTTCTGGACGGTGTCGACGAGCCGGGCAATCAGCCCTTTGGTGGCGCGACATGACGGGAGCATCAACTCTCCATCCCATCGCGTCCCGTTGGAGCACCCGATGACCGATTTCTATTCCGACCACGCCGATGGGTTCTTCGCCGAATACCAGGCACTGGCGTTCGAGGAGGTGCACGCCGCCTGGTGTGGCCTCCTGCCCGACAGTCCGGGTTTTGCCCTGGATATCGGGGCGGGCAGTGGGCGAGATGCCGCTGCACTCGCCAATCGTGGCTGGGAGGTGCTGGCGGTTGAGCCGTCCGTTGGCCTCAGGGCCAAAGGCGAGTCCTTTACGCAGGCTCGCGGTCTGCCGGTGCAGTGGGTCGAGGACCAGCTTCCCGAGCTGCACCGCGTGCGGCTGTTGAGCTACCAGTTTGATTTGATTCTGGTGTCGGCGGTTTGGATGCACCTGCCGGACGGACAGCGCGAGCGCGCGTTCCGGGTGTTATCGAACCTGCTGGCCCCCGGGGGATTGCTGGTGATCACCTTGCGACACGGCCCGAGTTCCGATGAAAGGGTGTTCCACTCGGTGTCTCGGGACGAGCTGGAGCGATTCGCTCGGCAACGGGCGTTGGTTTCCGTCGCCTGCGACAGTTCCCCCGACTGTCAGGGACGCCAGGGCGTTTCTTGGGAAACCGTTGTATTCCGGCTCGCGGACGATGGCACGGGCGTTCTGCCGCTTCTTCGCCACATCGTGGTGAACGACGACAAGTCCTCGACGTACAAGCTCGCGCTCCTGCGATCAGTGATACGGCTGGCGGAAGATGCCCCGGGTATGGTGCTGAAGCGGGATGACGATGGCGTTGAGGTTCCGTTTGGCGCACTTGGGTTGTACTGGATCAAGCTCTACATGCCGTTGCTGCTCAGGGAGCAGCTGAGGCAGCTCCCGCAATCGCAGAGTCCGGGCTTTGCCAAGCAGGCATTCCAGTTGCTAAAAGGCCTGTCGCCGTTCGATCTTCGAATCGGGCTCTCACTGAGTCCGGATCAGGCGGAGACCGTCCGGCAAGCTCTGCTGGATGCCTGCGGCACGATCCGGCGGATGCCCGTGCGCTATACCAAATACCCTGGAACGGACGTCCCGATCTTTGATGTGACGCCGGGGCGTAGTGCCCGAAAAGCGGATCTTCAGGTGCTGACGCCTGAAGAACTGGCGCGGTTCGGGACCTTTCGGATTCCCGCAGCTATTTGGGATTGCTGCAGTCGTTACGCGTGCTGGCTGGAGCCGGCGATCGTCAATGAGTGGATCGGGCTGCTCCAGCAGTACAACCCTGGTGCTTCGCTGGCCACACTGGCGGGCGCACTGGAGTGGGAAGAGGGGGAGCGCCAGACCCATCAGGTCCGGACCCGGGTCGATGGCCTTCGGGGTGAAGGTTCCACAGTCCAGTGCGTCTGGACCGATACCACCCTCCAGCGGGACTACGACATTGATCATTGTTTCCCATGGGCGCGCTGGCGAAACAACGACTACTGGAATCTCCTGCCCGCCACGCGACGCGCCAACG
>JBNJFQ010000005.1:0-38905 GCA_051747025.1 Pseudomonadota bacterium
CACTGATCGGGCACCAGGGGTGCGATCTCGGGGAAGCCGAAGATCTGCGTCTGAGCCGGAAGCTGGTCCAGCCAGAAGGCATCGTCGCGGTGCGGCCCGATAATGGGTACACCGGTGCATGTGGCCAGTTCGGCGGCTGCACCCACGTGGTCCAGGTGACCGTGGGTCAGCAGGATTTTTTCCAGGTGTACTCCCTGGTCGCGCGCCTTTCGTTCCAGGGCGGGGGCGTCTGCGCCGGGATCGACCCAGGCGGCGGCTCCGGTGGTGTCGCACCAGATCAGGGTGGCGTTCTGCGCGAGCGGGGTGACGGGGTGACTCAGGTGGTGGAGCATGGCAATCGATCCGTGAACAAGTTCGGGTTTCGGTGACGAGGCCGGATGAATGGTGTGTACCCGGGAATAGATCCGGCGCCCTGGCGTCATATGGATGTGCGCTCTTCAGATTAAGCGATCACCCCGAGGACGAGAAATGTGTCCCCCTACGCATTTCTCTTCTGTTGACAGGAAGGTCGCAATATTAGAAGATCCGCATACGCCAATCGTTGTACCCCCTGTCAGCGATTGGCGGACTCCTCCATCCTCCTTTGGTGGTTTTCTTGGCGCGGGCTGGCCCCGCGCTTTTTTTTGCCCGCTGGATGGCGCTGTGCCCGGTGCTCATGGCGTGCGAGACTGGATGCTCCCGGAACCCCGGGCGTTTGTCGGGGTCCGCATTCGCAACACCTTCACGCCGTATCTGCCATGTCACCTTTGCCCGCTTCCCGGACCCGGCCATGTCGCCTCGCCTGAACAGCCTGCGCAGTGCGGTCCTGCTGTTTGTGCTGCTGCCTTTGCTGCTGATCGCCGGAGCGGCTGTGGCCGTGGGTTTGCAGGAGTTCCAGACACAGATGGAGGAGCGCATGCAGGAAGACATCGAGCTGGTTGCGCGTGCGATTCGCTTGCCGGTATCGGGGGCGATGGTGGAGGGCGACATGGGAGCGGTGCAGCAGTCCCTGGACTCGTTGTTCCAGATTGATGAGGTATTCGGCGTATACGTCTACGATTCGCAAGGGAATACCGTTGCGACCAGCGGCCCCCCCAGCCCTTCACTGCGGCACCGGGGGCAGGCGCAGGCAATCAGTGAGGCCGGCACGCTGGGGGCGTTTGACGAGCATCAGGGGCGCGAGGTGTTTTCGTTCTTCCTGCCGCTGTCGGATCCGGCCGGACGCATCGTCGGTCTGTTGCAGGTGACGCGCGACGTATCCCCGTTTCGCGCCTACGTTGCCCAGCTTCAGTGGCAGGCGCTTCTGCTGATGCTGACCATCAGTGCGCTGTTCCTGGTGGTGGTACTGATCGGCTATCAGCGAGCGGTGGGCCGACACGTCGCACGGCTGATGGCGGCGATGCGCGATATTGGCACCTCGCGGGGGCTGCGCGCGCCGGAGCAGGGGCCCGCGGAACTGCGCCGTCTGGCAGTGGCAATGAACGGCATGATGGAACGCCGCGAGGCTTCCGAGGCGGAGCTCGAGGCCCGCCGGGCGGAGCAGGCTCGGCTGGAAGAAAAGCTGCGGCATTCGGAGAAGCTCGCGGCCATCGGGCAACTGGCTGCCGGCGTCGCGCACGAACTGGGGACGCCGCTCGGGATTATCGCCGGGCGTGCGCAGCGGGCAGCCCGCCGCCTGCCTTCCGGCACCCCGGCGCACAGGGAGATGCAGGCATTGCAAACCGAGCTGGAGCGCGTGGAAACCATCGTGCGCCAGCTCCTTGACTTTGCGCGGCGGAATCCGCTTCAGGCGCGTCCACTGGAATTGCGCGGCCTGATAGATGATCTGGTGGCGAGAGTACGCAGCCGTCGCGGTGTACGGGCCGGAGTCGAGTTTCGGGTCGTCGCGGAGCCGGTAACCCTGGTCGGGGACCGGCTGCGTCTCGGGCAGGCGCTGGAAAACCTGCTCGACAATGCGGCGCAGGCGGCGGACGGGTTGGTGGAGGTGTCCTGGGTATGTCGCGGGGACCGCCTGGAATTGGTGATTGCCGATGACGGGCCCGAGGCGGGCGGGGGTATTGACGATCAACAGGCCGAGCGCCTGTTCGAGCCGTTCTATACCACCAAGCCCACCGGACAGGGGACCGGGCTGGGGCTGGCTGTGGTCCAGGTCGCGCTGGAGGATCACGGCGGGCATGTGGAACTGGACCGCAGTGACTCGCGACGAACCCGGTTCGTGGTGACCCTTCCGCGGTCCGCGCCGGGTGCAATGCACGAGGACGTAGTCGGGGAGAGCAGGGCATGATTGCTGGCGGTGAAAACGGCGATGCGGCACGCGACAGCGTCCTGATCGTCGAGGATGACCGGGGCCATCGGCAGCTGTTGTCGGAGGAACTGGAAGAGGCCGGATACGAGATTGTTGCAGTTGCCAGCGCAGAGGAGGCGTTCCAGGCCCTGCAACAGCGCACATTCGGTCTGGTGGTCAGCGATCTGCGCCTGCCGGGTGCGGATGGATTTCGTGTCCTCGAGGCCACGCGCGAGTGCGTGCCGATGCCCGGGTTCATCATGCTTACGGGGTTCGGCACCATCGACCAGGCGGTCTCGGCGCTGCAGGCCGGGGCGGATGATTTTCTGACCAAGCCGGTGGACCTGGAGCATCTGCGCCTGGCCGCCGAGCGGGTGACCGAGGCGCGCCGCCTTCAGGCGGAGGTGCGCCGGTATCGGGAGGCGCTGGGGGCCGAGGACAGCTTTCACGGGTTGCAGGGCAAGAGTCCCGCGATGCTCCGGCTTCATGACCTGGTGCGGCGCATTGCGGTATCCGATGGCAGCGTGCTGGTGACCGGGGAATCCGGCACCGGCAAGGAACTGGTGGCACGGGCGCTGCACGCCGAGAGTGTCCGCTCTGATGGCCCGTTCGTGGCGATCAATTGCGCGGGAATCCCCGAAGCCCTTCTGGAATCGGAACTGCTGGGTCACGTGGCCGGAGCGTTCAGTGGCGCGCGTGGCTCTCGCCGCGGGCTGTTTACCGAGGCCCACGGCGGGACCCTGTTTCTCGACGAGATTGCCGAGATGCCCGTGTCCATGCAGAGCAAACTGCTGCGTCTGTTGCAGGATGGGCGGGTGCGCCCGGTGGGTGCCAATGAGGAGCTCGAGACCGATGTCCGGATCGTTGCGGCCACCCATCAGGATCTGCGCGAGCGTATCGCGCAGGGGGCGTTTCGCGAGGACTTGTACTACCGGCTCGAGACATTCCGGATCAAGATTCCGCCGTTGCGTGAGCGGGGGGATGATATCGAGCACCTGGCCTTGCAGTTTCTGCGCCGGCAGAACCTGGCGCAGGGGGTGTCGGATCGGCGGCTGAGTCCCGAAGCACTGCGCGCGTTGCGACGCTATGCCTTTCCGGGCAACGTTCGCGAGTTACAAAGCCTGATCGAGCGGGCCGCGACCCTGGCAGCAGGCGAGTGTATCGAGGAACGCGATCTTCCCGAACGGGTGAGCGAGGCCGAGCCCGCCGATACGCCATCCGTGCGGCTGCCGGCGGTGGGCGGTCCGGAGGATGCGAACTGGCCTGCACTCGCCGAGGTCGAGGCCGATTACATCCGACGGGTGCTCGAGCATGTGGACGGCAACAAGCAGCGCGCCGCGCGCATCCTCGGGATTGGCCGGAAGACTCTTTACCGAAAACTGGACGGTTCGCGTTAGGGAGACGCTGACTTAATCGCTCGTCCGCTCGTCTGCAAAAGCGACGAAGCAGCGAACGTGTACATGGATCGGCGCTTCCCTGGAACACCCGGGGGGGCGGAAACGCTGTACGGTGCGCCAGTGCAAGGAGGGTCCGCCGCCGATGTGTATCGTTCCGACCCGGGTCGGAATGGCCCGGTGTATCGTTCTGGCCCGTTTTGTCTGCGGATTCGGTACTCCGGTGCTCTCTCTGGTTTCGTTTTAACCTATTGTAAAAACGATATTTTCACAGATCTTGTCTAGGTTGGCATAGTGTCTGCTTTTGTTCCGGGCGAGGCCAAGACCTCCGGACCCATACAAGACACTAAGGTGAGAAGATGACGAGTATTCGCAAGACAGCCTTGACCATCGCCCTGACTTCCCTGTTTGCCGTGGGTGGCGTTGCCTCCGCTCAGTATGATGGCGCCGGTGGCGGTGCCCAGGATGGTGCACAAGGCGAAATGGGTGGTGCCCAGGGCGGGGCCCCGCCGCAGGGTGGCGCGCAGCAGGGCGGCGCTCCGCCCCAGGGTGGCGCGCAGCAGGGCGGCGCTCCGCCCCAGGGTGGTGCCCAGGGTGGCGCCCAGGGCGGCGGTGCCGCTGGCGCACCCCCAATGCAGGAGGCCCCGGAAGTGGACCTGAGCGAAGAGGAGGTCGACACCTTCGTGGATGCCTTTGTTGCCGTACAGAAAGTGCGCGAGGACTTCGCGGAGCGCCTGCAGGACGCGGAAGACGAGGGAGACGCTCAGGCCATGCAGCAGGAGGCCCAGGACGCGATGGTCAGTGCGGTGGAAGATGCCGGCATGGACGTCGAGGAGTACAATGAAGTGGCGATGGCTCTGCAGAACGACCCGGAACTGATGCAGGAAGTGCAGGAGCGTGCAGAAGCCGCGATGTAACCCCGCCATGGCTGGGGACGCGCCCGTTCGCCGGGCACGGAGGGCCGGTCCTGCGGGGCCGGCTTTTTTCGTGCCCCGGGTGTGACCCGGAGTGGAGCGGGTGCCCTCTGTGACGAACGCTCCAAGGCTTGAAACAAATCATCGGAAGCGGTATTCTTTCGCGCTTTCTGAATCGCCCCGACACCGGAGCATCGACTCATGAGTACCATCAGCGCCAAGCCGGCCGAAGTCGAACGGGACTGGTTTCTCGTCGACGCCAGCGACAAGACCCTCGGCCGACTCGCCTCGGAGATCGCACGCCGTCTGCGCGGGAAGCATAAGCCCGTGTACACGCCGCATGTGGATACCGGCGACTACATTGTCGTGATCAACGCGGAGAAGATCCGCGTCTCCGGCAACAAGGCCATGGACAAGAAGTACTACCGCCATACTGGTTATCCGGGCGGTATCAAGGAAGCCAATTTCACTCAGATGATCGAGCGCCATCCCGAACGGGTGCTCGAGCTGGCCGTAAAGGGCATGCTCCCGCGCAACCCGCTGGGTCGTGCGATGCTCAAGAAGCTGAAGGTTTACGCCGGCACCGGACATCGGCATGCGGCCCAGCAGCCGCAGCCGCTCGAAATCTGACGGTCGCCGCCAGAATCAAGCAAGGGAAACCGATCTCAATGGCTACGAATCAGTACTACGGCACGGGCCGCCGCAAGACCGCCTCCGCCCGCGTATTTCTGCGTCCGGGTAATGGCACCATTACGGTCAACGACAAGCCGCTCGACGAATTCTTCGGTCGCCAGACCTCGCGCATGGTGGTGCGTCAGCCCCTGGAATCTGCCGAGGCGACGGACAGCTTCGACGTGGTGGCGTCCGTCAGCGGTGGTGGTGGCAATGGTCAGGCCGGTGCAATTCGTCTGGGCATCGCGCGCGCCCTGGTGCAGTACAATGAAGAACTGCGCTCGCCGCTGCGTCGCGGCGGTCACCTGACCCGCGACGCCCGCGAAGTGGAACGCAAGAAGATCGGCCTGCGCAAGGCCCGTCGTGCAACTCAGTACTCGAAGCGTTAAGATCTCGCTCGAGCTTCGGGCTGCACCCGACCCGGTTTACTGGGGGATCGTCTAGCGGTAGGACTACGGACTCTGACTCCGTCAACCCAGGTTCGAATCCTGGTCCCCCAGCCATCCATAGAGAAGGGCCCCCTCGTGGGGCCCTTCTCTATGGATATATGAGTGCCCAGGGTTCGAACCTGGAGGTTCGGCGAAGCATAGCGAAGCACACTGCACGCGCGGTGCGCGTACAGCCCGCAGGGTGAGGCGGCGTAGCCGCCGAATCATCCTGAGTCCCCCCTAGCCATCCATGGAAAAAGGGCCTCTACGCAGGACCCTTCCCCGCGCCCAAACCCGTTACACTCGGGTGTCGGCAGTAAACCGTGCGGAATTCTGGTGCGGGTTCCGCGTCCAACTGCTGGAAGCGGGGCGACGATCGGCTCGCCGAATGGATATTCAAACAGACGAGGAGCAGGCATGTCGGTACCCGAGAACCCCTACGAGCCCGTTACGGTGGATGTCTCCGCGCACGAGGTGGAGGGCGCGAATACCTGGTACATGATCGGAATCGCGGGCATCCCGGACCCCCGGAACGAGGGGCATACATCCAACGCCGGGTTCGTCGTCACCGACGAGGGTGTGGTGGTGTATGACGCGCTGGGTACGCCCCCGCTGGGGTTCGAGATGATCCGGCGGATTCGCGAGGTCACCGACCAGCCGATCAAATATGTGATCGCCGGGCATTATCATGCCGACCACATCTACGGGCTGCAGGCGTTTGCCGACCACACCGATGCGAAGATCATCGGCCAGGCGCGCGCCCGCGACTACCTCGGCAGCCCGGGCTCGATCGCGCGGTTGGAACAGCGGCGCGGCGTGCTGACGCCCTGGGTGGACGAGGATACGCAGATCATCCCGCCCGACGAGTTCTTCGAAGACGAATACGTGATTCGTTTGGGCGGCAAGACCTTCCGTTGCGTGCACGCCGGGCCGGCGCATTCGCCGGACGACATCATCATGGTGGTGGAGGAGACCGGCGTGGTGTTCGCCGGGGACATCGTGTTCGACGGACGGATCCCGTTCCTCGGCGATGATGCGCTGGATTCCGGGAACTGGGTACGGCGGCTGGAAGAACTGATGGAAATCGACCTGCACTTCCTGATCCCGGGACACGGCGAAGCGACCGATCAGGCGGCCCGCGCGGTGCGTTTCACACGCGACTATCTGGTCAAGTTGCGTGATCATATGGGCCGCGCGGTCGAGGAGATGCAGACCTTCGAGGAGGCCTACGCCGCGATGGACTGGAGCGACTACGAGGACCTGCCCGCGTTCGAGGAGACTAATCGCAGCAACGCCAATGCAGTATTCCTGGAGATGGAAGAGAAGCTTTTTTGAGACCGGCTTTTTCGGGGCCTTGACGTTTTCCCGAACCCTGCGTGCCCAAGGAGTGATCGCCAATGACGCTGAATATCGACCCGGGCCTGGTAATGGCCATTTTGTCACTGGTGGCGGGGATTCTAATCCTGATCCGTCCCCGGCTGCTGAATTATATCGTCGCAATCTATCTGATTGTAATCGGGGTTCTGGGGCTGCTCGAGTATTTCTAGCAGTTTGTCGGACAGGGGACGGATCTGCTGCGCGTGCGGGAGTTCGGCGCCTTTTCCGCGCTCTCGCTCGCTGCATAGTCCGCATGTTGCGCCTTGAGGGGTCGGAAGAAAGGGCATCGTGTTCCCGCCACGCTCGCGATGATCGTTCAACCCCGACAGGGTGCGAGCCGGACGATAGTTTTGCGCCCAAAAGCATGGACCCGTAGTGCGAGTTTGTGCGTTTTCTGGACGGGCCCGTTACTCTTTCGCTTCATTTTGACCCGGGGGCCCAGCCTCGATGACCGCCGAACGCGTGCGAGAAATCCCGTACAACTACACTTCGTTTTCCGACCGTGAGATTGTTATCCGTTTCCTGGGTTCCGATACCTGGGACCTGCTCAACGAGCTGCGCGGCGAGCGCCGCACGGGCGTCTCCGCGCGGATGCTGTTCGAGGTGCTGGGAGACATGTGGGTGGTCACCCGCAACCCCTATATCCAGGATGACCTGCTGAACGACAAGAAGCGCCGCAAGGCGCTGATCGGTGCAATGCAGCATCGTATCGAGCAGATCGTCGCGCGCGCCGATGGCAACGACAAGGCGCTGACGCTGGCGCGGCGCGTACAGGGTGCGGTGACTGCGTTTGCCGAGGAATTCGGCGAGACCCTGGCCCTGCGCGAGCGCGTGCGCAAGCGCATGGCGGGCCTGACCCACCGCGACAATGTCCAGTTCGGCGGACTGGCGCGGGTATCACATGTCACCGATGCGACCGACTGGCGCGTGGAACTCCCGTTCGTGGTGCTGACGCCCGACTCGGAAGAGGAGATGGGCCCGCTGGTCGCGGCTTGCGTCGATCTCGGCCTGACCGTGATTCCGCGCGGGGGCGGGACTGGGTATACCGGCAGCGCCGTGCCGCTCAGCAAGCGCTCGGCGGTGATCAACACCGAAAAGCTGGAGGGGATCGGCGCGGTGGAGCGCAAGTCCCTGCCGGGGCTGGATCGCGAAGTGCCGGTGGTGCGCGTGGAGGCCGGCGTGGTGACCTGTCGGGTGTCCGAGCTGGCCTCCGCCAACGGACTGGTGTTTGCGGTCGACCCGACCTCGCAGGATGCGTCCACCATTGGCGGCAACGTCGCGATGAACGCCGGCGGCAAGAAAGCGGTGCTGTGGGGTACCGCGCTGGACAACCTGGCCGCGTGGACCATGGTGACCCCCGAGGCCGAGTGGATGCGGGTCGAGCGCCTGGAGCACAACCTGGGCAAGATCCACGACGCCGAACAGGTCCGCTTTCGTATCCAGCGCTATGCCGCGGATGGCCATACACCCAAGGGGGAGCCGGAAATCCTGGAAATGCCGGGCGCCGGTTTCCGCAAGGTCGGGCTCGGCAAGGACGTGACCGACAAGTCCCTGATGGGGGTCCCCGGCATCCAGAAGGAGGGCTGCGACGGCCTGATTACTTCGGCCGAGTTCATTCTCCATCGTATGCCGGACAATGTGCGTACCGTCTGCCTGGAGTTCTATGGCACGGACCTGCACGAGGCGGTCCCGGCGATCGTGGAGATCAAGGACGCCGTGGATGCAGAGGAAGAGGTCCTGCTGGCGGGGCTGGAACACCTCGACGAGCGCTATGTGCGCGCGGTGAAGTACACCCCCAAGGGCGCACGCGGTGACCTGCCGAAGATGGTGCTGGTCGCGGATATCGTCTCGGACAACGAGGACGCACTGGGGCGTCTGGCCGCAAAGATGGTGCGCGCGGCGAACGCGCGCAATGGCGAGGGCTTCATCGCGGTCAGCCCGGAGGCGCGTAAGCGCTTCTGGGCTGACCGCGCGCGCACCGCCGCGATCGCACATCACACCAATGCCTTCAAGATCAACGAGGACGTGGTAATCCCGCTGGAACGCCTGGCGGAATACACCGAGGGTGTGGAGACCCTGAACGTCCGCGAGTCACTGAAGAACAAGCTGGCGATGGTCGACGAGATGCTGGAGTGCATGCAGGGCGACCACCCCGAGCTGCGCGAACTGCTGGACGACCCGGAAGGCGAGGGCCAGCAGTGGTTCGAGGCCAAGCGCCAGCGCGCGGTCGAGGTCCTCGAGGGGGTCCGCGAGCGCTGGCGGGCGATCGCCGACAACTTTTTTACTCTTGCCTCCGAGTGCGAAGCGCTGCTGGACGAGCCCGCGCGCGCGGATCGCCGTGAACACGACAAGCTGATCAATCTGTTACTGCGTCGGAGCCTGCGTATCTCCTACCGCCAGGAGATCGAGCGCCCGCTGTTCGACATCTTTAACGGCCGCCAGATGGAATCGGTGCGCAAACGCCTGACCGCGATCCACGACCGCGTGTTGACCAGTCGGCTGTTCATCGCCCTGCACATGCATGCCGGTGATGGCAACGTGCACACCAACATTCCGGTCAATTCCAACGACTATCAGATGATGCACGCCGCCGAGCGCCTGGTGGATGGAGTGATGCGTCTGGCGCGCGAACTCAACGGCGTGATCTCCGGCGAGCACGGCATCGGTTTGACCAAGATGCAGTATCTGGAGCCGGAGCGGATCGAGTCGTTCGCCGAATACAAGAAACAGGTCGACCCGAACGGCGTGTTCAATGCCGGCAAGCTGCTGGAAGGCTCCGGGCTGGCGAATGCCTACACGCCATCGCTGCGCCTGGTGAAGCAGGAGGCATTGATCCTGGAGCGCAGCGAACTGGGCGATCTGAACGACGAGATCCAGGACTGCCTGCGCTGCGGCAAATGCAAGCCGGTCTGCAACACCCACGTGCCGCGCGCGAACCTGCTGTACTCGCCACGCAACAAGATCCTGGGCACCGGACTGATTGTCGAGGCCTTCCTGTACGAGGAGCAGACCCGCCGCGGCCTGTCGCTGAATCATTTCGAGGAGATGAATGACGTGGCCGACCACTGCACGGTCTGCCACAAATGCCTGAACCCCTGCCCGGTCGATATCGATTTCGGCGACGTGACCATGCACATGCGCTCGATTCTGAAGCAGAAGGGCAAGCGCAAGCAGAGCCTGGCCACCCGGGCGTCGATGGCGTTCCTGAATACCAAGGACGTGGGCACGATCAAGATCCTGCGCAAGGGCGCGATCCAGTGGGGCTATGCGGCCCAGCGCCTGGGCCACGCGACGTTCCGCCGTCTCCATCTGCTGGGCGAGGGCAAGCGCCCGCGTTCCACCACCGGCAAGGCATCGATTCCGGAGCAGGTGGTGCACTTCGTGAAGAAGCCGATGCCGGCCGGTCTTCCCAGCCAGACCACGCGCCAGATGCTGGGGCTGGAGGATGCTCGTTATGCCCCGATCCTGCGCGATCCGGTCAAGACCGACATCGACTCCGATGCCGTGTTCTATTTCCCCGGTTGCGGCTCCGAGCGTCTGTTCAGTCAGGTGGGCCTGGCCACGCTGGCGATGCTCTACGATGTCGGTGCGCAGACGGTGTTGCCACCGGGTTACCTGTGCTGCGGCTACCCGCAAAAATCCAACGGCGACGCCGATAAGGCCTCGCAGATCACCACCGAGAACCGGGTGTTGTTCCATCGTCTGGCGACCACGCTGAACTACTTGGACATCCGGACGGTGGTGGTGTCCTGCGGGACCTGCATGGACCAGCTCCTGAAATACGAGTTCGAGAAGATCTTCCCGGGCTGCCGTCTGGTAGATATTCACGAATACCTGATGGAGAAGGGCGTGAAGCTGGAGGGGCTCAAGGGCGTTCAGTACATGTACCACGATCCCTGCCACTCGCCGATGAAGACCTACAAGCCGACCGAGGTGGCCGGCAAGCTGCTGGGCCAGCCGGTTCTGCAATCCGATCGTTGCTGCGGCGAAGCGGGGACCTTTGCGATCAGTCGCCCGGATATTGCCACCCAGGTGCGGTTCCGCAAGCAGGAAGAGCTGCACAAGGGCATCAAGGAGCTTACTGGCCAGGAGAAGGCGGAAAACGGAAACGTGAAGATGCTGACCTCCTGCCCGGCCTGTCAGCAGGGCCTGTCGCGCTACCGCGAAGACACCGGACTGGATACCGACTACATCGTGGTGGAGATGGCCAACCGACTGCTGGGCGACGGCTGGCAGAAGGAATTCGTGGAGCGTGCCCGGTCCGGCGGGATCGAGAAGGTCCTGCTGTAGCGGCCCCATCCCGGACCGGCATTGATCTGCTTCCCCGAGGGGCTACAATCGGCACCGACGCGGCGTGGCGTGGCGGTACTGGCGGGAATAAAGCTTGACGATGCGGCGTCGCAACACGACAGTAAGGCCCGGATACGCAAGGACCAGAGGCCGGATTTACGCGTCTGGCGACAGAAAACGACTCGGTCCGTATCAGGAAAGCCAGCCCAGGAAAGGAAGTCACATGCCGTTGATCAATGCTTGTCGTCGGGTGGCCGTTGCCGGTCTTTGTCTCCTGTTGGCAGGGGGGCCTGTCGCCGCAAGTGCGCAGGGCCTGATCGAGTTCCCGGGGCGCTCGCTCTACGATCGGTTTGGCGTCCAGGCGATTGACCTGTTCGATCTGCGCGGCCAGCTTTCACGTTTCACGGTGATTGACGTCCGCCCGCGCTTCGAATACGACATCCTGCATATCGAGGGGGCGCATCATGTGGATCTGCACGCCCCCGATTTCCTCGACCAGGTGCGCGAGCTCGAGCGCGAGTTCGGCGGTCCTCTGGTGTTCTACTGCAATGGGCGGCAGAGCTATCTCTCCTACCGTGCAGTGGCCCGGGTCAACGAGCAGGACGATATCGGGCCCGCGCAGGCCTTCGACGCCGGGATTCTCGACTGGGCCGAACGCTATCCAAGTCACACGCTGCTGTGGGGCACGTCGCTGGATGTCTCCGACGAATCGTTGATCAGTGACGAGGAGTTCCAGGCGCGGCTGCTGGATGCGCAAGCCTTTGCCGAGCGGGTCCGTGAGAATCCGGATGCGGTGGTGCTGGATATTCGCAGCCCCGCGGAGCGCGACGAAATCTCTCTGTTCACCGGGCGCGAACAAGCCGTCCCGCTGACCGAAATGGATCGGCTCGACGCGACCCTTCGGGCCGTGCAGGATGCGGGACAGTCGTTGTTGATCTTCGACCAGCACGGACAGCAGGTGCGCTGGTTGCAGTATCACCTCGAGGAACGGGGTATCCAGGACTACCATTTCCTCGACGGTGGTCTGCAGGGCTTCTACGACGAGGTCATGATGCGCTGATCGTATGCGTGTTCCGGCTCCGCGAGCGGAGATCGGCTGCGGTTCTCGGACACTTGCGCGAAGACGGGCCGGGGTTCCTCCGGGGCTGTTCTGCTGCAGCGGAATCAGCGACGCAACAGCGCCAGAATGATCGACAGCACCGCGCTGACAATGAGCATCGTGGTGATCGGGAAGTAGAGCCTCATACTTTCCCGTTCGATCAGGATATCCCCGGGCGCAGGCGACCCCAGGGGATCCTCCCCAGCCAGGGCCACAGAAGGCCGATCAGCATGATCAGCCCCCCGATGATCAGCAGCCACTTGCCGGTTGCGTTCATCGCGGCGGCGGGACTCTCAGCCGGCGGTAACTTCCTCGACGCCGGTCTCCGAGCCAATCAGCATGATGTCGGCCGGGCGGCGCGCGAACAGGCCATTGGTGACCACCCCGGCGATGTGGTCGAGCTCGGACTCGAGTTCGACCGGGTTCATGATGCGCAGGTTGTGCACGTCCAGGATTACGTTGCCATTGTCGGTGTGCAGCCCGTCACGCAGCTCCGGATTGCCGCCCAGCTTCGCCAGTTCGCGCGCGACATGGCTGCGCGCCATCGGGATGACCTCCACCGGCAGCGGGTAGCCGCCGAGATAGGGGACCTCCTTGGTGGAGTCGATCACGCAGATGAAGGTCTTCGATGCCGCGGCGACGATCTTTTCGCGGGTCAGGGCCCCGCCGCCGCCCTTGGTCAGGTGCAGGTGGCGGGTGGCTTCGTCCGCTCCGTCGATGTAGATCGGCAGCGGGCCGGTGGAGTTCAGCTCCAGCACCTCAATGCCGTGGCTGCGCAGGCGTTCGGTGGAGGCATTGCTGGAGGCCACCGCGCCGTCGATCTTGCCCTTCATGCGCGCGAGGGCGTCAATGAAATAGTTTGCGGTGGAGCCGGTGCCGACGCCGACCACCCAGCCGCTCTCGATGCGTTCCAGGGCCGCCTCGGCGACCGCCTTCTTCATTTCGTCCTGAGTCATCGATGGTTCTCGCATGTCCTGGTTATAACCTGGCGAGCATACCGAGGGTGGCGCTGCAACCACAAGGGAGCGCCCAAGGGAGATGCCGATGAATGCGGATATTCGCGTCTCCCGGACGCGCGGAAGTCAGGCGTGGCAGTGTGGGGCCCGAGGCATGCTATCGTTCGGGGCTATGAACTATCCCTACCTCGAAAAAATCCTGACTGCCCGGGTGTACGACGTGGCCCGCGAGACGCCACTGGATCCGATGCCGACGCTGTCGCATCGCCTCGGGTGCAACATCTGGCTCAAGCGCGAGGATCTGCAGCCGGTCTTTTCGTTCAAGTTGCGAGGGGCCTACAACAAGATCGCACAGCTGACCCCCGAGCAGCGCGCACGAGGTGTGGTCGCGGCCTCGGCGGGGAACCATGCCCAGGGTGTGGCACTGGGGGCGAGCCATCTGGGTATCAAGGCCGTGATCGTGATGCCGGTGACCACACCGGCGATCAAGATCGATGCGGTGCGGCGTTTTGGCGGTAAGGCGGTGCTCAAGGGGGACTCGTTTGACGAGGCGGCGGCGCATGCCCGTGAACTCCAGGAAAAGCACGGCTATACCTTCATCCACCCGTTCGATGATCCGGAGGTGATCGCGGGGCAGGGCACAGTGGCGATGGAACTCCTACGCCAGCATTCCGGCCCGCTGGACGCGGTTTTTGTGTGTATCGGAGGTGGTGGCCTGGCGGCCGGCATGGCCGTCTATATCAAACGCCTGCGCCCGGAGATCAGGATCATCGGGGTGGAGCCGGACGATGCCCCGTCGATGTACAAGGCGCTGGAGCAAAATCGGCGCGTCAACCTGAAACAGGTCGGGATCTTCGCCGACGGGGCCGCGGTACGCCAGGTCGGCAAGGAAACCTTTCGCCTGGTGCGCGAACTGGTCGACGAGGTGCTGCTGGTGGACGCCGACTCGATCTGTGCCGCGATCAAGGATGTGTTCGACGACACCCGGGTGCTTGCCGAACCCGCCGGGGCGCTGGCAGTGGCCGGGATGAAACAGTATGTGCAGCGCGAAGGCCTGAAAGATGCCAACCTGGCAGCGGTCCTCAGTGGCGCGAACATCAATTTCGACCGGCTGCGTCACGTGGCCGAGCGGGCAGAAATCGGGGAACACCGCGAGGCGCTGTTCGCGGTGACCATCCCCGAACGCCCGGGCAGTTTCCGCCAGTTCTGCCAGGCGATCGGCAAGCGCGGAATCACCGAGTTCAACTACCGCTATGCGGACGACGAGCAGGCCCAGGTGTTTGCCGGCATCAAGCTGGAAGGGGGCGAGGCGGAGCGCCAGGAGATCCGCGAGACCCTCAGTGCACAGGGATATGATGTGCTGGACATGACCGAGAACGAGGTCGCCAAGCTGCATTTGCGGCACATGGTAGGCGGGCATGGCGGCGGGGTGCGCAACGAGCGTCTGTATCGTTTCGAGTTTCCCGAGCGTCCGGGGGCATTGCTGAACTTTCTCACCCATATGGGAGCGACCTGGAACATCAGTCTGTTCCACTATCGCAACCACGGGGCGGCCTATGGGCGGGTCCTGGTGGGGATGCAGATCCCGGCCGAGGATCGCTCGCGCTTTCGCGCGTTTCTGAAGGAGGTGGGGTACCCCTGGCACGAAGAGACCGCGAACCCGGCCTATTCGCTGTTCCTGCGCTGATCGTCCTCCGGGGCACGCGTCCGCTCTGCCCTCCGGTGTTCGCGGTGCCTTCGTGCTAGCCGCCTGCCTCGGGGTGGCTGGTCCTGGTTCGGCATCCGGTGTTTACGTGCCTTTGTCCGGCCGCGCCGAACTCGCTACGCTGCGCTTCGCTCAGACATGCGGCGTCCCGTGTCTATTTTGAATTGTCCGGCCTGGCACGCCCTCCGCAAGGGGCGAATAAACGGGAGGTGAAGGTCAAAACCGACCGCGTTCGCACGCCCGTGCCCAAGCTTGGCCCCCAAGGCACGAACACCCCCTGGCGCCCGCTCCACGGGCGCGGCACGCGAGGGCCAAAGGCCCAGCGTGCCCAAAAGGCCGGAACACCCCGTACTTGTTCGTTCATACGCACTGCCGCCGGGACGGTGATTGTCTTGAACTTCGCGCCCCGTTTGTCGCGCAGAGCGCAGAGGGCTTTCGCGGGACGATGCAAAATAGAAACGGGGGCGCCGCATGTCTGAGCGGAGCCGAAGGCGGAGCGAGTTCGGCGCCGCCCGCGAAAGGCCTCGGAGCGAGGGAAACCCCGGTCCGCACAGCGGGCCGGGGTCGCGACAGTCGGGTGTGTTTCTTGGTTACTTCTTTGCACAAGCAAAGAAGCCCGTTTTTGATTAAAAACGGGCGCGGCGCGCTCGCGAGTGAGCGCCTGGCAGGCGGCCGGGACGAAGGCATGTAAACACCGGATGCCGAACCCGTGCCAGCCAGCACCGGGCATGCGGCCGGGACGGAGCCACCGTAAACATCAACACCCGACCCAGGGCTAGTTAATACGTGGCAGGAGGCTGGGCCAAAGGCACCGTAAACGCCAGAACCGGGTCCAGGTCCAGCCTTTACCGGCCGGGTCCGGTCCCTACCGAGCAGGGCGCCGAATCCCGGCCCTGCGCGCCCCGCGCGTTATCCGCGGGACTGCAGGGCCTCCTCGTTGTAGGCCGCGTCGATGGTCACGATGGTCTTCTCCACGGCCCGGAAACCCTCCACCGGCGCATCGTCGGCCATGTACTTCAGGCGCAGCGGGCCGAACGCGCGCACTGCATCGGCGCGCTCCAGCAGCGTATCGGAGCGGTCGGCGCCGGCCCCGTCCATCAACGCCTTTAGGATCTCGCCGGCAATCGGGTCCTGGTGCTCGCCATTGCGGGCCTTCTCCAGGGTCGTGGCGGGGTCGCCGTCCAGGAAGGCCGTATCCATGTGTTCGTCGAGATAGGTCAGCAGTTCGCTCAGGGTCATGGTCGGGCTCCTAGCGGGTGGGATGACGGCGCAGAAGGGGCGCCCTGCTCAGGCGGCGCGATCCTGTTGGGCATAGGTGGCACGGGCAGCCGCCATTGCGGGCCCCGGTGTGACCGCGCCCCTGTCGCCAAGCACTGCCTCCAGCGCGGACAGGCAGGTCAGCACGTTGCGCTCGCTGGCGCCATAACCCATCAGGCCGATGCGCCAGATCTTCCCGGCGTACGGCCCCAGGCCGGCACCAATCTCCAGGCTGTAGCGCTCCAGCAGTTCGGAGCGTACCGCGGACTCGTCGACGCCTTCCGGTACGCGCACGCTGTTGAGTTGCGGCAGGCGGGTTTCCGGGGCGACCAGAAATTCCAGTCCCATCGCCTCCAGCCCGGCGCGCAGGGCCTGGTGGTGGCGGGCATGTCGGGCCCAGGCGTTTTCCAGACCCTCTTCGGCCAACACCACCAGCGCTTCGTGCAAGGCATACAGGGCGTTGATCGGCGCGGTGTGGTGGTAGGCGCGCTTTGCGCCGCCGCCCCAGTAGCCCATCACCAGATTCAGGTCGAGGAACCAGCTCTGTACCGGGTGGCTGCGCGCCTGGATGCGCTCCACCGCACGCTGGCTGAAGCTGACCGGCGAAAGGCCGGGGGTGCAGGACAGGCATTTCTGGGTGCCGGAGTAGATCGCGTCCACCCCCCAGGCATCCACATACAACGGGCTGCCGGCCAACCCGGTCACGGAATCGACGATGGTCAGGCAGTCGTGGGCGCGGGCCAGCCGACAAAGCGTCTCGACATCCGATTGCGCACCGGTGGAGGTTTCGGCATGCACGAAGGCGAGAGCCTTTGCGTCGGGGTTGCCCTTCAGCGCGTCCTCGACCTTCTGCGGCGATACCGGGGCACCCCAATCATCCTCGACCAGTACGGCCTTGCCACCGCAGCGCTCCACGTTTTCCTGCATGCGCGTGCCGAACACCCCGTTTACGCACACGATGACCGTGTCGCCGGGCTCCACCAGGTTCACGAAGCAGGTCTCCATGCCGGCCGACCCGGGTGCCGAGACTGGCAGGGTCAGTGCGTTCTCGGTCTGGAAGGCGTACTGCAGAAGCCCCTTCATTTCTTCCATCATGCCGACGAACACCGGGTCCAGATGGCCGATGATCGGCCGACTCATCGCGGCCAGCACGCGCGGATTCACGTCGGACGGGCCGGGGCCCATCAGGGTTCGCTGCGGGGGGAGAAAGGATTTTGCCTGCATGATTCCATCTGCCTGTGAAAAGAAGGGAATCTAGGGACCGTCGGGGCACGGGGCAAACACCCCCAGGGAGTGCCGGGAGTTCTCCGGAGCACTTCCCCGGGCGAGGCTCGGGCACGGGAATTGGAACCTGCGATCCGGATGGGCATCAGGGGGCGGGGTCCAGACGTATCTGCAGGGTCATGACCGAGCGATCACGTGTGGTGTGGCGCGTCGCCAGCCCGCGTTCCTCCATGTCTTGTTTCTGCGAGATGCGGGTCAGGTCATGCCATTGCCCCGGTTCCAGGGTGATCCGGGTTTCCAGCGTCTCGCGGTCCACCGTGCCCGGTCTCAGGGGCTGCTCGTGCAGATGGCGAATCTTGACCTGCACGCGACTGTCCGGCAGTACCTGTGGCTGTACGCGAAAGCCACGCCGGGTGTCGCGGTAGAGTGGCTCCACGCCCACCCCGGCGCGGCCGGCGAATACCCGGAAGCCGTCGGGCCGGGTTTCACCGACCAGGATGACCGCCTCGCTCCCCTCGTGCAGGCGGACCTGCTGTACCAGGTCGTTGCGCCGGGTGGTACGCCGGCGCTGCAGCCCGAGCCGACCCTCGACACCCTCGGGCCCGGCTTCCACGCCCAGGCGATCACTTCGCTGTACCGAGGGCGCATCGCTGGAGCGGCGCACACTCAGCAACAGGTCAGTTCGGGGGGTGTCAAGTTCGGCGAGCAGCTTGCGGATCTGTTCAAGGGTGCGCGGATCGGCCCGGACCAGGAGCCGAAAGCCATCCGCGCGCAATGTCGCGGCATCACCAAACAGGGCTTGAAGCTGAGGCAGCAGGGTCTGGGCGGGGCGGTGTTCGAGTCCCAGTACGGCCACCTCCATGCCTGAGTCGCGCGCGGTTACGGCTCCGACGGCCAGCAGCGGGACGGCCACCAGGGCCAGGATTCCGCGCAGGGCGCCCCGCCGTGCCTCAGACCAGGACACGCCGCAACTCGCTGGCCTCTTCGCTCAGCATCCAGTTGGCCTCGAAATCCAGAGCCAGGCGTGCCGCGCCAGCGCGATCCTCGGTCGCGCCGCGCAGTACACGATTGCTGCCCACCCGGGTGAGTTGCAGCCAGCCACTCTGGTCGGCGATAGCCGTGACCACCTCGGGACTCTCTTCGGCAGGGCGCAGGCGGCGTACGGAGATTGCGGTGGTCAGACGCTTGATGCTGTCGACCACCGCGGGCATCTGATCTTTCAGTTCCAGGTCGTCGTCGATCAGGATGCGAATGTCAGTGTGGCGATGGCGCTGGGCCATCGTGGCAAAGGCTGTACCCAGGTCGAAATCGGCCATCTCCGCCAGCAGGCTTGCGCGGGCATGCAGCCAGAAGCGACGCCGGGCCTGCTCGACCAGGCCGCGCAGGTCGGGCGGTGTCTCGGCGTCGGTTTCCGGGTCGATGGATTCCCCCATGGGTACTCCGTTAGCAGGCGTTGGCCAGGGATGAGCGGATTCGTCGCAGCATGCGCCGGTGCGGGATTCCTGCATCCTCGAACATATCGCTGATAATGAAGAAATCGTGGCGTGCATAAAAGCCCAGACGGTCGGCCTGCGCATTCAGCCAGACGGTGTCCCGCCCATGCTGGCAGGCGGCCGCCAGGGCGCATTCCAGCAGGCGCGAGGCAATCCCGTGGCCGCGCCAGGGGCGGCGCACGGCCATGCGCCCGATCTGGCCGGAGGGAAGCATACGCAGGGTACCGATGGGCTCGTTGCCGGGTCCGGTGGCGAGCCAGTGCAGCCCGGCGGGATCCAGGCCGTCAAACTCCAGCGCCTCGGGTACGCCCTGTTCCTCGATGAAGACCTCGCGGCGGATCAGCGACAAGGGCGCGGCGTCGGCCGGCCAGCTGGCCTCGCGGAAATCGATACGATGCTGCATGTGAGGGCCTCCTCCGGGATGCCCAGCGATGGCCCCGGACCCCTCAGTGTAGACAAGGCTCCCGGGACCTGCGCGTGACCGGATGCAAATTTTCGCCGCAGGTGATGTCGAATGAATGACATCACCGGTTGTCTCCCTGGATATAAAGCGGAGACGGTCGGCCCCCGGTATGGCCCCTGGTACGACTATCGCCGATCGGAAATAACGGGGAGGTACTGAATGAGCGAATCGCACGGCCAGGGCGCCTGGCCGGAGGAACTGCGCGAGGCACTGCGTGAACACGAACTGGTGGCCGTGACCTCGGGACTGACTGACCTGCGCGAGGCCGAGGCGTTGCTGCAGGACGCCCTTCCTGGCCGCTGGACGCGTCTGGAATGGGGCATGGGATCGGCCCGCAATCGGGATCAGTTTCGCGCTCTGCAGGAGGCCACGGGGCTGCACATGCTGCCACTGTTCGTCACGCGCGACGGCGTGATCGGTGGCCAGATCGAGCTGCGCGAATGGCTGGACCGCGCGAGCGGGGCGTCCCGGCCGGGTCCCGCGCTCGAGTGGACGCCGGGGGTGGTCCGGCAGTTGCAGATCCTGGGGCTGGGTGGCCTAATCCCGTTTGTGGTGACCAGTGGCGCGGCGTGGATGGCCCGCCCGGAGTGGCAGGTTTTCGCGCTGGAGGCCCTGGCCGTTTATGGTGCAGTGATCCTGGCGTTTCTGGGGGCAGTGCACTGGGGCCTGTATCTGGCCGATCGTGGGCATCGGGTCGGGCCGTTGCCGGGGATCTGGTGGGCAGTAGTCCCGGCGATCCTCGCCTGGCTGGCCCTGTTGCGTCCCCTCCCCGAGGCACTGATGACTCTGGCTGTGCTGTTTCTCGGGGCATTGTGGGTGGACCGGATGAGCCTGCGCGGGCGTGCGCTGCCACCCGGTTACCTGGGCCTGCGCACGCTCCTGACCGCCGGGGCGATCCTCGCCCTGGCCCTGGGGCTGGGTGCGGCCCTGCACAGCACGGGGGTGCCCGGCTGAATCGCGGAACCACGCGAGCGACAACACGTGAGCGATAACAAGGAGCCAAGCATGGACTCAGCCTCCCGTCCCGGGGACGACGACGATCCGATCCCGACCGACGCCCGGGGCCGCCCGCTGGAAGCCCCGGAGCAACTGGCCGGTCACTACCAGGCGATCCTCACTGGACTGGGCGAGGACGCGGCGCGCGAAGGTCTGCGTGATACCCCGATGCGCGCCGCGCGGGCCATGCAGTACCTGACCCGCGGCTACCACCAGGACCTCGACACCATCGTCAACGGGGCCCTGTTCAGCTCCGACAACGACGAGATGGTGCTGCTGCGCGACATTGAGCTGTATTCCCTGTGCGAGCACCATCTGCTGCCGATCATCGGCAAGGTGCATGTGGCCTATCTACCCAACGGCAAGGTCATCGGTCTGTCCAAGATCGCGCGCATTGTCGACATGTTCGCCGCGCGGCTGCAGATTCAGGAGACCCTGACTCGAGAGATCGCGGAGGCGCTCATGCAGGTCACCGGCGCGAAGGGTGTGGGGGTGGTAGTGGATGCCAAGCACATGTGCATGACCATGCGCGGGGTCGAGAAGCAGCATTCGTCGATGGCGACATCGGTAATGCTGGGCGCGTTCCGCGAGGATGCGCGCACCCGCCGCGAATTCCTGCACCTGATCGGCGGTACGGGTTCCGCCTGAGCGTCCGGGGCGGGACGATCCGCCTCCCGGGGCGTCAGTTCACGCTGCGGCCGGCGATGCGTGCAGGGGGATACTGAACGAGATGTAGTTGATGCCCGCGATGCGCAGGTGACGCACATCCTGCGCCATGCTGTTCAGCAGGTACAGCCCCAAGGCTTGCACGGCCGCGTCGTCGAGCGTTGCCAGTTCCGGTGCCTTGAGTAACGCCTGTTCGTCGACGTCATCGGCCGCCGAGCGGTCGATCATCTCTATCGCCAGGTGGTCGCTGCGCTGTTCCAGACGCACGTCGATTGGACGGTTGGTGCCGGGCTCGCTGGCGGCCTGGTTCACCAGATGCATGAACACCTCCTCGATCGCGACTTGCAGTTTCAGCGACTGGCGCTCGGGCAGGTTGATCCGTTCTGCGAATTCGCGTGCCATCGCCTGCACGCGCGGCAGGTTGTCGGCGTCCGGGGCCACGACCACGCGCCGCCGGGGGCGCGGCCGCAGGTTGAAGATCAGGCTCAGCAGGACCGCCATGGTTCCGCCGGTGGACAGCCCGTTATTCAGAAACGGCGCCAGGGCCTCCGGGATTAGGTGGTGGAAGAAGAGCTCGTTCTGGAAGATGAACCCGGTGGAGAAGGCCACGCCGATGATCAGGCTGGACTGGTAGTTCAGCCCGTCCGAGGCGCACAGGCGGATGCCGGCGACGAACAGCAGTGCCAGCAGGACCATCAGGAAGGCCCCGAAGACCGGGCCGGGCAGCGAGATCATCAGCACGTTGAGCTTGGGCACCAGCGCCAGCAGGATCATGAAACCGGCGAAGTAATAGCCGATGCGCCGGGCCGCCATGCCGGTCAGCTCGATCGAGGAGATGCCGATCCCGTAGGTGGTGTTCGGCAGGGTGCCCAGGCTGCCAGCGATCATGTTGCCCAGCCCGTCGGCGTACAGCCCGCCGCGTACGCGGTCGTAGTCGATCTTGCGCGGCTGCCGGTAGGAGGCACGCTGCGCGACCATGGTGTCGCCGACCGACTCCACCGCGCCGACCAGGGTCACGATCACAAAGGTCAGCAGCAGGGTGAACCACTGTGGCGAGAGCTCCAGGTTGAACCCCGGCCACTCCAGCGGCGGGAGACCGAACCAGGCCGCCTCGCGTACGTCGCCGAACTCGGTGACACCCAGCGGGATCGCCACCAGGATCCCGACCCCGATCCCAAGCACCGGGCTCCACAGCCTCAGCACGCGGTTGCCGAAGATTGCCAGGAGGACCGTAAACCCCAGCGTGATCAGTGCCACGTAGAGCGCCTGCGGCGTGCCCTCGTAGGCGCCTTCACCCTGCATCATCCCGGCAGCGGTGGGGATGACGCCGAGCACCACCAGCATGATCACTACGCCGCTGACGGTCGGGGTGATGATGCGCCGGAACAGCCCCAGATAGCGCGCGAACAGGAATTGCGCCGGGGCCGACAGCACCGCCAGGCTTGCCACCAGGGCCATGCCGCCGATCATCGCCGCTTCGATGCCCACTGCAATATAGGCGGTCGAGGTGCCCATGAAGATCAGGTAGCCGGATCCGACCGGGCCGATCCGGCGGACCTGCACCACGGTCGCCAGGGCGCTGGCGACCAGCGCCGCGAACACCACCCATTGCGTTGCACCCAGGTCCAGTTCGATGGCACGTGCCAGGACCAGCGGGGTCAGGATGATGGCGGGGGCGACCAGCAGCAGGTTTTGCAGGCCGCTGATCGCGCACTTGAGCGGTGGCGGTTTTTCGTCGACTTCGTACAGGATCATGGAAGCGGCGGGCTCGGCCACGGGTGTCTCCCTGATGGGCGGGCGGGGTGCCCGGAGCGAAAAGCGCGGCATGATAGCAGCGTTTTTTCCATGTGTACGGAAGGGTGCTGCGTTTCAGGACCGGCGCCGGCTAGCGGGCTGCCACCGTGGGTCCGTGGCATCCGGGCGGGGCTTCAGGCGCCCCCGGACAGCGGCTCCGGTTCCGCAGCGGGTTCTATACCGGGATCGCCGGTCGGCGTTTCACCGTTCGCACGCGAGTGCTCCTGGTCGCCCGTCAGACTCTCGCGCATCGCCTCTTCCGCCTCCTTGTTCAACACGATGATGGAGATGCGGCGGTTGATCGCGGCCTCGGGATTGCGCTGGTCGATCGGTACGGTCGCCGCCAGGCCGATGACCCGGGCAATCTGATCCGGGTCGGCGCCGCCGGCGATCAGGGCCCGGCGCGCGGCATTCGCGCGGTCGGCGGAAAGTTCCCAGTTGGAATAGTCGCCGCGCGACAGCAGCCGGGCGTCGGTGTGCCCGGTGATCGAGATGCGGTTGGGCACCTGGTTGATCAGGCTCGCCAGTTCGCGCAGGATCGAGCTGGCATGCGGCAGCGGCTGTGCGCTGGCGCTGTCGAACATCGGCCGGTTCTCGCGATCCACGATCTGAATGCGCAATCCTTCGGGCGTGATGTCGAGTAGTAACTGGTCCTTGTAGGGTTCCAGCGCCTGGCTCTGTTCGAGCGCATCCTCCAGGGCCTCCTGCAGGGTCTCGAGGACCTCGCGATCTTGCGCCTCGGCCAGTTCCTCGAGCGTGGCTTCGTCGAGCCCGCTCGGCGGGGCCATATGCTCGGGGTCTTGCAGCATCTCCGGCAGACCCTCGAAATCGAGGATCGACGGGTCCACGCCAGTACCGTCGCCCGGGGCCTGGCCCGGGGTTGCCGCGCGGCCCTCGAACGCCGAGGGGTTATTGAAGTATTCCGAGATCCCGGCGCGTTCGTCCGCTTCCAGAGCGGCAAGCAGCCACAACAGCAGGAAGAAGGACATCATCGCGGTGGCGAAGTCGGCGAACGCGACCTTCCACGAGCCCCCGTGATGGCCGGCCTTGATCACCTTCTTCTTGACGATGATCGGCTGGGTCTTGTCCTCGACGCCCATGGATGCGGTCCGGACGGCTTCAGGCCGCCTTCACGTGCTCCTCGAGTTCGGAGAAGCCGGGACGCATCTCGCTTTCCATGGTTTTGCGCCCGAACTCCACCGCGACCTGCGGGCTGTAGCCCTGCACGTTGGCCAGGATGCAGGCCTTGATGCACAGCAGGAACTTGGCCTCTTCCTGCGCACGCGACTCCAGTGCAGCCGAGGTCGGGCCGACAAACCCGTAGGCCAGCAGGATGCCAAGGAAGGAGCCGACCAGTGCCGCCGCGACTTTCATCCCGATCTCCTCGATCGAACCGCCGATCGCGCCCATGGTGTTCACGATCCCGAGGACAGCGGCCACGATACCGAAGCCGGGCAGGGCGTCCGCGACACGATTGACCGCGTGGCTGGGGCGCTCGGCCTCCTCGTGGTGGGTCTCCAGGTCTACGTCCATCAGGGCGTCGAGTTCGTGCGGATTCATCGAGCCGGAGATGATCAGACGCATGTAGTCGGCGATGAATTCTACCGCATGGTGATTCTTCAGCACCCGGGGGTGGGCTTGAAACAGTTCGCTGTTCTCGGGCTCTTCCACGTCTCCCTCGATCCCCATCAGGCCCTCCTTGCGGGCCTTGGTGAACAGCTTGTACATCAGGGCCAGCAGGTCCAGGTAGTCCTCGCGGGAATATCTGGAGCCGCCCTTCATGAGCTGGGGGATCGATTTGAGCACGGTGATGACAACGCGCAGCGGATTGGCGATCAGGAAGGCCCCGAGTGCCGCGCCGCCGATGATCATGTACTCGTAGGGCTGCCAGATCACCAGGACATTGCCGCCATGCAGCACGAATCCGCCAAATACGCCGCCAAGGACAATCAGGATGCCGAGGATGAACTTCACGGGTGGGTATCCGGTGTTTTTGGGTTCAGTGGATGGTGCGGGGGTCATGCCCGCGCAATTGCTATAGTAACGCGCATAACGATAACGGCTCCCCGGCAAGAGGTACAGCATGGTCATGGATGATGGCGCACCCTATGGCGAACGGGCCCGGGCCCTGGCCGCAATCGACTGGCCGATCCTGGAGGCCAGCGCTGCGGTGTTCGACGATTCCGAGGATCTGGTCAACCGTTCGCTGCGCGAGCTGGCGCAATACGCCGAGCGCGACCCGGGGCTGTCGTTGCGCCTGATCCAGCAGGCCAATGTCTCCCGCCGGGGGCTGCGCCAGGAGGTGCATGCGGCCGGCGACGCGATCGGCATGCTGGGCCTGAAGGCGATCAGCGCGGATGTACAGATGGCGCCGCGGGTCAGCGATGTGGCTGCCAATCCGCGCGACTACCGGCGCCTGGCTGCGCAATCCCGCCTGGCCGCGCTGATTGCCGAGGAAGTGGCGCGCAAGCGGCGCGATTCGGAGCCTGGAGAGGTCGGTCTGGCCGCCCTGCTCAACCAGTTGGGATTTCTGGCGTTGCTGGTGGACGGCGCGCCGGAACTGTCGCGGTTGCTGGAGATGCTGTCGCTGAATGCCCTGCCGGACGAGGCCAGCTACGTCGCGCTGGGGTACGCCACTGACGACCTGTCGCGGGCCATGGCGGAGTCCATGCACCTGCCCGAGCTGGTAACCGGCACGCTGCGCACTGCGAATGTCGTGCATCCGCGTGCATTCGAGGTGATGGTGGCCAGCGCGGTCGCCTGGCAGATTTTTCGCGGTATGGATACCGCGCGTGGCGATCGCGACCTGCACTTGCTCGCCGGCTTGCTGGAAGAGAACGACAAGGCGGCTGCGGATCGTCTGGGCGAGGTGATCACCCGATTCAATGCCGACGTCACCCTTTACGGGATCGAACCGCTGGACCCGGGTATCCCCGCCGGTATCTGGCTCCGGGGAAAACATCGTCTGACGCTGGCGTTGGCCCCGCGCAATGACCTGCTGGAGGAGGGGGTGGCAGCGCTCGCGGACGAGACCGATCGGACCCAGCGGCTGCAGCGCATGCTGCGGGTGCTGCAGTTGGGTGTGGGCCTGAACCGGGTGGTTTTCGCGCGTCTGCTGCGCGACGGCGAGACCCTGCGTGCCGAGCATCTTGTGGGGACACTGCACGAGCCGGAATTCAGTGGGTTCGTCATCAGCCTGGCCGGTCTGGGGCCGTTTGCTGGGGTGCTGGAGCAGGACGAACCGCAATGGTGGCGCTGCGACGACCTCCCGCAGCAGATGCCCGAGGCATTGTTGCAACTGACTGGTGGTGTGGACTGCTTCTGGGGTCGTATTACCGAAGGGGACCGCGTCCTCGGGGTGGTGTACGCCGACCGCCGGAGCCCCGATCTCGCGTTGACCGCGCGCGATTTTTCCGCCTTCTGCCGGGTCCTCGCCACGGTTTGTGGGAGCGCCTCGTAGCAGCGCACCGTTGCGTTATTGTGGTGCAGCGCCGCCGGGTTCGGGTTAAAGCTCCGGCCTGCGGTGCCGTTACATTTTTTTAAAACAATCAGAATGCAGGGCAGGCCGGACCAGGACGGTTCCGGCCTGCGGGCAAGTGACGCGACCAGCACGGGAACCAACGACCATGCGCAAGAATCTGCCCGTCACGCAGACGGAATATCCTCTGGATCAGCACGGGGAGCTGATCTCGGCCACGGACGAGAAGGGACGGATCCGCTACGCCAATGAGGCATTCGTCAAGGTCAGCGGTTTCGACTGCAGCGAACTGGAGGGGGCGGCGCACAACATCATCCGTCATCCGGACATGCCGGAGGCCGCGTTCGCCAACATGTGGGAGACCCTGAAGGCCGATCAGTCGTGGATGGGGATCGTCAAGAACCGGCGCAAGAACGGCGATCATTACTGGGTGGATGCCTTCGTGACGCCTGCTTACGAGCACGGGCGCAAGGTTGGCTACGAATCGGTGCGTGCGATCCCCGAGCGCGAGCATGTGCAACGCGCGGAGCGCGTGTACCAGGCGATCAACCGCGGGCGTACCTTCAAGCGCCGCTGGTTCCACGGGCTGACCTGCCGCCTGGCGGGCACCTGGGTCGCCGGTTTCCTGTTGGCGCTGGGCGCACTCGCAATGCTCCCGACCCCGGGCATGCAGGTGATTGCACTGGCAGTGATCTTCCTGGCGGGCGGGATCGCGTCCTGGGGCTTTACCGCCGGGATCCGGAGCGCGGTCCGGCGCGCGCGCGCCCAGTTCGACAATTCGGTGATGGAGGCGGTGTATACCGGCCGGCGTGACGACAGCGCCGCGCTCGAACTCGGACAGCGCTACATGGAGGCCAAGCTGCGCACGGTACTCGGACGGATCGACGACAAGGCCGAACATGTGGCCGCGAGTGCAGGCACGATGGCCAGCTCGGTGGAGCAGACGGCGTCCGGTGTGGAGCGTCAGCAAAACGAGATCGACCAGGTCGCTACCGCGATGAACGAAATGGTCTCCACCATTCAGGAGATGGCCGGCAATTCCGGCCGCGCCGCGGAGGCGGCCAACCACGCAGTACAGGAGACGGGATCGGGTCAGGGAGTGGTGAACGACACCATCAGCGTAATCAATCGCATGGCCTCCGAGGTCGAGGCCACGGCCGAGAAGCTGGGCAAACTGGAAGCGAACACCGAGGAGATCGACAAGATCCTCAGCGTGATCCGCGAAATCGCCGAGCAGACCAATCTGCTGGCGTTGAACGCGGCGATCGAGGCCGCGCGGGCCGGCGAGCACGGGCGCGGTTTCGCGGTGGTGGCCGACGAGGTGCGCAGTCTGTCGCAGCGCACCGACGAATCCACGGTCACCATCCGCAACATGATCGAGACCCTGCAAACCGGTGCGCGGGAGGCGATGTCGGCGATGCGTGCCAGTCAGGAACAGGCCTCCGAGGGGGTGGACAAGGCCCAGGCCGCAGGCGAATCCCTGAACAGCATCCGCGATGCGGTCGGCCAGATCACCGAGATGAATACCCAGATCGCGACGGCCGTCGAGGAACAAAGCGCGGTCTCCGAGGAGATCAACCGCAATGTGACCTCGATTCACGACGTTGCGGTCGAAACCGGTTCGGTCGCCGGGCACGCGCGCGAGGAAAGCGCGAATATGCAGCGCCAGGCGGACGAACTGAAAGCGCTGATCCACCGCTTCGAGGAGAAGTAGCCCCGGTCGCGCCGTGCCCCCGGGGCACCGCGAGTCCCGTCAGGCCCCGTAGCGGCGTTCGATGTAGGCCTCGACGCGGGCCTGGAATTCCTCGGCGATCCGCTCGCCCTTGAGCGTCACGGTCTTCTCGCCGTCCTCGTAGACCGGGGCCACTGGCTGTTCTCCGGTGCCAGGCAGGGAGATGCCGATGTTGGCGTGCTTGCTCTCGCCGGGGCCGTTGACCACGCAGCCCATCACCGCGACGGTCATCTCCTCCACGCCCGGATACTGCTGCTTCCAGGTCGGCATCTGGTGGCGGATGTAGGTCTGGATGTCCTGCGCCAGGTGCTGGAAGTACTCGCTGGAGGTGCGCCCGCAGCCAGGGCACGCGACCACCGACGGCAGGAAGCTGCGCAGCCCCATGCTTTGCAGGATCTCCTGGGCGACCAGGACCTCCTGGGTGCGGTCGCCGCCGGGTTCCGGGGTCAGCGAGATGCGGATGGTGTCGCCGATGCCCTGCAGCAGCAGCACGGACAGTGCGGCCGTGGAGGCGACGATCCCCTTGGCGCCCATGCCGGCCTCGGTAAGGCCCAGGTGCAGCGGGTAGTCGCAGCGCGCGGCCAGGTCCTGATAGACCGAGATCAGCGGCTGTACCCCACTGACCTTGGCCGACAGGATGATGCGATCATGCGGAAGGCCGATGCGCTCGGCCTCGGCCGCGCTCTCCAGTGCCGAGGTGATCAGGGCCTCCTGCATGACCGCCTCGGGCGGCGCCGGTTCGGGGCGCTGGCTGTTCTCGTCCATCATCCGCGCGAGCAGGGCCTGGTCCAGGCTGCCCCAGTTCACGCCGATGCGCACCGGCTTGTCGAAGCGGATGGCGGTCTCGATCATTGCCGCGTACTGCGCGTCGCGCTTCGAGCCGCGGCCGACATTGCCGGGGTTGATGCGCAGCTTGGCCAGCGCCTCGGCGCACTCCGGGTATCGGGTCAGCAGCTTGTGGCCGTTGAAGTGGAAGTCGCCGACCAGGGGCACGTCCAGCCCCATGGCCTCCAGCCGCTCGCGGATCTCCGGCACGGCCTTCGCCGCGTCTTCGGAATTCACCGTGATGCGCACGACCTCGGAGCCGGCGCGTGCCAGCTCCGCCACCTGCACGGCGGTGCGCAGGGCATCGGCGGTATCGGTGTTGGTCATCGACTGCACCATCACCGGGTGGTCGCCCCCGACGGTGACGTTGCCGACGCGGACGGGGACGGTCTTGTGGCGAGTGGGGATCGTGTTCATGTTGATCTGCGCGGGCGCGAGGAAACGGTGCGCGGAGTGTAACGCAGCAGTGCGCGACTGCCGAGAAGCTGCAGACCCAAAGTCGTAATGTCCCCGTGGGCTGGCGCAGTGGCGTGCGTGCCGGCCGGTGCCGGGCGTCCACGGAGGTCGCCACGCGCCTGCGGCGCTCGCGATGACGGTGCTTTCTCCCGGCCCCCGTCATGGCGAGGCCCCGGAGGGGCCGTGGCCATCTCCGGACGCAACCCCCGACGTTGGTCCTGGTCGGCGCCAGGGCTGGAAGGTGTTTTCGACCGACGCGCGGCTGGCCGTGTGGCGTGCTTCCGCGCGCTCGGCGATGGCCTGCTGCCACGCCAGTCGGGTCTCGGTGTGCAGGGCGTCCAGGGCCTCGTGCAGGGCCTGTTCGAGGTGTTCGCGGTGGCGGGTTTCGTCGAGTCGCAGGAGCAGCCAGTCCACGCCGATGATCGTGGCCCCGGCGGCGGTGACGCCACAGCCCAGCGAGAATGGACCGCTCCAGGCGCAGACCCCGGCACCGATCGTACCCGCACGTCCGGCGCGCCCCAGGCTGCGGGCCAGCCCCGCCTGTGTCGCGCGGGCGGCCAGCCGGGCCTGCACGGCGCGGGCGATCAGCGGGGTGGCCAGACCGGTGCCGGCGGCGACCTTGGCGGCCAGGCCGGTGCGCCGGTCGAAGCGTTCGAGGTCGACGTCCAGCGCCGCGTGCAGGGCATGGCCTTGCTCGATCTCGACGGCCGAACTCCCACCGGCGCGCGGCGGCGGATCCGGGATGCGTGCATCCGCGAGGCGGTCCGCCAGCTCCAGACGCCAGGCGTCGCGGACCTGGCGCTGCTGCTCGTCCAGGCCCCATTCGACGGTGGTCGCGAGTTCCTGCAGGGGCGCGTCCCACAGGGCCTCCGGCAGCAGGCGTTCGCGCAGCATGCGGGCGCCGGCATCCGGGTCGGATTCGTCCATCCACTGCGCGCCGCGCCGCCACAGGCGGCTGTACTCCGCGCCGAGGGAGTAGTACCACTCCGCGACGTCGGGAACGCGGGCGTGCAGGGCCTCGAACCCGGCATCGAGCTCTGCGTCCACGCGTCCCTGCCAGTGCTCCCGGGCCGCGGTGTCGCCGGCCTCCAGCCATTCCAGCGTGTACCGCTCGAGCGCGGCGAGTCGCTGACGGTCGAGCTGGTACCGCTGTTCGCCCAGTTGCAGGGTCAGCGGCTGGTCGCCCACCCAGGTACGGGGTTCGTGCTGGCTGGCGAGCCAGAGCAGGGCGAGGCTCGCCAGCAGGGTCATGGCCAGCCAGAGGCCGCCCCGGGCCTTCCAGGCGGCCGTGGCTTGCGATGTCGGCGTGAGCGTAGTCACTGAAGGGCGTCTCCCAGGGCCCGGACTATTCGATGACGGGCGCGTTGCGCGGGTCGCCCAGGGCGTCGGTTGTCGGCCGCAGCGGCAGCAGGCCGTTGGCCAGCAGCAGGAAGCCGGCCGCCAGGAAGGCCTGTTCCGCGAGCACCAGCAGCCAGCCGAGCAGGGCCGGCAGGGACTCCACGCCCTGCGGGAACCACTGCTGGCCCAGCCACAGCCGCAGCGCATCCTGGGCGGCAGCGAGCTGCAACCCGGCCTCCAGCAGGTGGCTGCGCGCGGCCTCGTGGTGCACCAGAAACCACATGGCCTGTTCCAGGGTGGCGCCGGTCAGATCGGGGTAGCGGGCCTGCAGAGCCAGCACCAGCAGGACGACAATCAGCAGCAGGCCCGTGAGCCGCAGGGCCCCGCGACGGGCCAGTTCGGGGGCGAACCGGGGATGGGCATGGCCGCGCAGCAGGCGGACGAACAGGGCCTCGCTGATCACCAGCACGAAGCCGGCGACCAGCAGGGCGGCCCAGACCTCCTGCGTCGGGATGCGCGCGAGGCTAGTCAGCAGCAGACCGGCCAGCAGTGCGCCGACGACCAGGTGCCGCAGGGCCATCAGGGGTCCGCCGCGCAGCCGCCGGGGCCATTGGCTGGTGGGTTCGAGGTAGCCGCGCAGGAACGCCGCGCGCCGGATCCGGTGGCGGCGGAAGCCGCCATGCGCGATCAGCAGGGTCACCCCGACCCACAGCACAACCAGGCCGGCGTCCGGCAGGACCCGCAGGTTCATGTGCATCAGCCACAGCCCGATCACCAGCAGCGTCAGGGTGAAGGCATGACGCAGGGCGATGTGCCGGGTCGGGAGCGGGCTGGATTCGGCGGCCGGAGAAGATGGGGACACGGGGACTCCACGGGGATATGCACGTCCTGATGGTAGCAGGCGGCGGGCAAGCCCCGTGGCGCGGTGTCTCGCGGGGTATTCGGGTTTCGTTCAGCCGGGTGCGTTATAAGGGCGGCATGATGCGACTGCGATCTGACCGGTGTGGGTCTTCGTCCGCTTTATTGGCGTTGATGGCATGGCTGGTGCTGGGCTGGCCGGCCCCGCTGGCGGCGGAGGAGCTGCGCCTGCACGCGGTGTTCGGGGACCGCGCCGTGCTGTCGGTGGGGGACAAGCGGGCCGTGGTCGCCAGCGGCGAGGCCGGGCCGGGCGGTGTGCGCGTCTTGCGCACGCGGCCGGGCGCGGCCTGGGTGGAGATCGACGGCGAGCAGCACGAGTTGCGGGTGCAGCCACGGGCCGCGCCGGCTCGCCCGGATGCCTCGGCGACGGAGGCCGCTGCGGTTCGGGTGCATCGGGATTCGCGCGGCGAGCACGCGCTGACCGTCGGGCTGAACGGGATTGCCATCACGCTCGCTGTCGATCCGCAGATGGATGCCGTCCTGTTGCGGGCCACGGATGCCGAACGGGCCGGGATCGATGCCGATCAGGGCCGGTCGGTGCGCTTGCGGGGCGAGCACGGTACGCGCCGGGGTCAGCGTGTCCGCATCGAACAGGTTCGGGTCGGCGCTCTGCAGCGTGCGGAGGTCAGCGCGATCGTGCTGCCGGACCGCGACCTGCCGCGTTCGCGCCTGGGTCGCAGCTTCCTCGAGCACTTCGTGGTCGAGACCGATGGCGATGCGCTGGTGATCCGGCAACGCTGAGCTGCGTTAGCATGAGCCCCTTCATGGTCCCCGGAAGCCCTGCATGCCGCTGATTCGGCGCTACTGCGAGAAAGCCCCTGCCCCGCGCCGCGAGATCTTCGGCTGGGCGATGTTCGACTTCGCCAACCAGGCCTACACCCTGCTGATCATCACGGTCATCTTTGGCGACCTGTTCACGCGGGTGATTGTCGGCGATGCCCCGGACTATCGCCTGGGCAACCTGCTTTGGAGCCTCGCTCTGGCGGTCAGCTATGCGATGGTGATCGTGGCCGCCCCGTTCGCCGGGGCGATCATGGATGCCACCGCCTCGCGCAAGCGTTTCCTCGCCGCCTCGTGGGTGCTGACGATCATCACCACCGCGTTGCTGTACTTCATCGAGCCCGGGCTGGTGTTCTTCGGCATGGCGCTGCTCATCGCCTCGAACTTTGGTTATGCCATCGGCGAGTCCTTCATCGCCAGCTTTCTCCCCGACCTGGGGCCACCGGAGAGGCTCGGCTGGATCTCGGGGCTGGGCTGGGGGCTGGGCTATGTCGGTGGGCTGGTGGCGACCGCCTTTGCCCTGGGGCTGCTGGGCGAGGTGAGTGCGGACAACTTCGAGCGGATCCGCTGGGTCGGGCCGTTCGCGGCTGCGTTCTTCCTGGTCTCGGCGTTGCCGACCTTCCTGTTCCTGAAGGAGCGCGGCACCC
The DNA here is from genome assembly GCA_051747025.1 of Pseudomonadota bacterium. GTDB lineage: Bacteria > Pseudomonadota > Gammaproteobacteria > Ectothiorhodospirales > Ectothiorhodospiraceae > Thioalkalivibrio. Next base: position 33,166 of record JBNJFQ010000005.1, read on the forward strand.
GGCGGCGCATGGCGCGCAACGTCCAGGTAGGGCTCGGCTGGAAGCGGGTGAAGGCCTCGCTGGTCACGCTGGGCGAGCGCCGCGAACTGCGCGCGCTGTTCGTGTCCATCTTCTTCGTGATGGCCGGCATCTACATCATCATCGCCTTCACTTTTATCTATGGCGCGCAGGTGATCCAGTGGGACGAGCCGGTGCGGGTGCTGATGTTCGTGGTGACCCAGATCACCGCGGTGATCGGTGCGGTGGGCTTCGGATTCCTTCAGGACCGCGCGGGTCCGGTGCGGATCTATCGCATCACGCTGGTGCTGTGGTCCCTGGCGGTGCTGGCGATCTTCGCCACGCCCACCATTGCTCAGTGGCTGAGCGTGCTCCTGGCGCGTCCGGTCGAGGCGCAGATGGTGTTCCTCGGTGTCGGGATCCTGGCCGGGCTCTGTCTCGGTTCGGCACAGTCCGCCGGGCGGGCGCTGGTGGCACTGATGGTCCCGGCGCGCGAGGCCGGGCGCTGGTTCGGCTTCTGGGGGCTGTCGTCCAAGGCCGCGGCGATCTTCGGCCTGCTCGGCATCGGGTTGCTCCAGGCCTGGCTGGGTCTCGAGAACGCCATCCTGTTCTGTCTGTTCCTGTTCCTCGCCGGGCTGCTGGCGTCCATCCCCATCCGCCTCGCCGACCGCCGCCGGGCCGCGGCGGTTTGATTCACCACGAAGCGCACGCATGTGCGAGAAAGGTCAAGGGCGATTCACAGGAAGACGCGAAGATGGGAAGGGTTTTTGGGTGCGGGTCCTGGCTGGCGCCCGGGGCATACCCGGACCACCCGCCATGCCCTCTACATCTCAACCCAATCCCTCTTCCGATCTTCGCGTCTTCCTGTGAATCGCCCTTGACCTGCTCCTCCGTTTTTTACATCCGAAGAGCGGCGGGTGGCCGGGGCTATTCGGTGGCGTGGTGAGTGGCGATGGCGCCGCGGTCGAAGCGGCCTTCGTAGAGGCGCAGCAGGGCCGGGATCACGAACAGCACCAGCACGGTGGCGATGGCCAGGCCAAAGACGATGGAGATCGCCATCGGGATCAGGAACTGGGCCTGGACCGAGCGCTCGAACAGCAGCGGGGTCAGCCCGGCGATGGTAGTGACCGAGGTCAGGATGACCGCGCGCAGGCGCTGGCAGGCGGCCTCGACGATCGCCTCCTGCAGCGCCAGCCCGGCCTCGCGCAGGCCCTGGTAGAAGCTCACCAGGATGATCGAGTTGTTGACCACGATCCCAGTCAGGCCAAACAGGCCGAACAGGGACAGGATGGTCAGCTCCACGTTCATGATCCAGTGTCCGAGCAGGGCGCCGAGGATGCCGAACGGGATGATCGCCATCACAATCAGCGGCCAGCCCCAGGAAGCAAACACCCAGGCCAGGGTGATGTACATCAGCCCCAGTGCCAGGATGAGCCCGGTGCGCATGTCGGCGAAGGTCTCGGCCTGATCGGCGGCGCGTCCCTCGAACGAGTACTCGATGCCGTGGCGTGCCGCGAGTTCGTCCAACGGGCCGTCCTCCAGCGCGGCGCGGATGCGCGCGGCGTTGTTCACGCTGCGGTCGACCTCGGTGGAGACCTGGATGGCCAGCCGGGTATCCGCATGGCGCAGGGTCTCGAAGCCCTGGCGCGAGCGCAGGTCGACCACGTTGTCCAGTGGCACAAATTCGCCGCTCGGAAGGCGCAGGTTCAGCCGTTCGAGGCTCTCGCTGGAGTGGCGTTCGTGGTCTGGCAGGCGTACGCGCACCTCCACCTCTTCCAGACCGTCCTGGTAGAGCTGGGCCAGGTGGCCATCAAAGGCATCGCGCAGCTGGGCGCCGACCGATTCGGTGGTCAGCCCCAGGGCGCGACCCTCCGGCTTGACCTGGAACACCAGCTGTTCGCGGCCGAATGGCGTGTCGTCATTGGTGGCGAACGTGCCGGCAAAGTCGTCGAAAATCTCTGCCAGTTCCAGGGCGGCGTTCTTTAGTATATGCGGGTCGTCCCCGGTCAGGCGCACCTCCAGGTCGCGCCCGGGTGGGCCGGTCTGGCGTTCGTCTATGCTGAAGTTCTCGATCCCCGGGGCCTGGCGGACGCGCTCTTCCCAGGCCTGGAGGAATTCGCGGTTGCGCACCTCACGCTGTTCCGGCGACACCAGCTCCACCTGGATGTTGCCGAACTGGTCGCCCCGCGGGGCATTGCCGTCACCGGGGTCGATGCCGCGGCCGAGGCGCGTGACGGAGGCACGCACCAGATTATCGCCGAGGGCTTCTTCGGTCTCGGCCAGCGTCTCCTCGACGTGGATCAGGAAGGCCTCCACCCGCTCCGGTGGTGTTCCCGAAACGAAATTGACCCCGGCGTTCACGATGGTGCCCTCGGGCGACGGGAAGAAGGTAAAGCCGATGCGCCCGCTGGCGGCCAGGCCGATGGCGAGGATCAATGCGCCGAGTGCCAGGGCAAGAGTCGTGCCGGAGTGGTTGACCGACACCGTAACCGCGCGGCGGAAGGCGCCGTTGCGCAAGGTCTCGAAGCCGTTGTCGAAGCGCTCGCGCAGGCTGCCGGCGCGCGGAGACTTGAGCCGGTGCATTACCCCCTTCAGGTGCGCGGGCAGGATCAGGAAGGCGATCAGCAGCGTGGCGACGATCACGCAGATCACCACCAGCGGGATGTCGAACAGGATGTTGCCGATGACCCCGCCGATCAGCATCAGCGGCAGGAAGGCTGCCACCGTGGTCAGCGAGGCCGCGACCACCGGGCCGACCATGCGCCGGGCGCCGTCGCGCGCGGCGCGCCCGGCCGGGAGCCCGCTCTGGTGCAGGCTGTAGGCGTGCTCCGAGACCACGATCGCGTTGTCGACGATGATCCCCAGCGACATGATGAAGCCGAACAGCGAGATCATGTTGATCGAGCCGCCGACCACCCACAGCACCACGAATGCGGCGGTGAACGCGATCGGGATGCCCAGCGCGACGCGCAGGGCGATGTGGCGGTTGAGGAACAGGAACAGGATCGCAAGTACCAGCAGCAGGCCCCCGAGGCCGTTCTTCAGGAGCAATGTGATGCGCTCCGCGAGCAGCTCCCAGAAGGCGTCGGTGACCTGCAACTCGACACCCGGGGGCAGGGCGGGACGGGTCTTGGCCAGCCATTCCTCCAGGACCTGGGCGGCCTCCAGCGAGTCGCCCGTCTCCGAACGCATGAGCTGCATCTCGATGGCGCGCTGGCCGTTGGCACGGGCGCGCACCTGGCCATCGCGATGGCGCAGGTCGACCGTCGCGATATCGCCCAGAGTCAGGCGGCCCAGTTCGCCGTCACTGCGCAGGACCAGGCGCTCGAAACTGACGATGTCGCGCGCCTGTTCCAGGCTGCGAATCTGGCGTGCAGTATCGTCGCGGCCCACCGATCCGGCCGGCAGATCCTGCGCCATGGCGCGGATCTGCGCGCCGATGTCTGCCAGCGTCATGTCCAGTTGGTAGAGCGTTGCGGACGGCACCTGGATGGCCATCTCGTCTTCGGTCAGGCCGGTGAACTCGATGCGCGCGATGCCGGCATCCAGCAGCTCGCGCTCGAACTGGCGGGCCAGGATGCGTAGTTGCTGCGGGTCGTCGGGGCCGGTGAGCAGAAGCCGTGCCACCGGCTCATAGCGGATCACGCGGGTAACCACAGGGGTCTCGGCGGCCTCCGGCAGGTTGCGCTGCTGGTTCACGCGGTCATTGACCTGCTCCAGCGCCAGGGTCATGTCGGTCCCAGCCTCGAATTCCATGGTCACGACGCCGATGCCCAGTGCCGACGTGGAGGTCATGTTGCGTAGTCCGTCCACTGTGCGCAGATCCTGCTCCAGCGGGTCGACGATGGCGCGCTCGACATCTTCCGCGCTGGCCCCGGCCCAGGGCACTTCGACGGTGACGAAGTCGAGTTCGAAGCTGGGGAAGAACTGGGTGTTCAGCTTGGTCAGGGCGAAGGCCCCGGCCAGCAGCATCAGCGCGATCAGCAGGTTGGCTGCGAGGCGGTGTTCCAGGAACAACTGGATCGGGCCGCGCGGCGGCTGGTCATGATCCTGCGCGCCGCCACCGGGCATCGGCTGCCCGGATTCCGGCGCGGTGCCGGGTTCCGATTCGCTCATTGACCGGAATCCTGTTCTTCAACCTCGACCCGCAGGCCGTCCACCGCATTCGGAAGGCGCGTGGCGATCAGGGTGTCGCCGGCAGCGATGGCATCGCCGCGGATCAGGGCCAGGGTGTTGCCGTTCGCGTCGATGAAATCCCCCAGGCGCTCGACCTGCAGGGACTCCAGGCGCCCGTCGACCACGCGGAATACCCGGTCGCGGCCGAACAGTGCCTCGAAAGGCACCGCCAGGCTTTCGGGCTCCTCGGGCAGTTCGAGGCGCAGCTCGACAAAGCGGTTCAAGGGCAGACGCTCGCCCCCGGAGCGCACCTCGAAGATCCCGCGCATGCCGGCGTCGCCGGTGCGGGTCTCGCCCTCCAAGCGCACCAGTTTGGTCTTGATCTCTTGGCCCGCGACGGTCGCCCGGGCGGGCAGGGTGGTGCCCGCCTGCAGGAGTCTCTCCACGCGGGCCATCAGGTGTTCCGGGAGGCTGGCGCGAATCTCCAGCTCATCCACCGCGAACAGTCGCAGCAGCGGGTCTCCCGGACGGGCACGCTCGCCACTGGCGACCTCAACCTCGACGATGCGGGCATCGAACGGGGCGCGGATGGTGGTGCGCTCCAGGTCGATTTCCGCCTGGGATTCAGCGGCGCGGGCACGCGCCAGGCGGGCTTCGGCCTGGGCCTTGCGCATCGGGGCATCGGCGACGGCCTGCTCGCGACTGTCCACGGTGATACTGGCCTGCTCCAGGCGCTCGCGGGCGGCATCGACATCGGATTCGGAGCCCAGGTTGCGCTCGCGCAGGTCGCGGGCGCGCTCCAGGCCACGCTGGGCAATGGTCAGCAGCTCGCGTTCGCGCTGCAGGGCCTCGCGATCGAAGCGGGCCCGCAGGTCCTCGCTTTCCACCGCGCCCTCCAGTTCCCGTCGCTCGGCTTCGCGCTGGTCCAGCAGGAGCCGTGCCTCGCGCGGGTCGATCCGCACGAGGGTTTCGCCGGGGGCCACGCGCTGCCCGGCGCGCGCCGGCACCGCCTCGATCTCGCCCTCCACGGCGGCGCGCAGCAGCGCGTTGCCGGCGGAGCGGCTACGCCCGTTGAGGATGACGACTGGCCGGTGCGTCCCGGGCTCGGCGGTCAGGCCCTGTACCGGCCAGGTACGCTCCCCGGCCTCGGGCGGCGGAGCCTCGGGCCCGGTCGCGCGCAGGACCATGAAGCCCACCACCGCGACGGCAAGGATCAGGACGGGGAGAATGGCTCGGCGTAGGGCGCGCAGCATGGGCGTCTCGATTGTGGCTCGGCAGCTTTGCGGGCCGGTCATGACCCGACGCTTGGAGGCGCGTGCGGGGCGGAGGTTCCCTCCGCGGGCGTTATCTTACCACTTGGATTTGTGAGGGAACCGCAGCGGTTGCGGTGGGCTCCTGTGGTGCCAATATTACGTTTTAATTAAATGAGGATAAAGGCGATGAAGGGATCCTGGCGGATTCCGGGGGTCTCCTGTTGTCTGCCTTTAGGCGAGCGTGGTTGCGGCCCCGGTGGTGGCGGAAGAGCCGCAGATCTTGATTGCCGCGAAGGACTGGAGATGGAGGGCACACCCTGGATTCGCCTGATGCCGGGCGATATGACGGGCGATATGACGGGCGATATGACGGG
>JBNJFQ010000005.1:39005-106716 GCA_051747025.1 Pseudomonadota bacterium
AGATCTTGATTGCCGCGAAGGACTGGAGATGGAGGGCACACCCTGGATTCGCCTGATGCCGGGCGATATGACGGGCGATATGACGGGCGATATGACGGGCGATATGACGGGGGATACTTCGTGCCCCGCAACCACGGCGAGCAGGACTACCGGATCGTGGTCGTGGACGCACCGATCTCCGAGGTGGTGGAGTTGCACGAGCGCGCCCAGATGGATGGGGTGATGCGCATGCGCCAGGTTAACGGACTGGAGATCCCGGCGGGCGAGAGCCTGGTGCTGGAACCCGGTGGCCTGCACCTGATGTTCATCGGTCTGCACGAACCGCTGACGGCGGGCGACTGGATCCCCGTGATCCTCGAGTTCGACGATGGCGGGACCATGGAGATCCACGCCCGGGTGCAGCGGTCCGAGGGCCGCCCATGACAGCCGCCCGGGGGCACATAATGGGCGACGATGCCCCTCAAATGGATACGGAAGGCGGACACCCGGGGCATTGAGGCCCGCCAGCGCTCGGCCTTGCCCGTTTACTGATTGGCAGGCCGGGCCGGGGTGTGGATTTCGGCATCTTCGCGCAGCGTCTCCAGGAACTCCTGGATGGCGCGGCCTTCAAGGATCTCGACGAGTTCCGCCCGCACGTCGTCCAGCTCGGGGACCGACGCGTCGCGGGTCTCCTCGAGACGAATGATGTGCCAGCCAAAACGGCTCTCTACCGGCGCCGCGGTGGTCTCGCCAGCCTCCAGCGCCACCGTGGCGTCGCTGACCGCGGGGACCATCTGTTCGGGGGAAAACCAGCCCAGCTCGCCGCCGCGGGCGGCCGATCCGGGGTCGATGGAGTGGGTCTCGGCCAGTTCGCCGAAGTCTGCGCCGTCATCCAGCTCGTCGATCAGGTCCCGGGCCTGTTCCGCCTCCTCGACCAGGATGTGGCGGGCGCGGAATTCGGTGCCGCGCATCCGATCGACCTGGCGTTCGTATTCCGCCTCGAGGTCGTCCCGGGTGATCTCCAGCTCGGCGGTGATGCGTTCCATCAATTGCGAGGCCAGCAGGTTGGTCTCCACCATGCGCAGGATGCGCCGGGTTTCGGCATCGGCATCCAGCCCGCGTGCGACTGCCTCCTGGCGTAACAACTCCAGGCTGATCAGCTCTTCCAGCGTGCCGTCACCCTCGGCCAGGTCCGGGGCGTCGTCCATGCCGGTGTAGGTGGACAGGTCGGCGCGGGTGATGGGTTCGCCATTGACGACAGCGACGGCATCGGCGTTCCCGGTATCGATGGCGCTCGCGTCCGGGCCGGCTTCCGGCGTGGGTGTTTTCTGCGTGTCGCAGGCGGTGAGCAGGCTGGCGATGGCCAGCGCGCCGAGGGTGGTGGTCAGGGGGTGAAGGCGCATCAGAACACCTGTTTGAACGGGCGTACGTCGACCGACGCATACACGCCGGCGGCCACGTAGGGGTCGGCATCGGCCCAAGCGCGCGCAGCTTCCAGAGAAGGAAATTCGGCGACGATCAGGCTGCCGCTAAACCCCGCAGGCCCGGGGTCGGGGCTGTCGATAGCGGGGCAGGGACCGGCCAGGAGCAGGCGTCCGGCATCGTGCAGACCCTGGAGTCGGGCGAGGTGTTCGGGACGGGCAGCGAGCCGGGCGTCCAGCGATTCGGGGGCGTCGTCGCCCTGGATCATGTACAGCATGGGAGCCTCCGGTTGCAGTCGGGTGATTCTAACCCCGCCATGACGTTCGGCGCTGGCGAGCCGAAGGTCGATGCGTCCCCGTTCCCTGGGGTGGGCAATGGTCCCGAGGATTGCGCTACACTGCGCGCCTTTGCCGACCTGTATTTTGCTGCGCATGAACCCGATCGTCATTCACCCCGAAAATCCGCAGCCGCGCCTGATCCGACAGGTCGTGGAGCAGTTGCATGAAGGGGCCGTGATCGCCGTTCCGACCGATGCCTGTTATGCGCTGGCGTGTCTGCCCGGTGACAAGGCGGGAGCGGACCGCATCCGTCGGATCCGCGAGGTGGACGAGACGCACCATCTGACGCTGCTTTGTCGCGACCTGTCCGAGCTGGGTGTGTACGCGAAGGTCGACAATACGGCGTTTCGTCTGATGAAGGCCCTGACCCCGGGACCATACACCTTCATCCTGCCGGCGACGCGGGAGGTGCCGCGCCGGTTGCAGCATCCCAAGCGGCGTACCGTCGGGCTGCGGGTGCCGGACAGCCGCATCGTTGCGGCCCTGCTGGAAGAACTTGGTTCGCCTCTGATGTCCGCGACCCTGCAGTTACCGGGGGACGACGAGCCCCTGACCGAGGCCTGGGAGATCGCCGAACGGCTGGATCACGAGGTGGATCGGGTGGTGGATGGCGGGGCGGGGACGCTGCAGGCGACCACGGTCCTGGATCTGACCGGGGACAGCGTGGACGTGGTGCGTCACGGACTGGGCGACGTGGCATTTCTGGACGAATAGAGGCGGCACGCGGGGAACGGGTATGCGGAAATGGGGTATCGTCGGGCTGTTGTTGCTGCTGATGGCTGCGGCCTGGCCGCTGATCGTTGGCATGCTGGTCGAGCGTACGGTCACCGAGGCGCATGCGGCACAGCTGGGCGGGTCCGAGTTGCGTCACGAGATGCTGGACTATCAGCGCGGCTATCTGGGAGCCACCGGGCGCAGCCGGCTGGTCATCGAGGAGGCGGATCGGCGCTTTGTGATTGAACTGACCCATCGGGTTCGTCACGGGTTGCTGGGTGCGCGCGGGAATTCCGAGGTGGACCTCGACGCGCTGGAGGCGCCCCCGGGGTCCCCGGTCCCGCACCTCCTGCGTTCGCTGGATCTGCAGATACACACTCGCAGCGGACTCACCGGCGGGGTGACTGCGCGGGCTGCGTTTGATGCGCTGCGCCTGGACCTGAACGCGATCCCGGAGTTTGCGGAGCACCTGGGCAGTGTGGATCCCGTGTGGTTGGAGCTGGGCTCGGGACAGGGGCGGTTTGCCTGGTCGGCCGAGCAGATCCTGCTGAGCCTGGACGTGCCGGAACTGCGCCTGTCGGACCGGCACACGGATTTGCGCCTCGAGCAGGCACGCTACGTGACCGTGTTCAAGGCCGACCCGGACGGGGTGTTCGGGCTGCTTCCGGACTACGAGGGCGGGCTGGGTGCCGCACGGGTCGCACTGACCACATCGGATGGTGTACTGGAATTGCAGCGTCCGCGAATGGACTTCCTGCAATCCACCCATGCGGAGCTGATGGACAGTCACGCACGGCTGCAACTCGACGCGGCGCGCCTGCAGAGCGGGTCCGACGAGGTGCTCGCGCTGCAGGCACTGGATCTGCGTACCGGTATGCTGCGCTGGCATCGCCCCACCCTGGTGGACCTGGTCGCGCAAATGCAGGCCCTGGAGGCTCGGGCACTGGAGCCCGACCAGCGCAACGCCCTGATCGGTGCCAGCGTGGCGGAAGCCCTGCAGGCGATGATCGAGGACCGTCCGGCGTTGACCCTGCGCTTGTCGCTCAACGAGGTGCCTGCGCGGCAGGTGGAGCTGGACTCGGAGCTCGGCCTGCGGGGTACCCGGCAGGATTTCGCGACCCGCCCGCTGGAGACGCTGGCACTGGATATGCGGCTGGGCCTCGGGCTGGAATGGGCGGACGCCGTCGCGCGCGCCTGGCCCGAACTGGAACTCGATGCATGGCTGCAGTCGGCGGCCGCTCAGGGCTGGCTGCGCCGGGATGACGAGGCCCGGCAGTGGCGTGGTCATCTCGAGGTCGAGGGCGGACGGGTACGGGTCAACGGCGAGGACCGCACGGCGGCGCTGATGGCGACTCTGTTCGCGCTGGCCGGCGGGATGTTCTGAGACCGGGACCGCGCGAGGGTTTCCGGCACACACACTTTTCAAGCTCGAAGGGAAGGGACCAAGTCCGTGAGCAGCAATCAGGGTACCAACCAGCGCGTGATCTCCGGCATGCGCCCGACCGGGCGTCTGCATCTGGGCCACTACCACGGTGTGCTGAAGAACTGGATCGAATTGCAGCACAACTACGAGTGCTTCTTTTTCGTCGCCGACTGGCATGCGTTGACCACCCACTACGAGGATCCGGGCGATCTGGCGCAGCACGTGACCGAGATGGTGATCGACTGGCTGGCGGCCGGGGTCAGCCCCGGGTCCGCCACGCTGTTCGTGCAGTCGCGCGTGCCGGAACACGCGGAACTGCATTTGCTGCTGTCGATGATCACGCCGCTTGGCTGGCTGGAGCGGGTGCCGACCTACAAGGATCAGCAGGAGCAGCTGCGCGAGAAGGATCTCGCGACGTACGGATTCCTGGGCTATCCGGTACTGCAGAGTGCCGATGTGCTGGCCTATCGCGCGGCAATGGTTCCGGTCGGCGAGGACCAGGTCTCGCACCTGGAGGTCACGCGCGAAATCGCGCGGCGTTTCAACCACCTCTACGGGCGCGAGCCGGGTTTTGCCGAGAAGGCCGAGGCCGCCGCCGACAAGATGGGCAAGAAGAATGCCAGGCGCTACCGCGATCTGCGCAAACGCTACCAGGAATATGGCGAGGAGGAAGCCCTCGACGTGGCCCGCGCGATGCTGGAGGCGCAGCAGAATCTGTCGCTTGGCGACCAGGAACGCCTGTTCGGTTATCTCGAAGGGGGTGGCAAGATCATCCTGCCGGAGCCGCAGCCGCGCCTGACCCCCGACGCGAAAATGCCGGGACTGGACGGGCGCAAGATGTCCAAAAGCTACGGCAACACCATCAGCCTGCGCACCGAGCCGAAGGAGGTGGACAGTCTGATTCGTACCATGCCGACCGATCCGGCCCGGGTTCGGCGTACCGATCCGGGCGATCCCGACAAGTGCCCGGTCTGGGATCTGCACAAGGTCTACACCGCGGAGGACATGCGCACGGAACTCGATCAGGGTTGCCGTACCGCCGGGATTGGCTGTGTGGACTGCAAACGCCCCCTGATCGAGGCGATCCAAGCGGAACTGGAGCCGATCCAGGAACGGGCAAAGGAATACGCGGCGGATCCGGCGCTGGTGCGGTCGATCATCGTCGAGGGCTCCGAGGCGGCCCGCGAGGAGGCGCGCGAAACCCTGGAAGAGGTGCGCCGGGTGATGGGTCTGGACTACCTGCGATGAGTCATGGATACGCGTGAGGACCCGACCGAATCCGCTGCCACGGCCGAGACCGCGGTGGAGGGCGAGGTCGTCTATCGCGTGCACGGCGAGCCGGTGGCCGAGCTGCCGGCGGATCTGTATATCCCCCCGGACGCACTGGAGGTCTTTCTCGAGTCATTCGAGGGCCCGCTGGATCTGCTGCTGTACCTGATCCGGCGCCAGAACCTCGATATCCTGGCGATCCCGATCGCCGAGATTACTCGCCAGTACATGGCCTATATCGAGGTGATGCGGGCACTGCGTCTGGAGCTGGCCGGCGAATACCTGGTGATGGCCGCATTGCTGGCCGAGATCAAGTCGCGCATGCTGCTGCCGCGCCCCGCGGAGGCGGAGTCCGACGAGGACAGCGACCCGCGCCTGGCACTGATCCGCCAGCTGCAGGAATACGAACAGTTCAAGACGGCGGCCGAGCGCCTGGACGCGCTGCCACGTATGGATCGTGACATGTTCGCGGCCGGCGCCAGCGTGGAGGCCCTGGAGGGGCCTCCGGCCCCGGCACCCTCGCTGGACGAGCTGATGGAGGCGCTGGCCGCAGTGATGCATCGTGCCAGTCTCAGCGCACACCACCATATCGCCACCGAACAACTCTCGGTGCGCGAGCGCATGAGCCGGATCCTCGACACCCTGGACGCCGAGCGCTTTACCGACTTCGTCCACCTGCTGCAGACGGACGAGGGGCGTCAGGGCGTGGTGGTTTCGTTTCTGGCGATCCTGGAGCTGGCCAAGGCCGGTCTGGTCGAATGGGGGCAGAGCGAACCCTACAGCCCGATCCGGGTACGCCTGCGAGGCGCCGCACCCGATTCGCGCGAGGACGAGGCATGAGCGACAGCGAATCACGGGCGATGCCCGCCGACGCCGATGATCGCCTGCGCGCGGTGGAACTGGCGGTGGAGGCCGTGCTGTTCGCGGCGGCCGAGCCGGTCCCGGCACGCGATCTGAAGGCCGCCTGCGCGGACCTGGGTGAAGTGGATCAGGCGTTGCTGGACGCGGCGCTGCAGCGCCTGCAGGAACACTATGCCGAGCGCGCCATCGAGGTGGCGCGCTCGGCCGGTGGTTACCGCTTCCGTGTGCGCCCGCGCTATTCCGCCAACGTGCAGGCGGCCCAGCCGGAGCGTCCGCAGCGCCTGTCGCGCGCATTGCTGGAGACACTGGCGATCATCGCCTATCGCCAGCCGGCCACGCGCGCCGAGATCGAGGCAGTGCGTGGGGTCGCGGTCAGCTCGGGCATCATGCGGACCCTGCAGGAGCGCGAATGGGTGCGGGTGGTCGGGCACAAGGAGGTGCCCGGGCGTCCGGCCCTGTATGCGACTACCCGCCGCTTCCTCGACGACCTCGGGTTGAACCGGCTGGAGGAACTGCCGCCGCTGGAACAGATCCGCGACCTGGCGGATGTTGCCTCTGACGCTGGCCTGACCCTGTCACCGCCGGAGGCGGACGACTCCGCCGCGCCGGGTACCAGCCGAGCCCTCGAGTTCGACCCGGATGGCGAGCGGGATCACTCCGGCCCGAGCGCCTGACGGACTCGCGCGTGCATGACGCCAGGGTCGGTTCCAGATGCCCGTCGACCCGCGGCCAAGCCGTGGATGTTGGGGTATTGCCGAAGTCACTCTCGCCGAGAGAGACCGCCCCCGCGGCCCGGCGGCGTCAGGGCGTGCCACCGCGGTAAAAGGCGGCGGCGTCGTCGAACATTGCCTCGTTGGCATCCGCGCGCATGTAGAGCATGTGTCCACCGGGATAGGTCAGGGACTGAATGCGTTCCTCGGCCGTATCGCCGGCGGCATGCGCGATCTGGCCCAGCAACCATTCGGTGGCGAAGTAGGGCGTGACCAGGTCGGCCTGGCCATGCACGCTGAGGATGCGAAAACGCGGGTTCAGCGACAGCGCGCTGGCCAGTTCGTCCATTGCGGTGAAGTGCCCTTCGCGCCCGGAGGTCTCCCAGTCCCAGCCGGAGAATACTTCCTGACTCAGCAGGCGGTACTGGTGGCCGTGCTCCCATTCGAGGGTGTTGCGCAAGTGGTCGAGCATTGCGGTGGACAGCGGCGCGATCAGGCCATGCAGGACCGGGTCGGCGTTCGGACTTCCACGGGTCGGGATCGGGTCGGTGGAATCGATGCCTCCGTCGTACAGGCTGATCAGCCGTCCCTCGTCGCGCAGGAGCCCGCGTTGCGGCATGGACAGGGTCACCCGCCCCCGGGTGGCGCGCAGGTGGTCGGTTTCCAGCCCGGTGAAAGCGGCGACCTGCGCGATCCAGTCATCGTCGATCTTTCCGGGGTGGATCAGGCCATCCAGGTATTCCCCGAGGGCAAAACGCTCCGCCTCTTCCGGCCCGGGGGGTACTTCGCCCAGCCGCCCCTGGGCCGCGGCCGCCGCGGTCATCGATGGCAGGTGTACCGCCCAGGCCACGGGTCGTGCGGTGCCGGGCTGCAGCAGGGCATAGTCCAGCGCCGGAGAGATCAGTACGGTCCCGTTCAGGCTGATCCCGGATTCACGCATCAGCCGTTCCGGCAGGGCCGCCGCGCGATACCCGCCGTAGCTCTCGCCGGCCAGGTAAACCGGGTCGCCGCGCCGGCCATGCCGGTCCAGCCAGCGCTCGATCGTCTCCTCCAGCGCGGCCAGGTCGGCGTCGCGGGAGTGGAAATCCTCGGCGTCGGCCTGCATCGCGCGGCTGAAACCGGTACCGACCGGGTCGATGAATACCAGGTCGGTGAATGCCAGCCAGGTGAACGGATTGTCCACCAGATGCGGGGGGGTCGTCCGTGCCAGGCCGGAGGCGTCGGTTTCCAGCACCCGTGGGCCGAGTCCGCCGACATGCAGGTACGCCGAGGCCGCCCCGGGTCCGCCATTGACCAGGAAGGTGACCGGACGTACATCGTCGTCGACGGTATAGCTGACGGTGAAGATGCGCGCATCGGGCGCCTCGACCGATTCGCCCAGCTCCACGTACTCGGCTACGGCTTCGTAGTCCAGGTGGCGCCCATCGGCCAGCGCCAGGGAATGCGTGGTCAAGACCGGGTCCGGTAGGGAGACCGAATCCGGGGCGCCCTCGCCCTCGGAGGCGAATGCCGTGGCCGACGCGCATACCGCGCAAAGGACACCGGTCAATGCACCGACGACGCCATGCAGACCCGGCCGGTGGCTCGGGCCGAGCTTCAGCATTGCGCTGTCTCCTCCGGAGCGGGGCAGTCGTGGCGCACGGGCCGTCCTGCGTCCAGCCACGCCATGATGCCGTCGGTCACGTTGTAGACCTGGGAATAGTCCAGGCCCTCGGACAGGGCGCGTGCGAGGGCTCCGGTGCGGTTGCCGACCCGGCAGATCAGCACCACCTCGTCGTCGGGATCGACGAGTTCGGTCAGCCGGCTGCCGAAATCAGCGACCAGATCGCCGCGCTCGTCGAACGCTGTCAGGCGGTGGCTGCCCTCGATAACGCCGGTCTCGGCCCATTCGTCGGGTCGCCGGATATCGACGACGGTGACGCCTTCGTCGAGCTTTTCGGCCAGGCCTTCATTGTCCAGTGCGTGGAATGGTGCCCGCCGGACCTCCACGACCTCAAGGTCGAAGGTCAGGGTCGCGTTGGGAGGGATGATGTTCCCGGCACCACGCTCGCCGTAGGCCAGTTCGGGCGGGATCACGACCTCGCGCCGGCCGCCCTCGCGCATCCCCGTCACCGCCTGTTCGAAACCCGGGATGGTCTGGCCCGATCCGATTGTCAAGACCAGAGGCCGCCCGGAATCGCGGCTCGAATCGAACTGCTTGCCGTCCGCGAGCGTGCCGGTGTAGTGCACGATGGCAGTGTCGTGCCGGGTGATCTCCGGCCCTGTGCCGGACTCGATGTCGCGGATCTCGATCGCGGATGCGTCGCTCGCGACGGCCTGTGGTGCCATGCCGATGTTTATCGCGCAGATCAGCCCGAACATCACATTTCGCATATATTTTGAATAATGGGATTTCGTGGACATTATGTGGCTCTCTCGGGTATTAGTAAAACTTTAAGCTTGTTCTAATACATAATGTTGCTAAGTAAACGGAAGTCCATTCTACACTCTATTTCTGCAACCGAATATGGTCCTCAAAAACAATAATCCGGATCTTGTAAAAATTCCCGACATTTCGTCGCATACTTTCCCCGCTTTGCTAACAGTCGTGATGGCTGTACCAGCGGCGGAGGGGTGCTATTGTGCAAGGGGCTACCGCACCCGGCCGCAGACTTTTATATGGTGGGCAAGAATCACGATCGTTCCGGGATTAGCACAAGAGCATTTCTTTTGTTTCGGTTCGCATGAACGCGGGGAGCGAGGACAATCACACTGGGGCGCGCGCAGGGGGGCCAAGCTGCAGGAGAGAGCCTGGCGCGGGAAGCGAACTGCCTGCGAAATATGGGCGCCCATCCGGTCGGGTTCGAGCCCTCGTTGCCGGTGTTGGTTTTGCCGCTGGGAGTGATCCTGACCAAGGGTTTCAGGCCGGGTCGCGGGTGGGGGTCGTGGCGGTCGGATGAGGGGCACGGGGGGTGATGCGGCGCTCGGTGCGGGCCTGTTCCTGTGTACTCCAGCGTTGCCAGGCCGGGTCTTGGCTGAAGCGGGCGTAGTCGCGCAGGATCTCGCCCTCGATGTTGGGATTGCCTTGGTTGCGGGCCAGATTCAGCGCCGCGTCGAGTTCCTGCCAGGCCTCGGCGTCCGGTGCCTGGCCCTGTTGCAGCAGGGCCTCGGCGTGCAGGCGCATCAGCGCGGGGCGGAAGCATTGGTCGCCGCGCTGCTCGCAGCTTGCCAGGGCCTGTTCGGCGGTCTGCACACGCTCTGTCGGGTCGGCCCGGGTGGTGCGCAGGGCGTCAAGCAGAATCCACAGGAAGATGGTGCTGACACCATCCATGATATGGCGCATCGCCTCGACCTGTTCGCGCAGTACCCCGGTCGCGTCGCGCGCGCCGTCGCGGGTCTGGGCCCAGCTCTCGATAGTGGTTCCGGCGACCCGCCAGAGTGGGTAGTCGTATTCCCGGGCGATGGCCAGTGTACGGCGCGCGGCCGGAAGCGCCTCGACCGGGTCGTCGCTGAAGAAGGCGAGGGTGGCGTGGAAGCTGTGGACGAACGCCTCGGTCGGGTGGTGTTCGAGGCGATGCGCCTGGTCGCAGGCGGTTTCCATCTCCTCCCAGGCGCGGGCGTGGTCGCCCTGGAAGAACAGGGTCCAGGCCATGAAGCCGCGCGCGCTGATGGCCGGGTTCTCGGTATGCCGCGCAATCAGGGCGCTGTGATCGGTCTCACGGTACAGCGCGAGGGCGCGCGTCTGGTGGTCCAGCGCGCGTGCGAACTGTCCGGTCCAGAAATGGGTGTTGCCCTGGACATAGTGGGCAGCGATCCGCAGCAGGCGGTCGCCCGAACCTTCGGCCAGTTGTTCCATCTCGTCGGCCAGGCGATGGGCCTCGGCGAACCCGTGCCAGGATCCGGCACCATGCCACAGCCCCCAGAGGACCCGGAAGTGCTGAACCGGGTCTTCGCGCAGGGCTGGGTTGTCGTTGGCCCGGGCGAACAGGGTATTGACCTCGCGCGATCCGTAGCCCAGCAGTGCGAGGTTGGAGGCCCCCAGGCCGCCCAGGGCGCGGAGCGTCTCGTGGGCCATTCGGCCCGGATCGTCGGCGGCGCCGAATTCCCGGTCGAGGCACGCCAGGGCGTCTTCGAAGTATTGCGCGGCCTCCGGGAGCATGCCGTGCGCGAAGGCCTGTTCGCCGGCATGCAACCAGGCGGCGACCGCCTCGATATGACGTCCGGCACGGAACAGGTGGGTCGCGATCCGGCCCCAGTCGTCGGCGTGCCCGGTGCCGCGCGCCTCGGTTTGCAGCAGGTCGGCCAGGCGTCCGTGCAGCGTGCTGCGTTCGGCCACCAGCATAGCTTCGTAGGCGGCCTGGCGGAACAGCGCATGGCGAAAGCGATAGCGCACGCCGTCGATGACCCCGCAGGGCTCGACAAAGCCCTTGCGCGTGAGCTGGGCGAGGTGCCGGCGTATGATCTCGGGTGGCTGGTTCTGCAGGCGACTGAGGATGTGGGTGTCGAAGTCGCGCCCCACTACTGCGGCGGCATAGGCAAGTTCGCGGGCCGGCCCCAGCTGCTCCAGGCGCGCGACCAGCAGATTGGACAGGCCGGGTGGCAGGTTGCCGGGCGACTCGCCACGCAGCGTGGCCTCCAGAGCGAAACGGGTGAGTTCCTCGAGAAACAGCGGGATGCCTTCGCCGCGCTCCACGAGTTCGCGTCGCAGGGATTCGGGCAGGCGGCTCTCGCCATCCAGGCGCGTCACCAGGTCGTGCGCGGCCTCCTGGTCAAGACCGCGCAGGCGCAGGTGGTCGAGGCTCAAGTCGCGCCAGTTGGTGCGGAAGGTCATGCGCGCGGTCAGGATGACCAGGATCGGCAGGTCGTGCAGGCGCTGATGCAGGCGCCGCAGGAATTCCGAGGTCCCGGAATCCATCCAGTGGACATCGTCGCAGATCAGCAGGGTGGGGCCCTTCAGGGCCCGCAGGCGTACCAGGGCGACCAGGGTGTCGATGATATGGTCGCGGTCCAGTTCCTCGTCGAGCGGATGGCCCTGCTCGGGTCGGAGCAGCCAGCGCGCCAGCTGCCGGCCGCTTTCGGGGGTGGTGCAGACGCGGACCACCGCGTGCTCGAAACGGCGCTGCCGCGACTCGCGCATGCTGCCCTGGCCGATCCACGCCGCCAGTGCCTGGCGCACCGGCGCCAGGAGCTGGCGCGACGAGTCCTCGCGGCACTTGATCAGGAAACGGGACCGGGCCTGACCGCGAATCTGCTGGTCCAGGCTGCGCGCCAGGCGGCTCTTGCCAAGCCCGGCCTCGCCCTGCAGCAACAAAAAGCGCGGGTGGCGTTCGCGCAGGGTGGTCTCCCACGCCGCACGCAGTTGCAGCAGTTCGCGGCCGCGCCCGGCCAGCGGGGTAAGTCCGTGTCCGGCCTGTGCCTCGATCCGGTCCAGCGGCCCGGGGTCGGCGGTGACCCGGTAGCCATGGCCGGGGCGGTCCTCACGCGGACGGAAGACAAAATAGCCGGAGACCCGCTGGTAGGCCGCCTCGGTGACGATCAGGGTGCCCGGCGGTGCCCCGCGGGCGGTGTCCTGGGCCCGTGCGGTGAGCATGCCGGTGGGGTCTGGAAGCTCCGCCTCGCTGCCGGTCACGATCAGGTCGGAGTCCACCGCCAGGCGAAGCTGGCAGCCGGACGGTATGGTCTGCAGGGCCTCCCAGGCGGCGTGCACTGCGTCCACGGTGGCCTCCTCGCGCCCGGCCGGGTAGCCGAAGTAGGCGACCAGGCCTGGTCCCGGGGAGCGGATCACGTGGCCATGCCGGTTGAGCAGAGCGAAGTCGATATGCGCCAGGGCACGTTCGATGCGCTCACGCTGGATCTCGATGTCGCTGTCGGCGTCGACCTCGACCTGACAGGCGACCACTGTCACCCGGCGCCGTTCGGGCCGCAGGGCCTGGACCTCCGCTGGCGCCTCGCGTGGGCGCGGCGCCAGCGGGGCGTCCAGCGCACGGATCTCTTCCAGGGTGCGCTCGATCAGGGGCGGGAGGGGGCCCGCGCTTTCGGTGGTCAGCTGCGCGTGGTGCTCGAGTGCACGTTCGCTGTCGCCGATGGTGGCCCAGGCCAGCATCAGCAGGCGGTGCGCGCGAAGGTCGTGGGGTTCCAGGGTCAGCAGGCGGCGGATCTCGGCGATCGCGGCATCCGGATCGCCTTCCAGGCACAGGACGGGCAGGGACTGCTCGATCAGGCTCAGCACCGTCTGCCAGTGGGTCTCGCGCTGGGTCTCGGCCCATATGGAGAGTTCGGGCAGGTCGTGCAGCGCGCGGACCGGTTCGAGGAAGTGCCCCTGGTAACCCTTAACCAGGCCGAGGATGTACTCGGCACGGGATTGATGTCCGGATGGCGCGTGACGGGGGCCGGTACGCTGAAGCTGGACGAAATCCACCTCGACCGAGGCCTGCATGTGCAGGCTGGCGTGGCGGGGCGTGGTATCCAGTAGCGTGGTGGCCGTGGATGCCAGGTGGCGGCGCAACTGGAACAGGGCCTGGCGCAGATTGACCCGGGCAGCATCGCTGTCGAACTCGGGCCAGAACAGCCGCGCGAGCTGCTCGCGCGGGATGCGCCGGGGGCTCTCCGCCGCGAGGTAGGCCAGGAGGAGACCGAGCTTGGTTCCGGAGAGGGCCGGGACGTCGCGTCCGTCCACGCGTACACCTACCGAGCCGAGCGTCGTGATCTCCAGTTGCGCCAAAAGTGTCTCCCTGTATTTTCTGGAGTCCGGCGGCGTCAGTCGATCCGGATCGCTGTGTATCCCTTGTGCCGGTAGCCCATGATGGACAGGAAGGTGTTGCCGACCAGTTGCACGCCGGGGATCAGGTCCTGCTGCTCCAGGCCAAAGCGGCGGGTGGCGATGGCACAGGCCTCCATGTGTACGCCGGAACGGCCGAGGAGGTCTTGCAGGCGCTTGTGGACGTGGGTCACGGCAGAGGCGTCCTCGAGTTCGATGTGGTCGGGGTTGCGCGCGAGCAGGCCTGCCGCCCCGCCGCGGAAGGTGAAGATCATCATCGGCTGCACGTCCTGACGCAGCATGTCGTCGTAGGTCTCCTCGATCACGCTCAGGCGCGAGATCAGGCGATCCGGGTCATCGATGGTGATGTCCCAGAGGATACGGCCGGTGTCGATACCGGTCAGGGCGCGAGAGTCGCCGGGTTTGTCGGCGGCGGCCAGCCCGGGAAGCAGCAGACAGCAGAACAGGAAGGCGGAGGTCAGACTTTTCATCGTGTTGCCTTTTTTCTGGGTTTCGTGTCCCGAGGGTAGCAGCACCGGAATGGGATAATCAGTGGCCGTGATATCCATTGTGCAGGGGCTCGATGCCCTCGAGGCTTTGCAGCGTGATCTCCCGCACCGGGATGTAGCGGGAGCTGCCCGGAGCAACAATTTCCTCGGTCAGGCGGATGCGGTAGGGGGCCTCGCGGTTCAGCAGCTGGCCGGCGTAGCGGCGGCCCTGATGCGCCAGACGCACCGGCGTGGTGTGCTCGTGACGGCTGAAGTTGTAGGTCACGTTGCGTGGATAGGTCAGGTGCTGTTCCGAGTAACTCATGGCAGTTATTCCTGGTTGTCGGCTTGCGGACGCCGATCATGGCGCGGAAGACCCGGATGCGGGAGAGGCCGGATCGCATGTCCTTGTTACAGGCTTCGGAAGGCGTCGAGTGCGGCGCGCCGGCTGGCCCCGAGGTCCACCAGGGGCTCGGGGTAGCCGGGCGCGCCGCCCGCGCCGGGGCTGTGAATATACCGCGTTTCCACTTCCCGAAGCACGGGGAGGAAGCGCCGGACATAGGCTCCCTCCGGGTCGTGGCGTTGACCCTGGGTATGCGGGTTGAAGACACGGAAGTAGGGTGCAGCGTCTGCGCCGCAGCCGCCGGCCCATTGCCAGCCCAGGGTGTTGGCGGCGAGATCGGCGTCCACCAGGGTGTCCCAGAACCAGTGGGCCCCGTGCTTCCAGTGCAGGCGCAGGTTCTTGGTCAGGAAGGAGCCGACCACCATGCGCAGGCGGTTGTGCATCCAGCCGGTTTCCCGCAGCTGCTGCATGGCGGCGTCGATGATCGGGAGTCCCGTCCGGCCGAGCTGCCAGGCCCGCAGATCGTGTCCGGACACGCGCCAGGGGAAGGCCTCGAAGCGCGGGTTCAGCGGTTGTTCCGGGGTGTGCGGGAAGTGATAGAGCACATGATGGGAGAAGTCGCGCCAGCCGAGTTCGCGCACGAAGGCCTCGGGCCCGCCGCGGTCCGGGTGCAGACCGGCCGCGCGCAGGGCACGCAGGATCTGGCGCGGGGAGATCTCGCCAAAGTGCAGGTGCGGGGAGAGGCGCGAGGTGCCGTCGTGGTCCGGGCGGTCGCGCTCGCTGGTGTAGTCCTGCACGCCGCCGTCGATGAAGTGTTTCAGGCGTTCCCGCGCCGCAGTTTCGCCCGCGGACCAGCTGGTGCGCAGACCCGCGGCCCAGTCGATCGAGGGCAGGAGGTCGAGTCGTTCGGGGCGGAGCGAGTCGGGCCAGGTTTGCGGCGCTGGGAGAGCGGCGGGAGCGGGCAGCGGGTCCTGGTCGATGCCGCGTTTCAGGCAGGTCTTCCAGAACGGGTTGAAGACCTTGTAGGGCTGGCCCTGGCCGGTCTCGACCTCCCAGGGCTCGACCAGCAGGTGGGCGTTGAAGCTGCATACCTCGATGCCGTCGGCGCGCAGCCCCGCCTGGATGGCCGGGTCGCGCTGGACGAAGGCGGGGTCGTACAGCCGGTTCCAGTAGACCGCGGTGGCGCCGGTCTCGCGCACCAGGGTGCGCAGGGTGCCGAGGCTGGGGCCGGCGCGCAGCGTCAGCCGCGAGCCCCGAGCGCGCAGGTCATCGTCCAGGGCCTGCAGGCTGTGGTGCAGCCACCAGCGGGATGCGGCACCGGGCTGCCACGGGGCCTCTTCCTCCGGGGCTTGAATGAACACCGGGATCACCGGGCCGCCACGTTCGCTCGCGGCGTACAGCGCTGGCTGGTCGGTCAGGCGCAGGTCGCGGCGCAGCCAGACCAGGGTGGGGCCTCCGGGGTCCGGCATCAGATGCACCCTCTGTGGGAGAACCCGGTGTGTGCGCGGGTCGGCGGAGTCGAGGCAACACCAGTCACCCGATACGTGCGGCTACCGGGCCTGGCCCGGAGCCTGTCCCAGGAGCCGGGCCGCGGCGTGCAGCGGGTGATCGGGCAGGATCTCGCTCTTGCGTCCATGGTGCATGCGGGCGAGTTCCGGGGCGGCGCTTCCGGCCAGGAAGCAGGGGACACCGGGCCGCCCGAGGATAGTCTGGACGCGGGATAGCTCCGGGCTGCGAAGCAGTTGTGTCGAGGCGTGGATGACGAGGGCGGGTGCCCCCTGCCGTTCCACCAGGATATCGAGCGCCTCGGGCGTGGTGGCCTCGATGATCGAGAGGGTGCCGACACCCAGCCGCGCGCAGGCAAGTTGCAGCAGCGTCGCGGTGACCTGCTGCTGCCCCCCCCCCAGCGCGAGGAACGGGCGGAACGGGCCGTCGCAGGTCCGCAGGGCACTGCGCAACTGCTCGGCGAATGCGGCCGTGGCCCAGGCCGCGAAGACCGCCAGCCGGGCCTCGCCCCCGGGCTCGTGGCGTGCCTCCTCGCGCAGGTGCTGGTACACCTCCAGGAATGCGTGTTCGTGCAGACCATCCCAGCCGTGGCGCATCACCAGGCGGTCATAGGTGCGTTCCAGTTCTGCGATGTCCAGGTTCGCGACCGCTCGGTACAGGGCCTGGGCCAGCGGGTCCTGAGTATGCGGCGCGATGCCGGGGGTGCCCGCGCTGCCCATCGGCTCGAGTACGGGCGGGGGGGGCGAGCGGGTTTCGGCCGGCTCGTCTGCCAGCACACGATGGACCTGCGATACCGGAATGTCCTGTTCCAGTAGCTCCAGAATGCGCTTGATCAGCGCGATGTCCTCGTTGCTGTAGAGACGATGTCCCTTGGGGGTGCGCTGGGGACGGATCAGTCCGTAGCGGCGTTCCCAGGCGCGCAGCGTCACGTCATTGACGCCGGTCTCCGCACATACGTGGCGGATGGGGTAGAGCCCTTCCTGGTCATGGGGTTCAATGGGGGGCGCGGATGCCATGGGAATAATTGTACAACTACTATACAAGGGATGCGTAGCCCAGCGGTCGGTTTGTGCGCCGGCGGGCACGCATCGCCTGTTGAACCCGGGACGGGTGCTGCGGGTCGCATTCCCGGGGCGTGCCCGCACAGGGCTACCGGTGCCCCGTGGCGAAGGAATCCATCATGATCATGCCTTTCCGAGTCCTTGCCGGCGTTGTCGCCGCCCTGGTCCTGCTGCCGCTGACGCCGTCTCAGGCCAATCCGGAGATGGCGCAGAGCGTCTCGCCCTACCTGCGCCTGCATGTGGACGACCCGGTGCAGTGGCGGGCCTGGGATCCGGCCCTGCTGGAGCAGGCGCGCAAGCAGCGTCGCCCGTTATTGATCTCCAGCGGCTATTCCTCCTGCTATTACTGCCACGTGATGCAGGAGGAGAGCTTTCGCGACGCGGGGATCGCCGAACGCCTGAACACGAATTTCATCCCGGTGAAGGTCGATCGCGAGGTGCACGCCGCGCTGGACGGCTACCTGCTGGAATTCCAGCGGGCTACCACCGGCAGCGCGGGCTGGCCGCTGAACGTCGTGGTGACCCCGAATGGCCACGCGCTGACCGGCGTGGTGTATGTCCCCCGAGAGCAGTTCGCCGACTTTCTTGACGGCGTATCCACCCGCCTGGAGTCCGATTACGCGCGCTTGCTGGATCTGGCGCAGCGCGGCAGCGCGGAGCTGGCCCGGCAGCTGCGCGCGGGCGAGGAACCGATGTCGGAAGGCCGGGCCGCCCGTCTTCCGGAAGTGCTCTGGGCGCGCCTGCAGCGCGAGGCCGATGATTTGCAGGGAGGCTTTGGCCATTCCACCAAATTTCCGCATGTCCCCTACCTGCATGCGATGCTGGAGGCCGAACAGTCGGGCCAGGCCCCGGACTGGGTCGCGGACTTCCTGGCGCTGACGCTCGAGGAGATGGCCGCGGCCGGCCTGCGCGATGTGCTGGGGGGCGGGTTCTTCCGGTACTCGGAGTCGCCCGACTGGAACGAGCCCCATTTCGAGGTGATGCTGGAAGACCAGGCGCAGCTGTCCCGGTTGTACCTGCGCGCCGGGGACTGGTTCGATCGTCGGGACTGGATCGATCTGGGGCTGGAAACGCTCGACTTCGTGCGGCGCGACATGGCGCTGCACGAGGACGAGGTCGAGGCGCGGCTGGAACCCGCAGCAGACGGCACCCGCGGGTTTGCCTCGAGCCTCTCCGCGCTGGATGCTCAGGGTCGCGAGGGCGGCGCCTATCTGTGGTCCGACGCCGAGCTTGCCGCCGCGATGGCGGATCACCCCGAACCGGGACTGGTGCGCGCGGCGTTCGGTCTGGAAGGGCCCGCGGTGTTCGAACTCGGGCATCTGCCGCGCGAGGGGGCGGGAATCGCCGAACTGGCGGCACGCTTTGAGCACGACGAGGCACAGGTGCGCGAGCAGGTCGCGGCCGGCCGCGCGGCCCTGATCCGCGCCCGCGAGCAACGCGGCCTGCCGCGCGATGCCAAGGTGCTGACGGGGCCTCATGGTCTGTTGCTGTCCGCACTGGCGGAGGCGGTTGCGCATGATGCGCGGTTCGAGGAGGCGGGCGCCGCCATTTATGGCTGGCTGCGGGAGTCGGCTTCGGACCCCGCCACGCTTCCGGCCCTGATGGGCCTGCCGCGCGAGCAGGCTGGTACGGCCACCCTCAACGATTATGCCTATGTGATTCGCGGTCTGCGCGACTGGAGTGCAGTGCGCGGGGGCGACGACGGCGACGCGGTGGCGCGCGCGTTGCTGGAGGTGGCGTGGGAACGTTTTCGCGATCCGGAAGGATTTCGGGCGGAGCCGGAGCCGCCGTTGCCGGGGATGCTCTCGCAGCGTTTTCATCCGGCGGTCCACCGGCCGTCGGCGACGACCCTGATCTTCCGGGCGAGTGAGGATTTGGCCGGCGAAAGCGAAGCGGTGGCTGCTGCGCTGGCCGATTACGACCTGCGCCCGGGACCGGCGCTGGAGCGTAATCCGGAACAGCACGCGCGCCTGATCCTCTGGCTGCAGGGGCGTAATTGACGTGCGCCGGCTGCGCCGGGTGATGTTTGCATGGCCGCCGCACATGCGCGGGAAGTATGCCGGCCAGCCAAAGGCAATTCTGCCCGCGCGGGCGGACCCTCCGCTGGTACTCTCCCGTCGAGATGAGCGGCCGCGCCCTGCGCGGTAACCGGGGCAGAGAGGCGAGAATCCTACAGTGACGCCTGGACGGGGGGCGCCCGTGGCAGCAGGATGTCCCTGCGGGGCATGTCGAATGCCGCGGGCGAGGCCTGGCCGGGCTTCTGGAAACCGTTACAGGCTGAATTCGCGATGCACGAGAGCCCGCTTCTGCCCCCGAGCCATCCCCTGCGGGAGGCGATTCACGACGAGGTCCACGCGCGCTTCTACGAGCCGCTGGACGCGCCTGCCTGTGGCTCGTGGCTGGCGCTGTTGTCGCCGCGTGACTCCATCGAGCGTGAACGCGAACTGGTCGTCGCGCTCTGCCGTCGTTTCGGCAGGAAGGAATCGCTGCCGGAGGAGAATTTCGTCGCCTGCGATCTGGGGCCATTCCGCCTGCGCTGGGAACGCCACAACGAATTCTCGACCTGGTCCTTCTTCGTGACCGGCGAAGCGGTCAGCGACCCGTTCGCCGATCCGCCGATCAACCGTGTGCCGGCGGACTGGCTGAGCGAATTGCCAGGGAGCACCATCGCCGCGATCCACCTGGCGCTGGAGTCGCGCGACATGCCGGAGCGGTCTCTCGAGGGGCTGGAAGCCGTGTTTGCTCCGTATGCCTTTGTTGGCAATGGTGTTGCGGGCGGCGATGGCCTGGTGTGGACGGATTTTCGAGTCCACGACGATGGTTTCTCCCGCTTCCTGGTGCGCGACGTCGATCTCACCCGGCGTGAGGCCGGGCGCATTGCCCAGCGCCTGTTCGAACTGGAGACCTACCGCTTGCTGGCCCTGCTGGCACTCCCGCTGGTCCGCGAGTTGATGCCGGAACTCGACGAACTCGAGGGGCGATTGAACGAGATCAACGACGAGATGGCGGGCATCACCGAGGAGTCCGCTGCATCGGAGCGCGAGCAGCAGCTGCTGGTTGCCCTCTCGGACCTTGCATCCGATGTCGAGCGCCTGAGCAGCTATGCGGGCAGCCGCTTCCACGCCTCCCGCGCCTATGCCTCGCTGGTGGACAAGGGTGCCGAGGAACTGAGGACGGTGCGCATGCCGGGGCTGCAGACCCTGTGCGAATACCTCGGCTGGCGTATGGATCCGGCCATGCGTACTTGCGCGTCGCAGGCGGAACGGCTGGAAGTGCTGTCCATGCGCATTCACCGCACTGGAGCGTTGTTGCGCACCCGGGTGGACGTGGCGCTGGAACGGCAGAACCGCGATCTGCTGAGCTCGATGAACCGCCGCGCCGCCCTGCAGTTGCGCCTGCAGCGGACGGTGGAGGGGCTTTCGGTCGTGGTGATCAGCTATTACCTGACCAGCCTGGCGGCCTACCTGCTGCGCGGGGTGGACGAGGCGGTCGCGCTGCCGCTGCCGGTGAACATCACCATCGGGATGATGGTGCCGGTGGTGGTCGCCGGGGTGTGGTTTTCCCTCAGGCGGATGCGCGGGCGAATCGAGCGGAACGCCAGGCGTAGCGCCTGACGCTCGGCGCCGCTCCTTCCTTCAGGCATCGCCGGTCGGGCGATCCCTGTCCTTGTCTGCCTTGTGCAGGCGCTGGAGCATGGCCTTGAGGACCTTGGGGTTGCCGGCCACGACGTCGCCTCGGCGCATTACGTCCGGGTTGCCCTGCCAGTCGCTGACCACGCCGCCGGCTTCCTGAACGAGGAGCAGGCCTGCGGCCATGTCCCAGGCCTGCAGGCCCATCTCCCAGAAGCCGTCGAAGCGCCCGCAGGCGACCCAGGCCAGGTCCAGTGCTGCGGACCCGGGCCGGCGCACGCCGGCAGTCCCCGGGATCAGGTGGCGCAGGCTGCTCAGGTAGCGTTCCAGGTCCTGACCCTCGCGGAACGGGATGCCGGTGCCCAGCAGGGCACCATTGAGGTCCTTGCGGTCGGATACGCGGATGCGGCGGCTGTTAAGGAAGGCGCCGGCGCCGCGGGTGGCAGTGAACAGTTCTTCCTTTAGCGGATCGTAGACCACTGCCTGTTCCAGACGGCCCTTGTGCTTCAGGGCAATGGAGATGGCGTACTGCGGGATCTCGCGCAGGTAGTTGGTGGTGCCGTCCAGGGGGTCGATGATCCACACGAAGTCGGCGTCGCTGCCGCTTTGCTCGCCGCCCTCCTCGGCCATGATCGTGTGGTCGGGATAGGCGCGTCGCAGGGTCTGCACGATGGCCTGTTCGGCATTCAGATCGACGTCGGAGACCCAGTCGTTGCGGGCCTTTTCGCGGGTATTCACGCGGTCCGGCCGGCCCCAGGCGCGGGTGGTGATGCGACCGGCCTCGCGGGCCGCCGATACCGCCGTGTTCAGCATGGGGTGCATGGTCTTCTCCTGGGTCGATCGGTACGTGTCGCGGTGCCCTTGGCGCCGGCGGCTGGTTTCCGCAATCCCGGGGCTGGGCCACACGCCCGCGTGGCGGGCGCCGCGCGCGACGATCCCGCGAGCCGGGGGTGCGAGGGTCGCGAACAATACACAAGAGTACCGCTTTTTGGGAAGCTGCGCGGGCGCGCGCCCGGCGGCGCGGGTGTGTACAATCCGGCCGGATCGTTGGGGGAACTGCGCGGATCGCGGGATGCGCCGGGGGGTTCCGGGGAGAACGGGTGGTGGGCGAAGGGCGTTTGCGGCAGTTGCGCGTGGTTCTGGTGGGGACCACGCATCCGGGCAATATCGGCTCTGCGGCCCGGGCGATGAAGGCGATGGGGGTGTGCGATCTGGTGCTGGTCGCGCCCGAGCGGTTTCCGCATGCCGAGGCCACCGCGCTGGCCTCGGGTGCAGACGATCTGCTGGCCGCGGCCCAAGTGGTGGGGGATATGCCGGCCGCCGTGGCCGATTGCGTCTGGGTCCTCGGAACCAGCGCCCGGCTGCGGACCCACTCGGTGCCGGTACTGCCGCCCGATCGCGCGGCGGAACAGGCGCTGGAGCAGGCGCGTCACGGCCCGGTGGCCCTGGTGTTCGGGCGCGAGCACAGTGGCCTGACCAATAGCGAGCTCGACTACTGCAATGCCTTCGTGCAGGTCCCCACGGTGCCCGACTTCTCGTCCCTGAATCTGGCCGGCAGCGTGCAGGTGATGACCTATGCCCTGCGCATGGCCGCGCTCGCGGCGGAGGACGCGCCCGGAGTTGCACTATCGGACGAGCGCGACCCGCCGGCCACCCAGGCCGAGATGGAGGGCCTGTATGCGCATCTCGAACAGGCACTGACGACCATCGAAGTGCTGGATCCGGACAATCCGCGCCATTTGATGCGCCGCCTGCGGCACCTGTACCAGCGCTCGGGCCTGACCGCCAGCGAGGTGCGGATGCTGCGCGGTATATTGGCCCATACCGAGCGGGGCCGGTGATGCACGCGGTGGTCGCTGTGATACTTTACAGTTTTGGTCGGGATTGAGACCGGAGCCATGTTCGACAGGATGCGCGAGGATGTCCGCTGCGTGTTTGCACGCGACCCCGCGGCCCGCAATGCCTTCGAGGTATTGACGGCCTATCCGGGGCTGCACGCGCTCTGGTTTCATCGCGTGGCCCACTGGCTCTGGCATCACCGGATGCGCTGGCTGGCGCGCATCATCGCGAACGTGAGCCGTTTGCTGACCGGGATCGAGATTCACCCCGGGGCCCGGATCGGGCGGCGCTTCTTTATCGACCACGGCATGGGCGTGGTGATCGGCGAGACCGCCGAGGTCGGGGATGACTGCACCCTGTACCACCAAGTGACGCTCGGTGGGACCAGTTGGGATGCCGGGAAACGGCACCCGACCCTCGGCAACGAGGTGGTGATCGGAGCCGGGGCCAAGCTGCTGGGGCCAATCCATGTCGGTGATCATGCGCGGGTGGGGTCCAATGCCGTGGTGCTGAAGGATGTGCCGGCCGACGCCACCGCGGTGGGGATCCCTGCGCGGGTGATCGGCCCGCGCCCGGAACCGGATCCGCGTTTCCAGCAGATGGCGGATCGCATGGGCTTCGACGCCTACGGCCTGACTCGGGACATGCCGGACCCGGTGGCGAACGCGATCCATCGCATCGTGCATCGGGTGCACGATCTGGACGAACGCATGGAACGGGCCTGCCAGGCACTCAAGCGCGCGGGCATCGATCCCGGCGAGGTGGTTGGCGAGGGCGATTCCGAGCCGCTGGACGCCTGCGATCTGGAGGGCCTGGAGCCGGACAGTTGCGAGGTGCCGCCGCCACCCCCGCGCAAGGAGCAGGGTAATACTTGATTAGTTTGGTCGGGTATTGCTACGCTAGCGAGCAAATGGACGATGAGCACACCAAGCCATGAAACTGACGACCAAAGGGCGTTATGCCGTTACCGCGATGCTGGACGTGGCCATGCACACGCAGGATGGTCCCGTATCCCTGGCCGAGGTGGCCCGCCGGCAGAAACTCTCCCTGTCCTATCTGGAGCAGCTGTTCTCGCGGTTGCGCCGCCAGGGGCTGGTGAAGAGTAGTCGTGGCCCGGGGGGCGGCTATGCCTTGAGCCGCGAGCCGGAAGGTATCAGCGTCGCGGAAATCGTGGTGGCGGTGGACGAGCCGGTGGATGTGACGCGCTGCGGCGGCAAGGCGAACTGCAATTCCAATTCGCGCTGCCTGACCCATGACCTGTGGACCGATCTGAGCCAGCAGGTCTATGACTTCCTGAGTACACGGTCGCTGGCGGATGTGCTGGAACGGCACCGGGAACAGGTCCGCCAGGAGGATGTGCAGGAGGTCGTAATGCACGGCAGTTCCCTGCAGGGCACGTCGGAAACAAGCCATGCGACCGCAAAGGCGGCCGCGGACAGGAGTTGAGCCAACATGAGTGATCTGAATCTGCCGATCTACCTCGACTACTCCTCGACCACGCCGGTCGACGAGCGTGTGGCCGAAAAGATGGCCGGCTGCCTGACCCGGGACGGTGTGTTCGGCAATCCGGCCTCGCGCAGTCACAGCTTTGGCTGGGCCGCAGAGAAGGCCGTGGAAGATGCCCGCGGGCAGGTGGCCGAGCTGATCGGCGCCGACCCCAAGGAGATTATCTGGACCTCGGGCGCGACCGAGGCCGACAACTTGGCGATCAAGGGCGCGGCGCATTTCTATCAGCGCAAGGGCAAGCACCTCATTACTGTAAAGACCGAACACAAGGCGGTGCTGGATACCACGCGCCAGCTTGAGCGCGAGGGCTTCGAGGTGACCTACCTGGGCGTGAAGGAAAATGGCCTGGTCGACCTGCAGGAGCTGGAAGACGCGATCCGTGACGACACCATCGTGGTCTCGGTGATGCACGTGAACAACGAGATCGGCGTGATCCAGGACATCGAAGCGATCGGCAACCTGTGCCGCGAGCGCGGCATCGTGTTCCATGTCGACGCCGCGCAGTCGACCGGCAAGGTTGCGATCGACCTGACGAAGCTGCCGGTGGACCTGATGAGCTTTTCCGCGCACAAGACCTATGGCCCGAAGGGCATCGGTGCCCTGTACGTGCGCCGCAAGCCGCGCGTGCGCATCGAGGCACAGATGCATGGTGGCGGCCACGAGCGCGGCATGCGTTCCGGCACGCTGGCGCCGCATCAGATCGTGGGCATGGGCGAGGCGTTTCGCATCGCCGGCGCCGAGATGGGCCCCGAACTCGAACGCATCCGCATGCTGCGCGACCGCCTGTGGGTCGGCCTCGACGGCATGGAAGAGGTCTACCTGAATGGCGATGCGGAACAGCGCGTTGCACACAACCTGAACGTCTCGTTCAACTTTGTCGAGGGCGAGAGCCTGATCATGGCGCTGAGGGACATTGCAGTGTCTTCGGGATCGGCGTGCACCTCGGCGAGCCTGGAGCCGTCCTATGTGCTGCGCGCACTGGGGCGCAACGATGAGCTGGCGCACAGCTCCATCCGCTTCTCCATCGGTCGTTACACGACGGTGGAAGACATCGATCACACGGTCGAGGTGGTGCGCGCCGCGGTGGCCAAGCTGCGTGAACTCTCGCCGCTGTGGGAGATGTACCAGGACGGCATTGATCTGAGCACCGTCGAGTGGGCGGCGCACTAGGCGGGCCCGCTCGGCATCACGAACGCAAACGCGTAACACGCAACAGGAGAACGGTCATGGCTTACAGTGACAAGGTTCTGGACCACTACGAAAACCCGCGCAATGTCGGCAGCTTCGACAAGAGCGACGAGCACGTCGGTACCGGCATGGTCGGAGCCCCGGCCTGCGGCGACGTGATGAAGCTGCAGATCAAGGTCAATGACGAGGGCATCATCGAAGATGCCAGGTTCAAGACCTATGGCTGCGGTTCGGCGATCGCATCGAGCTCGCTGCTTACCGAATGGGTACGCGGCAAGACCCTGGACGAGGCGAGCGAGATCAAGAACACCCAGATTGCCGAAGAGCTGGCCCTGCCGCCGGTGAAGATCCACTGCTCCGTGCTGGCCGAGGACGCCATCAAGGCGGCCATCTCGGATTATCAGGAAAAGCACGGTCAGGAAGCGGAACCCGAGCAGAAGACTGCCTGAGGGACGCATGGCGATTACACTGACCGACACGGCGGCCGAGCGCATCCAGAGCTTCCTGGAGAAACGCGGGAAAGGGGTGGGCGTGCGCCTGGGCGTAAAGACCACCGGTTGTTCCGGGATGGCCTACGTGGTCGAGTTTGCCGACCAGATCGAGGAGACCGATACGGTGTTCGAGGACCACGGCGTGAAGCTGGTGGTGAACCCGAAGTCACTGGTCTACCTGGATGGCACCGAACTCGACTTTGGCAAGGAAGGCCTGAACGAAGGTTTCAGGTTCAACAACCCGAACGAGAAGGCCCGCTGTGGATGTGGTGAAAGCTTCTCTATCTGAGTAGGATCGCCCGGGGGTGGTGCATGGTGGCGCGCTGTCGCGCTGGCCGGCCCACCCCTTCTTTATGTGCTGGCACCCAGGGAGGCCAACGGGACCCGATGACCGACCCCTTCGAACAGTTCGACTTGCCGGTGGCTTTCGAGATCGATCGGGAGCAGCTCGCGGCGCGATTCCGGCGTCTGCAGTCGGAACTGCACCCGGATCGTTTCGTCCGCCAGGGCGATCAGGCGCGGCGCATGGCGGCCGCCCTGGCGGCCGACGTCAACGAGGCCTATGCGATCCTCGCGGACGACTACCGCCGAGCCGTACACCTGCTCGAACGTTCCGGGGTGGTCTTCGATCCGGAACGCCAGACCAGTCAGGATATAGAGTTCATCGAGGCCCAGATCGAATGGCGCGAACGGCTGGAAGAGGCTGGATCGGCGGGTGATGCAGAGGCATTGAATGACCTCGCCGCGGAGCTGGACCAGGCGCGTGCCGCGGCCCGCAACCGGGTAGCCTGCGCCCTGTCCGATCCCGCCGCGCCGGATGCGGACGCCAGGGATCGCGTGCTGCAGTTGCGCTTTTTCGATCGTCTGCTGGAAGAACTGAAACGAACCCGACAAAGCCTGGCGCGCGGGTAGACCGCGCCACGCAGGAGCCGAGTACTCAATGGCGTTATTGCAGATTACCGAACCGGGCGCCGAGTCTGCGCCGCACCGACGGCACCTGGCGGCCGGCATCGACCTGGGCACCACGCACTCGCTGGTGGCGACGGTACGCAGTGGCGAGGCCGACACCCTGCCGGACGAACAGGGCCGGCATATCCTGCCTTCGGTGGTGCATTACGCGCCCGACGCGGTGATCGTCGGGGAGGCTGCGGCCGTGTATGCCGCCGACGACCCGCACAATACGATTGCCTCGGTGAAGCGTCTGATCGGCCGGGGTGCCGGGGATGTGGCGCGCCTGTCCGGGGAACTGCCGTTCAGGCTGAAGACCGGCGAATTCAGTGTCCCGCGGATCGAGACGGCGGCCGGGGACAAGACCGCGGTGGAGGTCTCGGCCGATATCCTGAAGACCCTGCGTACGCGGGCCGAGGCCACGCTGGGTGACGAACTCGAAGGGGTGGTTATTACCGTGCCGGCCTATTTCGACGACGCGCAGCGCCAGGCCACCCGCGATGCCGCCCAGTTGGCCGGCCTGAACGTCCTGCGCCTGATCAGCGAGCCGACCGCAGCGGCGGTGGCCTACGGACTGGACCAGGGCGAGGAGAGCACCATCGCGGTGTACGACCTGGGTGGCGGGACGTTCGATATCTCCATCCTGCAGCTGCGCCGTGGGGTGTTCGAGGTGCTGGCGACCGGTGGCGACTCGGCGCTGGGCGGCGATGACGTCGATCGGGCCATCGCCGGATGGTTGCTGGATGCCGCCGGCATGGCCGGCGAGACCGATGCACGGCGACTGCGGCGGATCCTGCTGTCCGCGCGCCAGGCCAAGGAGGCCCTGACCGACGTTGAACGCACGCCGATCGAGGTGCAGCGCGCCGACGGCTCGACCTTCCGCACCGACCTGGATCGCACTACCCTGACCCAACTGGCCCGGCCGCTGCTGGGCCGCACCATGGATGCCTGCCGCCAGGTGCTGGAGGATGCGGGGCTGGAGCGGGATGCCATCGACGAGGTGGTGCTGGTGGGAGGGTCCACCCGCATGCCGGCGGTGCGCGAGGCAGTCGAGGGATTTTTCGGGCGCACCCCGCGTGCCGGGATCGATCCGGACCGGGTGGTCGCGATCGGCGCGGCGCAGCAGGCGGACATCCTGGCCGGCAACAAGCCGGATACCGAACTGGTGCTGCTCGATGTGATCCCGCTGTCACTGGGCCTGGAGACGATGGGCGGGCTGGTCGAGTTCATCGTCCCGCGCAACACCACCATCCCGGTGACGCGGGCCCAGGAGTTCACCACCTTCAAGGATGGCCAGACCGCGATGTCTCTGCACGTGGTACAGGGCGAACGCGACGTGGTGGACGCCAACCGCTCGCTGGCCCGCTTTACCCTGTCCGGCATCCCGCCAATGGTGGCCGGGGCCGCGCGCATCCGCGTGACCTTCCAGGTCGACGCCGACGGGCTGTTGAATGTGACCGCGCGCGAGCAGACCCAGGGGGTCGAGGCGCATATCGAGGTCAAGCCGAGTTACGGCCTGACCGACACCGAGATCGAGCAGATGCTGCGGGATTCCGCCTCCTCGGCGCGCGAGGACATGGAGGCGCGCCGCCTGCGCGAGCAGCTGGTCGAGGCCGATCGTGTGCTGGAGGCGCTGGATGCCGCGCTGGAGACCGATGGTGACCGCTATCTGGAGACGGACGAGCGTCAGACCATCGAACAGGCGCGCGACGCACTGCGCGCCGAGCGTGACAGCGGCAGCGACCCGGATGCGGTCGAGGCCGCACGCAAGCGCGTCGAACGTGCCTCCGAGGCTTTTGTCGCGCGGCGCATGAACGACAGCATCCGGCGCGCGCTGGCCGGGCACAATGTGAGCGAATACGACGCAGGGAACTGAGAACATGCCCCAGGTAATCTTTCTGCCCCACGAGGAAATCTGTCCGGAGGGCGCCTCGATCGAGGCCCGGTCCGGCATCAGCATCTGCGATCTCGCCTTGCAGAACGGCATCGAGATCGAGCATGCCTGCGAGAAGTCCTGTGCCTGCACCACCTGTCACGTCTATGTACGCGAGGGTTTCGACAGCCTCGAGGAGCCGAGCGAGGACGAGGAGGATATGCTGGACAAGGCCTGGGGCCTGGAACCGGATTCCCGGCTCTCTTGTCAGGCGATCGTGGCCGATGCCGATCTGGTGGTCGAACTGCCGAAGTACACGATCAACCAGGTTTCCGAGAACCACTGAGGACAGGCGATGAAGTGGACCGATACCCAGGAGATCGCAATGCAGCTGGCCGACGCATACCCGGACGTCGACCCGCGCAACATCAATTTCGTGGACCTGCGCCAGTGGGTCATGGATCTGCCGGAATTCGATGACGACCCGAACCGCAGCGGCGAGCGCATCCTCGAGGCGATCCAGCTCGCCTGGATCGACGAGGCCGACGTCGACGACTGACCACCCACGGAGATTACGCCGGCCGTTGTGCGTTGCCGTCGCCAGCCCGGGCCGCTAGACTACGCGCCACATATTGCGTCCGTGTCGTTGCGCAGGGAACCCGCCGATCGGCGGGTTCTCGCGTTTGCAGCCGGGCGTCATGACCGACATCAATCCAAGTATCAGGAGAGCCGTCCATGGCCGCAGAGCGTACCCTTTCGATCATCAAGCCCGACGCCGTCGCCAAGAACGTGATCGGCGAGATCTACAACCGTTTCGAGAAGGGCGGGCTGCAGATTGTGGCTGCGCGCATGATGCACCTGAGCCGCGAACAGGCCGAGGGTTTCTACGAGGTCCACAAGGAGCGCCCGTTCTTCAATGATCTGGTCGAGTTCATGATCTCCGGGCCGGTGATGGTTCAGGTCCTGGAAGGCGAGGGTGCGATCGCGAAGAATCGCGACATCATGGGGGCGACCAATCCCAAGGAAGCGGCACCCGGCACCATCCGCGCGGACTTCGCGGTGTCGATCGACGAGAACGCGGTGCACGGCTCCGACGCGCCGGAAACGGCCGAGCGCGAGATCGCCTTTTTCTTTGGTGACGACGGGATCTGCCCGCGTACCCGCTAAAAGCCGGTCGGCCTTGCGTGATGGCGCGGTCCCGTATTGACGGGGTAGGCAGTATCGTCATCGCGAGGCGCGCAGCGCCGTGGCCGTCTCCGTGGGCGGCCCCGGCGCTGACCGGCCGAACGTCGGGGTTGCGTCCGGGGTTGCCACGGTCCCTGACGGGACCAGGCAATGAAGGGACAGGAAGCACCGTCATTGCGTGGCAGGGCGTTATGGAGCGTCTCGTCTGCCCCGTAGGCACGCATCCCTCGCGCACAGTACACTAGGGGGGATAACGATCTCGAGCGGTCCATATGATGGCAGGCGCAACGTCCACCCCCCTGAATCTTCTTGGTTACAGCCGGCAGCAGCTGGAGCAGCTGTTCGCACAGTGGGGTGAACCGCGTTTTCGGGCCACCCAGCTGGTGAAGTGGATGCACCAGCGCGGCGTGCTCGACTTCGATGCGATGACCGATGTCTCGCGCAAGCTGCGCGAGCGCCTGGTGCGCGAGACCGAGATCACGGTGCCCGAAATCGGTCTGGAGAAGGCCTCGTCCGACGGCACCGTCAAGTGGGTGCTGCGGCTCCCGGACGGCAATGCCATCGAGACCGTCTATATCCCCGAGGGCGGACGCGGCACGCTGTGTATCTCCTCGCAGGTCGGTTGCGCACTCGACTGCACCTTCTGCTCCACTGCTCGCCAGGGTTTCAACCGCAACCTCACCAGTGCCGAGATCATCGGCCAGGTGTGGCTGGCCATGCAGCGCCTCCCGGTACCCGAGGGCCGCAAGCGGTCG
The DNA here is from genome assembly GCA_051747025.1 of Pseudomonadota bacterium. Taxonomy (GTDB): domain Bacteria; phylum Pseudomonadota; class Gammaproteobacteria; order Ectothiorhodospirales; family Ectothiorhodospiraceae; genus Thioalkalivibrio. The sequence continues at coordinate 69,270 of JBNJFQ010000005.1, forward strand.
GTCAGCAACGTGGTGCTGATGGGGATGGGCGAGCCGCTGGCCAACTTCGAGGCGGTGGTGTCGGCCTGCCAACTGATGACCGACGACAATGCCTACGGTCTCAGTCGGCGCCGGGTCACGCTGTCCACCTCCGGTCTGGTGCCGGCCCTTGATCGTCTCAGTGAGCATACCGACGTGGCGCTGGCGGTCAGCCTGCATGCTCCGAACGACGCACTGCGTGACCGGCTGGTGCCGATCAATCGCAAGTACCCACTGGCCGAACTGCTGGACAGTTGCCGTCGCTACGTCGATGCGACCGACGCGCACAGCGGCGTGACCTTCGAGTATGTATTGCTGGCGGAGGTCAACGACCGTCCCGAACATGCGCGCCAGCTGGCGGAGTTGTTGCGCGGCATCCCCGGCAAGATCAACCTGATTCCGTTCAATCCGTTCCCCGGCGCGCCGTTCGAACGCCCGCGCGAGGCGGATGTGCTGGCGTTCGAGCGGCGTCTGCAGAAGGCGGGGTTTGTGACCACTGTGCGGCGTACCCGGGGTGACGATATTGATGCCGCCTGCGGCCAGCTGGTGGGGCAGGTGGAAGACCGGACCAACCGGGGCATGCGCATGATCCGCCTGCACGCCGAATTGCCCGAGCTGCAGCGGAGGGCCTCGTGATCGCGAGCGCTCCCGGGAAACTCGCGGCAGCGTTGCTGGGCGCCGTGCTGCTGGCCGGGTGCGCGGGCCTGGAACGCCAGGTGGGCGAGGACCAGGCCGAGGCGGCGGAGGTCAACGCGGATCTGGGTATCGGCTATCTGCGCGAAGGCGAATTCGAACAGGCAGAACGCAATCTCCGCCGTGCGCTGGACTTCGACCCGGATCATGCCCTGGCCCATCTGGGAATGGGGGCAGTCTACGAGCGCCGAGGGTCCGACGCGCGGGCCGAGGAACACTACCGCAAGGCGCTTGCTTCCGATCCCGACAACCCGCATGCGCAGACCAGCCTCGGGGCATTGCTGTGCGCCCGCGAGGACTACGACGAGGCACAGGCGCTGTTCCGACAGGCGATCGAGAATCCGGACTACGATCAGCGCGAGATCGCACTGATGAACTCCGGGGTGTGCTTCGCCGATTTCGGCGATGCCGAGCGCGCCGAGGAACAGTTGCGGGCTGCGCTGGAGCTGCAGCCGCGCTACCCGCGCGCATTGCTGGAGATGGCGAAGCTGGGTTATGCCGAAGGACGGCCGATGCAGACCCGGGCGTTCCTCTCGCGTCTGGATGCGCAGGGTATCGAGAACGCCGAGATGCTGCTGCTGTGCTATCAAGCCGAGACGGCACTGGGCAACCGCGGTGCCGCGCTCGAGTGTGCGCAGGGCCTGCGCCGAAACTATCCGGACAGCCGCGAGTTCGCGCGTCTGGAACGGCTGGAGGGCGACGATGGTTGAGTCGCGGGACAAGGAGCCGGACCTGGGGCGGGTCGAGGATGTGGACGACAGCGTCCGCACGGTGGAACCGCTGAACGCCCGGCGCGTGGAGACTGATCCCGACCCCGATCCCGAATTTGCGGCGGCCAGCGGCCTGACCACCCGTGATCAGCCGGTTCCCAGTGACTCCCCGGAGGCCGACAGCGAGCCGGGCGCGAGCCTGCGCCGCGCGCGCGAGGCCGCCGGGCTGGATACTGCAACCCTGGCCAATCGCATCCATTTGGGCCGCGGCACGCTCGAGGATCTGGAGGCGAACCGGTTTCATCACATGCCGCCGGCCTACGTGCGTGGCTATTTCCGCTCCTGTGCGCGGGAGCTGGGAGTGGATGCCGGGCCCTGGGTCGAGCACCTGGAGACCCACGGGCTGCTGGACCCTGAACTGCGGCCGGTGGCGACCCCATCGGCCCGCCACCAGCGCCGACGCCGCAGCCGTACGCCGTACTGGATGGCGGGAGTACTGATCGTCGCGCTCCTGGGGCTCGGGGTCTACGCCTGGTCCGAGCGCGAGGGCGTACCGTACCTGCCCACGCTGGGTCTGGGCGACGGACCCGGGGACCCCGGTGTGCGCACACCGGGGGCGGAGACTGCGCCGGAGCCGGACGCCCCGGCCGCGCCGACCGTCACGCCCCCGGATGCCATGCCCGCGGAGCCGGAAGTGCGCGAGGAGCCGGCCGGGGCGGACGGCCCGGGTCCCGACTCTTCCGTTCGGCCCGAGGCGCTGAGGGAGCCGGTCATCCCGCCACAGCCTGAAGCGCCGCCGCCGGATGGCATGCCGGAGCCGGGTCGCGCGGCCGAACCGGAGCCGCCGCCGGAGGAACCCGCTGTGGCACCAGCGCCGTTGACAGAACCGCGCATGGCGGTCCCGGAACCAGGGGCTGCGGTAGTGCTGGAGATCTCGGAGACCTCCTGGGTGGAGATTCGCGACGCACAGGACAGCGTGGTGTTTACCGGGGTGCTGAGCCCGGGGGATCGCGAGGAACTGCGGGTCGAGTTGCCGGGGCGCGTGGTGCTGGGCAACGCGGCCGGTGTGACCCTCTCCCTGGAGGGTGAGTCCATCGATCTGGCACCGTACATCCGCGACGACCGTACGGCGCGTTTCGATCTGGAAAGGGCGCCCTAATACCGTGCCCCTGGGCACGGTACTGGGGCCGCGCCGGCCTTCGGGAAGCCTGTTATCCCGGGCGATCGTCCGGCCGGGCGCTGTTCACGAACCAACAAGGACACGATGAAAGCGATCAAGTCCATTCGCGGGATGCACGACATCCTGCCCGAGTCCATTCATGTCTGGCAGCACCTCGAGGCCCGTCTGCGCGAGCTGCTGGCGCGTTATGGCTACGCCGAGATTCGGATGCCGCTGCTCGAGTCGACCGAGCTGTTTGCCCGCTCGATCGGGGACGTCACCGACATCGTGGAGAAGGAGATGTACACCTTCGAGGATCGCAACGGCGACAGCCTGAGCCTGCGCCCGGAGGCGACCGCGAGCTGCGTGCGGGCCGGTATCCAGCATGGCCTCCTCCACAACCAGGTGCAGCGCCTGTGGTATCTGGGGCCGATGTTCCGTCACGAGCGTCCGCAGAAGGGCCGCTATCGCCAGTTCCACCAGATCGGGGTGGAGGTGTTCGGGCTGGCCGGGCCTGACATCGATGCCGAAATTCTGGCAATGACGGCACGCCTGTGGCGCGACCTGGGGCTCGACAACGTGCGCCTGGAACTCAATACTCTGGGTACCCCGGACAGCCGCCAGGCCTATCGCAATCATCTGATCGCCTATTTCGAACAGCACCGCGATGCACTCGACGAGGAGGCCCGGAGGCGCCTGTACGAGAACCCGCTGCGCATCCTCGACAGCAAGCATCCCGAGACCCGCGAGGTTGTGGCCGGGGCGCCCAGTCTGATGGATGATCTGGATGCCGAGTCGCGCGTCCACTTCGAGACGCTATGCGCGTATCTGGATGCGCTGGATATCCCCTATGTCCACAATCCGCGGTTGGTGCGCGGTCTCGACTATTACACGCACACAGTATTCGAATGGATTACCGACGACCTGGGTGCCCAGGGTACGGTCTGTGCCGGCGGGCGCTATGACGGGCTGGTGGAACAGCTCGGCGGACGTGCGACCCCCGCGATCGGAATGGCGATGGGGCTGGAACGCCTGGTCGCGTTGCTGGAGGAACGGGCAGCGGCGCCGGATGCCCCGCGTCCGGATGTCTATCTGGTGGTTGGGGGCGAGGATCTCGTCGCACCGGCACTGGTGCTGGCCGAGCAGCTGCGCGGCGAACTGCCGGGGCTGCATCTGGTCCAGCACTGTGGCGATGGCAGCTTCAAGTCGCAGATGAAGCGTGCCGACCGGATTGGCGCAGAGGTTGCGCTGGTGCTGGGTAGTGACGAGCTTGCGTCCGGCACGGTTACGGTGAAGCCGCTAAGATCGGCGGGCGCGGACCAGGTGGCCGTCGCGCGCGACGTGCTGGCGGGTTACCTGCGCACGCTATTGCCGCGGTTTCAGGACGCATCGATGCAAGGACACGAGACACCATGAGTTACCTTACCGACGAAGAGAAGGCCGAACGCATCAAGCAGTGGTGGTCGGAGAACGCGGTCGCCATTGTCGCCGGCCTGGTGCTGGGGATTGCCGGGCTGTTTGGCTGGAACTGGTGGACCGACCGCCAGGAGGCGCGCGCACAGGCGGGCTCCGATCTGTATCTCGCACTGCAGGCCACGGCCGATGCCGGCGATCTGCAGCGCGCCGCGCAGCTTGCCGACCAGGTGATCGAGCAGGGCCGTGGTACCCCCTACGAATCCCTGGCATGGGTGTACCGGGCAGATGCCGCGATTGCCGAGGCCGATGTCGACGGCGCGGTGGCGGCGTTGCGCGCGGCGCGCGATGCGGCTCCGGATGACGGTTACCGCAATCTGATGATGTTGCGTCTGGCACGCCAGCTGATCCTTGCCGAACGCCTTGACGAGGCCGAGGCCGCACTGGCCGAGGTACGTGGCGATGCCTTCCACGGCCTGCGCCGGGAGCTACAGGGTGACCTGGCACGGGCGCGCGGCGACCGTGACCAGGCGCTGGAATTCTACCGCGAGGCGCTGGATGCCGGTCATTCACCCGAGTACCTGCGCCTGAAATTCGAAGAACTCGCTGCCTAGGGAAACCTCGAGCCATGCCTTTGCCCCCCCTGATTCCCGCGGTCGCGCGTCTGTTGCTGCTGGCCGCGCTCGTCGCTTCGCTTGCCGCATGCGGCCTGTGGTCGCGAGATACCACCGAGCCGCCGGCCGAGTTGCCGGTGTTCGAGACGGAGGCCGAACCGCGCACCCTGTGGTCGCGCTCCATCGGGTCCGGTGGCCAGCGCTTCCTGTGGAAGGCCTATCCGGCGCTGGCCGACGGCAAGCTGGTGATGGTGGACGGCGACGGCAGGATTAGTGCGCTGGATCCCGAAGATGGTCGTTTGCTCTGGGAGATCCGGCTGGAAGATGCCCGTGTGTCCGCCGGTATCGGGGCGGGTGACGGCATTGCCGTTGTCGGGACGCTGGATGGCGAGGCGGTCGCGGTCGATCTGGAAGGCGATGGCGAGCGCTGGCGGGTACGCCTGTCCAGCGAGGTGATCGCGGTCTCCGAGGTGGCATCGGGAATGGTCGTGGCGCGCACCAATGACGGGCGCCTGCATGCGCTGGATGCAGCCTCCGGGGCGGTGCAGTGGACCGCCCTGCGTACCACCCCCGCGCTGAGTCTGCGCGGCGCCCAGGTTCCGCAGATGCTTCCCGGTCGGGTGCTGGCCGGGTTCGACAACGGTCGCCTGCTGATGCTGGGTGCGACCCGAGGAAACGTGCTGTGGGAGACCACCGTCGGGCTCCCGAGCGGGCGCGCGGAGGTCGAGCGCATGGTGGATATTGACGGTCACATTCCGGTGTATCGCGGCGCCGCGCTGGTAGCGACCTATCAGGGCCGCCTGGCCGCAGTGGACATCCAGTCGGGAGATATCTTCTGGGCCCGTGAATTCTCGTCCTACCAGGGAGGGGATGTCGATACCCGCTCGGACGTGCTGGTGGTCACCGATTCCGAGAGTCATGTCTGGGGGCTGAATCCCCGCAATGGCGGTGATCTGTGGCAGATGGACGAGCTGCGTCTGCGCGGGGTTACCGCGCCGGTGGTGGTGGACGACTATGCGATCGTGGGCGACTACCAGGGATACCTGCACTGGCTGGATGTCGAGGACGGCAGGCTTGTGGCCCGTCTGCGCGCGAGCTCAGGGGCGGTGGTGACCCGACCGGTGCTGATCGACGACGTGCTGTATGTGGTGACCGATAACGGCCGCCTGACCGCCGTCGACCCCTACCCGGGTCGCGACGAGTAGTGCCCAAGCGTCGTTTGTCAGGTGTCCCGGAAGTGAATCCCGCATGATCCCGGTGATCGCCCTGGTCGGTCGCCCGAATGTGGGAAAGTCGACCCTGTTCAATCAGTTGACCCGCACCCGCGATGCCCTGGTTGCGGATGTTGCGGGTCTGACCCGTGACCGCCAGTACGGGATTGGCAAGGTGGGCGATTTCCCCTACCTGGTGGTGGATACCGGTGGTTTGTCGGGCGAGGGGGCCGCAATGGACCGCGCGATGGCCGAACAGACGCGGCGGGCGGTGGCGGAGGCCGATCAGGTCCTGTTTCTGGTGGATGCACGCGACGGCCTGACGGTACAGGACCAGGCGATCGCCGAGCAGTTGCGCGCGTCCGGGGTGCGTGCCCACCTGGTGGTCAACAAGATCGACGGACTGGATGCGGATGCGGTCTCTGCCGAGTTCTACGCCCTCGGCCTGGGCGAGGTGACCGCGATCGCGGCGGCCCACGGACGGGGCGTGAAATCCCTGATGCAGCGGGTCCGTGCGGCGCTGGCTGCCGAACGCGGCGTGCCACCTCGGGCCGAGACCGGGGAACGCGGTGACGGCCTGGACGCGGCCGCGCAGCAGGCGGCACTGGATGACTGGCCGGGTATCCGCGTGGCGATCGTCGGCCGCCCCAACGTGGGCAAGTCGACCCTGGTGAACCGAATCCTCGGGGACGAGCGGGTGGTCGCGACAGAGATTGCCGGGACCACCCGCGACAGCATCTTTGTGCCCTTTCATCGTGACGGAGAGGACTACACACTGATTGATACCGCAGGGGTGCGACGCCGCGCGCGCGTTCACGAGACGATCGAGAAGTTCAGCGTGATCAAGACGTTGAAGGCCATCGAAGCCGCCCACGTGGTGATCATGGTGGTGGATGCCCAGGACGGGCTGTCCGACCAGGATGCGCATCTGCTGGGCCTGGTGATCGAGGCCGGGCGTGCCCTGGTGCTGGCGGTGAACAAGTGGGACGGGATGGAGCCGGAGGCGCGCGAGCGGATACGCGCGGAACTGGACCGCCGCCTGGCGTTTGTCGACTATGCGCGTACCCGGCTGATTTCCGCCTTGCACGGCACCAATGTTGGCCATCTGCTGGAGGACGTACAGGAGGCGCATGCCAGTGCCTTCTGCAAGGTCTCCACCCCGGAACTGACGCGCATGCTCGAGACTGCGGTCGCCGAGCATGCCCCGCCGCTGGTGCGCGGACGCCGGATCAAGCTGCGCTATGCCCATCAGGGTGGCCAGAACCCCCCGGTCGTGGTAATCCACGGGAACCAGACCGAAGCCCTGCCCGGCAGCTACCGGCGCTACCTCGAGAACTTCTTCCGCAAGCATCTGAAGCTGGTCGGGACCCCGTTGCGGCTCGAGTTCCGCAGCGGCCGGAACCCCTATGCGGGGCGTCGCAACAAGCTGACCCCGCGCCAGGAGCAAAAGCGTAAGCGCCTGATGCGCCACGTGCGTCGCTGAGGGCCGCCCCGGGGTGTCGAAGCCTGCCGCCAGTTTTCCGCCGCTGTCCGGGTTTGCCCGGGTGGTCGAGCCGTTCCGGGTGATGGATATCCTGGCGCGCGCCCAGGCCGCGGAGCGCGCGGGGCGTGACATCATCCATCTGGAGGTCGGTGAACCGGACTTCCCCACGCCCCAGGCGATCGTCGCGGCGGGACGGCGCGCGCTGGAACAGGGGGCAACGCGCTACACCGCCGCACACGGCACCCGCGATTTGCGTGAGGCGCTGGCGCAGGACTACGCCAGCCGCCACGCAGCCGATATCGACCCCGAGCGCATCGTGATCACCAACGGTGCCTCGGCCGCGATCCTGCTCGCTCTGGCCGCCGGGGTGGACCCGGGTGACGAGGTCCTGCTGCCGGATCCGGGCTACGCCTGTAACCGGCAATTTGTCGCCGCGCGTGGTGCGCAGCCTGTGAGTCTTCCGGTATCCGCGCAGGATGCCTTCCAGCCCACCGCCGACGCAATCGCGGCGGCCTGGGGAACGCACACCCGGGCCCTGCTGCTGGCCTCGCCGGCCAACCCGACCGGAACCCGTCTGGAGCGCGCACGGCTGGCGGAGATTGCCGAGGTGGTGCGTGCCCGCAACGGGCTGCTGATGGTGGACGAGATCTACGGTCAGCTGGCCTTCGGCGTACCGGAGCGCAGCGCTGTGGCGCTGCACCCCGAAGTGGTGGTGATCAACAGCTTCTCCAAATACTTCGCGATGACCGGTTGGCGTCTTGGCTGGATGGTGGTCCCCGAGGCCTGGATCGAGCCCGTGCGGCGGCTGGCGCAGAACCTGTTCGTGGCGCCGTCGACCCCCGCTCAGAGCGCGGCGCTGGCGGCCTTTGAGCCGAAGACCGAGGCTCTGCTGCAGGAGCGGGTGCGCGAGCTGGAACGCCGGCGCGATGTGTTGCTGGTGGGACTTCCGGGCCTGGGCCTGGAAGTGCAGGCGCGCCCCGACGGCGCGTTCTATATCTATGCCGACTGCCGTGCGCATGGCAGCGACTCGGAGGCCCTGTGTGCCGACATCCTGGATCGTGTCGGGGTGGCGTTGGCCCCGGGAACCGATTTCAGTCCCGCCCACGGGCGGGATTGTCTGCGGATCGCCTATACGCAGCCGGAGTCGCGTCTGCGCGAGGCCCTGGAGCGGCTGCATAGCGTGTTGGGACGGGGGTGATGGCGTGATCGCATTGGCGCGTTCCCGCGCCGACGCTGGCGTTTAGGCTAGGAGCCTGTCGGATTTGGGCGATCGTCGCGAGCGTGATGAGAGAGTGAGGTGAGTTTTTCGGCCTTTCGAGGCACATAGTGGGAACTATGTAACGAGAGAGAGCGGAAAAAGGCCCACTCTCCTGCCCACGCGCAGCAGATCAGTCCCAAGTCCGACAGGCTCCTAGCTTTGCCGCGGCCCCCTGCCCCGGTTTCGGCTAGGTCTGGATCCAGCGCCGGTGTTTACCTGGTTCGCCCCGGCCGCCTGCCCCGTATTGGCCAGGCCTGGATCGGGGTTAGTGTTTACGGTGGTTCCGGCCGGGCGGTGGTTTCGGTCTGGCCGCCTGCCAGGCGCTCACTCGCGAGGGCGCCGCGAGGCACTTCTTTGCTTTTGCAAAGAAGTGCCCAAGAAACACACCCGACTGTCGCGACCCCGGCCCGCTGCGCGGGCCGGGGGTTCCCCCAGCCTTTCGCGAGCGGCGCCGAACTCGCTGCGTCTTCGGCTTCGCTTAGACATGCGGCGCCTTGTTTCCCGCGAAAGCCCTCTCCACTCGGCGCGACAAACGGGGCGCGAAGGTCAAGACAATCGCAAGCCCGGCGATAGTGCCAGTGCGATGTGCGTTACGCAGCCGCAGCCCTCGTGGCCTCGTAATGCGTGCCCTCCGGGGCTGCCAGCAGCAGGGCATAACGACGCAGCAACCACACCCCGCGCTCGAACAGGCTGGTGGCCCCGAACACCGCGTCGCGGGTGCTGCCGACCAGGTCCCCGCTGGCCAGCAGCCGCCGCCGGATCGAGTCCATCAGCTCCGAGCGGTCGTGGGTCAGGGATTGCAGCAGTTCGATGTCGTCAGGATCGCCGCTGCGGGCCGCGTCGTTCAGGGTGAGCAGCATCATATGCAGGGTTTCCACCAGGTTTCGGGTCAGGGCTTGTGCCTCGGCCGAGTCCTCTCCGTGGCGGGCCCGCTCGACCTCGATGACCAGGTCGTTGAGGGTTTCCTGCAGGGCTGCGAGCAGTTCGTTGCGGCTTTTGAGAACGATGGCGTGATCCAGGGTCGGGCCGCTGAGGGCCCCTGACAGGATCTCGTCGAGGAACTGGGCGGTGGCTTTCGCAACCTGGGTCCCGCCGCGCTGCAGGCTGACGCGATCGTGGCGGGGCCGTGGGACTTCGTCGCGGACCTGGTCGAGATACTCGGGGAGGTGCCGCAACAGCCGCAATTGTTCCTGTTCGGCCAGCATCAAGGCACTTCCGGCATCGTTCTGTGCCCCGGCATACAGGTATTTTGGCTTGCCCAGCGCCTCCTCGTCGGTCGGGGGTGCCTTGCGTTCCAGATAGTCGGCAACACGGTGGTGGAACGGGTGCATGACCGCATCGCAGGCGATTTGGTAGAGCACGTAGGAGAACGCGATCTGGAATCCGATCCCGACCGGCAGTGCGGCCAGTGCGGCCCCGACCAGCGGGATGCCGCCGTAGAATTCGATCCAGAACAGGGGCAGCAGCAGTGCGAGCCCCATGGCCTTGAGGATGAACTGGTAGAGCGCGAGCTGGCGGCCCAGCCCCTTGTGCGAGGCAGCCAGTACCAGGGTGCTGATGCCGGTGCCGAATCCGGCCCCGTAGACGACCATCAGGCCGTATTCGAGATCGATCACGCCGCTGGCCGCCAGGGCCATGGTGACGATGGTGATACTGGAGGCCGAATGGGCGATGACCGCGAAGACCAGCCCGGTGATGAAGGCGATCAGCAGCGATTGCGCGGACAATGACATCAGTTCTGTCATCCAGGCGAGTTCGGCCAGGGGTTTGGCCCCATCCTTGATGAAGATCAGGCCGAGGAACAGCAGTCCGATCCCCAGCAGCGCCCGGATCAGATGGCGCAGGCGAGCCGACTGGTCTTGGTCGAAGTAGAACAGCAGCCCGGTCACGCCGACCAGGATGAACACCATCAGGGTCAGGTCCAGCGCTGCGATCAGTACCAGCAACGAGGTCCCGAGATTGGCGAAGTTGATCACCGGCTGGGCACGGCGGGCATCCAGTACCCCTGCGGTGACCAGCGAGATCAGTACGAAGATGACTGCGTGGATACTCTGAGTGATCGCGCCCCCTGCCAGCCCGAGCGCGGCCGCCGAGCGGTCACTGCCGGTGGCGCGTCCGATCAAGGTGCGCAGGCGCCGGTCGGCGAGCTGGCGCAGGTGTTCGCTGATCAGCCGGACACCGACGAAGAACAGGCCCAGCCCTGCAAACAGGGTGGCAGCGATCTCCAGCGTGGTGATCCATTGTTCGTTCATGGGCAGACAGTGGGCAGGGGGTGGGTTGCAGCGCCGCAGTCTGGCGGATTTGGGCCGCGCGCGCGAGGGGGAGGGGTGAGCCAGGTGTGAGCAGACCGCCTCAGGCGAGGGGGGGCAGCCCTGACAGATGCAGGAATACCAGCAGGATGGCCAGAGGCGCGACATAACGCAGAAGCAGGCGCCAGAGATGGAAGGCCATCGGCCCCATGGCGAGTTCCTCGCGGGTGATGTGGGGCTTGATGATCCAGCCGGTGAAGATCGCGATCAGCATCCCTCCCAGCGGCAGCAGCAGGTTGACCGAGACGTGTTCGAGGACATCGAACAGGGTGGGTAGGTCGCGTCCGAGCAGGCTGAATTCGACCTGCGTCCAGGCGGCGCCGGAAAACGAGAACACCGTCACCAGACTCAGGACCCAGATCGCGGTCCCGGAGCCCAGTGCCGCGATCCAGCGCCGGATATGGAGCCGTTCTTCTAATAAATGAACCAGTGCCTGGACATTGGTGATCATGGTGCTGAAACCGGCTACGCTCAGCATCACGAAGAACAGTGTGGCCAGGACTGCCCCGCCGGGTACCGCGGAGAGCGCCAGGGGCAGGCTCTGGAACATCAGCCCGGGCCCTTCCGCAGGATCAAGGCCAAATCCGAACACCATCGGGAAGATGGCCAGCCCCGCGATCAGGGCGATGACGGTGTCGGCCAGGGCGACGCCGACCGCCGTAAGTGCAATGGACGCATCGGGTGCGAGATAGGCGCCGAACATCATCAGCGCTCCGGCGGCCAGGGTCAGGGTAAAGAAGGCCTGCTCGATCGCGACCAGCGCCGTATCCATGCCGATCGCAGAGAAGTCGGGCGTCAGCATGAAATGCAATGCCGCCCCGGTATCCCCGACCCAAAGCGCACTGCCGGCCGTCACCAGCAGCAGAATCAGCAGTGCCGGCATGAGGATGCGCACACCGCGTTCAAGTCCGCTCCGCAGGCTGTAGGCCACGACGACAAAGGCACCGAGCAGCGCGATGGTGGTCCAGGTGATCATCTCCACCGGGTTGGCGGTCAATGCCTGGAAGACGGCAGCGACCTGTTGCGCATCGGCATTGACGAACGTACCGCTGGCGGCCTTCCCCACGTAGGCCAGCGACCACCCGGCGATCACGGAATAAAAGCCCATGATCAGAAATGCGGCGAACATTCCGAGCCAGCCCACCACCTGCCATGCCTCGTGCGCGCCGGTCTCGCGCGCGACCGAGCGCGCTGCATAGCCGGGCGAACGCCGGCCGCGGCGACCAATCATGACCTCGGCCATCATGATCGGGATGCCGATCACGGCGATGGCGGCAAGGTACAGGACGAGGAATGCGCTGCCCCCGTTCTCGCCGAGGACGTAGGGAAATTTCCAGATGTTTCCGAGACCTACGGCGGAGGCCGTGGCGGCGAGAAAAAAAGCCGAGCGATGCCCCCAGCGTTCGGGGGTGGCGTCGGTATCGTGCATTGCCCAATCCTGTGGCGTGGCCTGGTTGCGTCCGGATGCTCGCGAATCGCCATATCCGGGTCAATCCCGGATCGGGGCAGGGGTCAGGTGACCACGTCGGGCCGATCGCGGCCGGTCAGGCCGGGGAGATCGCCTAGCTGCACCGCGGTGTCGATCAGCGGGCGCAGGGCGCCCTGCGGATCGGCATCGAGCTGGTCGGGTCGGGTTTCGTGGCGTTCGATGTAGATGCGCAGGGTCGCACCTTCGGTGCCGGTCCCCGAGAGCCGGAATACCACCCGCGCTCCGCCCTCGAACAGTACCCGCAGACCCTGGTGTTCGGTGCGACTTCCGTCCACCGGATCCTGATAGGCGAAGTCATCGGCCTGCGTGACCCGCATCCCCGCCAGGGTCTGGCCGGGCAGGCTGGAGAGCTGGTCGCGGATGCGCGCCATCACCTGTTCGGCGCGTCGGGTCTCGATCGCTTCGTAGTCGTGGCGGGTATAGAAATGGCGGCCGTACTGTCGCCAGTGATCGCGCACGATCTTCTCCACCGATTGCCCGCGTGCGGCGATCAGGTTGAGCCAGAACAGCACTGCCCACAGCCCGTCCTTCTCGCGCACATGGTCGGAACTGGTACCAAAGCTCTCCTCGCCACAAAGCCGAATACGCCCGTCGTCCAGTAAGTTGCCAAAGAACTTCCAGCCAGTCGGGGTCTCGTAACAGGGCAGGTCGAGCGCGTGCGCGACGACGTCGACGGCCTGACTGGTGGGCATGCTGCGGGCGACTCCGACCAGGCCGTCGGCGAACGCGGGGATGTGGTGGGCGTTGGCGGCCATGACCGCGAGGCTGTCGGACGGTGATACAAAGAAATGGCTGCCCAGGATCATGTTGCGGTCGCCATCGCCGTCGGAAGCAGCGCCGAAGTCGGGGGTATTGCGACCGAACAGGAGTTCGCGCAGTTCGCGGGCGTGGGCCAGGTTCGGATCCGGGTGGCAGCCGCCGAAGTCGCCCAACGGTTCGGTGCGCAGGATGGATTCGGCCGGGGCCCCGAGGCGCTGAACCAGGATTGCCTCGGCATACGGGCCGGTGACCGCATGCATGGCATCGAAGCGCATACGGAAGTGATCCGATTGCAGAAGCGCCGCGATGCGATCGAAATCGAACAATGTCGCCATGTAGTCCGCGTACGGCGTGATCGGGTCGAGCACCTCCACGTGCATTTCGCCGATCTGGCTGGCATGCAGGTGATCGATGTCCAGGTGCGCAGTGCCATTGGCAATCCGGTAATGGCTGATGGTCTGGCTGCGTTCGAAGATCGCGTCGGTGACCGCTGGCGGGGCCGGGCCGCCGTTCGCGGTGTTCAGCTTGATGCCGAAATCGCCCTCCGGTCCCCCGGGGTTATGCGACGCAGACAGGATCAGGGCACCGCTCGCTCCACGCGTACGGATCAGGTGGCTGGCGGCCGGGGTAGACAGCAGACCGCCCAGGGCCACTGCAAGCCTTTGCACCCCGTTGGCGGCTGCCATGCGCACGATGGTCTGGATAGCCTCGCGGTTGTAGAAGCGTCCGTCGCCGCCAACCAGCAACTCGCCCTCCGCCAGCTGCGGATGAGCATCGAATACGCTCTGCACGAAATTCTCGAGGTAATGCGGCTGGCGGAACTTGTTCACCCGTTTGCGCAGTCCGGAAGTCCCGGGTTTCTGGTCGGGAAACGGGTGAGTGTTGATAACGCTGATGTCCATGGGTCTCGTGGTCCTAGGCTTTGAACCGACGTTATCAGAACCGTGGCGAGGTGTCCCGCTGTTTGGCGACGCCGATGCCGCCGATGTTGTGCGGCCGCCCGGTGCCGGGCGCTGCGGGCGGGGAAGGGCGGTACCCGGTGCGGTTTTGATCGATGGTGCCGGACGACGCTGTTAGACTGCGCAGCCATGCTGCTGGATACCCGCACCCCCGCCCATCTCGAACCGCGTCCGGTGACGTTTGCGGCGCTGATGGAGATGTACGAGGAGAACTACCTCGCGCTGCGCCGCCTGTGCCCCGATCTGCGGGAACTCCCGGCGGTGGCGGTGTCGCGGGTGGAGGGCGCGCTGGATCTGCATCTGGAGCTGCAGGAACGGACCCGCTATACCACCACATTGCGCCTGACCTATGTGTTCGAGGACGCTGGCGAGCAGCGCCTGAGGCCGGATCTGTGCATTCGCCTGTTTCATGATGCGCGCCAGGCCGAGGTGCTCGGGCGCTATTGCCGCCAGAGCGGTCGGGGTCTGATGATCGACTCGCTGGCCGGGGAGGCGGGGCTGGGTTGTCGCTGGCGCCATAACCGGTTCCTGTACAAGTGGCTGCGCTACTGCCTGCGCCAGGGACACCGGTTCCAGACCGGCGCGCCGGCGGCGGCACTGGCGGACTGATCCCGCGGCTTGTCTATGGGGTGTCGGCGCCGGCCCCGTCGGCATAGGGGTAGTCGCTGGCTTCGAGGTCTTCCTGAAAGCTTTCCAGGCGTTCCACCGCGAGGTCGGTGCGGTGGAACTGCGCGATATGGAACAGGGCATCGCCTTCGTTGACCAGCGGCAGGTTCAGACTGCCGATGATGATCCCGGAGGCGGGGGCAAGGATCTCGGTCTCGGTCTCTCCGAACGGGTCGGAGACGATCGCCAGACGGGTCTGGTCGCGCGTGACCCGGTCCCCGAGGCGGGCAAAGATCCGCAGTATCCCGCTTTGAGGTGCGCGGACCCAGCCGCTGGTGCGGGCCATGATCGGTTCCTTGGGGTTTCGTCGCCGGCTGCCCGGGAGCATGCCCAGATGGCGCATGACCTGAATGATGCCCTGCACGCCGCCACGGATCGACAGCTCGTCGAAGCGCAGGGCCTCACCGGCCTCGTACAACAGGATCGGAGTCTGATGCTCGGCTGCGGCCTCGCGCAGTGACCCGTCGCGCAGGGCCGAATTCAGGATCACCGGGGCGCCGAACGCGCGGGCGAGTTCCCGGGTCTCGCGGTGATCGAGGTTGGCGCGGATCTGCGGCAGGTTGCAGCGGTGGATGGCGCCGGTATGAAGGTCGATGCCGTGCGTGGAGCGCTGCACGATCTCGCGCATGAACAGCCGTGCGACGCGCGCGCCCAGCGATCCCTTCTGCGACCCCGGGAAACAGCGGTTGAGATCGCGGCGGTCGGGAAGGTAGCGGCTCTGGTTGATAAAGCCATGCATGTTGACCACCGGTACTGCCAGCATGGTGCCCTTCAGTCGGCGCAGGGCCGGCACCTTCAACAGGCGGCGGATGATCTCGACGCCGTTGATCTCGTCGCCGTGGATTGCCGCACTGACAAACAGCACCGGCCCCTTGCGTCGCCCGCACAGGACTTGTACCGGCATGTGCGTGGGGGTGTGGGTATACAGGGCCCCGAGCTCCAGTTCCACGGTGGCGCGCTCGCCCGGCTGGACGGTGGTGCCGCCGATGGTGATCGCACTGTTGCGCTGGTAGCGAGGGATGCTGGGCATCAGGGGTGTTCCACGGGTGGCTGCCGGGGAGACAGGACCCTAGCCGTGTCCCTTGGTCTTGGTCCGGTTGGGCTTGGCGTTCTTGGCGATGAAGTCGATGATCAGTCCGGCGATGTCCTTGCCGGAAGCCGCCTCGATGCCCTCCAGACCCGGTGACGAGTTGACCTCCATCACCACGGCCCCGTGGTTGGAACGCAGCAGATCGACACCGCATACGTTAAGCCCCATCACCTTGGCCGCGCGTACGGCGGTGGCCCGCTCCTCGGGCGTGATCCGGCACAGGGTGGCGCTGCCCCCGCGATGCAGGTTGGAGCGGAATTCGCCGTCCTTCGCCTGGCGCTTCATCGAAGCGACTACCTTGTCCCCGAGCACCAGGCAGCGGATGTCGGAGCCCTTGGCCTCCTTGATGTATTCCTGAACCAGGATGTGCTGCTTGAGGCCCATGAACGCCTGGATCACGCTCTCTGCCGCCTGCTTGGTCTCGGCCAGCACTACCCCCAGTCCCTGGGTGCCCTCCAGCAGCTTGACCACCACCGGGGCGCCGCCCACCGTGTTCAGCAGATCCTCGATGTCGTCCGGCGAATGCGCGAAACCGGTGACCGGCAGACCAATGCCGCGACGGGACAGCAGTTGCAGGCTGCGCAGCTTGTCGCGCGAACGCGAGATCGCCACCGATTCGTTCAGCGGGTAGACGTTCATCATCTCGAACTGGCGCAGCACCGCGGTGCCGTAGAAGGTGATCGACGCCCCGATACGCGGGATCACCGCATTGAACTCGTCCAGGATGTCGCCCCGGTAGTGGATCTGCGGCTTGTGCGCAGTGATGTTCATGTAGCAGCGCAGCGGGTCCACGACCCGGATCTCGTGCCCGCGCTCCTGGGCCGCTTCGACCAGGCGCCGGGTGGAGTAGAGTCGGGTGTTGCGCGAGAGGATGCCGATCTTCATTCGGGTGCCTGCATCGGGTTTGCGGGGTGTGGGCGGGCCCGGCCGCGCAGAAACGAGCCGGCCGGGTCCACCAGGAACCGGCCGCGCATTGCCTCGCGTCCGAGCAGCATGCGAAACAGCATGGTATCGCGGCAGGTCAGGGAAAGCTCAAGAGACAGCACCTGTTCGCCGAGTCGCACTTGTGTGGCGATGAAATAGCGCTCGGCCGTGTGGCCGCCGGAGTCGGTGACTTCGCGGATGTCGAGGACCGGTGCCTCGCACCAGATCTCGGTCTGCGCATCGTGCTGGTGCGGGTGGATGCCGAAGCGTACCCAGTCGCGATTATCCCGGCGGAATGGATCGACGCGGAAGGCGTGGAGTGCCGAACTGCGCGCGCCCGTGTCCACCTTGCACTTGATGGCCGGGATGCCCAGTTCGGGCAGGCCTGCCCATTCGCGCCAGCCGAGGATGAGACGCTGTTCGCGAGGGGCGGGTTTGACGGAGTCGGTCGGACGATCCATGCGGGCCCGGTGATGTGGCAACGCGCCCAATATAACGGATCGCCCGGGTCCTGCGTTGCCCTCAGTCCTCCAAGATCGCGGCGTTCGACAGGTTATTCAGGGCGTTGGTCATCTTCTCCAGGCTGTCGTCCCGGTCGTCGATGCCGTGTCGATCGGCCAGCCATTTCGGGTCGTTGTACGCAAGCCAGGTCTGGCCATGTGCATCGGTCCAGGCCAGGGCCTTCAACGGCAGGTCGATGCCGGCGCTTTGCGCGCTGGTGAACATGTGGCTGCCGATCGCCGGGTTGCCGAACATCAGCAATTCGGTCGGTCCCAGTTCGATTCCGACATCGTCCGCCTTCGTTGCATGATCCCAGCGCAGCACAACCCCGATGTCATTGGCACGCAGCGCCGCCTCCAGACGATCCAGGGTCTCCGAGGCTGTGTGCGGGCTGGGCTTGGCAACCATTCCGGGTACATCCAGTGCCAGGGCTGGTGTGGAAGCCAGGGCGAGGGACACAAAGGCGGTCAGCAGCGTCTTTTTCATGACGGAATCCTTGTCGTTGCAAGATCGTTAACGGGGCGAGGCCGGCAACAGTGGCAGGTCGCTCAGCGTGTGATGATCAGGATACTGGGGCCGCTCTGAATGCGCGCCTTGCGCAGCGCACCGCGGGTGCCTTGAGCATCAGGGCTTTGAGGGTAGACGAATCCCAAACCGCGCGCAGCCATATCCGGCTGCGGCGCGTTATACCGCGGCCCGCGTTGCCCGATGGTCTGGATTGCCTCTCATGGCAAGGCCCGGCCCGGTGGGTCCGGGTGTCGACGTCCAGTATGCAGGGGCCGGGCGCACACCTGGCCGCAAACGATCGTTGAGGGTGCGAAAACGATCCTTCAGCCAATTTGTCCCGGCGTACGTCCGGCGTTCCATTGCCCGCACGCGCGGTGTCGCACAGGGTCCCCGTTGATCCTGATAAATGCCGGGTTGCGACACGGATGACGCCTCGACCGGGATGTGCCTTGTCCTCCGGCCGAGGCTGGCTGCCCCGTGGCATCGGCTTGCACGGCCTGCATGCGGCCGTGTGTGCTGGTAACGGGGCGGTGTGTTGCGCCGGGCATTCCCTCGCCCGCCGGGTCTGTCTATGATGGGGCTTGCTGAAACGGGGGCGGATTATGTCGCAGCGAGTTCACCTGTACCGTGCTGCCATCATAGCGGCGCTGGGCTTGTTGATCACCGGGTGCGCGGGCAGTCAGTCCAGTGACGTTCCCGAGTATGCGGATGTGGACGGCTACCAGGAGGACCGGTACGGTACGCGGGTCGCCGCCTATGTGTATCGTGGGCCGAATGACCGGGGGTGTGCCCAGTACAGCCTGCACTCTCTGCGCGATGACGTGCATGTCCCGACCCGCATCTTTTTCTGGGACGGCGACCGGTTCACCTCGGAACGCGATCGCTGTGTCCCTGGCGTGACCCCGCCAGCGGATCACGGGCAGCGTTCCTCTCGCCTCCCCTAGCCCGGATTTGGGACGGATCTGCTGCGCATGTGGGAGAGCGGCCCCTTTTCCCGCTCTCTCTCGTTACGTGGCTCCTACTAGGCGCCTCGAGAGACCGAAAAAACGGACTCGCTCTCCCACCGCGCTCGTGACGAACGCCCAAACCCGACAGGCTCCTAGAAATCATTTCCCCCTGGACTGCTTTCTCCGGGGATGCCCGGGTCAGGGCTTGCCGAAGCGGCGCAACAGCTGGCGGAGGCGACCGGGCCCGAAGCCGTGGACACGCTTGAAGGCCTTGCGAAAGGCTGCCTCCGAGGTATATCCGACTTCCTCCATGACCCTGGCAACCGACTGATTCCCGTCGCGCAGCAGGCGCTCGGCCAGCACCATGCGCCATTGTGTGAGGTAGTCGATCGGGGTCTGTCCCACCAGCGCGTGGAAACGCTCGGCAAAGCTGCTGCGTGACATCGCGGCCTCGCTGGCCAGCCCCTCCAGGGTCCAGCTCGCCTCCGGACGGGCGTGCAGGGCGTCCAGTGCGCGGCGAATGCGGTCGTCGGCCAGTGCGGCGATCAGGGAACCTCCCGCATGCTCGTGCTGGGCGCAGATGTGGTGGCGCACCGCCATCACGAACAGGGTGTCTGCCAGGCGGTCCAGTACTGGACGATAACCGGACGAGCGCTCGTTCAGCTCGATATTCATCAGATCCGCCAGATGCGACAGACGCTCGCCGGACTCGCGCCGACGGATGATGATGTGGTCGGGCAGGGCGGCCAGGATCGGGTTGCGGCGCCCGGAATCGAATTCAAAGTGTCCGCACAGGAGTTGAGTGACCGGGATGTCGGCCGGGTCGTCGCCCTCGACCAGTGACAGGTGATTTCCCCGGTCGGTGACGCTGTCGCGGCTGGACATCAGGTGCCAGTCGTCGTGCGGCAGCAGCAGAAGGTCCCCGGTTTCCATCCGCACCGGGGCCATCTCCTCCATGTGCAGGTAGCATCCGCCCTCGCCAACCAGGTGAAAGCTGGCGTTCCCCGATCCCGCGGTGCTCAGTTGCCATTCGCCGCAAAGCCGCGGATTGGTGTCGATGCGCGCGCGCAGGTTGTAGGCGGCCAGCACGGTGGACAGGACGTCTTCTCTCGGCGTGATATCGATCGCGGCTTCCCTGGCTGTGGCTCTCGTGGCGTCGGTGCCAACCATAGCCTTTACCCGGCTCCATTGCAGCCCGCGCCGCCGATGCCAATCACGGACGATCGGACATAAACGCCGGTTCCGGGGGGCTCCCGGTGGCCGGTCCCGGCGACTAGGCTGGGTAACCAGAACCGGACGCAAAGGAGCGCAGGACCATGGGCATGATCTCGACACTGGCATTGCGGGCGCAAGGGCTGCTGGACTGGACCCGGGGCGTGGACTTTCTGGCGCCACTGCTGCTGCGGCTGTACCTGGCACCGATGTTCTGGATGGCAGGGACCAACAAGCTCGACGGGTTTCTGCCGAAGGAGACGGTGGTGATGTGGTACGGGAACGGGGACTGGGGGCTGGGTATGCCCTTCCCCTATCTGATGGTGTTGCTGTCGGCGTATGCCGAGGTCCTGGGCGCACTTGCCCTGCTGGTCGGGCTCGCCACGCGCTGGTTCTCGATCCCGCTGATGTTCACGATGATCGTGGCGGCGGTGACCGTCCATCTGGAACATGGCTGGCAGCGAATCTCCGACCCGATGATGTGCCTGTTCAACTGTTCCGGGATCGAGGAGGCGCAGATGCGTCTGGACCGTGCCAAGTCCATCCTGCAGGAGCACGGCAACTATGACTGGCTGACCGAGACCGGGAATTTCGCCATCGTCAATAATGGTGTCGAGATGGCCGCGACCTTTTTTGTGATGCTGCTGGTCCTGTTCTTCTGGGGGGCAGGGCGTTATGTCAGTATCGACTACTACATCCGTCGGAGGATGATGAGCAGGGGATAATTCCAAGAGCTGCGCGAGCAGTCATTTCACAGCGGATCCAGCGGATCCATGATCGCAACGACACGAGGAGTACAACGATGAAGAACGAACTGTTTTCCACCAAGACCCTGGCCGGCGCTGTCGGCAGTGCCGCCATCAGCGTGGCTATGGCCGGCAGCCCGGTGTTTGCCGCGGCCGACCTCGATCACGGTTACCAGCAGTCGGGGCAGTCGCCCCTGATGCTGGCGCAAGGGGCTGGTGGCGAGGGTGCCTGCGGTGCCGCGGCCGAAACCAAGGACAACGAGGGCAGCTGCGGTGAAGGCACCCGCGGGGGCGCGAGTGACACCAAGGACAGCGAAGGCAGCTGTGGCGAAAGCTCCGGCGGCGGCGACAAGGATTCCGAGGGCGCCTGCGGCGAGGACTCCGGCAGCGACGACAAGGATTCCGAGGGCGCTTGCGGCGAGGGGACCTGTGGCAGCTAGGAGCATCAGGCCCGTCAACCCGGCCCGCGTCAGCGGCGCCGGGCTCGGTTTGCGGCGGGCCCTGCTGGGCCCGCTGGCCGAGGCCCCGGAGGCGACCGAACGCCTGGGGTTCTTCGAGGCGGCGCCGGAGAACTGGATGCACCTGGGCGGACGCCTGGGTCGTATCTTTCGCGAATACACCGAGGCCCAGCCCTTCGTCTGCCACGGGCTGTCTCTCGACATCGGCGGGCCGCGCCCGCTGGACAAGACCTTCCTGCAGGACCTGCGTGCCTTCCTGGATACCCACGGGATCGAGGATTACAGCGAGCACCTCTCTGCCTGCGGGGATGGCCAGGGGCATCTGTACGACCTGATGCCGATCCCGTTTACCGAGGAGGCGGTGCACTACGTTGCCGACCGCGTGCGCCAGGTGCAGGACATCCTCGGCCGCCGGATCGCACTGGAGAACGTCTCCTACTACACCCCGGTGGGGGCCGAACTGGACGAGGTGACCTTCGTGCGAGCGGTGCTGGAGGAGTCCGACTGCGACCTTCTGCTCGACGTGAACAACATCGTCGTCAACAGCATCAATCACGGCTACGAGTCGACCGCGTTCCTGGATGCGATGCCGCTGGAGCGGGTTCGCTATCTGCACATCGCGGGGCACGAGGAGGAGGCCCCGGACCTGCGGATCGACACCCATGGCCAGCCGATCTGTTCCGATGTCTGGGCACTGCTGGAGGAAACCTATCGGCGCATCGGGTCGGTGCCGACCCTGCTCGAGCGCGACTTCAACTTTCCGCCGCTGGAGGACCTTCTGGCGGAGACCGACCGGATCCGCGATCTGCAGCTGCGGGCGCGAGCCGGCGAGGAAGAGCGGATCCTGCATGCCTGAAGCGGATTTCCAGCAGGTGCAGGAGGCCTTCGCGCGTCACCTGCGTGACCCCCAGCGGTATCCGGCCCCGGAGGGGATCGAGGGGCGGCGCCTGGCGATCTACCGGCGGCTGTTCTTCAACAACGTGGCGAATCTGCTGGCCAAGGGTTTCCCGGTCCTGCGGCGGCTGCTGGAGGCGGCGGCCTGGGAGCAACTGGTGCGCGACTTCTATCGCGATCATGGGAGCGAGACGCCGTACTTTCCGCAACTGGCGGCGGAGTTCGTGCGTTATCTGGCGGAGGAGCGCCCGGTGCAGTCCGGCGATTTGCCGTTCCTGGCCGAGCTGGCCCACTACGAGCGGGTGGAGACCGAGCTGGTCTATGCGGATGCCAGCCGTCCCGCGGAGGTGGCGCCGGACGGCGATCTGATGAGCCGGGTCCCGGTGTTTTCTGCCGCCGCCCGGTTGCTCGCCTACGAGTACCCGGTGCACCGGATCGGGCCCGACTTCCAGCCCGAACAACCGGAGGAGGTGCCCACCTACCTCCTGGCGTACCGCGCGGGGGAGGAGCGGGTGGGCTTTGCCGAACTGAACCCGCTGGGTGCCCGATTGCTGTGGCGCGCGATCGAGACACCGGCGACCGGCGACGAGCAGATCCGCCGGGTGGCCGGCGATTTCGGGCTGGAGGTCTCCGATGAACTGGTTGCCAGTGGCCGCCAGCTCCTGGAGCACTACCGCGAGCTCGGCGCCATCGTGGGGACCCGACCTGAACGCGTATCTCCCTGAGGTGGAGAAACTGGACGCGCAGGTCGCAGACTCGGACGCTCGGGCATGGGCAATTCCCGTAGCGACCGCTAGTTAATGAAACAGGAAGCGGTGGTTTCGGTGGAGCGGTAGCCAATGCGAGGGATGCTGAATCGGTGGTTCGAGACGATGCGGTCCGGGGCAGGCCGTCGAACGCCTCGGGGCGATGTCCGGCGGGTGCCTCGACGCCACCGGATATGCGCGCAACTGCGTCGGCACAGTTTCGCCATAATCTCGTTGGTGATTGCAGTTTCCTCTCTCGGCTACAACACCTGGCGTAACGAGACGTCGGAACTGCACCGCAACTGGCGTCAGGCGTCGTTCGAGCTGACACGAGAGATCAACAACAAGTGGTGCTGTACCGGCGCTATTTCCACCCGGCACAGACGGACTCGCCCGGCGGGGTCGGAGAGGCGGAGACCTGGATACTGGGCTGGGGCCGGGTGGCCAGCGTGCGGGATCTGGCCTCGGTATTGCCGGAGCCGCTGCCGGCGCATGGACTCCGGCTGCATGCCACCTGGGAACAGCATGCGCGGCATCTGAACGCCGACGACGAATTGGCCGGCGCGGCCGAGGAGGCCCTGCTTGCGGCCCTGGACGAGACCCGTGGCTCGGTGCTGCAACTGATCCGGAACCTGCGGTGACACCGGGCCCGTAGCCCGGGACTCAGTAGCCCAGGTTGAGGGCGGGCTCGTCGAGGGCGGCGGCCTGTTCGCGCAGGGTCAGGATATGGTCTTCCCAGTATCGTGGGGTGTAGAAGACCGGGAAGCCGTCGATGAAGGCGGGGTCGTCGGCGCGCCGCGCCAGCCAGGCAGCGTGGCGGAGAATGCGCAGGGTACGCAGCGGGGTAATCAGGCCGAGTTCACGACGATCCAGTGGCAGGAAGGTCTCGTAGCCCTCCAGCAGGGCCTGCATCTGCCAGGACATCTCTGGTGGTTCGCCGGACAGGAACATCCACAGGTCCTGCATCGCCGGGCCGGTACAGGCATCGTCCAGGTCGACAAAGTGCGGGCCGCCGTCGGTCCACAGGATATTGCCGGGATGGGTGTCCCCATGCAGACGCAGCTGCGGGACCGGTCCGATCGTGTCGAGGTCACGCTGGATTCGCCCCAGCACGTCGGCGCTGAGGTCGCGGTACACCGATTCCAGTTCCAGCGGCAGGTAGCCGGAGGCGAGCACGGCCTGGCGCGCCTCCTCGCCGCGCGGGACGGGATCCAGTACCGGGCGTTCGCGGAAGCGGGCGGCATGGCCAACCTCGTGGATGCGCGCGATGAAGCGCCCGATGCGGACCAGGGTGTCGCGCTGTTCCAGATCCGGAGCCCGGCCGCCACAGCGCGGATAGACGGCAAACAGGAAACCGGCCTGCTGGTGCAGGCTCTCGCCGTTTGCGTCCTGCAATGGGGCGACCACCGGCACCTCGCGCTCGGTCAGCTCTCGGCTGAAGGCATGTTCCTCGCGGATCGCGGCCGGTGACCAGCGCTGCGGGCGGTAGAACTTGGCGATCACCGGCGTGGCGTCCTCGATGCCGACCTGATAGACGCGGTTTTCGTAGCTGTTCAGTGCCAGCAGGCGCCCGTCGCAGCGCAGACCGGTGGCCTCCACCGCATCGAGGATCCGGCTCGGGGTGAGTTCGTCATAGGGATGGGTAGCCATCCCCGCAGTGTACGGGTTTGCGGGGCGGGCTTCCGGGGAAGGGCGGGATGGCGGAAACGCGGCCAGTCGAATGACTGGCAGTGGCCGCGGGGCAAATGACCACCACCGAAGATACGCATAAGCGTATATACTGTACCGCCACGGGTTGCGGCTGTGGGTATCCGGAATACCGCCAGCGGACCGCTGGTTCGGACTTAATTGGATTCGCGGGTGCCGCCGGGCGGTTCGCGGGTCCGTCTACTGGAGGGGTTTCTTATGGTATCGAATGTGCTTTGGCGTCAGGGGCTGGTGGCGGTGCTCGCGCTGGGCCTGCTGGGCCCGGGCCTGAGTCTGGCCGCAATGGCGGATGCAGACCCGGCGGACCGTCCGATCGAGAGCATCCTGGAACCGATCCAGTTGACCGATCGGGTGTACTACTTCTACGGATCGATCGAAGGGCGCAGCGAGGCGAACATGGGCCTCAATGCGAATACCGGTTTCGTGGTGACCGATGACGGTGTGGTACTGCTGGATTCGGGGCCGAGCTTCCAGGTGGCGCAGCGCATGGAGCAGGCCATCGCGGCCGTCACCGACCAGCCGATCACCCACGTGATCTCGGTGGGCAGCCAGGATCATCGCTGGCTGGGTAACGGTTACTTCTGTCAGCGCGGAGCGGAATTGGTGGCCCTGGAGCGTACCGCCCGTACCCAGGCGGAATACGGCGAGCGGCACATCGAGTCGCTCACCCGCCAGGTAGGCGAGGAAGCGATGGTCGGCACCCTGCCGGTTCCGGCCCGCGATCCGGTGGACGCGGACGAACATACCCTCGAAGTGGGCGGGGTCCGGTTCGATCTCGTCTATACGGCAGATGCCCATTTCCCCGGCGACATCATGGTGCACCTGCCGCAGGAAGATGTGGTATTCACCGGGGATGTCGTGTTTACCGAGCGCTTGATGGGGATCCATCCCTTCAGTGATCCGGTGGGCAAGCTGGAGAATTTCCGGCGACTGGAGGCGCTTGATCCGGCGCATGTCGTTCCGGGGCATGGGCGTGCCGGTGACCTGGCAATGGCGCGTCGCGACGCGGGCGCCTACCTCGAGACGGTGGTATCCGAGGTCAGAGCGGGCATCGAGGACTGGGAATCGCTGGGCGAGGTGGTCGACCGCTTGGAGGATCTCGAGGCATTCCGGCACTTGCTCCACTACGATGACTGGCATCGTCCGAACGTGAATCGGACCTACCTGTTCATCGAGAGCAATATGTAACAACGGGCTGGTAATCCCGGCCACAGGCCGGGAAACCTGCCGACGGCGCGGGGCGTGTGGTACGCTTCGCGCCGTTGTCGTTTCCCGCAGTATCCACATTTATTCGCGACGTTCGACCCCGCGTATGGGTCGGCGAAGGAGCCTCGCAATGCCCGCAGTCACCCTCCCCGACGGCAGCCGCCGCGAGTTCGATCACCCGGTCACCGTGCTGGACGTGGCGAAGGACATCGGTCCGGGCCTTGCCAAGGCCACCCTGGCCGGCAAGGTGAACGGTCAGCTGGTGGATGCCCGCCACGAGATCGACGACGACGCGGAGGTCGCGATCGTGACCGACCGGGACCCCGAGGGGGTGGAGATCATCCGGCATTCGACGGCGCACCTGATGGCACAGGCGGTCAAGCAGCTCTTTCCCGACGCGCAGGTGACCATCGGCCCGACCATCGAGAACGGCTTCTATTACGACTTCGCCTATGACCGCGGATTCACGCCGGAGGATCTGGAGAAGATCGAGAAGCGCATGAAGGAGCTGGCGAAGCAGGACCTGCCGGTGGAACGCTCGCTGATGGACCGCGACGAGGCGGTCCAGTATTTCCGCGACATGGGCGAGGAGTACAAGGCCGAGATCATCGCGAGCATCCCGCAGGGCGAGAACATCTCGCTGTACAAGCAGGGCGACTTTGTCGATCTCTGCCGGGGCCCGCACATCCCGTCCACCGGCAAGCTGAAGGCCTTCAAGCTGACCAAGGTGGCCGGAGCCTACTGGCGCGGCGACTCCGACAACGAGATGCTGCAGCGTATCTACGGCACCGCCTGGCCGAACAAGGACCAGCTGAAGGAACACCTAGACCGCTTGAAGGAGGCCGAGCGCCGCGACCACCGCAAGATCGGCCAGGAGCTGGACCTGTTCTCGATCCAGGACGAGGCCGGTGGTGGCCTGGTGTTCTGGCACCCGAAGGGCGCGCGCATCCGCCGCGAGATCGAGAAGTACTGGTACGACATGCACGAGAAGGCCGGCTACGACTTTGTGGTCTCGCCGCATATCGCGAACCTGGAGTTGTGGAAGACCTCCGGTCACGCGGATTTCTACGCCGAGTCCATGTACGAGCCGATGGAGGACGAGCATCAGTCCTTCCAGCTCAAGCCAATGAACTGCCCGTTCCATGTGCTGATGTACAAGGACCGGCTCCATTCCTACCGCGACCTGCCGCTGCGCTGGGCGGAGATGGGCACGGTGTACCGCCGCGAGATGTCCGGTGCGCTGCACGGGCTGATGCGCGTGCGCGGCTTCACCCAGGACGACGCCCACATCTTCTGCCGCGAGGATCAGATCGAGGCCGAGGTGATGGGTGTGATCGACCTGACCCTCGAGGTCCTGCAGACCTTCGGCTTCGAGAAATTCGACGTGAATCTCTCGACCAAACCGGAGGATGCGGTCGGCTCCGACGCGATCTGGGAGCACGCGACCGCCTCGCTGCGTTCCGCGATCGAGAAGAAGGGGCTGGAATACTCGGTGGACGAGGGCGGTGGTGCCTTCTACGGGCCCAAGATCGACATCAAGATCCACGACGCGATCGGCCGTGAATGGCAGTGCTCAACGGTGCAGCTGGACTTCAACCTTCCCGAGCGCTTCGACATGGAATACGTCGCCGAGGACAACGAACGGCGCCGCCCGATCATGATCCACCGCGCGCTGCTGGGCTCGGTGGAGCGCTTCTTCGGCGTGTTGATCGAGCACTACGCCGGTCACTTCCCGACCTGGCTGGCCCCGGTGCAGGCCGAGGTGCTGACCATTACCGAGCGCCAGGACGCTTATGCCGAACAGGTAACGAAAGCGCTTCGCGACAGGGGTTTTCGCGTGGAAGCCGACTTGAGAAACGAGAAGATCGGCTTTAAGATTCGCGAGCACACGCTCAAGCGCGTGCCGTACCTGCTGGTCCTTGGCGACAAGGAAATGGAAAACGGGCAGGTGGCGGTGCGTACGCGAAGCGGGGAAGACCTCGGCGTCATGAGCCTCGAGGCCTTCGGCGAGCGCCTCCGGGAGGAGGTCGCCAGTCGTCGACACTGAACCTTGAACTGGAGAGAAGGCTATTAGCGCAGCGAAAACCGTCCGCCTGAACGATCAGATCACCAGCCCGCAAATCCGGCTGATCGATGCCGAAGGCGAGAATCGCGGTGTCTGCAGCACTGCAGAGGCCCTGGAAATGGCCCAGGAAAGCGGCCTGGACCTGGTCGAGATCTCGCCCAACGCCGAGCCGCCCGTGGCCCGGATCATGGACTATGGCAAGTTCAAGTTCGAGCAGGCGAAGAAGGCGCAGGAAGCCAAGAAGAAACAGAAGCAGATCCAGATCAAGGAGGTGAAGTTTCGTCCGGGGACGGACGAGGGCGACTACAACGTCAAGCTTCGCAACCTGCGCCGGTTTATCGAGGCCGGTGACAAGGGCAAGGTCACCATCCGCTTCCGCGGGCGCGAGATGCGCCACCAGGAACTGGGTGGCGAACTGCTGGACAAGATCGAGCAGGACATGTCCGACATCGCGGTCGTGGAGCAGCGCCCGAAGATGGAAGGACGCCAGATGGTTATGGTGCTGACGGGCAAGAAGAAGTAGTTCGTCTGTCAGGACAACAAGGGCGGTCGGGTTTCCGCATACCCGTATCGCCTTTTCACAAACGGTCGGCCCGTCGCGGGTACGGCCCGAAATGCCGGAGAGAGTAATGCCGAAGATCAAGACCAATCGGGGTGCGGCCAAGCGCTTCACCCGTACCGGGTCGGGAAAGTACAAGCGGTTCCAGTCGCACCGCAGTCACATCCTGACCAAGAAGCCTACCAAGCGTAAGCGTCACCTGCGCAGTCCGGCAATGGTGCACGAGTCGGATGTCCCGGCCGTGCGCAAGCTGCTGCCGTACCGTTGAACTGACCGAGGAATCGAGACATGCCACGAGTCAAGCGCGGTGTAACCGCTCACGCCCGTCACAAAAAGGTCCTGAAGCAGGCCAAGGGCTATTACGGCGCCCGGAAGAATGTCTTCCGTGTTGCCAACCAGGCGGTCATCAAGGCCGGCCAGTACGCCTACCGTGACCGTCGCCAGAAGAAGCGCCAGTTCCGGTCGCTGTGGATCGTCCGCATCAATGCGGCGGCCCGCCAGTTCGATCTGTCCTACAGCCGTCTGATGAGCGGTCTGAAGAAGGCGGAGATCGAGATCGACCGCAAGACCCTGGCCGATCTGGCGGTTCACGACCTGCCCGCGTTCGGCAAGATCGCGGAGAAGGCCAAGGCCGCACTGCCGGCCTGAGGTCCTGCCGTACCAGAACCCGCCGGGTTGGCCGGCGGACCCTGAAAAGGGAGGGTCGACGCCCTCCCTTTTTTGTTTCGAGAGGATGCGGCGGATTCGCCGGTCCTGCAGGCGGTAACGGGTCGGGGAGAAGGCCCGGACAAGTCGGGGGAACACGTGGAAGAACTGCAACAGCTGGTCGCCGAGGCCCGCGAGCGCATCGACGCAGCGGCGGACCTGAAGGCGCTGGACGAGGTCCGGGTGCACTACCTGGGCAAGAAGGGCGCACTCACCGCCCAGCTCAAGGAGCTCGGGAAGCTGCCGGCAGAAGAGCGCCCGGCGGCCGGTCAGAGGGTGAACGAGGCCAAGGCCGAGGTCGCTGGTCTGATCGAGGCGCGCCAGCAGGCCCTGGCCGAGAATGCACTGGCGGAGCAGCTGGCCAGCGAACAGGTGGACGTGACCCTGCCGGGCCGGCGTCCACCGGAGGGCTCGCTGCATCCGATTACGCACACCCTGGAGCGCATCGAGGCCTTCTTTGCGGGGCTTGGCTTCCGTGTTGCAGAAGGTCCCGAGGTCGAGGACGACTTCCATAATTTCGAGGCCCTGAACATCCCCGAGCATCATCCCGCGCGGGCGATGCACGACACGTTCTACTTTGATGCGCACCGCGTGCTGCGCACGCACACCTCGCCGGTGCAGATCCGCACCATGGAACAGCAGCGACCGCCGTTGCGAGTGATCGCACCGGGGCGCGTGTATCGCTGCGACTCCGATCTGACTCACAGCCCGATGTTCCACCAGGTCGAGGGGCTGTGCGTGGATACCGAAATCACCTTCGCCGACCTGCGTGGCGTGCTGAGTGCCTTCCTGCAGGCGTTCTTCGACCGCGACGATCTGGCAACGCGCTTTCGCCCCTCGTACTTCCCGTTTACCGAGCCATCGGCCGAGGTCGATATCCAGTGCGTGCATTGCGCGGGCGAGGGCTGTCGCGTGTGTAGCCACACTGGCTGGCTGGAGGTAATGGGCTGCGGGATGGTGCACCCGAACGTGCTCGGGCATGTCGGCATCGATTCCGAACAGTACACCGGGTTTGCCTTCGGTCTGGGAGTCGAGCGCATGGCGATGCTGCGCCATGGCGTGAATGACCTGCGCCTGTTCTTCGACAACGACATCCGTTTCATTCGCCAATTCGGACGGACCGGCTAATGCGCATCAGTATTCAGTGGTTGCAGGACTGGCTGCAGATTGACGAGACCCCGGAACAACTCGGTCGCCGCCTGACCATGGCGGGTCTGGAACTGGACGCGATCGAACCCGCCGCGCCGGCGTTCTCCGGTGTGCGCGTGGGTCGAGTGACAAAGGTGGAGCCACATCCGGACGCCGATCGCCTGCGCGTGTGCCAGGTGGAGGCGGGCGAGGCGGATCCGTTAACGATCGTGTGCGGGGCGCCAAACGTGCACGAGGGCATGATTGCCCCGGTTGCGCTGGTGGGTGCGGTGCTGCCGGGCCATTTCAGGGTCAAGCAGTCCAGGCTGCGCGGGGTGGCCTCCGAGGGCATGCTGTGCTCGGCGCGTGAACTGGGTCTGGCGGAGGATGCGGCGGGGCTGCTTGTGCTGCCCGCCGACCTGGAGGTCGGTGCGGATCTGCGCGTGGCGCTGGGTCTGGACGATCAGATCCTCGAGGTCGACCTGACGCCCAACCGAGCCGATTGCCTGGGCATGCGCGGCATCGCGCGCGAGTGTTCGGCGTTGTTCGACCGGCCGATGCACGAGTCGTGTTCGGAGACCGTCGGGCCGGAGCTCGATGCGCGGGTTACGGTGCAGGTGCATGACCGCGAGGCCTGTCCGCTGTACGCGGCCCGCGTGCTGGACGGGCTCGACCCCCGTGCCGCCACCCCGCTGTGGATCAGCGAACGTCTGCGGCGGGCTGGCGTACGTCCGCTCAGCGCCATCGTGGATGTGACCAACTACGTGATGCTGGAGCTGGGTCAGCCCCTGCACGCCTTCGATGCCGCACGGTCGGGCGAGTGCTTCCACGTACGGTACGCGCAGTCGGGCGAGCCGCTGACACTGCTTGGCGGTGACCAGCAGATCGAACTGTCGGAACACGACCTGGTGATCGCGTCGGACTCGGCGCCTCTGGCGCTGGCCGGGGTGATGGGGGGTGCCGACAGTTCGGTGAATGAGGATACCACCCGTGTGGTTCTCGAGTGCGCGCATTTTGCGCCGCGTGCCCTGGCCGGTCGCGCCCGCGCCCATGGCCTGCACACGGATGCCTCCCACCGCTTTGAACGCGGCGTGGACCCGACCCTGGTCCCGCTCGCCATGGAACGCGCCACGCGCCTGCTGCTGGAGATCTGTGGGGGGCGGTGCGGTCCGGTGGCGCTGGCCGGCGTTGTCCCCTCCAGCCACCACGATGCCCCGATCCGGTTGCGCCGCGAGCGCATCGCGCGCCTGCTGGGCACCTCCTTTGCGGATGCCGAGGCAGAGCGCATCCTGCGCGCGCTGGACTGTCAGGTGGAGGGGGGCAGTGATGGCTGGTCGGTGCGTGCCCCGCGTGCGCGTTTCGACATGCAGTGCGAGGAGGACCTGATCGAGGAACTGGCCAGGGTCCATGGCTACGACCGCCTGCCGCAGCGTCTGCCGACGCCGGTGCCGCCGGCTGGCCGTGACCCGGCGATCGGCCAGCTGCGCAACCAACTCGCGCAGCAGGGCTTCCACGAGGTGATCAGCTTCAGCTTCATCGATGCCGAGGCTGCGCGCGCGTTCTATCCGGATGTCGAACCGCTGGCGCTGGCCAACCCGATCTCCAGCGACCTTGCGGTGATGCGCCCGGGCCTGTGGCCGGGGCTGGTTGCCACTGCCGCCTACAATCAGGCCCGCCAGCAGCCGGATCTGCGCCTGTTCGAGCACGGGCTGCGGTTTGTGCCGGATGCTTCCGGACTGCGTCAGGAGGCGCGCGTAGCGGGTCTGCTGTGCGGGCGTGCCACGCCGGAACACTGGGATGCGACGGGGCGTGAAGCGGACTTCTTCGATGCCAAGGGCATAGTGGAGGAACTGTGCAGCGGGCTGGATGCGCCGTTGCGCTTCCATGCGCGGACGCACCCTGCGCTGCACGACGGGCAGTCCGCCCGGGTCCTGGCCGGCGAGCAGCCGATCGGCTGGGTGGGGCGCCTGCATCCGGCGCTGTGCCGGCGCTTCGATGTCGCCGCGCCCTACCTGTTCGATCTGGATGCTGCGGTGATCCTGCGTGCACCGGTCGCACAGTTCTCGCCGTTGTCGCCCTATCCTTCGATCCGCCGCGACCTGGCAGTCGTGGTGGACGAGTCGGTGCCGGCCGGGGATGTACTGGCCACGATCGAGGAACTGCGCCTGGACTTGCTCCGGCGTGTGCAGCTATTCGATGTCTACCAGGGCAAGGGCCTGGAGCCGGGACACAAGAGCCTCGCTTTGGGCTTGATTTTGCGGGCTTTTGATCGCACCCTAGGCGAACCGGATGTCAGCGGTGTGACCGCCGCCGTGGTCGAGCATCTGCAGACCCGCTTTAACGCAACCCTGAGAAACTAGCCCATGGCAGCTGTGACGAAGGCGGATCTTGCCGCTACGCTTAACGAAGAACTGGGTCTCAACAAGCGCGAGGCCAAGGAGTTCGTCGAGTTGTTTTTCGAGGAGATGCGCCAGTCGCTGGAAAGCGGCGAGGGGGTCAAGCTCTCCGGATTCGGCAACTTCATCCTGCGCGACAAGAACCAGCGTCCGGGCCGCAATCCCAAGACCGGCGAGGAGATCCCGGTTTCGGCGCGCCGGGTGGTGACCTTCCGTCCCGGCCAGAAGCTGCGCGAACGGGTAGAGGACTATGCTGGAGGCGAGTAACCATCAGGAACTCCCGGCGATCCCGGGCAAGCGCTACTTCACCATTGGCGAAGTGGCGGAACTGTGCCAGGTCAAGCCGCATGTGCTGCGATACTGGGAACAGGAGTTTCCGATGCTGGAGCCGGTCAAGCGACGCGGTAACCGGCGCTACTATCAGCGCCAGGACGTGATCCTGATTCGCCAGATCCGGGCCCTGCTTTACGAGGAAGGCTATACCATCAACGGGGCACGCCAGAAGCTTTCCGGCGACGAGGCGAAGGGCGACCATCTGCAGGCCCGTCAGATTATCCAGGATACGATCTCGGAACTGGAATCGGTGCTGCGCGTGCTGCGCGCCTGAACCGTGTCGTTAAGAAAACACTGATTAATGTGCACGTTCGCGTTGGTGCCCCAGGTCTTCCGAGCCAAGGCGCGTCGCGCAGCGTTTCCTTAATGCCAGCCCCTTTCCTGCCCCTTGCGAATCGGATACCATCTGCGGCTTCGGGGCGTGGCGCAGTCTGGTAGCGCATCTGCATGGGGTGCAGAGGGTCGCAGGTTCAAATCCTGCCGTCCCGACCAAGTTCTCAACCACAAAAGGGCCGCTCGGCGATGATCCGGGCGGCCCTTTTTCGTGGGCAGGATCGCGGGATCGGCGCAAGGGGCGGCATCACCCCTGTTGCGCCGCTCCATACCTCCTATTGCATGTAGACGTAGCCCTCGTGCTGGAGATCGATGATCTCGGCGTCGGCCATCGGCACGATGTTGACGAAGCCATGCACATCGGCCGTGTCGACGCCGTGCGCCCGGGCGGCGGCCCTGCACATACGGAACTCGATATTGCCGGCGTCGGTCAGCGACTTGGCACGGCGCATCAGCTTCTCGCGTTCCGCGAACTGCTCGCGACTGAAAAACGGGATCTCGCTGCCGTGCAGGACCATCACGATATGCGACTCGAAGGGGTCGGCCTCGTAGATGTTGTTCAGCATGCTGACGCGATCCAGCACCGCGTCCATCTCGCGCTCGCTGTCCACATAGACGTCGTAGACCACCTGGCGTGGCGAATAGTCGCGTTCCATCACGTTCGCGGCGCCCCAGGGCAGGTCGCCGGTGTCGGCCTGACCCAGGACTGGCGCGCCCAGCAGCAGGGCGCCGGCGAGCAGGCCGGCGAGACGGGGCAGGGGCTGGCGTTGGCGGATCATGGCTTGCTCCTTGGTTGTGGATGGTCGTTGCTGGTTGGACAAGCGGGTGTATGCGGGTTCAGTAGCGCCCCTCCGGTGTCTGGCTGCGCAGGACACGCTCGACCAGGGACTCCATGGCCAGGGTCAGGCGGCGGCCGACCGTCTGAGGACGGGTGTAGGTGACCTCGAAGACGTCTGCCTCGCGGGTGGTCGCCATCAGCAGGTCGTCGCTGGTGCGCAGTTCGTCGGCCAGGCCCAGCTCGCGCGCCTGTTCACCATACCAATGCTCGCCGGTCGCCACCTGGTCGAGATCGAGCTGCGGCCGGTAGCGGCTCAGAAATCCCTTGAACAGCTCATGGGTCTCTTCCAGGTGCTCGCGGAACTTCCGGCGCCCGGCGTCGGTGTTTTCCCCGAACACGGTCAAGGTGCGCTTGTATTCGCCGGCGGTGAGCAGTTCGAAGTCCACATCATGGCGGGCGAGCCAGCGGTGCAGGTTGGGGATCTGTGCCACCACCCCGATCGAGCCCAGGATCGCGAACGGGGCGGCCACGATGCGGTGACCGACGGCGGCCATCATGTAGCCACCGCTGGCCGCAACCCGGTCCACGGTGACGGTCAGGTCCAGGCCGGCCTCGCGCAGGCGTGCGAGTTGCGAGGCGGCAAGGCCGTAGGACGGGACCAGGCCTCCGGGGCTTTCCAGGCAGACGATGGCGCGATCCCGCTCGGGCCGGGCCAGGGTCAGGATGGCCGAGACCTCCTCGCGCAGGCTTTCCACCGCAGAGGCGCGCAGGTCGCCTTCGAAGCGCAGCACATAGACGCGCGGACAGTCTTCCGGCGTCTGGTCCACCGGGCCGCTATCGCTTTGTGGCGACTTCCCCGGGTCGGACCTGGTGTCGTCGGCGTCGCGGTGCCACTTGCGTGCGAGCCACCCGCGCAGGCGCTGGAAGCGTCCCAGCGGTCGCTCGACCTTGCGGCGCAGGGTCTTCTCCATGCGCTCGAAACGGTCGTTGAGACGCTTGATCGCCAGATGATCCGGGCGCCTGCCGCGGCCACGTTGGACCAGGTTTGCGAGGGCGCCCAAGAGGATCAGAGCGGCCACCAGTGCGGTAGCGACCTTGGCCAGAAACAGTCCGTATTCGTGCAGAAATTCCATCCAGTTTTTCCTTCTGCGGCAGTGAACCCCATAATGCCAGCATGAACGCTACCAACGATGAAGACCCGCGCGCGGCCGGGCTGTTCCCGGGCTGCGAGGAGTCCGCCGATGCGCGACCGCCGGAGCCGATCGTGTATCAGGCGCGCGCGACCCTGAGTCTGCGCCAGATCGACCAGTGGAACGGCGTGCCCAAGGGTACAGCTTTCCGCCTGTTCAAGGCGCGCAAGGACCAGATGGTCGAGGGCCGTGACTTCTTCCATATCCCGGAGGGCGCCCACCCGGCGCTGACCGAAGGGCTGCGTGTGGACGGCCGGATCTATCCGACCACCGTGCATGTGCTGCTGCTGACCGCCGGCGCCTGTGCACAGATGCACGAGGAATGGCGCGCACGGACCCACAACCCCGGGTGCGGTTGCCCGGACGGGGCACACTGAGCCATGTGCGGAATCGCCGGGGAGTTTGTCTGGGGCGAGCGGCGCGCGAGTGGCGAGGCGGTGGCGCGCATGCTGCCCTGTCTGGAGCGGCGCGGACCGGATGCCGATGGCCTGTGGGCCTCCGGGCGGGTGGCACTGGGGCATCGGCGATTGTCGATCCTGGATTTGTCGCAACGCGCACATCAGCCGATGTTCGATCCGGAAACCGGACTTGCGCTGGTGTTCAATGGCGCGATCTACAACTTCCGCGCGCTGCGCTCGGAGCTGGAAGGCCGCGGCCACCGTTTCTTCTCGACCGGTGACACCGAGGTCATCCTGCGCGGCTATGCCGAATGGGGCGAGGGCATCGTCGCGCGCCTGCACGGGATGTTCGCGTTCGCACTGTACGACGGAGGCTCGCAGCGCCTGCTGCTGGCCCGCGATCGCATGGGCATCAAGCCCCTGTATCTGGCGCGCGTGCGCGAGGGCGTCCGCTTCGCGTCGAATACCCAGGCGCTGCTGACGGCCGGCGAGGTGGACAGCGAGCTGGATGCCGAGGCGCTGCACATGCTGTTCTCGCTGCACGCGGTGGTACCGGCGCCGCGCACCGTGCTGCGCGGCATCCGCAAGCTGGAGCCGGGGCACTACCTGAGCATCGATGCGCGTGGTCAGGAACGGCTGCAACGTTACTGGACCCTGCATGCGCACCGCCCCGACAAGGCCGTCTCCGACGCCGAGTGGCAGGAGCGCATCGAGCACGCCCTGCGCGCTGCCGTGCGCAAGCGTCTGGAGGTGGCCGATGTGCCGGTAGGCGTACTGCTCTCCGGCGGGCTGGATTCCAGCCTGCTGGTGGCGCTGGCGATGGAGGAGGGCGCGCGCGACCTGCGCACCTTCACGGTCGGCTTCGAGGACCAGCCGGAGGAGAAGGGGTCGGAGTTCGAATATTCCGATCCGGTGGCCGAGCGCTATGCCACCGATCATCAGGCCACGCTGATCCCTAACGACCAGGTCCTGGCGCGCCTGCCGGAGGCGGTCGGCGCGATGGCCGAGCCGATGTTCGGCCAGGATGCCGTCGCCTTCTACCTGCTCTCCGAGCAGGTCTCGCAGCACGTGAAAGTGGTGCAGTCCGGGCAGGGTGCGGACGAGGTCTTCGGTGGCTACTTCTGGTATCCGCAAATGGCCGGGGATCGCCATGGCGACTGGGTGGAGCGCTTCCGCCGCCACTACTTCGACCGTGACCATCCGGAAATGGCCGAGATGCTGCAGCACCCGCCGGCGAACGACGTCACCGGTGACTGGCTGCGCGAGCAGTTCGCCGAGCTCGAGACCGACCGCGCGGATTCCTTTATCGATGCGGTACTGGCGCTTGACGTGACCACGCTGATTGTGGACGACCCGGTCAAGCGCGTGGACAACATGACCATGGCCTTTGGCCTTGAGGCGCGGGTACCATTCCTGGATCACGAACTGGTGGAGACCGCGGCCGCGATGCCGCCGCATCTGAAGCTGGGCGATGGCGGCAAGGACGTGCTGCGCCGAATCGCCCGCAGTCGTCTTCCGGGTGCCATCCTGGACCGGCCCAAGGGCTACTTCCCGGTGCCGGCGCTCAAGTACGTGCGCGGTGACTTCCTCGAATTTATGCGTGACATCCTCAGCTCGCGCGTCGCCCGCGAGCGGGGGCTGTATCAGCCCGCCTACATCGACCGGCTGCTGGACGCCCCGGACCAGTACTTCACCCGTATCCAGGGTTCCAAGCTCTGGCATGCGGCCCTGCTCGAATACTGGCTGCAGACCCACGTAGACCGGTGAGTGCTCCCCGCCCTATTGGGCGAGGCTTCCCACTTCACAGGCCGTTGCCACCGGCACGCTGGTCTTACGCAGGCCTCAGTGGGCAGAGACGGACAGCCCTTCCGCCTTCAAATGGA